>NZ_JCASID010000009.1:0-195247 GCF_059685855.1 Telluria sp. ZB4P37
CTGCAGGCCGGCGGCGTCGTCCATTGCCGAGTTGATGCGGTAGCCGGTCGACAGCCGGGTCATCGAGGTCGACAGCGAGCTCTGGGTGCGGCTGATCGAGTTTTGTGCGGACAGTGCAGCGTTGTTGGTGTGAAGGCTCAGCATGGTTAGCTCCTGATTGGTGAATTCGGTTTCGAGTGCGTCACTCGCTCTCACAAGTACAAGGCGACAGGTTTCACTCCGGCATTAAGTTCCGTACGGAAATTTATTCAAATATTTTTCGTGACGCGCGAAACGATGTCGAACTGTCCATGCCGCGCTGGCAGGAACGACAACGCCGCCTTGCGGCGGCGTCGAAGCGACATCTATCTATTCAGAGAGTCGGAGTCAGGCCGGCGCCAGGTCCGACAGCCGTACCCGCAGCGAGGTCGGCGCCTCGCCGGCACACCAGCGCTGCCACATCAGGCGCAGGCCATGTTCCAGGCCCGCGGCGGTCACGCCCGGATAGCCCAGCACCGAATTGACGAAACGCTCGCGCATCCCGGCACGCATCGCGGCAAGGGCCGGGATGTTTTGCGACAGGAACACGCCGAGGCGCACATACGTGGCTTCGTCATCGGTCACGAAGTCGCGCAGGCCGACGTGGGAAATAAAGGACACCGCAGCATGGCTCGGGTTGGTCGCCCCGACCGTGGCCAGTGTCGGCACGCCCATCCACAATGCATGGCCGACCGTGGTCGAGCCGCTGTAGGGGAAGGGACTGAGGCAGACGTCGACGTCGTAATGCTGCATCAGGTAGCCATGCACGTGGGTGCGCTCGCGCAGCAGCAGGCGCTCGCGCGGGATGCCTTCGTGGGCGAACCAGTCGACCAGCACGTCGTCCACGCCGGACTGCAGGCCGCCCAGCAGCATCTTCGAATCGGGCACCGCATGCAGCAGCCTGGACCACTGGGCGATCACGTCGCGGCTGAGTTTGCTCGCGCGGTGGAAGCTGCCGAAGGTCAGGAAGCCGTTGCGCAGCGCCGGTAAATCGTTCACCGGCGGTGCGCCCGGATCCGGCAGGAAGGGCGCCAGCAGCGGCAGGCGCGCCAGCTGTTCGGAGAACTGGGTGTCGTAGCGGCCTTCCGGCAGCATGAATGGATCGCACACGTAGTAGTCCATCGATTCCATGCCGGTGGTGCCGGCATACCCGATCCAGCTGGCCTGCACCGGGGCGGGCTTGCGCATGAACAGCGGGAGGCGGTTCAGGGCCGAGTGGCCCGACAGGTCGATCAGGATGTCGATGCCGTCTGCGCGGACCAGCTCCTCGGCGGCGGCGTCATCCAGGTGCGCAATAATGTGCCAACCGGCGGTGCAGGCGCGCAGCTCCGCGGTCTTGCGGTCTTCAATCGTGTTGTTGTAATAGACGTGGAGCGCCACCTGCTCGCTATCCTTGAGCGCCTCGAACACCGGCGCCACGAAGGTGGCCACCGCGTGTTCGTACAGGTCGCCCGATACGAAGCCGATCCGCAGGCGGCGCCCGGGATCGCGCCCGTTGGCGTGCGGCCGGCGCAGTGCACGCAGTGCGGGCTCCCAGCGCTGGCCGAAAGCGAAGTGTTCGCGGGTGAGTTCGTCCGGATCGAAACAGCAGTGGCTCAGGATGAACAGCATCACGCTGTGCGCCCCTGGAGACGGCTCGAGCTCGAACGCGTGCCGCGCCAGGCGCAGCGCTTCCTGCCACTCGCCCAGGTTGAAGCACATCCCTACCCGGCCATGCAGCACCTGGACGTTCTCCGGCGCCAGTTCGAGGGCGCGGCGCAGGATTGCCGCCGCCTCGCCGAGCCTGCCCCGGGCGCGCAAGGCATTGCTCAGGTCGACCAGTACATCCGGCCTCCCCGGGGCCAGGGCGACGGCGCGTTCGAAGCCTTCGACGGCCGCGTCAAGGTGCTTCAGGACGCGGTCGCAATGGGCCAGGTGCAGGACCGCGGCCACGTGGCCGGGATGCTGCGCGAGGACTGCGCGGAAATGCCCGGCCGCTTCCACATGGCGCCCCTGGTGGAACAGGATGTTGCCCAGGTCGGTGCGCGCATCGATATGGTCCGGCTCGATCGCAAGCGCGCGCTCCAGGCAATCCACGGCTTCGTCGCTGTTCCCGAGCGCGTGCAGCACCCCGGCCAGCACCAGCAGTGGCGCGCTGTGCGCCGGCGCCAGTTCCACCGCGCGGCGCGCGGCGGCTTCGCCCTCGGCCGCGCGCTTGAGGCGCAGCAGCGCATTGGCCAGGCCCTGGTGCAGGTCGGCCTCGTCCTGGAAGCGCAGCGCGCTGCGGTAGGCCGCCACCGCTTCTTCATTGCGCCCGAGCTCGAACAGGGCCGCGGCCAGCACCGGCTGCAGGCCGCGCACCTTCGGGTTCAGTTCTAGCGCCCGGCGCAGGCTTGCCACGCCCTCGTCGAGCTGGCGCGCTTTCAGGAGGGCCAGGCCGAGCAGGGCATGGGCGTTGCCGTCGCGCGGGTTGCGGCGCACGGCAAGGCGGTGCCGGTCAAGCTGGTCGGGAGCGGGAGAGCTGGTCAGGGTCATCGTGAGCTAGGGTCAGTGTGGCCGGTTTCTGTGCGGCAATAGCCGCGATTGTAAAACGGGACCGCACTGTAGAGGATGGGAATGTTGCGAAGACCGCGAAAAAATTTGCCTTTGTTGGCAAAGCGGCTTTATTCCGGGCATTACAACCCGACCGGTCCTCAGCGCAGCGCGACTTCCCGCAGGCCGCAGGCTGCAACGCCTACCAGGGCTACCTGTGCGGGCGGCCATCGCCGCTGGACCAGTTCGAGGCGGCCCTTGCTCCTATGCCGCATCCCTGACTGCCCGTTTAGGCCCAAATCATGTTCCCCTGGCCAAGGCGAAAGATAGGACTATACTCATTTCGCCGGTTATGTCCGTTTGCATGCAGCGTCCATCCGGCCTCGATCCAGTGGGGTATGCATGCACAGGCGATTATTGTTCTGCATTACCATCCTGGCTGCGCTGGCAGCACTCGTGCTGCTGCCATGGCTGGCCTACCGCGAAGCGCAGCAGCAGGCCTACGACGCCACGGCCGAGCTGACGCTCCGCTATGCGCGGGATATCCTGCACCGCGCCGACGGGACCACCCGGCAGGCGCAGGATGCGATAGAGCAATTGGCGAAAGCCGGCCAGGCACCGTGTTCGCCCTCCGAGCTGTCCCTCATGCGCCAGCTGGACCTCACGTCGAGCTATATCCAGGCCGTCGGGCGGGTGCGCGACGGGACCATGATCTGCTCCTCCATGGGTGATATCGCTTTCGATCTGGGCGACAACAGTTTCATGACCCCGCGTGGCGCCACGATTTACCCGCATGTTCCGATCGGGGAACCGGGCAAGAGCCCGCTCATGGCCCTGGCGCGCGGCGACTTTGCCGCGCTGGTGCACCGCGATCTGCCGCTCGACACCTGGGCAGGCTTGTCTGAAATGTCCTTGGGCATATTTCAGCTGGACCGGCCGCTGAGCAGCAGGCCTGAGCTGGCGCAAGGCCACATCGACCGCGCCTGGCTGCGGCACCTGGGTGGCGCGCGCGAAATAGTGTTTTCAGATACGGCCCACCTGGTGGCCCTGGCGCGGTCGACCCAGTTCCGCCTGGCCGCCGTCGCAGCCGTCCCGACCGCGTATGTGAACGCGAAAACGAATGCCATCGCCGCGCGCCTCGTGCCGATCGGCGCCGTTGCCGGCCTGGCCCTCGCTGTCGCGATCCTGCTGGCGGCGCGGCGGCAGCGCTCAATGGGCGCAGCCTTGCGCTATGCCTTGAAGCATCGCGAATTCTTTCTCGACTACCAGCCGATTATCGAGCTGCGCACCGGCCAGTGCATCGGTGCCGAAGCCTTGCTGCGATGGCGCCGCTCCGGGGAACTGCTCGGCCCGGACCTGTTCATTCCTGTTGCCGAACAAACAGGGATCATCACCGAGCTGACCCGGCGCGTGCTGGAACTGGTGGAGGCAGATGCCGGCCGTTTTCTCGCGGCCCACCCGGACTTCCATGTCGCCCTGAACCTGTCTGCGGCCGACCTGAAATCGCGCGCCATCGTCACCTTGCTCGATCAATTCCTGGCCAACACCAACGCCATCCCGGCCAACCTCATCATCGAAATTACCGAGCGCAGCTTTATCGACCTCGAGTCTGCCTGCCGCGTGATTTCAGTGCTGCGCGCACGCGGCTTCGAGATCGCCATCGACGATTTCGGTACCGGCTATTCGAGCCTGTCCTCGCTCGAGTCGCTCGAACTCGATTTCCTGAAAATCGACCGATCCTTCGTCGAGGCCATCGCCACCAAGGCGCCGAAAGACCAGGTCGTCGGGCACATCATCGCCATGGCGCGCTCGCTGGGCCTGCGCATGATCGCGGAAGGCGTCGAACGCCAGGCACAGGCCGAATTCCTCGCGGCGGAAGGCGTGCAGTCGGTGCAGGGTTGGCTGTTCGGCAAGCCGGTCGGCTTCGAAGAAGTCGTTGCCCGCTATCACGGCACGCACCTGGCGCCGGCCTAGGCGCCGGCTATGCACGGCACGCCATTGTTTTTACCCCGCTCATGCGCGATAGGGAGTAAGGTACGACCTTCTGTAAGCAGCAACCTAGCTGGCGTACGTGTCGCACCCTGGAGGTGATGGCAGGGCGTAAAGTACTATTCATTGGACTTCGCCATGCCTCCTGATCTCGACCCCCTGTTTGAAGCTGCAGCGCCGCCGCCCTTGTCGGCGGACGAGCGCCATGCACGTGATGAAACCGAATTGATCGGCTTGCGCGCGACCGTGGCCAGCCTGCTCGAGGAAATCCGCCGCAACCCGCCCCAGGGCAGGCATGGCGATCTCCCCGCGACCGCCGCCGACCCTGCGCCCGGCCTTGCGCCAGCGGCCAACCGCAAGAACGACGCCTTGCCGCAGACGGAATTCGTCGCAATGCTGGCCCACGAGCTGCGCAATCCGCTCCAGTCGATGACAATGGCCAGCCAGTTGCTGGCCACGACCGCCCAGACCCACCTGACGGTGGCGCAGGCCCACGGTGTGCTGAACCGGCAGATCACGCATATGTCGCGCCTGCTGGACGATCTGCTCGATGCCTCGCGCGCGGTGAGCGGGAAAATCGTCCTGCAGATCGCCCCGGTGCCCTTGGGCGACATCATCCATGCGGCGGTCGAGGCCAGCCAACCTGGCATACAGCAGCGCCGGCAACAGCTGCAGGTGGACTTGCCTGACGGTGATATCGTCGTCGATGGCGACCTTGTCAGGCTGGTACAAGTGTTTACCAACCTGCTCAATAATGCCAGCCAGTTCACCGACATGCGGGGCGCCATCGGTATCACGGCAGTGCGTCGCGACGGCAGGGTCGATGTGACCGTCAGCGACAATGGCTCGGGCATTGCCGATGAGCTCCAGCCTTATGTATTCGATTTGTTCACGCAGGGCAATCGCACTCTCGAACGCTCGCCCGGCGGCCTGGGAGTCGGATTGTCGCTGGTGCGCACGATTGTCAGCATGCATGGGGGGACGGCAGCCCTGTTCAGTGCCGGCGCCGGCGCCGGCAGCAGTTTCACGATCAGCTTGCCACTGGGAAGCTCCTCGCCGCGGCCGTCGCCACTGCCGCCCGAGCGCCTGGCCGGGTCGTACAACATCCTCATCATTGAGGACAATGTCGATGCCAATGAACTCATGGGGATGCTTCTCGAAATCGAAGGCCACCGGGTCACCAACAGTTTCGACGGCATCGAGGGTTTGCGCCTGGCGCTGGAGCAGCGCTTCGATGTCGTCGTGTGCGACCTGGGCCTTCCCGGCCTGACCGGGCTCGAGGTGGTCGCCGCCATCAAGGCGCGCTACCAGAAAGATGCGCCCCTGATGATCGCCACCACAGGCTACAGCGAAGATGCCAAGCGCGACCTGGCACGCGCAGCCGGGTTCGATCATTACCTGATCAAGCCCTTGAACGTGTCCTCGGTGCTTGCCGCGATCGCCGAACAGCTCCAGTAACGCCGCTACCGGCTGGCCAGGGGGATCGAGACCGTAAACACGACCCTCCCGCCAACGTGCGCATAGCCGATGCTGCCGTTGTGTGCAGTCACGATGCGCTCGGCGATGTAGAGGCCCAAACCCATTCCACCGCGATTTTGCGTGTTGTGCAATGAAGCTGCCTTGAACGGGGTGAAGAGGGCGTGGACGGCGGAATCGGCAAGCGCATCGGCAACGTTGCTGACCGAAAAAGATGCATAGTCGGGCCCGCTGGAGAGCACGATGTCGATGGATTCCGCGCGGCGTCCGTGGCTGCGGGCATTGCTCAGCAAATTCGACGCCACCTGGGCAAGCCGGTCCGCATCGGCCTCGACAATGGCGCTGGCAATACCGCTCATGCGGTAGGTGACATCGGGATAGCCGACGCCCGCCTCGTCGACCAGGTCGCGCAGCACGGGGGCCAGGTCGACTGCCTGCATGCGCAATCCCAGGCCGATCCCGGTTTCGATCTTGCTCACGTCCAGTACCTGGCTGATCAGGCGGCTCATGCGGTTGCCGGACGCCTGGATGCGCACGCCCATAGGCGCGGCGGGACCACCCTTTTGCAGCAGCGTGGCCGCCATCTGGATCGCGTTCAGGGGTTCGCGCAGGTCATGGCCGAGCATGGCCATCAGCCGCGCGCGCGCCAGGTCGGTTTCGGCCTGGCGCGCAATGCTGGCCCGGTGCAGTTCTTCCTGCATGTCGCGCGCGATCAACACATGTGTCGGCGACCATGGCTCGGCCCTGCCACGCACGGTTTCCAGCCATTCGTCGAAGGAGCCGCGCGGTGTCAGCCGCGCACCCAGGGGGCCGACGTCGATGATTTTCTCCGGTTTTCCGGCCCAGCGAATCGACACCACCTGTTCCGGACGCATGGCGATCACCCAGCCATCGGTGGACGGATCGAAACACATGGCCAGCATGCCGGGCCATTGCCGGATATGCTCGCGCGCGTCCTCGGGCCAGTCGTCGATGCCCAGCCGCTCGATCAGGCCTTCGCCAGCCGCGGGATGCGCCCGGACGATCGCGGCCGCCGTGCGGGCATCGATGTCGCCATGCACCAGGTGGCGGCCCGACTGGGTCACGATCAGTGCCGGACAGTCGAGCGCCGCGCAGATGGCTTCAGCCTGCAGGCCGACTTCGCGCAAGGCGTCTTCGTCGCGCAGCAGGACCTGCATCAGGTTGGTGCGCACCCGCGCCGCCCGCTCGATCATGGCGGCGCGCTGCTGCGCTTCCAGCGTCTGGACGGTTGCCGCCAGCACCTGCGCAATCACGTCGGCAGTCATGCGGATCGCATACGGCACCCGGCGCGGCAGCAGGTGGTGGCAGGCGATCATGCCCCACAAACGGCCGTCGACGATGATCGAGACGCTCATCGACGCCCCGACGCCCATGTTGCGCAGGTATTCGATGTGGACCGGCGACACGCTGCGCAGTACGCAGTGGCTCATGTCGACCGTCGCCCCGGTGTGGTCTCCCAGCATCGGCACGGCCTTGCTTTCCAGGTCGGGAATCAGCCGCAAGGTGTTCATGACGTACAGGCGCCGCGCCTGGGCTGGAATGTCCGAGGCCGGGTAGCGCATGCCGAGCAGCGGGGCCAGCGCCGCGATGCGCGACTCCGCGATGACGTCGCCGCTGCCGTCCTGGCCAAAACGGTAGCCCATCACGCGGTCGAAGCCCGTGATGTCCCTGACCTGGTCGGTGGCCATCTGTAACAGCGATGGAAGACTGGTCTGGCGCTTCAAACGGTCCAGGGCGCCATGTGCCCGCAAGGCGAACATGCCGACCGTATGGAGCGAGACGTCACGCAGCTCGAACTCGACAATGATCCTGTCGAGGTAGGCATGCGTCACGCAATCGAAATCGTACTGGCCGATGTGCACCGGCAGCACCAGCGGAATGGTTTCCCCGGCCGGCAGCGACAGGCAGTCCGTGACCATCGTCGTAACGGGGGCGGGCAGTCCGAGCTGGCCAAGCTGCATGCCGGCCCGCACATCGATGCACAGCAGGACGGGCACGTTGGCGCTCCATGCTTCGAGCGCTCCCGCGCGGTCCAGCACCAGCATCGCGCCATGCGACTGTATGGTGCCAGGCAAGTGAATGGGCTCGTCCGCGCAGTTGGCCAGGTCGACGCGCGCCGCCTCCAGGGTGGGCTCGGCGCTCATGCGCTCCGCGAGCGTTCAGGCGAGGGGCGGAAGGTGTTCTCGGGGGAAGCGCAAGGGGTTCTCACTGTTACTTTCGTTCTTCGTAATTGGCTGAGGCAGGGCCGCGCCTGAACGCTCGCAAGACTAGATGTGCATTGCCTGGAGCGGCAACAGTGAGATGGCAGCTTGCGCAAGCAAGGGCGCGGCTGACCAGCAAGGTGGATTCATCTTAGCACTAGCCGGGGCAAAGAAAACGATTTGTTTTGATGCCCCGGCTGCCCGCTACAAGGCGGGCTCGAGGTCTTCGCCAAACCCATGTTCTTTGGCGACATGCAAGGCGACGTCGAGCGCATCCATGAATTCGACGATCTGGATTGGCTTGGTCAGGTAGCGCAGGAAGCCGGCGTCGATGCCGCGCGCGATGTCGCGCGGCACGGCGTTGGCGGACAAGGCAATGACCGGGATATGCGCGGTGGCGGGATCGTTCTGCAGGATCTTCAGTGCCCCGTATCCGCTCAATCCCGGCAGGTTGATGTCCATCAGGATGAGGTCGGGCTGGCAGGCGCGCGCCAGGTTGATGCCGAGGTGGGCGTCGACGGCGCTGAGCAGCTGCAGGTCGCCGCGGCGCGCGATCAACTCGTCGACCAGGGCGAGGTTGGCCGGATTGTCCTCGACATACAGGACAGTACGCAGTACTTGCTCGGACGCCTCGCGCATCTTCGTCCGGCCGGCGGCAGGCCGTTCACTGATGTCGGCCAGTTCCGGTCGTTGCGACGCAGGGAATTCCACCCAGAACTCGGTGCCGACGCCGAGCGTGCTCTCCACGCCGATCTGGCCATTCATCAGTTCGACCAGCTGCTTGGTGACGACCAGCCCGATACCGGTGCCTTCCTCGGCGCTTCGCTCCTGGCCGAGCCGGTTGAAGGGCTGGAAGAGCTGGGCGACCTGCTCGGTCGACAGGCCCATGCCCGTATCCTTGATGTACAGGCGCACGCGCTGCTCGCCGTGGCGCTCGCAGCGCGCCGTCACCGACCCACCGGGGCGGTTGTACTTGATCGCATTCGACAGCAGGTTGATGATGACCTGCTTGACCCGCGTGAGATCGGCGTGGATATAGCATGCCTGCTCGAAGTGGGGCAGGCGCAGTTCCACCGACCGGCGGATGGCTTGCGGGCCGACCAGCACGCCGCAGTCGAGCAACACCTCGGCCATGCACATCGGCTCGGCCGACACCGTGACCTTGCCCGACTCGATCATCGCCAGGTCGAGGATTTCGTTGATGAGCCGTAGCAGGTACCAGCCGCCCTTGAGGATATGCTGGATCGAACGTTGCTGCGAAGGCGAGGGCGGGGGGATGGCCGATTCCATCAGCTGGGCAAAGCCAAGCACGCCATTCAGCGGCGTGCGCAGTTCGTGGCTCATGCTCGACAAGAAATCGGACTTGGCCAGGTTGGCTTTTTCGGCTGCACCCTTGGCCAGTTCCAGCTCAATGTTATTTTCCTGAAGCTTGTGCTCGAACTGCTTGCGGTCCGTGACATCCCGCGCCGACGCGAACACGCCCTTCAGGTTGCGGGCGCGGTCATAGAAGGTCGTTGCGTTATACGACACGACGGTTTCCTTGCCGTCGCGCGCGAGCACGGTCAGTTCGTAGTTCGTGACCTTGCCTTCGCGCAGGACGCGTTTGATGCCTGCCTCGGCGCGCTTCGGGTCGGTGAAATAGTTCTTGAAGGGGGCGCCGATCAGTTCGTCGCGGGTGCAGCCGGTCAAGGACTCCATCTGGTGATTGACGTCGCTGATGATCCCGCGTGGATCCGTCGTCATCAGGGCGTCGATATTCGATTCGATCAGCGAGCGGGTATAGAACTGCTGGTCGCGCAGGCTTTGATCGAGCAGCTCCTGCTCTTCTTCCACCTGCTTGCGGGCAGTATTGTCGGTGCCGATCAGCAGGTAGCCAATGATGGCATCCTGTACGTCGCGCAGCGCGGTGACCGACACGATCGCGGGGAAGCGGCTGCCGTCCTGGCGGATATAAGTCAGTTCGTAGATATCCTCGATCTCGCGCGAGGCCTTGAACACCAGGGCCTCGAAACCCGGCGAAATGGGGGCGTCGAATTCCAGGCTCAGCAACCCGGCGCGTTCGATGACTTCACCGGGATCCGAGATATCGGCGGGCGTGATCTTGTTGACGACATCGGCCGCTGCGTAGCCGAGCATGCGCTCGGCGCCGACATTGAAAATCTGGATGACACCCTGGGCATCGGTCGCAATGCTGGAAAAATTGGCACTGTTGAAGATCGCCAGCTGAAGGGCGCCGGCCCGCGCCAGGGCGTCCTCGGCCTGCTTGCGCGCGGTGTTGTCGGTGCCGATCAGGAGGTAGCCGATGATGGCGCCTGCTGCATCGCGCAGCGCCGTGACCGATACCACCGCGGGGAAGCGGCTGCCATCCTTGCGGATATAGGTCAGTTCGTAGATATCCTCGATGCCGCGCGAGGCCTTGAAGACGAGCGCCTCGAATCCGGGCGAGATCGGCGTATCGAGTTCGGCCGTCAGCGTCCTGGCGCGCGCGATCACTTCCTGGGGATCCGAGATATCCGCCGGCGTGATGCGGTCGACCACATCCGCCGCCGCGTAGCCCAGCATGCGCTCGGCGCCCACATTGAAAATCTGGATGACACCCTGGGCGTCGGTGGCGATGCTGGAAAAATTGGCGCTGTTGAAGATCGCGTCCTGCAAAGCGCCCGCCTTCAGTAATGGCAAGGCGTGGTCAAGCGCGGCGGCGCTGCCGGCGTGCCGCCGCAAGCACAAGCCGAACAGGACTGCCATGACCGCGAACAGCATGGCGCCGCCCGGCAGCACCACGCCGGAAGACTCGCCCAGGAGAGCAATCAGGCTGAAAACAATCGAGCCGGAGGCCGATATCGTGAGGCCGGCCAGCGACAGCCGGTCGAGCGACCGGGTTTTACGTTTTTGCATGTGAGCGTTGAGGCAGATGAAACTGAGCGCCAGCCTCGGCTCATAGAAGGGACGGCGAAGCCGCGTAGAACAGGGGCAGGGCGACGTGCACATTCCCGGCAAGACACAGTAGCACATCCGTTGTTGCCCGCCGGCATACGACATGCAGAAAACCCGGAAACCGCGCATCTTGCGTTGAGCTTGCCAACATGGTGGAGGCTGCACATTCGATGTCCTGCCAGGCGATCCGGTCTTTTCAGGCAAGATTCGCCGGATCTTGAAAGATGCCGGGAGCGTTCACGCCCTCTCGCATCGGGAACTTCTGCTATCGGGTCCAAGAGCGGACCTTGTGTCTGGCTGTGCTTGCGCGCTAACCGTGCGAACGTGCCTCAGACGTAGAAGTTACAATCGTGCTAATTTCTTTTAGGAGTACGCTTTGTGCCTAGCAGATTTCATAATTTCCCAGATGGAACAAATTCTGCAAGAATGGGAGAGCTTTGCACGCACGCTGAAGCCTGCCGCACTCACGATGGACGACGTTGATTTACGCGACCATGCTGCATTGATGCTGAAGTTCATCGCGGAAGACCTCCGTATTTCACAGTCGGCTAAAAAGCAGCTTGAGAAGTCACACGGCTTGGCGCCTCGTAACGAACGCGATTCGGCGGATGAACATGGCGTCGGTCGTTTGGAGTCGAAATTTACAATAGAGCAACTTTTCTCCGAATATCGTGCTCTACGAGCCAGCGTGCTCCGGCTCTGGAGAAGAGCTCAGTTTTCTCCTAGTCCCACGGACATTGACGACATTATACGTTTTAATGAAGCAATTGATCAGCTTGTTGCCGGTTCAGTGTCCAGCTTTGCGGACGCCCAACGCAGGGCAGAAGTAACGGAGAGAGAACGCCGAAACCAGTTTCTGGCGATGCTGGGCCATGAGTTGCGCAATCCGCTGTCACCTATCAGCACAGCTTCTGCCATATTGAAAAAGGCTAAGGGCAACGAAACGATGATCGACCATGCCAGCAGTGTGATTGCCAGGCAGGTAGCGCACATGGCCAGTCTTGTTGATGACCTTTTGGACGTCTCAAGAGTGACGCGAGGCTTGATTGAGGTGAAGCTAAGTCCGGTTGACCTCAGTGAAGTAATCGACGACGCTGTAGAGCAAGCGATGCCCCAGGTTCAAGCACGAGGTCTTCAGCTAATGGTAAAAGGTCCGCCCCGTCCAACCGTTGTGATGGCTGACAAAAAGCGACTGGTTCAGGTTGTTACTAACCTCTTGACGAATGCCGCCAAATACACACCCGAAGGCGGTTACATTCTGCTTGAGATGCGTTTCGAAGAGGCTCAAGTCGTGATATCAGTTGAAGACAACGGTATCGGGATGGCACCTCAGTTCATTCCGCATGCGTTCGAGTTGTTTGCGCAGGTAGAACCAACATCTGACCGATCGACGGGCGGCTTGGGATTAGGATTGGCACTGGTAAAAAGCTTGATCGAGCTACATGGCGGGAAGGTCCGATGCTCAAGTGACGGCTTGGGTAAAGGGAGTCAATTCACGGTATGGTTACCTCGACAGCAGGAAGGTTGCGACGAGGTTGAACGCGCCGGAACGCTTTAACCCGACGTCGCCAGGCAAATTCTCTCCTGATAAAACAAAATTCTGCGCCACTCGAGCATGTCCCGCCGGCGGTTTGAGCTAAAACGGGTTCACGATCAACTTGAATCCGTTTCTATTATGGCCCTTCAACTTGACCTCGTTTCGCCAGCCTGATCGATCCTGAATGGATCGACGAAGCCTTGCGGCAGACTGGAACCGTGTCACTGCGTCGACGGCGCCTGTCGGCCGAGCGTATGGTGTGGCTGGTCATCGGCTTGGTCCTGTTTCGCAATGAACCGATCTGGCATATCGTCCAGCAGCTAGATCTCGCCGATGGGCCGACGCCAAGTGCGCCCGTCCCTAGTGCCGCAGTAGCAGGCCGCGAGCGCCTGGGTGAAGCGCCGATGGCATGGCTGTTTGATCGTGTGGCGAGCTGTTGGGCAAGTGCGACCATTCCTGAGCACGGACTTTTTCATGGGTTGCGGAGCTACGCCGTCGATGGCGTTGTTTGGTCACTGCCCGACACGCCAACCAATGGCGAAAAATTTTGGCGAGGCACAAACGCACATTGCAGCGGCGCTTGGCCGCAATTGCACGCGGTCTGCTTGATAGACACCTATACTCACCTGATCGGTGCCGCCGAGTTTGGTGACTACGGTACCGGGGAACTGAGCTTTGCCAAGCCACTCATGCACAAGGTTCCAGATCAGTCGTTAACGATCTTCGACCGTGCCTATCTCTCGGCGTCCTTCTTACTCGACTGGCAGCAGGCAGGACAGCAAAAGCACTGGCTCATGCGGGCCAGAGCGGGATTGGTCTATAAAGTGATATGCCAGTTTGCTCCTGACGACTGTCTGGTGAGTTTTGCGGTGTCGCCGCAGGCACGCAAGCAGCGACCGGATTTGCCATCCCATTGGCAAGCACGACTCATCAAGTCATGGTTGGTGGTGAGCCCCGACAGTACCTCACCTGACGAACTGCAGGTACCGCCACAGCGTTTGAGTTTTCAGTGGCTGGCCTTGGCCATTACCACGGCCCTGTACCACTGGCCTTTTCAGACACTCGGGACCTTCCCCAAGCGCTCGGCTCGGCTACGCGAGCAGGCGCGCGCCTATCTCTTGCCGGACGTCGAACGCGCACCTATCCAAGAGTCGTTAAACAGCCCAGATCTAAGTTTTCAATGAAAAATGCCATTTGGCTAGCTATCTAAGCTTGCTCTAGAGCTGGACGTTGGCTGAGCCGCAGCTTCGCCCCGGCTGACCGGCCGATCAAAGCCGGTGCCCACTTATTAATGGTGAAGTAAATTGGCAAGCACACCATTATTTCAATAATTGATACGATAACTGCAGCGACGAACTCGGAGTGGGTAGCTTTATAGCCGTACCATGTAACTATCGGAACTGTTCTATATGGTAAAAGCGCGAAAAGCAAATGAACTGGGAAGATAACAATGGAGGCGCGACCTAAAATTTTTAAGAAAGCGACGTGAGCGAAACGGTTGCTTATCTCAACGGTTAACGCTATCCCCGCGAAGGCGCCCAAGTAAAACCATAGCGCATCCCCGAATTGCCTCCCGTTCATATCGACGCGCCCGTTAGCAACTATCGATACTGCAAGCAGAGCGAGTGCAGTTAAACCCGTAGCCCATCTTGCTTTCATAGTTACCATAGATGGCGCAAGCTTTATTTGGGGTATGACCTGGCCAGCGGCGAAGAAGACAAGTGCGACCATCGCAACGTCGCTGTTCCAGATCAAGGAGTTAAAGTTAGGGAAAACGTAATTATGTGCAACTACTGCAAATAGCAATATGCAGGCTATTTGCAATAGCTTTGATGGCACTACTGATGTGAGTCCAGCAAAAATGAGACGCACTGAAAATAAGCACGTGAAAAACCACAATGGAGCGTCATAGCGCATCTGCCGCTCTATGCCGGCGACTCCGTACGCCATTTGCCGTAATTGATCACACCAGTATTCGCTTGACAACATTGAGCCTTTTGATATTGCCCAGCAGAAGATAGCCACTAAACTAAAGAATAGGTATGGAACCACAAGGCCTTTGATGCTTTGGATGAGTGTCGACGCGGAGGCAGGAGTCCACGCTTTAGCAGTGAGACCGGAAAGGAAAAAGAAGAGTGGCATGTGAAAGGCCCAGATGGCCATTGGAGCGGTACCGCCGAGAGGCAAAGCGTGTCCCAGTACAACAAGGAATATGCCTAAGCCTCTTGCGGTATCTATCCATTCGATTCGGGTTTTCACGTGGAGTCCCATCTACCGTAATGACAGAATCGTATCATAAAGGGATTTGAGGTAAAGAAAGTAGTTTTGTTCTGCAACACATATTACTCTCCGAGAACTTTGCGCATTAAGCATCCCTTTCTTGACTTTTTCGACTGCCAGGAATGCACATGGCAAATGGTCACCCTTGGGTAAAAGCCGGTCACATATGGAATCGTAGCGTGGGCGGGTCTCCCGCCCACGCGGTCGAACGGCAAATTTCTGGACGCGGCATTTCAATTACTAACTATCCCCGCGTTCACGCAGCTTGGCCTGGTAATGCGGCATCCGGTATCTCGGTGACGTCCGTGGCCCACTTCTGCTTGGGCGCATCGGCATCGAACTGGCGGTCAAGCTCATTGGGCGCAGCCAGGCCTACGTCACCCTTGAAGGACTGATACTTCTTCGGACGCACCTGCGATTTCAGGTTCAAGGGCCCCATCAGCCGCTGTACGGTCTTATGGTTGATCTTCTCGCCGAGTTGTTGAAGAGCCGAGGTGATGCGGCGATAGCCATAGCGGCCTTGATGCTCATCGAAGAGGGACCGGATGCGCTTTTTCACGTCGCCATACTTGTCTTCTGCCTGTCGGGCCTGCTGGTGATAGTAGAAGACGCTGCGCGGCAGCTCGGCCTTCTTGAGCAAGATGGACAGGCGATATTGCTGCCTTAGTTCGAGCACTATTTGCGTTTTTTGCGCAGCGCCGATTGTTTCTGCTGCTGAACTAAGGCTTCCAGCTTTTTTAGGTAAGCTACCTCCGTACACAATTCCTCGAGCTCAACCAACAGCTCTTTACGGCTACGATTGTCATCGGTAGCAGGGGTATCCGGCTTGTCTGGTAGTGGTTGCATTGATCCATGAAAACCCCAGAGAGTTGGTGTCCAACTTTCTGGGGTCAGTTCACTCCCCGCCCACCCTACGGTCATCAGTATGCGAACATGCTCTTAAGTGACTGGCATTAACCTGCGGGTGGCTTTTTATTTGTGCCTGAGCAGTCGACGATGGTCAGCGCGGGCGTAGTAGTCGGTCGCGGAGGATTCGATCTAAGGCATCCCCCAAGGTCATGTCCTTGAACTGGATGTACTTGCACAGAGCCTTCCATGCGTCTTTCGAGACCGCTATACGGGCAGCAGCGCTTTGCCCTTCCGCCTCGAGCCTGCTACACGGCGAGCCTGCCGTTGGGAAGCGCTCAAGGAACGGGGCCCAGATCTGTCCTTCCGACACGGCCTCAGCCATATGTGCCATGCCGGGACTGGCTCCGTCGTACTAAGCCTGACGCCGGCAACCTTTTGCTCTATCATGTCGGGCTTCGCCCGCACGGCGCGTTTTCCCAAGCACTCAATGACTTCTGTATCTGCCAAGCCAGCAGGCGGGCGCCGCCTGTCGGTCGCACCCATGATGGACTGGACCGACCGCCACTGCCGCGTCTTCCATCGCCAGATCACGCGCCACACCTGGCTGTACACCGAGATGGTTACCACCGGCGCGCTGGTCTATGGCGACGTCGAGCGCCACCTGCGCTATGACGGCGTCGAGCATCCGGTCGCCCTGCAGCTGGGCGGCAGCGACCCGGCCGACCTGGCGAAAAGCGCCAAGCTCGGCGAGCAGTGGGGCTACAAGGAAATCAACCTGAACTGCGGCTGCCCGTCCGAGCGCGTGCAGAAGGGTGCGTTCGGCGCCTGCCTGATGGGCGAGCCGCAGCTGGTGGCCGACTGCGTCAAGGCGATGCGCGATGCGGTGTCGATCGACGTCACCGTGAAGCACCGCATCGGCATCGACTACAACGAGGAATACGGCTTTGTGCGCGACTTCGTCGGCACTATCGCCGACGCCGGCTGCCAGACCTTTATCGTGCATGCCCGCAATGCCGTGCTCAAGGGATTGTCGCCGAAGGAAAACCGCGAGATCCCGCCGCTGCGCTACGAGGTGGCCTACCAGCTCAAGCGCGAATTCTCCGAGCTGGAAATCATCATCAACGGCGGCGTCAAGACCGATGCCGAGATCGCCCTGCACCTGAATCACGTGGACGGCGTCATGCTGGGCCGCGAGGCCTACCATAACCCCTGGGTAATGGCGACCTGGGACAGCCTGTTCTACGGCGACGACGAAGCCGGCCCGAAAACCCGGCAGCAGGTGCTGGAAGCGATGGTTCCCTATATTGCCGAGCAGCTGCGCTTGTATGGCGGCCACGGCCTCAAGCTCAACAGCATTACGCGGCACATGCTGGGCATCATGACCGGCCTGCCGGGCGCGCGGGCCTTCCGCCAGATGCTGTCCGATCCGAAAAAACTGGCCGGCGCCGACCCGGCCCTGCTGCTGGAAGCGGCCGCACGCATGCCTATCGGGGCTTGAAGCGGTTCATCTCTCTCTCCAAAAGGCGTACTTCGGTACGCCTTTTTTGTTTCCTGTCGGCAAATTGCGACAGAATCATGTGAGTTGTATAGTCAAGTTATGAAAAGCTTGCCGATCGGCAAGATTAATCGGATAATTTCTCTTGCTCCCATTGAACTGATCAATATCAGTTCTGTTGTTGAGCCGAAACAAACTAGCGGTAGCATTCGATTTCGAGTTGCCGGCCAGAATTTTTGATTTATCCTGTCGGAAACATGTGACGTCTTTTCAACGCACATGACGCGTCGCACGGCGCAGCGATCCGGGCGAATTCGATCATTAGATACAGGGAAGAACACGAATGGCTTTTTTGAATAACTTGAAGGTCGGTACCCGCCTCGCGCTCGGCTTTGCGCTGGTGCTGGTGTTGCTGATCGCCGTCACGGGTGTGGGCATTCTGCGCATGTCGCAGATCCAGGACCGCCTCGACCAGGTCGTGAGCGTCAACAACGTGTCGACCAGTCTCGTGACCCACATGCGCAACAACGTCGGCGAGCGCGTCGCTGCGCTGCGCGTCCTGACCCTGATGACCGACCCGGCCGACATGGAGCCGGAAATGGTCAAGTTCAAGGAACAGACCCGCAAGTACGACGAAGCCCAGAAGAAGCTGTCGGCGATTTTCGCGGCCCACGCCAGCGACAAGGAAAAGGCGCTGCTGGCCCAGGTCAAGGAATTCGAAGGCGCTGCCATGCCGGCCATTGCCAAGGCATCGGAACTGTACCTGGCCAATAACGCGATGGACGCCACCCGCGTCATGATCCGCGAAGTGCGTCCGGTGCAGAAGAAGTGGACCGAAGCGCTGGACCAGCTGGCCACCCTGGAAGAAAAGCAGAACGCGCAAGCCGCGGCCGATGCCCAGAGCGCCTTCGCCAATGCCCGTAACTTCATGATCGTCATGCTGCTGACCGCCGTTGCCATGGGCATCGCGGCAGCCTGGGTGATCAGCCGCAGCCTGCGCAAGCAGCTCGGCGGCGAGCCGGCCTACACCGCCAGCATTGCCAGCAGCATCGCCCATGGCGACCTGTCGATCGGTATCGAGACCGATGCATCCGACCGCAGCAGCCTGCTGGTGGAAATGAAGGAAATGCGCAACAGCCTGGTCGGTATCGTCGAGCAAGTGCGCCGCGGCACCGAGACCATCGGCACCGCCTCGCGTGAAATCGCTGCCGGCAACATCGACCTGTCCTCGCGTACCGAACTGCAGGCCAGCTCGCTGGAAAAGACCGCTTCGGCGATGGAAGAGCTGACCTCGACCGTCAAGCAGAACGCCGACAATGCCCGTGAAGCCAACGCCCTGGCGGCAACCGCCTCGAACGTGGCGCTCAAGGGTGGTGAAGTGGTGTCGCAAGTGGTAGGCACGATGGGCGAGATCAATACCTCGGCCAGCAAGATCGCCGACATCATCGGCGTGATCGACGGCATCGCCTTCCAGACCAACATCCTGGCGCTGAACGCCGCGGTAGAAGCAGCCCGTGCCGGTGAACAGGGCCGCGGCTTTGCGGTCGTGGCATCGGAAGTGCGCAACCTGGCCCAGCGTTCGGCTGCGGCAGCGAAAGAAATCAAGACCCTGATCGGCGATTCGGTTGAGAAGGTCGAGCGCGGCAGCAAGCTGGTTGGCCAGGCCGGCGTGACGATGGACGAAGTGGTGGCGAGCGTGAAACGCGTGACCGACATCATGAGCGAGATCGCCAACGCCAGCGCCGAGCAGAGCGCCGGTATCGAACAGGTGAACCTGTCGATCATCGAGATGGACAGCATGACCCAGCAGAATGCCGCCCTGGTCGAAGAAGCCGCTGCCGCCGCGCAGAGCATGCAAGACCAGGCAAGCGAACTGACCCGCGTCGTCAGCATCTTCAAGCTGACCGAAGGCGAGCAGCAGGCCGAAGCACCGGCGCCAGTCGTGACCAGCACCGCCGTCGTGGTGCGTCCGGCAGCAGCCAAGCGCCCGGCCCCGGCCCTGAAGAAACCGGCCGCGAAGAAACCCGTAGCAGCGCCGCAAGACGCCGCCGCACCGGCCGCCAGGCCGAAGAAAGCAGCAACCACCGCCGGCAATGACGAGTGGGAAGAATTCTAAGAGAGACGAAGCGCCGGCCCGGGCCGGCAAGCAGCTGAGACTGCCAACCTTAATCAAAACCTTATTGGAAAATTATATGAAAAACCCGACCATGAAGCTGATCGCAGCAATGACCCTCGCCACCGCAGCCGGCGCCACCTTCGCCGCTGAAGTGCCGGCCTCGTTCGACCCGAAGAAGTGCTCGGTCGAATACCCGAAAGCATCGCTGATGAACGAAGAGCAGGGCACCACCTCGGCATCCTTCCTGGTCGGCGCTGACGGCACCGTCAACGAATCGAAGCTGGAAAAGTCGAGCGGCTTCAAGAACCTGGACAAGGCAGCCCTCAAAGGCCTGTCGTCGTGCAAGTTCAAGCCGGGCACCAAGGACGGCGCACCAGCCGCGACCTGGACCAAGGTCGACTACGCATGGAAGCTGGACTAATCCGGTTTTTTGCCATTCGTAAAAAAATCAGCCGGCCATGCGCCGGCTGATTTTTTTTGGCCGTGTCCGTTAGGTATGTCACTTTCACCCTTACGAGTTGATAGCGACATGTATCGATTGTAAGAAGATCTATCATTTCTCCCGTGCTCGGTTGAGCTTGGCTATAGTAGTTCAACACAACCAAGAAGGAGAAGCACCATGAAGACGATTCTTGCCGCTACCGCAGCTGTCATCATCAGTACTGCCGCCTTCACCCCGGTCGAGGCAGTAGCCCAGGGTCGCACCGAAGTGATCGTGATCCAGAAAGCGCCCCCTGCGCTGCGCCGCGAAGCCATCCCGGCCGCACGCCGCGGCTACGAATGGATCCCTGGTTACTGGGCCTGGAACGGCCGCCGCCACGTCTGGGAACGTGGCCACTGGGAACGTACTCGCAGGGGTTATGTGTATGCCCAGCCCGAGTGGCGCCAGGACCGTAACGGCTGGTACTTCGAGCGCGGTGGCTGGCAGCGTGGCGACCGCGCCGATCGCATGGATCGCATGGATCGCCGCGACCGTGACGGCGATGGCATCCGCAATGTCAACGACCGCGACCGTGACGGCGACGGCATCCGCAACCGCGACGATGCCCGCCCGAACGACCCGCGCAATGTCAACGACCGCGACCGTGACGGCGACGGCATTCGCAACCGCGACGATGCCCGCCCGAATAACCCGAACCGTTATTAAGGGTTGAGAAGTAAATGAACCGCCTGCACCGCAGGCGGTTTTTTTATATGGAAAACGAGGGCGCGAACGAGGATTCGGCGTCGTCGAGGTCGCTGCAAACGCGGTTGCGCCCAGTTTCCTTGGCGTGGTAGAGCAGGGCGTCGGCCCGGTTGACGAATACGTCGGGTGCGATCGCTTCGCCGGGCGCCGCATGGAAGGTCGTGGCCCCCGCGCTGATGGTGGCGGTGCCGGCCGGATTATCCGGATGGACAATACCGAGCTCGAGCACGGCCAGCCGCAGGCGCTCGGCCACGTAGCGCGCACCGACCGCGCCCGTTCCCGGCAGCACCACGGCAAATTCCTCCCCACCATAGCGCGCCACCAGGTCGGTCGGCCGCGCCAGCCCCTCGCGCAAGGTCGCAGCCAGCTGGCGCAGGCAGGCGTCGCCGGCCACGTGGCCATAGCGGTCGTTATATCTCTTGAAGAAATCGACGTCGACCAGCACCAGCGACACGGCCGCTCCGGTGCGCGCTGCACGGGCAAGTTCGAGCAGCAGGACGTCTTCGAAATGCCGGCGGTTGGCAATGCCCGTCAGCGCATCCCTGGTCGCCAGCACGGTCAGTTCCTGGTTGCGCTCCTGCAGGTGCTCCTTGGCAATGACGAGTTCGCCTTCGAGCTGGTCGCGGATCATAATCTGGTGCACCAGCCGTGCACCGACGCCCACCAGCAGCAGCACGATCAGGATGGTACCGCCCGTCATGAAGAGGGTCGACTGCAGCCATTCTGCCAGGATCTCGTCCTTGGCCTGGGCTGTCGCGACCAGCAGCGGCAAGCTGCCGAGATGCCGGTAGCTGTACAGGCGCACCACGCCATCGACCCGCGAGCGCAGCATGGCGCTGCCGACCGGCCCTTGTTCGCGATAGGTCTGGAAGATCGGGCCGCCGGCGACGTTCTGGCCGATCAGTTTTTCGAGGAAGGGGCGGCGGTAGATGACCACGCCATTGTCTAGCGCCAGGAGGATCACGCCTTCCTTGCCCACGTGGAAACTGTCGTACAGGTCGGCAAAGAAGTCGAGCTGGATCGTTCCCAGCGCAACCCCGCCGAAACTGCCATCGGGCTGGTCGAGCCGGCGCGATATCGGCAGTACCCATTTCCCGGTCGAGCGGCTGCGGATCGGTGCGCCGATGTGCAGGCCGCGCTCTTTATGGTCGCGGTGGTACTGGAAATACTCCCGGTCGGCATTGTTGCCGGTCGTTAAGCGGTCGAGGGAGGTGACCAGCCAGCTTCCGTCGGGACCGTAGACGAACAGGCCGTGCAATTCCTTGGTGCTGGCCACCATGCTGCGCAGGTGGGTGCGCAGCCGCTCGGCCGAGGCCGGCGACAGGCCCTCGCGTTCCACCTGCTCGACCACACCCGACAGCACGGTGTCGACGATCCTGACCGTGCTTTCGGCCTGCGCCCCCAGTGCGCCCGCCATGTTCGAGGTCGCCGCCGCCGCCTCGGTCAGCCGGCTCTGGCGCGCGCTCCAGGCGCTCCAGGCCTGGGCGGCCACCAGCAAGGTACAGAACAGGGCCAGCACCAGAATGGCGTAGCGCACCGCCGGGCGCTTCTTCGCCCTCAGCTGGGTAATCGGGGTATGGACAAGCTCACTAAGGGTCATCAGGGTGGCCGCTGGCGGCGCCGGGTTGCAGGAAGCTTGGAGAATATCCATGACACCCGAAAAAGTCGAGCAGCGTACGCCGCCTCCTGGCGCGGGTATCCGGGACCGTGTGCAGGGAACGCGGGGTCATGGCTTCCCGTCGCCCGGATTGGCCTGGAATCCCTTCGGAAGGCGAGGCATCGTCACCGTGAAGGTGGTGCCCTTGCTTGCGTCCGAAGCGACGCTGAGCTTGCCGCCATGCGCTTGGATGATTTCGCGCGAGATGAAGAGGCCAATGCCCAGGCTGGTGCGTTCCATATAGTCGCCGTCGGCGTTGCCGGTGGTGGCCAGGCGCACCATGGGATCGAAGATACTGGACAGCTTGTCCGGCGCGATGGGTGCCCCGCGGTTGTTGACCGTGATGACGATATCGTCTTCAGCGCACGCCACCAGGATGCTGGCCGGGACGTCCGGATTGCCATACTGGATGGCATTGCCGACCAGGTTGGACAGCACCTGGGCGATGCGGCCCTCGTCGAAAATGGCGTCCAGGTGGAATGGCGCCTCGATGTCGATCTGCTTCTCCGGGTGGAAGGTACGCAGTTCGTTGACGACTTCCTCGCACACCGCCACCAGGCTGGCCTGCTTGACCCGGATCGGGATGCCCGATCCAAGGTGGGTGCGCGTAAAGTCGATCAGGTCATTGATCAGCTTGCTCATGCGCTTTGCGCTGTTGAACATGCGGGTAGCGACCAGCACATACTTCGGCGGAATGTCGGTGGCCTGCATGACGAAACTCGATCCGGTGACGACGGTACCGAGCGGGTTGCGCAGGTCATGCCCGAGGATCGCCAGGAACATGTTCTGCGATTGCTTGACCATGGATTCGTAGCGTGCCACCGACTCGGCCAGCGCCTGGTCCACCGCTTCGTTAAAGCGCGTGACATCCTTCATGTCGGTGGACTGGTCGGCCCGGATATCGGCCGCCCACAGCGTGAGCACGCTCGAGCGCAGGGCGCGGTATTCGGAGACCAGTTGCACGACCGTATAGCCGGACAGCAGGCGCGCCTCGGCATGGGTTTCGGCCGCCGTATCGGCATGCTTGCGCTTGCCCAGGCCTTTCGATTTCGCGATCTGTTCCTGGTCTGATTGCGGCGTGGCCAGGTCGGAGGAAAAGGCGAGCAGCATCTGGCGCGCATGGTCGCGCAGCTCGGTATCGTCCATGGTCAGTGCTGGCGGTTCGATCGTGCGGGCAAAATCTTCCCATGCCTGGAGTATCGATTCCATATTGTTGCGAATGAAATCACCCAGTCGGTGCTTTGTCATGTAAACCTTGTCTTGGCCGGTTCCGCGACAGTCGCATCGAACGGGTTTCGGCATAATAACAGTCGTTTCCTTCCATTGACCGGTATTTAAAAATGTGCAGACGCGCGAAATTAAATCCGAAATGATTAGGTGAATGAGGGGAATACCTGTATCTTCTGTCCTGCACTACATCAAGTCGTTGTTATTGTTGGTCTTTCTCTCCTGTTCGCCGTCCGGCGGTCCCGTTTGATTTCCTCCTGTTACCCTCTCTTGGTCGTCTGTGCGCCTCGGGCGTTTTTGCCCATGCAAACTAAAGGAAATGTAAAATGACTACTCAAACCGGCACCGTAAAATGGTTCAACGATTCCAAAGGCTTCGGCTTCATCACGCCTGACGCAGGCGGCGGCGATCTGTTCGCCCACTTCGGCGACATTCAGTCGGAAGGCTTCAAGAGCCTGGCCGAAAACCAGCGTGTTTCGTTCGAGCGTTCGACCGGACCTAAAGGCGAAAAAGCCGGCAATATCCGCGCAATTTAATCAGCCAGCCTGGTTATTCATTTCGCTCATCACGGCGCGCACTACGCAGATAGCGTAGGCGAGGCTGGAGCGAAATAAGCGGCGCGCACCACGCAGATAGCATGGGCGAGGCCGTAGCGATAAAAAACCCGCCAACTGGCGGGTTTTTGCATTGGCGGACGTTTTTTGGGTTACAGGACGAAGCGGTCCAGCCCGACAATGGCGGAGACCGCAAGCGACGCCACCGCGTAGCAGGCAAGCTGGTCCTTCCAGCCCAGGCCGAGACGCCGGCTGCCCTTGATCGCCAGCGTGATCAATCCCGCCGCCACCAACACCGGCAAGGTCCACTTGCCCCATCCCAGGAGCAGGCTGACGCGCGCTTCGTCATTCGGATGCATCACGCTGACCACGCCGGCAACGAGACGCATGAAGGCGGCTGCGTACAGGAAGGCGAAGGCACTCATGGATCCGGTGCGGGTGACGATCGCATAAGCGACCAGTCCCTGAACGATGGTCACGGCGGGGCCGGCAATGTCGGCCATCGCGCGCTGCCATGGCAGGGCAGGCGACAGGTAGCGCACCGTATTGAGCCCGAACTGCATGTCAAAGCCAAAGGCCGCACCCATCAGCCAGTGGGCCGATTCGTGGATGAGATTGGTGATCAGGAAAACGAGGACGAGCCGGGGGAAGAACCGGGCGTTGAGGTTCATGGGCGGGCGTGGAAAACGTGGACGGGAGCTGCCCGTTCGTTGCGAACACGACTGTACCGCATGTCTCGGAAGCTTTCCAGTTCGCAATTTGCATATCGGCTACGAAAACCGTTTGTGCAAAACAAAAGGCTTACTCGCATATCGCTGAGTAAGCCTTTGTTTTACTGCCGAATTCTTGGGGTGGCTGATGGGGCTCGAACCCACGACAACAGGAATCACAATCCTGATTAATTGCCGTTTTTTGACGTTGATTAAAATTTCATAGTCCGCACAATCTCTTAAAAAACAGTTGGTTACACCCTTTGCGTTGTGTTGTTGCGTTGACAAAAATTGATTGATATACTCGAAACCGGGTTACATGGCGGTTACATGGGTTTCTCGGGAGTCGTCAATGACAACGGCAAAAGTGAAGTTTACGGCGGGCCGGATTGAAAATTTTCAATGCGGTGCGGGCAAGAGCCAGTCTTTCCTTTGGGATACGGCTTCGCCGGGTTTGGGGCTGCGGGCGACCGCAAGTGGTGCCAAGGCATATATTTTCCAAGCTAAACTAAACGGCAAAGCGCTGAGGATGACCATCGGCGACCCGGCGACATGGCAGCTTGACCTTCCAAAAAATGCCCGCCTCGACCAAAAAAGCGCCCGCTCGGAAGCCCGCCGCCTCAAAACCATCGTGGATGAAGGCAAAGACCCGCGCAAGGTAAAAGCGGACACGCTGGCCGCCGAACAAGCGGTCCGCGATGGGAAAGCTGCCGTGGCTGCCGCCCGTGTAATCCAGTTGAAGCGAGAGACTGTAACGCTGGGCATGGCGTGGCCGGTCTATATCGAAGACCGTCGCAATGCTGGCCGTAAGAAGTGGGGCCAATGGCATCTACGGGACCATGAGAACGTGGTTCGCCGTGGCGGGGAGGCGAAGAAGCGCGGGAAGGGGACAACCCAGCCGGGGCCGCTTGCATCCCTGCTCGATGTGAAATTGTCCGACCTTACCGGCAAGCGCCTCGGTGAATGGCTTGCCACCGAAGCGGAAAAGCGACCGACGCAGGCCGCGCTTGCATTCCGTCTGCTCTCCGTGTTCGTCAACTGGTGCGAGTCCCATTCTGAATTTGCGGGCCTGGTGCCATCGGGAGCCTGTAAGGCGCAACAGGTACGCGATGAACTGCCGCGCAATAACGCGAAGCAGGAAGACAGCCTGCAACGCGAACAACTTCCGATGTGGTTTAAAGCCGTCCGCGAAATGGGCAATTCAGTGCAATCGGCCTACCTGCAAGCCTTACTATTGACCGGCGCACGTCGTCGCGAACTAGCCGCGTTGCAATGGAATGACGTTGATTTTCAGTGGTTGAAAATGACAATCCGTGACAAGATAGAAGGTGAACGAACCATACCGCTGACGCCTTATGTGGCCCAACTTCTGCGGGCACTGAAAGTGCAAAACGAAACGCCGCCGACTGTGCGAAGGCTTCGCAAATTGGCAGAGCGCGACGAGCAATGGAAGCCGCCCGTATGGGTGTTTTCGAGCGTTTCATCGGCGAATGGTCAGTTGGTGGACCCGACGCCGGGCCATAAGCGGGCGCTGAAAGCAGCCGTGCTGCCGGATATTTCGTTGCATGGCTTACGCCGGTCGTTTGGCACGCTCGCGGAATGGACGGAAACTCCCGCCGGTGTGGTTGCGCAGATTATGGGGCACAAACCGAGCGCCATCGCCGAAAAGCATTACCGGAACCGCCCGATTGACCTTCTGCGTATGTGGCACGCAAAGATTGAAGCGTGGATTCTTGAACAGGCAGGTATCGACTTTGTATCAATCGGACCGAGCTTGCAAGCCGTAATCGTCGTCTGACGACATCAGTCAAATTCAACGCATCGAGCGAGGCAGAAATGAATGATTTTATATCACTTTTAGCTGATACAGCCCGACTTGCAATTGCAATCGAATCATCGGAGCCGAATGCGAACCAGAAATCTGACTTAGGCAGTCTATATGCGAGCAAGAGCGGCATTGTCGTTTCGAGGGATGCAGGCGGGCGAGTTCGTGGCGAGACAATTTATTCTTGTAGCAGAATCGGCGCAAACCTCACTCGATATTTCGACGGGGAAGGCCCGAAAGATAAAATGATGTGGATTGGATTCATCGAACGGCATGGAAAAATTGAAAAATGGGTTATGAGGCCAGAAGTCAGGTTGGCGATTAAGTCACTTAACTGGTTTTGAGCGCCAGGCTATCCCGACGGGGAGAAAGGCGGGAAACCTTCGCCTGCCTGTCTGGTGCCCGAATTATTGAAGCCTGTACTTTGAAGGGGTACCATGGACTACTTGCCGAAATGCGCGACCATCGAACAAGCGTGCGATTGGCTTCAAGCCCGGACGGGGCAGAAATGGATTTTGGCTCGTTTGCTTGAATGTGGGTTGACGCCTTGGTTTTGGCTCGACTACAAACCCGGCTATCCGGCCATTTTTGGTAACAAAGTCGAGGGTTATTTGGCCCCGATGGTTTTTGCATCGGACACCCAGCGTTTAGAAGCCGACGGGACTGATGCACTTGTAAATATAAC
This sequence comes from Telluria sp. ZB4P37, assembly GCF_059685855.1. NCBI lineage: Bacteria > Pseudomonadati > Pseudomonadota > Betaproteobacteria > Burkholderiales > Oxalobacteraceae > Telluria > Telluria sp. ZB4P37. The sequence goes on from NZ_JCASID010000009.1 coordinate 27,272, forward strand.
GAGGGCGCATGATGGCACCATTTTTAAAATTGAACCCGGCATGTGCGTCCCGTTGTCGGAATTGAGGTTTAAGCGGGAAGACATCGAGAGCGTGGCTACGGTTACTAACGGCGATAGCTTGCGTGCAACCGCCCCGATTAATTCAGGAATTGATATTCCGGGCAAGTTGCCGCGAATCGCGGTCGGTCAGCTTGCGGTGCAGGCCGCGTGGGAGATTGAGTGTCGGTCGAAGCGGGCGGCTAGTGACAGAGAAGTTATGGCCCATCTACAGCAGTGGGCTGACTCGGGTGCCAAGCCAGACGTGCTGAAAGAATCGAACAAGGAAAAACGCGGAGTGGTTTGGCTTACCGGGAGCTATGTAGACAAAGTTTACACTTTGGAAGCGTGCCAGAAGACGCTGCAGTCGTGGAACGAAAGCCGAAAATAGACCGAGAGTAGACCGACACTAGGCCTACTAGTCCGACACTAAACCCGCGAGATTTTGCGGGTTTTTTTATGCTTAATGATTCGTATCGTCATCAACCAACGAAAGGAAATGACGATGCAAATCATTCAACAGCTACCGGAAGTGCTTCCGACTAGTGAAGCCGCCGCGTCAATCAATCGCAAACCTCAAACCCTGCGCAAGTGGGCATGTTTGGAAAATGGCCCAATTCGCCCGGTGCGTATCAATGGGCGTTTGGCATGGCGCGTGTCGGACCTGCAAACCCTGCTGAACGGGGGGCAATAATGAAAAAGTCCGACCGCCTGCAAGCCAAGCCGGACCTTTTCGATACTGCCGAGGTTTCCCCTAATTTTACAGGCCGCATCAATTTTAGTGGGACTGAAAACCCGCGTTATCTTCGGGCCATTCGTGCCTTGCAGGTGCGTCCAATACCGCGTGAACAATTGGACCGCGTAGCAGGTTGCAGCAATGGCCCCGCACTGATTGCCGAACTGCGCCACATGGGACTCGGCAAGGAAGGATTGCCTTGCACGATGGTTCCCGACCGCGACCGCGACGGCACCGTAATCCGCCGTGGCGTGTACTCCCTTTCCGAAGCTGGGCGACGCGCCGTTAATGTGTGGCTGCGCAAGCGCGAAAGGGGGGCTAAATAATGTCGTTCTATACGTTCACGGAAATGGTGCCACTTAGGTTCGCACTGCTGGCCCGGGGGCGCGCATGATGACCGAACTGGACCGCGCAGCATCCGCCCTTATCCACCTTGATGCAGGTTGCCCACGTGACGAATGGGTTAAGGTTGGCATGGCCGCAAAAGCTGCCGGGCTGGAGTTTGAGGACTTCAATACTTGGAGCGCATCGGCTGGAAATTACGCCGGGGAAGGCGACTGCCGCACGGTCTGGAAGTCATTTGGCGAGACTGGCCGTATAACGTCTGCCTCTCTGTTCGGAATGGCCTTTGCGCAAGGCTGGCAAGACCCCGCCAAGCGCACGGGACGGGACGCAGGCCCGACTATCCCGAAGCCGAGCAAAGCAGCACCAGCACCCGCTATGCAAGCCGAGAGTGTGAAGGCTGCGAACGTCTGGCAACAGTGCGACCGTGCGCCGCTGGTGCATCCGTACCTTGCACGCAAAGGAGGTGTACCGGATGGCCTGCGCATCTATCCGCACGATGCGCCGCCGCTGGTAATTCAGGGCAAGAACGTCGCCGGTTATTTGGTGGTGCCGTGCTGGTCCGATGGCAAACTTCAAACGGTCCAGTTCGTGCCGGGCGAAGGGTCAAAGCTGAACATGCCGGGCGCATCGTTCCATGATGGCTATTTCACCGTGGGCGAGATTGTCGCCGGTGGCCGCGTGTTCATCGTGGAAGGTATCGGGCAAGCGTGGGCCTGCCACGCCGCTACCGGAGCCGCCGCCGTGGTGTGCTTCGGTGCTGGCCGCATGGCGACGGTGGCTGCCGCAATTCGCGCCAAGGATGCCGCCGCCCGGCTGGTGCTGGTACCCGACCGGGCCAAGGAACGTCAGGCCGAAGCAATCGCCGCAGCCGCGAATTGCGAGTGGTGCGAGCTGCCGACCGACAAGCCCGCCAACTACGACGCGAACGATTACGCGTTGGATTTCGGAGCCGATGCGCTGGGGGACCTGCTGAACCGCACTCAATCGCCGCCTATGCGCTTTAAATTGCTATCCGGTGCCGACCTATGCGCTGCGCCGCCGATGCGTTGGGTGGTGCGTGGTGTGCTGCCGCTTGATGGGCTAGCGGCGCTGTACGGGCCGAGTGGTTCCGGCAAATCGTTTTTGGTGCTGGACGTGGCCGCAGCCGTCGCCGGTGGCGCATATGATTGGTTTGGCCGCCGCGTGACGCAATGCCCGGTGACGTACTGCGCGCTTGAAGGCGAAGCAGGGATGGGCAAGCGGGTAAACGCCTGGAGCCTTCACAATAGAAAACCAGTGCCAGCCTGCCTGCGGTTCATTGCACAGCCGGTGGACTTGCTGAATGCTAGTGACGTGGCCGACCTTGCCAAAGCCGTGCAAGTGGCTGGCGGTGCCGGTGGCCTAGTCATTCTCGACACCTTGAATCGTGCCGCGCCTGGTGCCGATGAAAACTCATCTGTGGATATGGGCAACATCATTGCAGCCGCTAAGCGATTGCAGAACCTCACCGGCGGGCTGGTGCTGCTGGTCCACCATACGGGCAAGGATGCCACGAAGGGATTACGGGGGCATAGCAGCCTGTATGCCGCACTCGATGGCGCTATCGAAGTCAACAAGACTGACAGCCGCCGGGAATGGAGCGTGGCGAAGTCCAAGGACGACGAAACCGGAACCGTTCATGCGTTCAAGCTCGACGTGGTGACCGTGGGGCATGACGAGGAAGGCGAAGAAATCACTTCGTGCGTGGCCGTGCATGATGAATCGATTGACGCGGTGAAGCGGGCAAAGCTACCGAGCGGGGGCAATCAAAAAATTGCGCTCGATGTCCTGGGCGAACCGCTGCGCAAGTCTACCGACTTCAACAAGGACGGCGCACCAATGGGGCACCCCTGCATTCGACTGGATGAAGCTGTGGGCCTAGTTGCCGAGCGCCTGACGTGCGAGGCCAAGCGCCGCACCGAACGCGCCCAGCAAGCCTTAACCGCGCTGGTGGCAAAGCAGGTTTACGGGGTGAAAGGGGATTGGCTGTGGCGCATTTAATCAAGCCCTATCCCATGAAAAAGGCTTCAAGAACCAACGTCATAAATCTTCCCGTAATTTTCCCCCGCTGTTTTCCACCCCCTATAGGGTTGGTGGGAAAAAACGGGAAAGCGGCATTCCCCACTAAAACCCAAAACGGGAACAGGTGGGAAAAACCGGGAGAATTTTTTTCAACTGTGCCGTATTAGGGGGGAGGGCGGGTCAGAAGTCGGGCGATGCCATAAAGGGAAACCGCGCCTCCCCTATGCCTTTTCATAATCCTGTAGTTTTTAAGCATGAGGTAACAATGACCGGAGCAACCAAAGCCCGTAAATATTCCGCCCTGCATAGGGTAACACTCGCATCGACACGCAAGCCTCCGGTGCCGCCTGCGGGCATCAGTCAAGCCGCTGCTGACCTTTGGGACGATATTACACTCAGCATGCCCCCCGATTTTTTTCAGCCCGGCGACCTGCCGCTATTGCAAGCCTATTGCACCGCAAGCGACCGCAAGAATCAAATTGATGCCGCTATTTTGAAGGAAGGGATAATTCGAGACGGTCAAGCGAATCCGGGGCTGCGAATTAGCCGCGATGAAGCCGCGCTCATGGCAAGTCTGGCTGTGAAGCTGCGATTGTGCCAGTCGTCACGGACTAGGCCAGAAAGCGCCAGCCTGAAAGCTGCGCATACTGGCGCAAGGCCTTGGGACCCCATCGACCCTGCCGCCGAGTTTTTCACTTGACCTCAGCAACGCTGGCTTCGGTGTCGGAGTCAACCGCGCAAGCAAAGGTCTGGCCGCCCGTTAATATCCCCGATGGTTAAATGCAATACTGCATGCACCGGCTTACAACAAAGAACTATCCCGAAATGGAAAATAGATGGCTATAACTTCTGATGAAAAATATTAAGCCATTCCGTCAGTCGCAAACGCCGACGCGCCAGCCGCCGTAAACGTTCCTATCGGCTAAGCCACCCAGTCGGCTGCCACAGGTTTGGGCGACGTTAAATAACGTACGCCCGCGCGCCGGGATGTAACTACCTAAGCCATTTTAGTACTCTCATGGGCAAGGCAACTACCAACTTAACAGTGGTAATAACGGCTTGCAATTTCTCGGATTTCTGATTCCGTAATAGCTCAGCCACGCTAAGTTCGATTTTCGCCCCATATGTATCGAGGAGTGGTTGCAGGTCAACAGAAACGTAGTAGCGGCCGCAGTTTTCCCGCGATGCTTCATCAATGTCGCCGTGAAATAGCGAAAATGCGGACCCAAAAGCGTCCTTTGCTTTTCCGACCACTGACTCATCAAGTCTTCCGCGCTCCCCCTGTAAAATCTGCGTCATTGATTGCAGTACAGCTTCGGCCGCCTCATCAAGAGTGGCGGAACAAATCCTTCGCACTTCCTTGGCCTGTTGACTTCCACCATACACGTTGTACTGAACAGCAGTTGTTCGTATTTCCCTTAGCTTGATGTGCATTCCTTCAAGCACACACTTGCGCTGATGAGCCACAAGTGCGCATAACTTATTCGTAAGGTTCATTTTGGAAGCGGAAGTGACAAAATTTTCAGTTCAAAAATTTTAGACGCACTTAAATTGAACTTCTGCCTTCGGATAATTGCCGAGGATGAATGGGGGTTTTGCTTCCTCAGTACTGACTACTTCCATTGTCTTCTTCTGTGCGCCACAGAACTGGTTAGCCTCGCCTATTGCTTCGGCTTTCAGTGTTCCAGAGCCCGAAAAGCCGGTTGCGGCTTGACGAGATACCGTAAACGTATCTTTCCCAATAGGAATGACACCTGAGTTTGCTGCGCACCCGGTGAGTGCCGCCAGCGTCAATAACAATCCTATTTTCATTTTTTCTCCAACCGGCATCGTGGCGTGCCGTTGCGCCCAATAGAGCGCCAACTATACATGAGAAAGTTGTTAAAAATAAACCTATTGTCAACTCAGCCATGTGACTTAATCATGCTCATCATTGCTAATTGAGCCATAACATGTGACGACGCGTGAAGAAACGCGCATGTATTCCGCAAGTCGGGTTACACAGCGGTTACATGGACAGATGGGCAAAGCCGAAAAAACAAAAAGGCTACAAGCCGAAGCGTGTAACCTTTTGATTTTCCTACGAATTCTTGGGGTGGCTGATGGGGCTCGAACCCACGACAACAGGAATCACAATCCTGGACTCTACCAACTGAGCTACAGCCACCACTGACTTGCATCCATCGCGCTGTTTCCGCGACAGAACAAGATTATACAAACAACTTCGCGAACTGGCAAATCTAAATGTGCGGTGCGCCTGAGCCGGGGCACAAAACGCCGCCCTCGACCTCGTGCACCGGCGGATCCTGCCCGAGCAAGGTGGTGAAGGCTGCAGTGAGCGCCGCGGCGCTGGCACTGGTAAAGCCATCCAGGCGCGCGCTCTGGCCGCCGGCCGCGCGCAGCAGCCCGGCCGTGGCCAGCAGGCGCGCGAGCTGGCGCGCCACAGCGTCGCCGGTGTCGATCAGCGCCACCTCGGCGTCGGTATGCCGGCGGATCACGGCCTCGATCGAAGCCTGCACCAGCGGGTAGTGCGTGCAGCCGAGCACCAGGGTGTCGGCGCCTTCGAGCAGCAGCGGGGCAATGAAGCGCTCCAGCATGGCCTCGAGCGCCGTCGAGTCGCGCTCGCCGAATTCGATCTGGTCGGCAAGGCCGACGCAGGCCTGCAAGAGGAAGCGCGCGCTAGTCGCTTCATGGATCTGATCACGCAGCAGCAGGAATTTTTCGCCGGTCAGGGTCCGTTCGGTGGCGAGCACGCCCACCGTGCCGTTGCGGGTGGCCGCCGCGCCAGGCTTCAGTCCCGGCTCGACGCCGACGATCGGCATGTCCGGATATTGCCCGCGCAAGACCCGCACCGCGGCGACGGTGGCGGTGTTGCAGGCCACGACCAGCGCCTTGACGCCGTGCGCCACCAGGTAGCCGGCGACACCCAGCACGCGCTCGATGACGACCTGCTCGGGCTTGTCGCCATAGGGCGCAAAGGAAGTGTCTGCAAAATACAGGAGATGTTCGTGCGGCAACTGCGCCTGGATATGGCGCAGCACCGAGAGGCCGCCGACGCCCGAGTCGAAAATGCCGACCGGGGCGTCAAGGGAAAGGGAAGGGATGGTCATGGCCAGGACGCGGGCAGGACGGATCGAACCCGCGGGTCCATCACACCGCGTTGACCGGAATGCCCTTGAGCGATTCGATCTTGGCCGACCATTCCTTCGGGCCGGTGTCGTGCACCGACGTACCGGTCGAATCCACCGCGACCGTGACCGGCATGTCGGTCACGTCGAACTCGTAGATCGCTTCCATGCCCAGGTCTTCGAAGCCCACCACCCTGGCCGACTTGATCGCTTTCGACACCAGGTAGGCCGAGCCGCCGACCGCCATCAGGTAGGCCGACTTGTGACGCTGGATCGACTCGATCGCCATCGGGCCGCGCTCGGCCTTGCCGATCATCGAGATCAGACCGGTCTTTTCCAGCATCATGTCGGTGAACTTGTCCATGCGGGTCGCGGTGGTCGGGCCAGCCGGACCGACGACTTCGCTGCCCACCGGGTCGACCGGGCCGACGTAATAAATCACGCGGTTGGTGAAGTCCACCGGCAGCGGCTCGCCCTTGGCCAGCATGTCCTGGATGCGCTTGTGCGCGGCATCGCGGCCGGTCAGCATTTTGCCGTTCAGGAGCAGGGTCTGGCCCGGCGTCCACGAAGCGACTTCGTCTTTCGTCAGCGTGTTCAGGTCGACGCGCCTGGACTTCTGCGTGTCCGGGGTCCACTGCACGTCAGGCCAGGTCGACAGCGCCGGCGGTTCGATGTACGACGGACCGGAGCCATCCAGCACGAAGTGGGCGTGGCGGGTCGCCGCGCAATTCGGGATCATCGCCACCGGCTTGGAAGCCGCGTGGGTCGGATACATGTTGATCTTCACGTCGAGCACGGTGGTCAGGCCGCCCAGGCCCTGCGCGCCGATGCCCAGCGCATTGATCTTGTCGCACAGCTCGATACGCAGTTCCTCAAGCTTGTTCTGCGGGCCGCGCAACTTGAGCTCGTACATGTCGATATCTTCCATCAGCGACTCTTTCGCCATCAGCATCGCCTTTTCGGCGGTGCCGCCGATGCCGATGCCCAGCATGCCCGGCGGGCACCAGCCGGCGCCCATCAGCGGGACGGTCTTCATGACCCAGTCCACCAGCGAGTCGGACGGGTTGAGCATCACGAACTTGGTCTTGTTCTCCGAGCCGCCGCCCTTGGCCGCGACTTTCACGTCGACGGTCTCGCCTTCGACCAGTTCCATATGGACCACGGCCGGCGTGTTGTCCTTGGTGTTCTTGCGCTCGAAGTGCGGGTCGGCCACGATCGAGGCGCGCAGCTTGTTGTCCTCGAAGGCATAGGCACGGCGCACGCCTTCGTTGACGGCGTCGGTGACGGTGCCGGTGAAGCCTTCGAAGCGCACGCCCATGCCGATCTTCAGGAACACGTTGACGATGCCGGTGTCCTGGCAGATCGGGCGCTTGCCTTCCGCGCACATGCGCGAGTTCGTCAGGATCTGGGCAATGGCATCCTTCGCCGCCGGACTTTGCTCCGTCTCATACGCGCGCGCCAGATGCTGGATATAGTCGGCCGGATGGTAGTAGCTGATGTACTGGAGGGCTGCCGCGACCGATTCGATGAGGTCGCTTTGGGTGATTACGGTTGCCATGGAAGTTCTCGTAAATAGAAATTAATGTTGCTTCGACTGGTGCGTGGTCATGACGATGCGGTCGGTATAGGCAATCGCCAGGGCCGACAGCAGGAAGGCGCAATGAATCACGGTCTGGAACAGCAAGGTTTCAACCTCGTAGTTTGCCGCATTGATAAAGGTCTTGAGCAAGTGGATCGACGAAATGCCGATGATCGCCATCGCCAGCTTGGTCTTGAGCACGGAAGCGTTCACGTGCGACAACCATTCCGGCTGGTCCGGATGACCTTCGAGGTGCATGCGCGAGACAAAGGTTTCATAGCCGCCGACAATCACCATGATCAAGAGGTTCGAGATCATGACCACGTCGATCAGGCCGAGCACGACCAGCATGATGGTGGTTTCGGTCAGCTTGGTCGGGCGCACGGCGCCGGGGACGGTGACGGCGTCCAGGATGTGGGCCAGCGAGGCGGTGTTGCCCATCGCGGCGCCGATCAGGTCTTTCAGCTCGACCCAGAAGTGGAAGACGTAAACGCACTGCGCCAGGATCAGGCCAAGGTAGAGCGGCAGCTGCAGCCAGCGGCTTGCAAAAATCAGTCCCGGCAGCGGGGCGAGTTTTTTCGGTGGGGTATCGGGAAATTGCTGGACCATCGGGGTATCGACTCCTGGAATGCGGACAAATACAGCCGAGCATTTTACACCCGCCGGCGCGCGCCTGCCGGTTCCATGGCCCGCTTTCCCGCGGCATTGGTAGAATGGCATTCCGGAAGAAGGCGCCACTGCTGCCTATGTAAGGGCACAGTAAGCGAGCCCACCTAAGGTGTCCTGTAAAACCAACTACTACGGAGACTAGAATGGCCGAGAACGAGACCACTCACGAAGAATTCACCCTGCAGGAGAACCGGGTATTCCAGCCCCCTGGCGAGTTCGCTGCCAAGGCCGCGATCTCCGGCATGCAAGCCTACGAAAAGCTCTGCCTTGAAGCCGCCAGCGACTACGAAGGCTTCTGGGCGCGCCTGGCGCGCGAGAACATCGACTGGCAGAAACCGTTTACCAAGACGCTCGACGAATCGAAGGCCCCGTTCTATGAATGGTTCGGCGACGGCCAGCTCAATGCCTCGTACAACTGCCTCGACCGCAACCTTACCAACGGCAACGCCGACAAGACCGCCATCATCTTCGAGGCGGACGACGGCACCGTCACCCGCGCCAGCTACCGCGGGCTGCACGAGCGCGTCTGCAAATTCGCCAACGGCCTGAAGAGCCGCGGTATCAAGAAGGGCGACCGCGTCATCATCTACATGTCGATGTCGCTCGAAGGCGTGGCCGCCATGCAGGCCTGCGCCCGCATCGGCGCCACCCACTCGGTCGTGTTCGGCGGCTTCTCGGCCAAGTCGCTGCAGGAACGCATCATCGACGCCGGCGCCGTGGCTGTCATCACGGCCGACGAGCAAATGCGCGGCGGTAAGTCGCTGCCACTGAAAGCCATCGTCGACGAGGCGCTGGCGCTGGGCGGCATCACCACCATCCGCGACGTCATCGTCTACAAGCGCACCGGCGGCAACATCGCCTTCCAGGAAGGCCGCGATATCTGGCTGCACGAGCTGGTCGACAACCAGAGCGCGCAATCCGAGCCGGAATGGGTCGATGCCGAGCACCCGCTGTTCATCCTCTACACGTCTGGCTCCACCGGCACGCCGAAGGGCGTCCAGCACGCCACCGGCGGCTTCCTGCTGTGGGCCGCCCTCACCATGAAGTGGACCTTCGACATCAAGCCCGACGACGTGTTCTGGTGCACGGCCGACATCGGCTGGGTCACCGGCCATACCTATATCGCCTACGGCCCGTTGGCGGTCGGCGCCACGCAAATCGTGTTCGAAGGCGTGCCGACCTATCCCCACGCCGGCCGCTTCTGGGAAACCATCGCCAAGCACAAGGTCTCGATCTTCTACACGGCGCCCACCGCGATCCGTTCGCTGATCAAGGCCTCGGACCTGGACGAAAAAGTGCACCCGAAGAACTTCGACCGCTCGAGCCTGCGCCTGCTGGGTTCAGTAGGGGAGCCGATCAATCCGGAAGCCTGGATGTGGTACTACAAGAACGTCGGCGAAGAGCGCTGCCCGATCGTCGACACCTTCTGGCAGACCGAAACCGGCGGCCACATGATCACCCCGCTGCCGGGTGCGACCCCCCTGGTGCCGGGCTCGTGCACCCTGCCGCTGCCGGGCATCATGGCCGCAATCGTGGACGAATCCGGCGCCGACGTGCCGAACGGGCAGGGCGGCATCCTGGTGGTCAAGCGCCCGTGGCCCTCGATGATCCGCACCATCTGGAACAACCCGGAGCGCTTCCGCACCAGCTACTTCCCGGAAGAACTGGGCGGCAAATACTACCTGGCCGGCGACGGCGCCATCCGCAACAAGGACACGGGCTATTTCACCATCACGGGCCGCATCGACGACGTGCTGAACGTCTCGGGCCACCGCATGGGCACGATGGAAATAGAATCGGCCCTGGTGAGCCATCCGCTGGTCGCGGAAGCCGCGGTGGTGGGCAAGCCCGACGAAACCACGGGCGAATCGATCTGCGCCTTCGTCGTGCTGAAGCAGGCGCGCCCGAGCGGCGAGGATGCCAAGAAACTGGCCGCCGAACTGCGCGCCTGGGTCGCCAAGGAAATCGGCCCGATCGCCAAGCCGAAGGAAATCCGTTTCGGCGACAACCTGCCGAAAACCCGTTCCGGCAAGATCATGCGCCGCCTGCTGCGCGTGCTGGCCAAGGGCGAGGCGATTACGCAGGATGTGTCGACGCTGGAGAATCCGGCGATTCTGGATCAGCTGAAAGAGTCAGCGTAAAGCAGTTCAGGCCGTTCGAAAGAAGAGCCCGCTCACCTCGCAAGAGGGGGCGGGCTTAGTTTTCGTAGGGTAGGGTGGGCGGGTCTCCCGCCCGCGCGTTCAACTAAAGCAAGCACCGTGGCTGAGCAGGCACTGGCTGAACGCGCGGTCGGCATAGCCGACCACCCTACAACTTCTCCATCTGCTGCTTCGCATACTCCGCCCCCGCTCCCCCCGGCGCCAGCTCCACATAGGTCTTGTACGCCGCCTTCGCCCTGGTCTTGTCACCCGCGCGCGCATGCGCATCGCCCAGGTTCCGATACGCGATCGCCCGTGACGGATCCATCTTCACCGCATTCTCGAACCATCGCGCCGCCTCGGCATACTTATCCTGCTTGTAGAACACGAAGCCCAAATTATTCGCCGCCAGCGCGAAGTTCGGCCGCAGCTTGAGCGCCTCGGTGAACTGCGCCTCCGCCTGCGCATACTGCTTTTCCTTGTACAGCAGCAGCCCCTGGTCATTGGCGCGCTGCGCCTGCTGCCGGTTCGACACCGGCACCGCGGCCGGCGCCGTGATCCGCGTCTCGCCGCCCTGCAAATCCTTCACCACCACCGTGGCGGCCGGCGCCGACGCCTGCGCATCGAGCCTGGTGTTCAGCGCAATCGCGTCGTTCGACAGCTGCGCCGTGCCAGTATTGAGGAACTCGCTTTCTTCCGGCAGCTCGAACACGAATTCGCCGCCTTCCGAACCCGGCAGGCTGCCAAAAGCCGGCGTCTGCTGCGATACGCTCGACACCGCCGGCGCCACATAGGCCGCCAGTTCGGTGCCGGTGATCAGGCTGTCGCCGTTCAAATCCGCCTTGCCGCTCAGGCCTTGCAGCAGCGTCCAGGTAAAGACCGAATGCCCGTTCGGCCCGCCGTCCGACACCAGCTGGTCGCTGCCGCCGGCGGTGAGCATCTGGCGTCCCAGGCGCTTGGCGTTATCGCGCAGGAAGGAGGCATTCGCGGCGCCGCGCGTCAGGCCCAGGCCGCTGTAGCAGGCGTCCATCACGAACAGCGCGTGCTTGGCCGGCAAGCTTTCCGCGATGTTCTGGATTTCGGTCATCGGGATCGCGTCGGTCGCCAGGTTGTCCGGGTCGGCGTCGACCGGGACGATATAGCCCAGGTCGCGTCCCGAACTGAGCTTGCGCGTGGCGCCATGGCCGGCGAAGAAGACAAGAATGCGGTCGTTCGGCTGCAGGTTGCCGTGCGCGAGGCGGTCGTGGAAGGCGGCCAGGATGCCGCTGCGGGTCGCCGCTTCGTTCTTGAGCGTGATCACGCGTTCCGGCGCGAAGCCGAACTTCTGCACCAGCATCTGGCCCACGCCTTCGGCATCGCGCACCGCATACTGCAGTTGCGGCCATTTCTGGTACTTGTCGATCCCGACCACGATCGCCCACGAATTGGCATAGCCCGTCGCCGCCGAGCGCTGCACCGGCGCAGGAGCGATCGCGCCGGAGACCTTGAAGGTCTCGCCATCCCAGCCCGCGAATTGATAGCCCTCGGCCACCAGCCGGTCGAGGATGGCTGGCAAGGCCTTCACGGTGCGTTCGTGGATGTCATGGAACAGGATGATGCCGCGGCCTTCCTTGTCGACGGTGCGCAGCACGCGGTCGGCAATCGACGAGGGCACCGGGTCGGCCCAGTCGAGCGAATCGATATTCCACATTACCGATTTCAAATGCGCCGCTTCCAGCGCCTGCATGCCTTCGCGGTTGCGCGCGCCATAGGGGAAGCGGAACAGGCTCGATCGCTGCGGGTCGACGGCCCTGAGCAGGGTATCGGTACTCATGATTTCCGCCCGCAAGCCGTCGCCCGTTTGCTTGGACAACTGCGCATGCGAAAAGCTGTGATTGGCCAGCACATAGCCCGACTGCTTCAGCCGGCGCATCACGTCCGCGCCGCCATTCAATTTGGCCTTGCCCTGGGCGTCGAGCGCGCCGATATTGCGGCCCACGCTGAAGAAAATCGCCGGCGCGTTGTATTGCTTGAGGATGGCCGCGATTTCCTCACTGTAGCGGCGGTGCGGGCCATCATCGAAGGTCAGCACGACGGTCTTCTTCGGCAGCGTCCTGCCAAAGATTTCGCCTTCTTCCACGCCCGCCTGCGATGGGTTTGATGGCGCTTCGGGCTTGGCCGGGTAGGGCGCGACAAAGCCGTAATCCTTCAGGATGCGTTCGCGCTGGTAGAGGGTCTTCAGGTAGGCGACATAACTTTCCCATTTCTCGCGCTTGAGGATGATCGAGCGCGACTCGAAACGCCCGAACACCGCGCGGATCTCCTTCTCGTAATTACGCTCGATTTCCGCCAGCGCCTCCAGGTCTTCCGAAATGCGCTTGTGCAGCTTGATCGCCGGCAACGAAGAATCCCTGGCCACCTGCGCCAGCAGCGACTGCATCAGCTCGCGGAAAGCCAGGCGGTCAGCGTCATACAGGCCTTCGCCCGATTCGACGTAGTCGAGCAGGGAGCCGAGGGCGTCGAAGCGGGCGGGATTGGTTGACGCGACCAGCTGGGCCAGCGCAGCGTCGACCTTGCCGACGCGAATCTGGTTCTCATGGAACAGCTCCTGCCCGACCCGGTTGGCCTGCGCCCGCTGTTCTGGCGACACCCCGGCCTCGTCCTGGGTCAGCACGATGATCTTGCGATAGGAAGCCAGCATCGCCTGCATGTCGGCCGAGATGGCGCTGGTATCCAGGGCGGGCTTGCTCGCCGCGGCAGGCGTCGGCGAGGACGGGGACTGGAGACTGACGATCCAGCTGCCGGCGGCGGCGCCGGCTGCGGCAACGGTGAAGATGACGTAATACAGGGCTTTGCGTTTCACGGCGGCTCATGGCAAGGAGTGTAATCCGGGCAACGATACCATCCTGCCGCCGCTGCCGGCTGCGCCAGACCGCAAAATCCCTCGCCAGAAACGGCAATGCCGCCCGGGAGGCGGCATTTTATGCGCGGTGCTTAGGCTGGCGTATCAGGAAGACGACAGCACGAAGGTATTCCCATTCGGATCGCGGAATTTCGCATACGAGCCCCAGGGCTGCGTGGTCGGAGGATCGACGAACTCGACCCCGCGCCCGCTCAGCTGGCGGTAGGTCGCTTCGACGTTATCGCAGGCAAACGAGCCGTTGAAAAAGCTGCCGATGCGGTCTTCCTGGCCATCCGGTGTGAACAGTACCATGCGGGTGCCGGAGCTGCCGATGCGCAGCTCGATCCGGCGCTTGCCCGGCCCATCGGCTGGTCGGTCGCGATGTCGAAGCCGAGCTGTTCGGTGTAGAAGGCGAGGGCGCGGTTCTGGTCCGAGACCGGGAGGCTGACAAATTTCAGCTGGGTGATCATGGGTGGTCTGCCGTGGTTGTCATTGCATGCATTATCGTGGCAGATTCGCGTCTCCATGTATTCTTCATCACTATAGTATTCATGACTACCCGCCAGTCTTCGCTCGACGCCTACGTGTTCGAGGTCCTGATGCCAGACCTCGTCGGCCACGACCGCCGTCCCGCCGCCTTTGTCGTCTACCTGCATTTACTTTACAGCGCGCAATCCCTCGGCCGCGACCAGGTGCCGGCCAGCCTGCAGACGATCGCCGTGAAAACGGGGCTGTCGAAGTCGGCCTTACAGGCCGCACTGTGCCACCTGAAGCGGCGCGGCCTGGTCGGAGATAAGGAGGTCGGGACGCAGGTCAACCCGGTCCGCCACGTCCTCCGCCCCTGGCGCCGGCGCCGGCCGCTTGATGCCGCGCCGTGACGGCGTCGCCGGAACAGTCTTGTATAGAAGAGAATCCTTGATATAATAGGCGGCTTCGTGGAAACACGAGGACCATCAGGAGAGATGGATGAGTGGTTTAAGTCGCACGCCTGGAAAGCGTGTGTAGGTTCATAGCCTACCGGGGGTTCGAATCCCCCTCTCTCCGCCAGGACACAAAAGAATGGCCACCCTTGGGGTGGCCATTTTTTGTTTCCGGGCGGAGAGAAGGAGGGCGCCTGCGCGCCCTCCGCGGGGGATTCGAAGGCCTCGCGCGTACTCGCGCGTGCCGCTCCGAATCGCCACTTTGCTGTCGCCAACGGCGACAGCCCCGCGCGCCGAGGGCGCGCGATGCGTGGGCACCAGCTAGCGTAGCGAATGGCCACCCTCGGGTAACCCTCGGGTGGCCATTTTTTGTTTCCGGTACCGGCCTTTCCCGGCAGTCAGAAGCTTCCAATGGCGCAGCACGGTAAGCAGATCGTCTGACAAGGACCATGGAGCGGCGTAACATACAGTGACGCCAAACCGCTGCGCTTCAGGGCTCAAACTGGTCAAAGCGTCCGGCGTTAACATTGTGCTTCCGATAATTTCTTTCAGGAGGGATGGCGATGGACTACGCTAGATTGTTATTTGCAGCTGAAGTTCGCAAGCTTGCAAAGGAACGTGCTTCGATCGAAATCGGAAACATGTCTCCAGATGAGGTCAATGCCCATGCACAGGAACGTGCACTAGGGATCTTTCATGAGGTAATTGACGAACTGGAGAACTACGCTACAGCGATTGAGGAATACCGTTCGTCGAAGACAAAGTAAACTCAGGAAAGTGTAAAGCCTGCTACCTTTCGGTGCGGGCATTTCTCAGCGCAGCAGCAGCCGATCGCGGCGCGAAAGGTGGCACCTGGCCAGCTCAATGGGCCGGGCCGTCGGCCTCGTCCACCATGCAGCGCTCGCCGCCAGACTTTTCGCCATTGGCTTCGCGCTCGAGGCGGTTACAAAAGGCGCCGGTCGGACTGATGCCGAGAGAGGCCGGGGTCAGGTCTGACATCTCGACATGACCGCGACGATAGACGGGGAATGCCAGACAAGCTTGCTGGTGCGCACGATCCGTGCACACCAGCTAGTGTTCCTTTTCAAAGGGCCCCGCGTCAATTCCGATGCTATCCGCCACAGCGCATCAGTGACTTGAACGCGCGGCCGGCAAAGCCGGCCACCCTACGCTTATCTGAGCAACATCAGGCCTTGGCGGGCTGTTTTAGCAAGCTTCGGCGCACTCCGTCAACGCTTCTCCTTCTGCGCCGACACCTCCACCACCCCCGGCTGGCCCGCCACAGGCACATAGCTCATCAACATTTCTTCACGCAACCCACCCCGGTTGAATTCCATCGTCACGTTGCCGTCCCCGGAAACAAACTTGTCCGAAGAAACCGGGCGCAGCCGGATGGGATTCTGGCTGTCGATGGTCGCGTCAATGTAACGCGGCGTGCCGCGCACTCTCAGGTTCCAGCCATTGGACATGGCATAGGTACCGGCAATTTCCCGGACCTGTTCATCCCTCAACCGGACCGTCTTGGCCGGGGCCGTCACAGTCACGGTCGAGATCGGCGCAGTGTCGGGGCGTGGATAGGTCTGGGTCTGCGCGCCCGCGCTTGAAACCAGTGCAAAAAGGGCGGCAGGGAGGAGGTAGGATAGGGGACGCATGATCATTCCTTCACAAAGCAAACTCGTCTTTGGGACAGGCGTCGCGCCGAATCAGCGTAATGTCGTGCCGTCGGAGTGCCGCAACCGCTGACGCGGATCGCGCTTCTCCGATGATTCAGTCTAGGACAGCGCCAACGGAGAGCAAGCACTGCAGGCGAGTGCATCACGAAACAGTCTCGATTTGCAAAAAGTTATATCCGCGCGAAATGACGTCACGAGGCTTGCCTGCGGAAGGCGGGCAGCCCGAAGCGAAGAAACGCTGTGAAATTTCACGCACTTTGCCGCGCTGTCGTGATGTACCCTCAGAGGTGTTTCCATAACAACACTCGACGAACGCCATGACGACGACAAGAAGCCTGGTCCTCTCCGCCACCATCGTGCTCACCCTCTGCACCGGCACTGCCCAGGCCGCATCCCCGGCGGCCGACACCTTCGGCAAAACGGTCTGCACCAGCCCCGGCAAAGCCGTCGACGCCAAAGGCTTCATGCGCATCGGCGGCATCGACCAATGGGTGCGCATCAAAGGCCGCAACTGCGCCAACCCGCTGGTCCTGATCGTGCATGGCGGCCCGGGCAATCCGTCCACACCCTACGCCGACCGGGTCTACCAATCCTGGGAAAAGGATTTCACCCTGGTGCAATGGGACCAGCGCGGCTCCGGCATGACCTACGCCCACAATCGCCCGGCCGAGGACGAGCCGCTGGTGGTCGAGCGCCTGCGCGACGACGGCAACGAGCTGGCCCGTGAAGTCGCGAAGCTGTTCGGGAAGCGCAAGGTGATCCTGATGGGCGGCTCCTGGGGCTCGATGCTCGCCGTGCACATGGTGAAGTCGTGGCCGGAGGCATTCTGCGCCTACATCGGCACCGGCCAGCTGGTCGGCCGCTTCGGCGACCAGGACAGCTACCAGGCCACGCTGGCGCTCGCGCGCGCCGCCAACGACCAGGACTCGGTCGCGAAACTCGAAGCCCTCGGCCCGCCGCCCTGGACCAACCCGCGCAGCCCCGGCATCCTGCGCCGCGTGACGCGCAAGTATGAAGCCCTGGTCACGGAGCCGGCGCCGAAGTCCTGGTGGAATCCGTCACCTGAATATACGACTCCGCAATACCAGGCCGACTACACGGCCGGCGAGGACTACTCCTGGCTGCAATTCGTCGGCTACAAGGGCGACGGCATCGCGTCCAAAGTCGACCTGTACAAGCTGGGCACCGACTTCGCCGTCCCGGTCTTCCTGCTGCAGGGCGAGCACGACCTGGTGACGATGCCGGCCGCCGGCAAGCGCTACTTCGACAGCATCCGGGCCCCGCGCAAGCAATTCGTCATGCTGCCGCGCACCGGACACGATCCAAATCCCGTGATGATGGATGCCCAGTTCAGGATGCTGAAGGAAATCGGCAGCTGCCGTTGAAACGCAATAGTGATTGCCACAAAACGCCGCCCCGTGCGGCTTTTTGCATGCCTCGACCCCGTAATTTTCCTGAAACCAACCGAATGTCGGTTATTTTCGACTGTTTGTATGCTCGCTGCGTAAATACCCGGTGACTCAGCAGTAAGATAGTGCTAGATTGACATTTTCTTGACGTTACTTTCTAGGGGGAGAGCGACGATGGACGACATGACTTTCGAGCAGATGAAGCAGGCGAAGGAGTATTTTCACGCCGCCGCGATGATGATTCCGGGTGTACACGGAACGAGCATCGGCGTGAAGCGCGTGCAGGGCAAGCCGACCGGCGAGCTGGCGATCTGCGTACACCTGACCCGCAAGCGCAACCTGGCGTCCGTCCCGCAGGACGAGCAGATCCCGGTCGAGGTCGACGGTTTCCCCACCGACGTGATCGAACACGCGCCCATCATCCGCTGCGACGCCACCGCCGAGAAGCGCTCCATGTACGAGGACAACGGCAAATACCGGCCGCTGGTCGGCGGCACCAAGCTCAGCGTCGGCTATTTCTTCGGCACCCTGGGCTGCATGGTAAAAAAGCCAGACGGCAGCTGTTACGCGCTGTCGGCCGCCCACGTGCTGGGCAGCGTCGGCACCACCGTCTACCAGCCGGCCAAAGTCAAATGCGACGAGATCGGCACGACCGTCGACGTGCACGACAGCTCGGAAGTCGACGCCGCCATCGTCAGCCTGGATTACTACAACGATACCGGCCTGGCCTATATCCGCGAAATCGGCGCCGTCACCGGGACCCACGAACTGGCCAAGGACGACTTGCCGTTTGCCGTCGCCAAGCGCGGCGTGTCCACCGGCCTGACCTTCGGCAGCATCACCTCGGTACATTACAGCGGGCAGGCAGCCAATCTCGAGCACTTCCAGGACATGCTGTTCATCTGCGGCAGCAGCCACGAATTCGTCGACCATGGCGATTCCGGGTCGGCCATCGTGCACCGGATCGACGAGGACAACAACCTCGTGGTCGGCCTCTTGTGGGGCAAGTCGCCGGACACCAACCGCATCGCGATCGCAGCACCCATCGACCGCGTCACCAACAGCCTGGGCGTGTCGGTGCTGACGACGCAGGATGCGGTGCGCTCGCCCGGCGAGACCCTGCTGGGGCGCTTCGAGGCATTCCTGAGTGAGACCGAGCGCGGCAAGGCCTGGTGGAATGCCTATTCGACCAATCGCATCTACTTCCGCCACATCTTCCACAATGTCCCGCGCCTGGCGGCAATGTGGCGCCGGATGCCGGTGACCGAACTGCTGGCGGCCCTGCGCGAAGCGATGATCGACCCGGACACCATCATTCCCGCCAAACTCGGCTCGCACGATACCGAAGAGGTGATGTGGGACCTGTACGAAGCACTCGGCAAATTCCTGCAGGCGAACCACCAGCGCATGCTCCAGCAGCAGGCAGCCTCCATGTGCCGCTTCGTGTGCGCGAATATCGGCAATAGCTGGCGCGAGGCCCTGCATGGCAGGGTCAAGGAAACCGCCGGCGCCGAGCCTTCCTGACAACAGCTTGCCAGGCACGGGAAGGCTTGCGCTGCGGTTGCTATAATCCGGGATTACGAATGCAGGGACCTTGCCTACGCCCCGGGTCCCGCGGAATCCCGACGAAGGACCCATCTTGCGCACGCTTGTCATTTCCCCCAACTGGATCGGCGACGCCGTCATGGCGCAGCCGCTGCTGCTGCGCCTGCGGGAACGCCACCCCGACCGCCCGATCGACGTGCTGGCCCCGACCTGGGTCGCCCCGGTCTGGCGCGCCATGCGCGAAGTGGACACGGTGATCGAATCGCCCTTCAAGCATGGCTCGCTGCAATGGGCCGAGCGCCGCGCCTTCGCGAAGATACTGAAGGCGCGCGGCTATGCGGATTCCTATGTGCTGCCCAATACCCTCAAGTTCGCGCTGATCCCCTGGCTGGCCGGGATCAAACGGCGGGTCGGCTACAAGGGCGAAATGCGCTATGGCCTGGTCAACGTCATGCACCACGACGACAAGGCCGCGCCGCGCCCGATGGCGCAGTTCTATGCGGCGCTGGCCGACGCACCGGTGCGCCACCTGCCGCGTCCCGCCAAGCTGCCCGAGCCCGAGATGACTGTCGCACGAGAATTGGCCGATGCGGCCATTGCGCGCCTCGGCCTGCCCGCCGGGACCTACGTGGCCTTCGCGCCGGGCGCCGAATTCGGTCCGGCCAAGCGCTGGCCGGCCCCGTATTTCGCCGAGCTGGCACAAACGATTCTAGCCAACCGTCCGGATGCGCAGATCCTGCTGCTCGGCTCCCCGAAGGATCGCGCGGTCTGCGACGAGATCACCGCGCTCGTTCCAGGCACGCACAACCTGGCCGGCTCCACGAAGCTAGGCGAGGCGATCGCGCTGATCTCGCGCGCGGCCGTGGTGGTCACCAACGACTCGGGCCTGATGCACATCGGCGCCGCGCTGCGGCGCCCGGTGGTGGCGATCTACGGCCCGACCGACCCGCGCCACACGCCGCCGCATTCCGAATTGGCCAAGGTGCTGTGGCTGCACATCGAATGCTCGCCCTGCCAGCAGCGCGAATGCCCGCTGGGCCACCAGAACTGCATGAAACAACTCCTGCCAAACGACGTCTGGCAACCGCTGCAGCCGATGCTGGCCGCAGCCTGAAACGACAATGAAACGAGGTAGAAAATGATACTGGTCACAGGCGCAGCAGGCTTCATCGGAGCCAACCTGGTACACGCGCTGTCCAAGCGTAAGCCCTTCAGCGTGTTCGCGGTCGATAACATGTCGCGTCCCGACAAATTCCTGAACATCGTCGATGCCGAGGTGGCCGATTACGCCGACAAGCATGATTTCCTGGTGCGCCTGAAAGCCGGAGAGTTCCACGGCAAGTTCACGGCCGTGCTGCACCAGGGCGCCTGCTCCAACACCATGGAGACCGATGGCGTCTACATGATGAAGAATAACTACGACTACACCATCGCGCTGTTCGAGTTCTGCCAGCGCGAAGGCATTCCCTTCATCTATGCCTCGTCTGCCGCGGTGTATGGCGGCGGTACCGTGTTCAAGGAAGAGCGCGAGCACGAGCGCCCGCTGAACGTCTACGGCTATTCGAAATTCATGTTCGACCAGTACATGCGCCGCCACTGGCGGCATCACGGCATCCGGGAAGGCAGCCAGGTCGTCGGCCTGCGCTACTTCAACGTCTACGGCCCGCTCGAAGGCCACAAGGGCACGATGGCCTCGGTGCCTTTCCACCAGTACCACCAGTTCCAGAAAGAGGGCAAGGTCAAGCTGTTCGGCGCCAACGATGGCTACGAAGCGGGCACCCAGATGCGCGACTTCGTCTACATCGAGGACGTGGTCAAGGTGAACTTGTTCTTCCTCGATCACCCGGACAAGCGCGGCGTGTTCAACCTCGGCACCGGGCGCGCGCAGCCGTTCAATGACCTGGCGGTGGCCACCGTCAATGCGCTGGCCAATGAAGGTGGGGAGCCGTTGTCGCTTGAGCAGATCGTGGAGAGGGGCTTGCTGGAATACCTGCCGTTCCCGGACAAGCTCAAGGGGAAGTATCAGAGTTTTACGCAGGCGGATATCGGGGCCTTGCGGGCAGCTGGGTATGCCGCGCCGTTTACCGATGTGGCGAACGGCGTCGCGAAGTACATGCAGTACCTGAAGACGGGGCGATGAACGCGCCGATATACGGCGTTTATACCGTGCCTGCGGTTATTTAGGCCGTTTTTACACTGTAGTCCCTAAGCTTTCACCTGCATCACGCCAGCGGTAAATGTCCGGCAATGGTTGCCGCATTCCGTTGGCGTGGCTTCCAAGAAGACGCAGGACACCATGAAAGCACTGATCCAGGCCGCGGCGATCGCCAGCGCCATCCTCGCACCCGGCGCGCACGCGCAGTCCGTCGCGCCGGCGAGCACCACCACCTTCAACTCCGCCGTTACCAGCGACTACCGCTACCGCGGCATCTCGCAGACACGCCTGCAGCCGGCCGTGCAGGGCGGCGCCGACTACGTCGATGCATCCGGCTGGTATGCGGGCGCCTGGGGCTCGACCATCAAGTGGGTCGAGGACGCCGGCGGCGACAACAAGGCCGAGATCGACCTGTATGGCGGCAAGCGCGGCGAACTGAAGCCGGGTATCGCCTATGACCTCGGCATCCTGCGTTATTTTTATCCGGGCAACAACCTGGGCCGTGTGGCGGGCTTTGCCGACGCCAATACCACCGAAGTCTACGGCCAGCTCGGCTATGGCCCCGCTTACCTCAAATACTCGCATGCCACCACCAACCTGTTCGGCTTCGCCGGCAGCAAGGGGAGTGGCTATCTCGATATCGGCGCCAATGTCGATGCCGGCCATGGCGTGACCGTGCAGCTGCACGCCGGCCGTCAGCGCGTGAAGCACAACGGCGCCGCCAGCTACACCGACTGGAAGATTGGCGCCAGTCGCCCGTTCGGCCTTGCATCGGTGTCGCTTTCCGTGGTCGGCACCAAGGCCCGCAAGAGCGCCTATGCCTCGCCCGCCAACGGCAGGTTTCTGGGCAAAACGGCCCTGTTGCTGACCATCGGTGCGAGCTTCTGAGGCCAGTGCGCGAGGACCGCGTTTACACCGCGTTTATGCGGCCCCGCACCCTTTTTATCCCGTGTTTAGGGCGATTCCCCTACGCTTATCCACTATCGACAACGCTCAAAGCGAGACCTTATGGACATCATTTTCATCGGCGCCTTCCTGCTGTTTTTCGCGCTGACCTGGCTGCTGATCGATGGCTGCTCCCGCCTGGGAGGCAAGCCATGAATCCCTTTTACCTGGTCGGCGCGGCGGTAGCGGCCTGCCTGCTGGTCTACCTGCTGGTGGCCCTGTTCAAGGCGGAGGATCTCTAGATGATCACTGATTTCCTGCCGCTGCTGGCAGCCTTCCTGCTGGTATTGCTGCTGTTCGCCTATCCCCTTGGCCTCTACATGGCGCGCGTGGCCGGCGCGGCTGCCGTGCCCGGCCTGCGCTGGCTCGGCAAGTGCGAAGCGCTGCTGTACCTCGCGGCCGGCGCCGGTTCCACCGCAGCCCAGGGCTGGAAAGTCTATGCCCTGGCCCTGGTCGCCTTCAACGCCGTCGGCGCGCTCGCGCTTTACCTGCTGCAGCGGGCCCAGGGCCGGCTGCCGCTCAACCCGGAAGGCATGGCCAACGTGAGTGTCGACTCGTCCTTCAATACTGCCGTCAGCTTCGTGGCCAACACCAACTGGCAGGGCTACAGCGGCGAGCAGACCATGAGCATGCTCACCCAGATGCTGGGGCTGGCCGGCCAGAACTTCTTCTCGGCCGCCACCGGCATTGCAGTGGCCTTTGCCCTGATCCGCGGCTTCGCGGCGCGCTCGGCGAGCTCGATCGGCAACTTCTGGGTCGACCTGACCCGCGCCACGCTCTACGTGCTGCTGCCGCTGTCCATCGTGTTCGCGGTCTTCTTCGCCAGCCAGGGCGTGGTCCAGAATTTTTCGACGCACGTCGATGCCCAAGTGCTCGACCCGGCGACCTACGCGCTGCCAAGCGGCGAGACCGCGCGCGCCGCGCTCCAGTCGATCCCGATGGGACCGGTCGCCTCGCAGGAGGCCATCAAGCTGCTGGGCACCAATGGCGGCGGCTATTTCAACGCCAATTCGGCCCACCCGTTCGAAAACCCGAGCGTGCTGTCGAACTTCGTGCAAATGATCGCCATCTTCCTGATCCCTGCCGGGCTGTGCTTCACGTTCGGGCGCATGGTGGGCGACATGCGCCAGGGCTGGGCGGTACTGGCCGTGATGAGCCTCGTCTTCGTGGCCGCCGCTGTCCTGGCCTTCGCCGCCGAGCAGCAGGCCAATCCCGTATTGACCGCGCTCGGTGTCGACGCCGCAGCCGGCCCGCTGCAGGCCGGCGGCAACATGGAAGGCAAGGAAACCCGCTTCGGCATCGCCGCATCGAGCCTGTTCGCCGCGGTGACCACCGCCGCCTCGTGCGGCGCGGTCAATGCCATGCACGATTCCTTCATGCCCCTGGGCGGCATGGTGCCGCTGGTGCTGATGCAGTTCGGCGAGGTGATCTTCGGCGGCGTCGGCTCGGGCCTGTACGGCATGCTGGTATTCGCGATCCTGGCGGTGTTCATCGCCGGCCTGATGATCGGCCGCACGCCGGAATACCTCGGCAAGAAGATCGGCGCGTACGAGATGAAGATGGCCTCGCTGGTCATCCTGGTCACGCCTTGCCTGGTCCTGCTCGGCACCGCGGTCGCGGTGCTGGCCGAACCGGGCCGGGCGGGGGTGGCCAACCCGGGCGCGCACGGTTTCTCGGAAATCCTGTACGCGCTCAGCTCGGCCGCCAACAACAACGGCAGCGCCTTCGCCGGCCTGTCCGCCAATACGCCGTTCTATAACAGCCTGCTGGCGGTGGCGATGTGGTTTGGGCGCTTCGGCGTGATCATCCCGGTGCTGGCGATCGCCGGCTCGCTCGCCGCGCGCCAGCGCCTGGTCGCCAATGCCGGCACCTTGCCGACCCACGGTCCAATGTTTATTGGCCTGCTAGCCGGCGTCGTGATCCTGGTGGGCGTCCTCAATTATGTGCCGGCGCTGGCCCTGGGCCCGGTTGTCGAGCACCTTCAGCTGTCTGGAAAATAAACCGATCATGGAAACTACGATTGCCCATACCCCGCCGGCGCGCCGCGCGCTGGCCCTGTTCGATACGGCGCTGCTTGCCCCGGCCATCCTCGACGCCTTGCGCAAGCTCGATCCACGCACCCAGTTGCGCAGCCCGGTGATGTTCGTGGTGTATGCCGGCAGCATCCTGACCACGCTGCTGGCGCTCCAGGCGCTGGCCGGGCAGGGCGAAGCGCCAGCCGGTTTCATCGCGGCCATCGCCGCCTGGCTCTGGTTCACGGTGCTATTCGCGAACTTCGCCGAGGCCCTGGCGGAGGGCCGCAGCAAGGCCCAGGCAGCCTCGCTGCGCAGCCTGAAGCAAACCGTCATCGCCAAGAAGCTGGCCTCGCCCCGGCACGGCGCCGCCTGGGAGGCCAGCAAGTCCGAAGAGCTGCGTAGGGGCATGCACTTCCTGGCCGAAGCGGGCGACGTCATCGCGGTCGACGGCGAAGTGATCGAGGGCGTCGCCTCGGTCGACGAAAGCGCAATTACCGGAGAATCGGCGCCCGTCATCCGTGAATCGGGCGGCGACTTCTGCGCCGTCACCGGCGGCACCCGCGTCCTGTCGGACTGGCTGGTGGTACGCGTCACGGCCGATCCGGGCGAGACCTTCCTCGACCGCATGATCGGCATGGTCGAGGGCGCCTCGCGCAAGAAAACCCCGAATGAGGTCGCGCTGACCATCCTGCTGGTGGCCTTGACCATTGTGTTCCTGGTGGTGACCGCGACGCTGCTGCCATTCTCGCTGTTTTCGGTGCAGGCAGCCGGTGCCGGGCAACCGGTGAGCATCACGGTGCTGGTGGCGCTGCTGGTGTGCCTGATCCCGACCACCATCGGCGGCCTGCTCTCGGCCATCGGCGTGGCCGGCATGAGCCGCATGCTGGGCGCCAACGTCATCGCCACCTCCGGCCGCGCGGTCGAGGCGGCGGGCGACGTCGACGTGCTCCTGATGGACAAGACGGGCACCATCACCTTCGGCAACCGCCAGGCGGCCGCCTTCCTGCCGGCGCCCGGCATCACCGAGCAGGAGCTGGCCGACGTGGCGCAACTGGCGTCGCTGGCCGACGAAACCCCCGAAGGGCGCAGCATCGCGGTGCTCGCCAAGAGCCGCTTCAATATCCGTGAGCGCGAACTGGCGCGGCTCGAAGCGAGCTTCGTGCCGTTCAGCGCCCAGACCCGCATGAGCGGCGTCGATCTCGGCGCGCGCCGGCTGCGCAAAGGCGCCGCCACTGCCATCCGCGCCCACGTCGAAGCGCTCGGCCAGCCGTATCCGCCTGAAGTGCAGGCGATCGTCGAGGCGGCATCGCGGCGCGGCAGCACGCCGCTGGTGGTGGCCGACGGCGCCCGCGTGATGGGGGTGGTCGAACTCAAGGACGTGGTCAAGGGCGGGATCCGCGAGCGCTTCGCCGAGCTGCGCCGGATGGGTGTGAAGACCGTCATGATCACCGGAGACAACAAGCTTACTGCCGCCGCCATCGCGGCCGAGGCGGGCGTCGACGACTTCGTGGCCGAAGCCACCCCGGAGGACAAGCTGGCGCTGATCCGTAGCTATCAGGCAGACGGCAAGCTGGTGGCGATGACCGGCGACGGCACCAACGACGCGCCGGCGCTGGCCCAGGCCGACGTCGCCGTCGCCATGAATTCCGGCACCCAGGCCGCGAAGGAAGCAGGCAACATGGTCGATCTCGACTCCAATCCCACCAAGCTGCTCGAGATCGTCGAGATCGGCAAGCAGATGCTGATGACGCGCGGCGCCTTGACCACCTTCTCGATCGCGAACGATATCGCCAAGTATTTCGCGATCGTGCCGGCCGCCTTCGTGGGCACCTATCCCGCGCTGGAAGCCCTCGACGTCATGGAGCTGGCCAGCCCGGCCTCCGCCATCATGTCTGCAGTGATCTTTAACGCGCTGATCATCGTGTTCCTGATCCCGCTGGCCTTGAAGGGCGTGCGCTACCGCGCCATCGGGGCGGCCAGCCTGCTGCGCCGGAACATGCTGGTGTACGGCCTGGGCGGCATCCTGCTGCCTTTCGCCGCCATCAAGCTGATCGACATGGCGCTGTCCGCGCTGAACCTAGCCTGAGGAATCATCATGCAAACTGTTTTTCGTCCCGCCCTCGTCCTGTTCGCTGCATTTACCCTGGTGTGCGGCCTGGCCTACCCACTGGCGGTCACCGGCGTGGCCCAGGCCGCGTTCCCGGCCCAGGCCAACGGCAGCCTGGTTGAGCAAGACGGGCGCGTCATCGGCTCGCTCCTGATCGGCCAGTCCTTCAGCGCCCCGCATTATTTCTGGGGCCGGCCGTCGGCTACCGCCCCGATGCCCAACAATGGCGGCGGCTCGTCCGGATCGAACCTGGGGCCGCTCAACCCTGCGCAGGGCGAGGCGGTAAAGGCGCGCATCGCGGCGCTGCGCGCCGCCGACCCCGGCAACCCGGCGCCGGTGCCGGTCGACCTGGTCACGGCCTCAGGCAGCGGCCTGGATCCGGAGATCAGCCTGGCCGGCGCCCGCTGGCAGGCTGCGCGCGTGGCAAGGGCGCGGGCGCTGGCGCCGGCCCAGGTTGAAGCCCTGATCGAGGCGCATGCGCAAGGGCGGATCCTGGGGTTGCTGGGCGAGCCGCGCGTTAACGTGCTGGCGCTGAACCTGGCGCTGGACCGCCTGGCAAACCCGCCGCAAACCCTGCATACTCGCTGAACCATGCCATTCAACCCGTCCCAGCGTCCCGATCCCGATGCCTTGCTGGCGCAGATGCGCGAGCAGGAGCGCAGCGCAGCGCGCGGCCGGTTGCGTATCTATTTCGGCGCCTCGGCCGGCGCTGGCAAGACCTACGCCATGCTGCAGGAGGCGCGCCGCCTGCGGGAAGAAGGGCGCGTGCCACTGGTCGGCGTGGTCGAGACCCACGGGCGCCAGGAAACCGCGCGCCTGCTCGAGGGCCTTGAGGTTCTGCCGCGGCGCCAGGTCGGGCACCGCGGGGTGAGCATCGGGGAGTTCGACCTCGACGCCGCGCTGGCGCGCCGCCCGCAGCTGATCCTGGTCGATGAGCTGGCGCATTCGAACGCACCCGGCTCGCGCCATCCCAAGCGCTGGCAGGACGTCGAAGAACTGCTGGCGGCCGGCATCGACGTGCTTACCACGGTGAATGTGCAGCACCTGGAAAGCCTCAACGACGTCGTCGGCGGCATCGCCGGCGTGCGGGTTGCCGAGACCGTACCCGACAGCGTGTTCGACGAGGCGGCCGAAGTGGTCATGGTTGACTTGCCTGCAGACGCGCTGCTGGCGCGCCTGAAGCAGGGCAAGGTTTACCAGCCGGCCCAGGCGGAGCGGGCGGCCGGCAATTTCTTCAGGAAGGGCAACCTCATCGCACTGCGCGAGCTGGCGCTGCGGCGTACCGCCGACCGCATCGAAGACGACGTGCGCGCCTGGCGCGTCGAACAGTCCATCGACGCCGTCTGGAAGACCGGGGCCGGGCTGCTGGCTTGCGTCGGCCCGGATGGCGCCGCCGAGCACCTGGTGCGCAGCAGCGCACGCCTGGCGGGGCAACTGGGGAGCAGCTGGCATGCCATCTACGTCGAGACTCCGGCCCTGCAGCGCATGCCGGGGCCGGCGCGCGAGCGCGTGCTGGCGGCCCTGAAGCTGGCCCAGGATCTCGGCGCCGATACCGCCGTGGTGCCGGGCGACGACGTGGCCCGGGCCGCGATCGACTTCGCCGCCAGCCACAACCTGTCGAAGATCGTCCTGGGACGTTCACGCGCCCGCTGGCCCTGGCAGCGGCGAACGGCGCGCCGCCTGGCGCGCATTTCGCTAGGCACCGACCTGATCGAGATTGGCGCGCCGGCCATCGCGCCGCGGGCGCGCCTGCAGCCCGGCACGCAAAAGAAACCGGCGCCAGGGAAGCGCATCGTGCCGCACCTGGCGGCGGCCGGCGCCAGCCTGCTCACCGCCGCGCTGGCGACGCCGCTGCTGGCCTGGCTCGACCTTGCCAACATCGCGATGCTGTTCCTGCTGGTGGTCCTGCTGGTGGCGGTGCGCTTCGGCCGCGCGCCTTCGGTGACCGCGACCTGCGTCGGCATTGCCTGCTTCGATTTTTTCTTCGTGCCGCCGCGCTTCGATTTCGCGGTATCCGATTTACAATACCTGGTGACCTTCGCGGTGATGCTGGCAGTCGGGCTGATCACGGGACACCTCACTGCCGGGCTGCGCTTCCAGGCCAGGGTCGCAGCGCAGCGCGAACAACGCGTGCGTGCGCTCTACGAATTTGCCCGTGAGCTGTCCGGGGTGCTGGTTGCGGAGCAGGTGTTCGAGTCCACGCGCGCGGTGATCCAGAATGCCTTCGGCGCCCGAGCCGCCCTGCTGGCGCCGGATGCCGACGGCAGTCTCGGTCCGCCCGACGCCACGCTGCCCGGCTTCGACGCCGGCATCGCCCAATGGGCATTCGACCGTGCGCAGGGCGCCGGCCTGGGCACCGATACCCTTCCGGCCAGCCCGGTGTTCTACCTGCCGCTGGTGGCGCCGATGCGCACCCGCGGCGTCCTGGCCATCGAGCCCGACGCGGGGCGGTGGGTCCTGCTCCCCGAGCAGCGGCGCCAGCTCGACGCCCTGGCGGCGCTGGCCGCGATCGCGCTCGAGCGGGTGCACTACATCGAGGTGGCGCAGTCGGCACTGGTCAGCATGGAGTCCGAGCGGCTGCGCAATTCGCTGCTGGCCGCCTTGTCGCATGACCTGCGCACGCCGCTGACCTCGCTGGTAGGACTGTCCGAATCGCTGCTGCGGGGCGAGCCGTCATTGGCGCCCGGGCCGCGTGCGCTGGCTCAGGCGCTGCACGAAGAGTCCCTGCGCATGAGCACCCTGGTCGCGAACCTGCTCGACATGGCCCGCATCGAGAGCGGTCAGGTGCGTTTCAACCTCGAATGGCAGGCGCTGGAAGAGGTCGTCGGCGCAGCACTGCGTGCCAGCCGCGCCGCGCTGGAAGGCCATGCCGTCGCCGTGCGCCTGCCGCCCGGATTGCCGCTGCTGCGTTTCGACGCCGTCCTGATCGAGCGCGTGCTGTGCAACTTGCTCGAGAATGCCGCAAAATATACCCCGACGGGCGCGCGCATCGAAGTGGCCGCCGCCCTGCGCGGGGCCATGGCCGACGTCATGGTATTCGACAACGGCCCGGGATTGAAACCCGGCAGCGAGGAAACCATCTTCGAGAAATTCACGCGCGGCGAGCGCGAATCGGCCCTGCCTGGCGTGGGCCTGGGACTGGCGATCTGCCGCGCCATCGTCGAGGCGCACGGCGGAGTCATCCGCGCATGCGCCTCGCCGCTGGGCGGCGCCGGCTTCGTCTTCTCCTTGCCGGTAGGCGTGCAGCCCGATGTTCCCGAACCTGCGCTGCCTTCCATGGAAACACCGCATGACTGACAAACCGAGCGCCTTGCTGGTGGAGGACGAGCCGCAGATCAGGCGCTTCGTGCGCATGGCGCTGGAGCAGGAAGGCTGGCAGGTGCACGAATCGGCCAGCATGGCGCGCGGCCTGATCGATGCCGGCACCCGTCGTCCCGACCTGGTGGTGCTCGACCTGGGCCTGCCCGACGGCGACGGCGTCGACTTCATCCACGACGTGCGCAAGTGGTCGGCGGTGCCGATCATCGTGCTGTCGGCACGCACCATCGAAGGGGAGAAGATCCGCGCGCTCGATGCCGGCGCGGACGACTACCTCACCAAGCCATTCGGCACCGGCGAATTACTGGCGCGCGTGCGCGCGACCCTGCGGCGCCAACGCCAGCCGGCCGAAGGCGCCGACGGCAGCGTACGGTTCGGCAATGTCGCCGTTTGCCCCCACGAGCGCAGCGTTACCCGCAATGGCAACCATGTACACCTGACGCCGACCGAATACCGGCTGTTGTCGGTCCTGGTCGGCAATGCCGGCCGGGTGATGACCAACCCCCAGCTGTTGCGCGCGGTCTGGGGGCCGGGACATGCCGACAGCGGCCACTACCTGCGCATCTACATGGGCCACCTGCGCCATAAACTGGAAGACGATCCGGCCCAGCCACGCCACCTGCTGACCGAAACGGGCGTCGGCTACCGGCTGTGGCTCGGCTAGGAATGGGTAACCGGCCGGGCCATCGGCCCCCATTTACGCGCCACCCGTAAAGACTGTCGTGTAGACTTCAATTTCGTTCTTTTTTGTCAACGCGACCAGGGTCCCCACGGGTAATGAATGCAAACCTGACCGGGCACCTGTCCCCGGACGATCCCGCCCTGTCGCCCGTCACGCGCGCGATGGTGGCATTGCGGACGCCGCTCATCGACGCCTGGATGATCGAAGTGCGCGGCCGCGTCCCGCAGGCGAAGGACCTGGCGCTGCCCATCCTCGAGAACACGCTCCCTGCCTATTTCGACACCCTGGCGGCACTGCTCACGCCGGGCCACTCGGCGCGCGTGGTCACCGACCTGGGCGCGGTCGCCAGCGAGCATGGCGGCGAGCGTGCGCGCATGACGATGTACGACGCCACCGCCGTCATCCACGAGATGCAGATCTTCCGCGACGTCCTGTTCCGCGAACTTGAAAGCTACGGCGTCGCGCTCGACGAGGCGCAGCGCGCTATCTTGTCAGCCCACATTGACGCCACCATCCGCGAAAGCGCGAATGCCTTCATCGTGGTGCAGGCCGCGCTGCGCGAACAGTTCGTGGCCTCGATGGCACACGACCTGCGCACGCCGCTGTCCACCGCCCAGATGGCAGCCGAGATGATCAGCCATACCTCGGGCGACGCCAACGTGCGCCGCTATGCCGAGAAGATCGTCGCCAGCACCCAGCGCATGGACGGCATGACGCGTGAACTGCTCGACGGGATTGCCTTCTGCAAGACCGGGCCGGTGCGCCTGACGCTCGCGCAGATGGACATGGCGGCGCTGGTGCGCGAAGTGGCGCAGACGGCCGAGATCTTCCACCCGGTCGAGGTCACGACCGAAGTCGAACCGATCGAAGGCTGGTGGTGCCGCGAAGCGCTGCAGCGGACGATCGAAAACCTGGTCAACAATGCGATCAAGTACGGCGCGCGCGAAGCGGCTATCCGGCTGACGGTGTCCACCACGGTCGAACGGGTGCAGGTGATGGTGCATAACCAGGGCGCGCCGATCGCGCCCGAAGACAGCGAGAGCATCTTCCAGCTCTACCGGCGCGCCGGCAACCTGGGCGAGGGCTGGGGCATGGGCTTGCCTTACGTGCGCCGCGTGGCCGAGGCGCACGGCGGCAGCGTGCTGATGTCCAGTTCCGCCGAAGCGGGCACTGCCTTCGTGATCGATCTCCCGATCGATGCCCGGCCCTTCGCCGGCGCGCCCACCGCGGCTTGAATTCCTAGTGCGGCGCGGCCAGCCCGTGTCCGCCGACCGGCTCGGTCTCGAAACGCTCGCCGAAGCCCGCGATCAGCGGCCGTCCCTTGGCGATCGCAGCCTGGACCGAGGGCAGCGTCAGCGAGGCCTTGTGGCTGGCCTGGCTGTCCCAGGTTTCGGTGATCCAGAGCGCGTCCGCATCCGTTTTGTCTTTTGCGATCACATAGCCCAGGCAGCCCGGCATCGCCTTTGTTCCTTCGAGCAGGATGGTGATCAGGGCATCGCGCTGTCCCGGCTGGGCGCGCATTTTTCCGATCAAACCGTACATGGTGGACTCCTTCGTGGCTGGTGCGGCGTGGATAGTGAGGGGCAGGGCGGCGAGCAGGGCGACCGCGGTGCGGCGGGTGATGGTCATAGGCGCTTCCTGTTGAGTGAACGTCAAGTATAGGCTTGCCTTCCAGGCTGCTGCAATGGAGATGGCCCCCTCTATGACGGCTGGGTTAAGATGGCAGCCTGCCAAGCCGGCCCACCTTGATACGGATTCTTCGATGCGACTTTCCCCTCTCGCCCTTGCTGCGGCATTGACCCTGTCCGGCACCGCCTTCGCCCAGGCGCCCGCCGTTTCCGAGCCGGTGCTGCGCGGCCACCTCGCCTTCCTGGCCGACGATTTCTTCGAAGGGCGCGGCACCGGCCAGCGCGGCGGCGACCTGGCGGTGCGCTATCTCGAAACCCAGGCCGCGATCATCGGCTTGAAAGAGATTTCCGGCGGCGGCTACCGCCAGAAGGTCGACATCCGCGGCACCAGGCTGCTGCCCGGCAGTAGCGTGAGCTTCCAGGCCGGTGGCAAGCGCTTCAGCCCCGAGGTCGGCAAGGGCATCGTGTTCGGCACCGGCAGCGGACGCGCCAGCGTGGCCTTCGATGCGCCGCTGCTCTTCGTCGGTTATGGCGTATCGGCGCCCGACGAAAAATGGGACGACTACAAGGACGTGGACGTCAAGGGCAAGATCCTCGTCATGATGGTCAACGACCCCCAGCCTACCGCGCAGGAGCCGAACCGTTTTGCGGGCAAGGCCTATACCTGGTATGGCCGCTGGTTGTACAAGTTCGAGGAAGCGGTGCGCAAGGGCGCCGCTGGCGCGCTGCTGATTCACACGCTGCCATCCTCGTCCTATCCGTGGAGCGTGCCGGCCAACGGCTTCTCGCACGAGCGCTTCCATCTGGCCGGCGCCGGCAACCCGGTCGAAGGCTGGCTGCACGAAGATACCGCGCGCGAGCTGTTCGCGGCTGCCGGCTTCAATCTTGACACCTTGCGCGCGCAGGCCGAAAGCCGCGACTTCCGTCCCGTGGACCTGAAGATCGCCACCCATGTCGAGCTCAAATCCGGCATTCGCCAGGTCGAGCAGTTCAATGTCGTCGGGCTGGTGCCGGGGACCGACCCCAAGCTGAAAGAGCAAGCGGTGGTGTATTCCTCGCACTGGGACCACATGGGCATGGACGAAGAGGCAGCTGCAGGAAAAAAGGATCGCATCTACAACGGCGCCATCGACAACGCCTCCGGCACCGCCGCGCTGCTGGCGATGGCGGCCGAGGCGGTGAAAAAGCCCGCGCGCCGGACCCAGGTCTTCCTGTGGCCGGCCGCGGAAGAGCAGGGCCTGCTGGGCAGCGCCGCCTATGTGAAGAACCCGGTGGTCCCGCTGGCGAAGACCGCGGCCGACCTGAACCTCGACAGCCTGAATTTCGTCGGCCGTACGCGCGACATCGGCGTGGCGGGCGCCGAGCGCAGCACCTTATATGAAACCGCGGCTACCGTGGCCAAGGGGATGGGCCTGAAGCTCGCCCCGACGATTCCCGACCTGTCGGGCGCCTACTTCCGCGCCGACCACTTCAACTTCGCCAAGGCGGGTGTCCCGGCCTTCAATGTCGGCTCGGCGGTGTTCTCGGGCGACGGCCATTTCGAGTTCGCGCACCAGCATGGCGCCTCGAGCGAGAAGATGGTGGGCTTCAAGAAGGACTACCACCAGGTGACCGACGAGTACCGCGCCGACTGGGACCTGTCGGGCATGGTGCAGCAGGCGCAGTTCACGCTGAATCTGGGCTATGCGGTGGCGAATGCGCCGGGCATGCCGGCCTGGCGCAAGGGCGACAGCTTCGGCAGCATCAAACGCTGAAAGGTAATCAGGCGCTGGCCACGCCTGCGAGGATCTTCTCCAGGCTGGCCATGTCCACAGGCTTGACCAGGTGATGGTCGAAGCCGGCCGCCGCGCTGTTGCGGCGGTCCTGTTCCTGGCCGTAGCCGGTCACCGCGACCAGCACCGCCTGGGCGGTTGCCGGGTCGCGGCGCAGGCGGCGCGCCAGTTCGTAGCCATCCATGTCGGGCAGCCCGATGTCGAGCAGGCAGACGTTCGGCGCGAAGCCCGGCGCCAGCGCCAGCGCCGCCTGCGAGTCATGCTCGACCTGCACCTCGTGCCCCTGGGCGCCGACATACATCGCCAGAACCTGGGCCGCATCGACGTTGTCGTCCACCACCAGCACTTTCAGGTTGGCGTCGTGCGCCGGAGCCGCGGCTGCGACGTCCAGGCCCGCCGGGGCGCGCTCGGTGCAGCGCGGCAGGCGCACCGTGAAGACCGTGCCCAGTCCCTGGCCGCTGCTGGCCACGCCCACGCTGCCGCCATGCAGCTCGACCAGGCTGCGCACCAGCGCCAGGCCGATGCCCAGGCCGCCGAGCGAGCGGTCGGACGTGCGTTCGCCCTGCACGAACATGTCGAAGGCACGTTCCAGTTCGGTCGGCAGCATGCCGATGCCGTTGTCGCGCACTTCCAGCACCACCAGTTTGCTGCCGGCGGCCAGGGTGACGACGATCTCGCCGCCACGGTCGGTGAACTTGGCCGCGTTGTGCAGCAGGTTGCCCACCACCTGCACCAGCCGCTTGCGGTCGCCGAAGACGTGGCAGGGCTGGGGCAGGGTGCGGACCTCGAGACGGTGGCCCTTGTCGCGCACCAGCGCCTGCACCTGTTCGGCCGCGTCCAGCACCACCGCATTGATGTCGATGCGTTCCTTGGTGAGTTCCACCAGCCCGCGGGTGACGCGCGAGACGTCCAGCAGGTCGTCTACCAGCCCGGCCATGTGGCGCGCCTGGCGCGCGATGATGGCGCTGATCTGCCTGGTGCGCGCCGGGTCGAGCGCGTCCTGGCCGAGCAGCTGCGCACCGGAAGTGATCGGGGCCAGCGGGTTGCGCAGCTCGTGCGCGAGCATGGCGAGGAATTCGTTCTTGCGCTGGTCGGCGTGGCGCAGCGCTTCTTCGGCACGGACGCGCTCGGTCACGTCCTGCATCGAGCCGCGCAGCGCCACCACGCGCCCATCCGGGCCGTGCACGCTCTCGCAGCGGTAGTCGAGCCAGATGCGGTGGCCGTCGGCGTGGGTGGCGTGCAGCTGGAGCTTGCCGTTGCCGCCGATGCGCGCCAGTTCGCTGGTCAGGCGCAGGACCTGCTGCCACGACTCCTCGCCCAGCACCGACCCGCGCTGCTGCGCGAATGGCGGCAGCTGGCGGCCGAAGATGTGGGATACCGAATCGGATACCTCAATGGCCTCGCTGCCGATGGTCCAGTGCCAGGTGCCGAAGCGCGCCTGCATGTGGGTGTCGCGCAGCGCCGCTTCCTTGGCTGCCAGCTCGCGCGAGCGTTCCTCGAGCAGGGCGGCGGCGTCGCCGATGGCGGCCGCCACCTCGGCCGCTTCGCGCACGTACACCTCGTCCAGCGGCACGCCCTTGAACGGCTGCGCGTCGTCGCCCTTGCTTTTTCCCAGCGCCAGGGCGGGGCCGGTCAGCGCCTGCAGCGAGCGCGCCATGCGCCCGCCGATCAGCCAGGCCAGGCACAGCCCGATCGCGAACAGCACCATCGTGCCGCCCACCATCAGGGCCAGTTGTCCCAGCAGTTCCGCGCGCAGGACGGCGCGCGGGATCCCGATCGCGATGCCCCAGCCAGTGGCGGCGGAGCGCGAGAACGAGGTCACCAGGGGCAGGCCTTCGCGCGAACGCGAATCGATGGTGCCTTCGCTGGCGCGCGCGGCCGCGTTGCGCAGCAGCGGATTGACCGGTTGGCCGATCGACTGGGCGGGATTGATGTTGCGAGCGAAAATGATGCCCTGGCGGTCGAACAGGGAGGCCACCGCGCCTTCGGGGATGGACTTCGGCGTCAGGATGTCCTGGAAGTAGTCGGGTCGCATGCCGATGCTCAGCACATAGCGTACTTCGCCGCCCACCTGCACCGGGACGTCGACCCTGACGGTCGGCAGCTTGCGCAGCGGGCCGATGAACACATCCGACACCGCGGCTTTGCCGGTGGCAAATACCCGCTCGAGCTGGGGCGAACGGTCGAGCGCCAGGGGCGTGCCGTAGTCGGCCGCGGTGTTGACGAGCTGCTGGCCGCTGCGGTCGCGCAGCACCATGTTCATGCCGCCGCCGGCCAGCACCAGCGCCTGGCGCGCCTGGCGGTGCACGCGTGCGAAGTCGCCGGTTTCCAGCGCATCGAGCGTCGACAGGGTTTGAGCGATCGATTCGCCCTGCAGCAGCTTGTTCTCGACGGTGTGCACCAGCGCGCGCACTGTCTGCATGGTGTTCTTCTCGAACTGGGCCCGGGCTTTCTGGTACTGGTGGACGAACAGCAGGGACGCGCCGACGACGCCGGGCAGCAGGGTTGCCAGGACCAGCCATAACAGGTAGGCCCGCAGTGGCCTGCGTGCCGGGGAAGAAGAGGGGGTGGTGCCGGTCACACGGTCGTCCGGAATACAGGGGAATTGACGGATTCTACGTGATATTGCCCCTGTGCACCGGCCGCGACCGAACTGCCGTTGTTTTAGGCGCGCCCTTCGCTGGATGTTGAAACTGAATTGCCGAGCCGCCCGACGGTTCAGGGATGATGGTTGATCAGAAAAAGCATGCCGCATCGGACAAATCCGTTGTAGGCACGCCATACAGCGCACAGAAAACGGGAAAATTTGCCTGCTCTTGCCACTTCACCATCGAATCCGCACCGGATTGGACGTAAGGTATCTTGCATTAGGGCAATTACGCTTTAGCCCGGGATCTCAACACCCAACATGAATAACAGGAACCAGCCATGGACGCAGTAACCCTAGACAACGAAGTACTGTCCTTCCGCCTCGCGAGGGAAGAGTACGCCATCAGCATCCTCAAGGTGCAGGAAATCCGCGGCTACGAAGAGCCGACCCTGCTGCCGAACGCCCCCGCCTGCATCAAGGGCATCCAGAACCTGCGCGGCTCGATCGTGCCGATCGTGGACATGCGCATCCTGTTCAACCTGGGCGAGCCGACCTATGACCAGTTCACCGTCGTGATCGTCCTGAACATCAAGAACCACGTGATCGGCATGGTGGTGGACAGCGTCTCCGACGTCGTCACCCTGCTCGACGAGCAGATCCGCCCGGCGCCCGAAATGGGTTCGGCCGCGGAAGGCGACTACATCACCGGCCTGGGCACGGTCGGCGAGCGCATGCTGATCATGCTCGATATCGACCAGCTGATGAGCTCGGAGAAGCTGGGTCTGATCGGCGGCGGCAAGCCGGCGGCGTAATCGTCATCGGGGCAAGCTTCGGCCCCCCGTAACTGGGAGACAAAACACATGAATTTCGCTAACCTCAATATCGGCAAGCGTCTTGGCTTCGGTTTCGGCTTGGTCTGCGCCATGCTCGTCTGTATGCTCGTATCGAGCACCATCATGCTCGGCCGTGTCAAGGAAGGTACCGACGAGATCGTCAATAACCGCATGCCGCGGATCGAAGCGACGACCCTGCTGCTCAACGAGATCAACGACATCGCCATCGCGTTGCGTAACATGTTGCTCAATGAAGAACGGTCCGACCGCAGCCGCCAGGCCGAGGAAATCCTCAGCTCGCGCCAGACAATCGACCGCCTGCTCGGCGAGCTGGACAAGACCCTGCACCACCCGACCGCGCGCCAGCTGCTGGCGGCCAAGAAAAAGCACATCAGCAGCTATATCGCAGGCCAGGACAAGATCATCAAGCTGATCAACGAGGGCTTGGTCGAAGAAGCGAACCAGTACCTGGTCGAGGAATTGCGTCCTTTGCTGGTGGACCTCAAGAAAGCCGTGCACGAACAGACCGAGCTGCAGAAGTCGATCGCCATGCAAAAGGCCGAAGAGGCAGAGCGCACGTATGAAAACACCACCCGCCTGATGTGGATCGTGGGCGCCGCCGTGGTGGCGCTGGCAGGCGCGGTCGCATGGTGGATCACGCGCTCGATCACGCGTCCGGTGCAGCGTGCGCTGGAGGTGGCCAATACGGTCGCCGCTGGCGACCTGACCAGCCGCATCGAGGTCTCTACCCGCGACGAAATGGGCCAGCTGCTGCAGGCGCTCAAGACCATGAACGAGAGCCTGGCGCGCACCGTTGGCACGGTGCGCAGCAGCACCGACACCATCACGGTGGCCGCCGACGAAGTCGCGGCCGGCAACCAGGACCTTTCCAGCCGCACCGAGCAGCAGGCAAGCTCGCTCGAAGAAACCGCATCGTCGATGGAAGAGCTGACCTCCACCGTCAAGCAAAATGCCGACAATGCACGCCAGGCCAACGTACTGGCCGATGCGGCTTCGCAGGTTGCCCAGCGCGGCGGCGCCGTCATCAGCCAGGTGGTCGGCACGATGGGCGAGATCGATGCCTCGGCGGGCAAGATCAGTGACATCATCGGCGTGATCGACAGCATCGCCTTCCAGACCAATATCCTGGCGCTCAATGCCGCCGTCGAAGCGGCGCGTGCGGGCGAGCAGGGCCGCGGATTCGCGGTCGTGGCTTCCGAAGTGCGCAACCTGGCGCAGCGTTCGGCAGCGGCGGCCAAGGAAATCAAGGGCCTGATCAACGACTCGACCGGCAAGGTCGCCAGCGGCAGCAAGCTGGTCGCGGAAGCCGGCTCCACGATGCAGGAAATCGTCGACAGCGTGCGCCGCGTGACCGACATCATGGGGGAGATCACCTCGGCCAGTCAGGAACAGACCGCCGGCATCGAACAGATCAACCAGGCCGTGGCCGAGATGGACAACGTGACCCAGCAGAATGCGGCGCTGGTGGAGCAAGCCGCGGCAGCCGCGGAAGCCATGAAGGACCAGGCGGCGATGCTGACGAGCGCCATGGCGGTGTTCAAGGTCGAAGCAGCAGAAGGCGCGCAGGCAGCGGCGCGGGTCCCCAAAGCTCGCTTCAAGGCGCTGCCGGCATAAAAGCGACTCGTAGAGTGGGCAGGTCCTCCTGCCCACGCGTTCAACCAGTGCATGAACGAACCTGACCACCCAAAAAAAACGGCAAGCCAACAGGCTTGCCGTTTTGTCTTACGCCGGAGCGCTTAGAACGAGTGGCGCACACCCACGTTGAACACCGACGGATCGGCGCCGAACGCGGTTGGCGGCGGGGCGAAGGTGCCGCCTGCCGAAGTCAGGCCGAAGTTGCCACCGGCGTTGTTGCGTACGCGCCCGTAGCTGCTGTACACGTTGGTGCGCTTGGACAGGGTGTACTGGTAGGCCAGCGAGAAGCCGTTGCCGCGCCCGCCGGTGTCGACACGCTGCTGGTGCACCGAAGCGAAGAACTTGCTGGCGCCGCTGGTGAACGAACCGCCCACGGTAGTGAACTTGAACTCGGGGAGCGGACCCTCCGGATCGGCCACCGCGTAGGAACCGCGCAGGTCGAAGGCGCCGAAGTTGTAGCCGGCGCCGAAAGCGTATTCCTTGTCGTCGCCGGCGGCCAGGTTCTCGACCTGGTGGTAGCCCGCGCCCAGATTCAGTTTGCCCTGCTTGTATTCGACCGACACGCCAACCAGGCTGCCCGATGGGTTGTCATTCTGGCGCTCGCCCGCGCTGTACGCGGCCTGCACCGTGAAGCCGCTCAGCGCTTCGCTCTTGTAGTTGACCGAATTCGACAGGCGGCGCGTCGCGCGGCCGGTGCCGAAACTGCCCAGGCTGGAGCCGTAGAAGCCGTGGCCCAGCGGGTCGCTGGACTGGATCAACGCGGCGATCGGGCTGTACTCGCGGCCGACGGTGATGGTGCCGAAGGACCCTTGCAGGCCAACCACGGCGCGACGCTGGAACAGGCCGGCGGCATCGGCGGCGCCGCTGTCGAGGGCGATGCCGGCTTCAATGTTGAACAGCGCCTTCAGGCCGTTACCGAGGTCTTCAGTGCCGCGGAAGCCGATACGGCTGGTCGACTGGGTGCCCGAGCTGATCACGGTGCGGCTGTCCGAGCCCGGTGCATCCGTATCTTCAATACCCACCGATGCATCGGCGATGCCGTAGATCGTGACGCTGGTCTGCGCTTGGGCGGCCAGCGGCAGGATGGATAACAGGGCGAGGGCCAGGCAAGTCTTCTTCATTTCGTGTCTCCAGTGGTTGAGTGGCGTTCTTGCAAATACGAACGGTGCCGGTCTGTCTATTAGTGAAAAGTCAGCTTTATTAGACAGTTACGTTACCAGCACCGTCACGATGATGCCAATAAACATTTGCACTATCCTTACATGATTTCTGATTGGCATGTTTGTGTGGCCAAAAAACAGCATGATCCAGCGCAAATCTTGCTGCGGAAACACTTTACATGTTGCGTCTATCACACGCTATCGGTGGTTTCCACAATATTTCTAATCTCAAACAGTACAATCGCTGATACTAAAATTGATATCAGAAGGACGGAAAAATTGATTGGAACGATCTCGCTTCAGCGCCTACCATCAATGTCGAGCATGTAAGAACAGCAAAGCCGCGACACAGCGGCCACGAGAAAAACGACATAGGAGACGTATGAAACGCACTTCCTCCGGCCGTGCCATGGCCAGTTCCTGTCACATCTTCGCCCTGCGCGCTAGCGTCGCAGCCCTTGCCGGCGCCGGCCTGATCAGCAGCGCCACCGTCGGCGCCCAGGAGCTGGCGGCTGTCGAGTCGCCGGCTGCCGCGGCGCCCGCCGCGGAAACGGGCGAGAAGGGCAATGGCAAGGAAGCCGTCGTCCTCGTCACCGGCACCCGCCAGGCCGCCCAGACCGCGCAAACCATCAAGCGCAATGCCGAACAGGTCGTCGACTCGATCGTCGCCGACGACATCGGCAAGTTCCCCGACAAGAACGTCGCCGAGATCCTGGGCCGGGTGCCCGGCGTGCAGGTGATCCGCCAGAACGGCGAAGCCGGCAACGTCGTCATCCGCGGCCTGGGCGGCATCACCACCCTGTACAACGGCCGCGAGATGTTCACCGCAGCCGGCCGCAGCCTGTTCCTGGCCGACGTGCCGGTGGCCATGCTGCAGCGCGTGGACGTGTATAAATCGCAGGGCGCCGACATGGTCGAAGGCGGCACCTCGGGCGTGATCGACGTGCGCACCAACCGTCCGTTCGACTTCAAGGGCGCGCAGGCGGCTTTCAATGCGCGCGCCGAGCACCGTGACAAGGCCGACAAGATCGATCCGAACGTGTCGGGCATGCTGTCGAACCGCTGGAACACCGGCATCGGCGAAATCGGCGTGCTGGGCGGGCTGTCCTACCAGCGCGGCCGCTACCACGACGAGACGGCCTTCGTCGGAGCGCCGATGACGATCGACCGCGGCATCATCGGCGCCGACGCCATGGGCCGGGTGATGGGCAGCGGCGACCGCAAGCGCCTGGCTGGAAACCTGTCGGCCCAGTGGCGCCCGAGCAAGGAGCTCGAAGTCTATGCCGAAGGCTTCTCGACCAAGATCGACCACGATTCGCAGAGCATCTTCTTCGTGGGCGGCCTGCCGATCAACAATCCGGCGTCGACCGTGACCCCGCGCGCGGGCACCAACTACCTCGAATCGATCAGCAACCCGAACGTCAACACCTTCACCCTGAGCTCGACCCAGGCGCGGCGCGACGATTCCGAGACCCACCAGGGCGCCGTCGGCGCCATCTGGAAGGTGATGCCCGGCGTGCGCGCCAGCACCGAACTGGTGCGCACCGTCTCGAAATACAGCCAGCTCAACCCGATCCTGGATACCGTGCGCGACGTCGCCAAGCCGATCTCCGCCAGCGTGCGCGACGGCGGCGGTTTCCTGACCTATCCGGGCGTGGACATGACTGACCCGGCGCCGTGGACCCTGTTCGCGCTGTTCGACAACCACAATCGCTCGCGCGGCGCCGCCACCGACTGGCGCGGCGACGTGAGCTGGATGCCGGAAGCGGATGGCTTCATCAAGGAAGTCAGCGCCGGCGCCCGTGTCGCCGAGCGTTTCGCCTCCTATGTGCATGAACTGAACGGCTACTCGGACGCGCCGAACCGGTTCACGCCGAACGCCATCAAGGTCACCAGCATCCCGGGCCTGAACTGCACCAGCCCCGGGACCGGCGGCAACTACGGGATGAACCAGTTCTACGCGCCGTGCAGCGACTTCCTGCTGGATCACACCGGCGCCGTGCGCCAGGCCATACGTGGCGAGACGAACGCGCGTCCGGACGATCCGCTGTCCTACTACGCCGACCGCGAGAAGACCCACGCCATCTACGCCAAGCTGAACTTCGGCTTCGACGCCGGCCCCATCCCGGTCGACGGCACCGCGGGCCTGCGCTACGTGAAGACGAAGCAGAACATCAGCGGCTACTCGTCGACCAACGGCGTGGTGTCGCCGACCACCGTGTCGTCCTCGACCAGCGACGTGCTGCCAAGCCTGTCGATGCGCGCCCACTTCCGCCAGGACCTGATCGGCCGCCTGTCCGCCAGCAAGGCGATCGAGCGCGCCCCGTTCGGTGACTTCAACCCGGGCCTGGTGCTGTTCCCGTCGACCACCACGACGCTGGCCACCGGCACCGCCGGCAACCCGAATCTCAAGCCCCAGGAAGCGCGCAACGTCGACGTGGCTTTGGAGTGGTATTTCGCGCCGGCCGGCTCGGTCACCGGTACGCTGTTCCACCACAAGTACGAGAACTACCTGCGCCGCACCTCGCGTCCGGAGACTGTCGATGGCGTGACCTACAACGTCAGCCGCCCGTACAACGCGGTGTCGGGCAACCTGAAGGGCGCCGAATTCGCCTACCAGCAGTTCTTCACCTTCCTGCCGGGCTGGATGAGCGGCCTGGGGATGCAGACCAACGTCACCTTCATGGATGGCGGCCTGGCCGCCGCGGATGGCACGGTCAACACCTTCGCCGGCATGTCGCGCCGCTCCGCCAACCTGGTGGGCCTGTACGAGTACGGCAAGTGGTCGGGCCGCCTGGCCTACAGCTGGCGCGACAAGTTCACCGCCGAGTATGCTTACCGCGGCACGCCGTACAACATCGTTGTCGATCCGCTCAAGACCCTGGATGCCTCGATCTCGTACAAGCTGACCGACAACGTCAGCATCACGCTCGACGGCAGCAACCTGCTGGACCAGGCCTACCACGACTACCACAGCGTGCCGCAACTGCCGCGCGACGTGCGCCGGTATGATCGCGTGGTCGGGGTGTCTCTTCGGTGGCGCAATTAAGCCTGTCCGCAGGCAGGTGGTGAAGCAAAGCGGGGCGCTGCAGGGTGATTCTTCCGGCAGTGCCCCCGGTTCGTTCAAGGGAAGGCGCAGCATGCACACTCAAAAACTCTCGACCCTCGAAAAAGCGGGTTTCGGCGCCGGCGACATGGCGCTCAACGTGGTGATCTCCTCGATGATGTTGATCATCACCTTCTTCTATACCGATATCTACGGCCTGAAAACCAGCGACCTGGCCATGCTGTTCGTGATCGTCAAGATCGTCGGCGCCATCGCCGACCTGGCGATGGGGCAGATGACCGACGCGTATCTGAGTCGCTGGGGGCGCTACCGTCCGTATTTGCTGTTCCTGGCGGTGCCCTACGGCCTGAGCGTCTTCCTGGTGTTTACGACGCCCGACTGGAACTACGACGCAAAACTGCTCTGGGCCTATTCGACCTATATCCTCATGACCGTCATGACGGCCGGCGTGGGCATTCCCTATATCTCCCTGATCAGCGGCCTGACCTCGGACCCGCAGGAGCGCCTGTCAGCCAACGGCTACCGCCTGTTCTTCGCCAAGATCGGCGCCTTCATGGTGACCATCATCGTGCCGGTACTGGCCAGCTGGTGGGACGCCGACAATCCCGCAACCGGCTACCAGGCTGCAATGGCGGTGATGGCGGCGATGGGCGTGCTGCTGTTCCTGCTGTGCTTTTTCACCACCACCGAACGCGTGATCCACAAGGTGGAAAAGCAGCCGCTGATGGACCAGGTGCGTGTGCTGCTCAAGAACGACCAATGGCTGATCTTGTGCGGCGTGTGCGTCACCGGCACGGTCGGCTACGTGAT
Source organism: Telluria sp. ZB4P37 (assembly GCF_059685855.1). Classification (NCBI taxonomy): domain Bacteria; kingdom Pseudomonadati; phylum Pseudomonadota; class Betaproteobacteria; order Burkholderiales; family Oxalobacteraceae; genus Telluria; species Telluria sp. ZB4P37. Next base: position 71,109 of record NZ_JCASID010000009.1, read on the forward strand.
CCGCGGCTCGGTGGCGATCTATTACGCCAAGTACTACCTGGGCGGCGACACCGCCATGGTCTCGGCCTTCCTCTCCACCGGCGTGGCCGCGGCCATCATCGCCATGGTGGTGTCCACCTGGACCACCAAGTTCTATTGCAAGCTCAAGCTGTTCCGCAACAGCCAGATCGCGGTGGCGGTGATCAGCCTGCTGATCTACGTGCTGGTGACGCCGGGCGACATCGTGCTGGCCTTCGTCCTGTACTTCATCCTGTCGCTTGTGGTCGATCTGCATGCCCCGGTGTTCTGGTCGGCGATCGCCGAGACCATCGACTACGGCCAGGTCAAGACCGGCAAGCGCGTCTCGGGCTTCGCTTTCGGCGGCATCTCGGTCTGCCAGAAGGCCGGCATGGCCATCGCGGGCGGCATGGTGGGCATCTTGCTGGACCACTTCCAGTATCAGCCCAACCAGGCCCAGTCCGAGCTGGCGCTGCACGGCATCGCGCTGATGCTGTCGGTGATCCCGGGCTTCTTCCATCTGCTGATGGGGATGCTGATGTTCAAATACCGGATCAGCGACCAGTACTACGACACGGTCAAGGCCGACATGCGCACGCATGGGTACGTGGCCAGTTAGAGCCGGTTGACCGCGTGGGCAGGAAGACCTGCCCACGCTATGGGTATCGTTACCCTTTGATCCGTCGTTCCCGCGAAGGCGGGAACCCAATTCCGCACGCACACCGACAGCTCCACACAACATCATGGAACAACCCGCCCTGAAACCCCTGATCGAGCAACGCGCCGACCCCTACATCTACAAGCACACCGACGGCTACTACTACTTCACCGCCTCGGTCCCCCAATACGACCGCATCGAGCTGCGCCGCGCCCCCACCATCGCGGCCCTGGCCAGCGCCGACAGCGTCACCGCCTGGACCAAACCCGACACCGGCCCGTACTCCGAACTGGTCTGGGCCCCCGAGCTCCACTTCAACCAGGGCGCCTGGTACGTCTATTTCGCCGCCGCCCCGAGCCGCGAGATCAAACACAAGCTCTTCCAGCACCGCATGTACGCGATCCGCAACCAGAACGCCAACCCGCTCGAGGGCGAGTGGGAGTTCATGGGCCAGGTCGACACCGGCATCGACAGCTTCTGCCTCGATGCCACCACCTTCACCCACAAGGGCCGGCTCTACTACCTGTGGGCGCAGAAGGACCATGAGATCGAGGGTAACTCGAACCTGTATATCGCCCCGATGAAGACCCCCTGGCAGATCGAGGGCGAGCCGGTCATGCTGAGCAAACCGGAACACGACTGGGAGACGCGCGGCTTCTGGGTCAATGAAGGCCCCTCCGTGGTCCGCCGCAATGGCAGGATTTTCATCAGCTACTCGGCCAGCGCCACCGACGAGAACTACGCGATGGGTCTGCTCTGGGCCGACGAGGACGCCGATTTGCTTGATCCGAAGGCATGGACCAAATCGAGCGAGCCTGTTTTCTCAACCTGCTACGATCATGGCATCTACGGCCCCGGGCACAACAGCTTCACCTATGCCGAAGACAGCGACACCGTCATGCTGGTCTACCACGCGCGCACCTACACCGAAATCGTCGGCGATCCGCTCTGGAATCCGGACCGCCACACCTTCGTGAAACCGCTGCGCTGGGACGAAGCAGGCATGCCCGTATTCGGCAGGCCGTCCACCAACTAGGACTCACCAAGGACGAACTCAACGTGCAAACACGGATCACGCAAGCGCCGTTCGGCCAACTGCCGGATGGCGAAACCATCATCCAGTTCACGCTCACCAATGCGAACGGCCTCGTGGCGAAGATCATCGACTTCGGCGGCATCATCACCGAGCTGCATGCTCCCGACCGCAACGGCAAATTGGCCGACGTGGTGCTGGGCTTCGACCAGCTCGCGCCTTACCAGGCCGACAGCCCGTATTTCGGCGCCCTGATCGGCCGCTACGGCAACCGCATCGCCAAAGGCAGGTTCACGCTCGACGGCCAGGAATTCACGCTGCCGGCGAACAACGGCAACAACCACCTGCACGGCGGCGCTCCCGGCTTCGACAAGGTCAAGTGGAGTGCCATCGTCGATGGCGACAGCCTGCAACTGACCTACCGCAGCGTAGAGGGCGAGCAGGGCTATCCGGGCAACCTGAATGCCACCGTGGCCTATACGCTCCTTGATACCAACGAGCTGGTAGTGCGCTTCCACGCCGTCACCGACAAGGCCACGCCGGTCAACCTGACCCAGCACAGCTACTTCAACCTGGCAGGCCAGGGCGACATCCTCGGCCACGTCCTGAGCATCGACGCCGACAGCTTTGTCGCCATCGACGCCGAATCGATCCCGCTCGGGGCGCTGGCGCCGGTCACCGGCACGCCCTTCGACTTCCGCACCCCGCGCCCCATCGGCGAGCGCATCGAGCAGCCGGACAAGCAGTTGCGCCACGGCCTGGGCTACGACCACTGCTTTGCGCTGAACAAGCCGGACGGCAAAGCCATGACCCGCGCCGCCCACGTCTGCGAGCCGGAATCGGGCAGGGTGCTGGAACTGTTCACCGAAGAACCCGGCGTGCAGTTCTACAGCGGGAACTTCCTTGACGGTATGCTCCAGGGCAAGGGCCGCAGCTACCCGCACCGCAGCGGCTTCTGCCTGGAGCCGCAGCACTACCCGGATTCGCCGAACCAGCCGCAGTTCCCGAACACCATCCTGCGCCCGGGCGAGGTGTACCAGACCGAGTCGCGCTTCCGCTTTTCCGTGGTGAAGTAAGCGCATGATGGATCTTTTCATCGACGGCAGGCACGAGCTGGGCGAATGCGTGCTGTGGTGCGAGCGCTCTGGACGCCTGCTCTGGACCGACATTCCGGCATCCACCCTGTGGGCACACTCGCCCTCCACTGGCGAAACCAGGAGCTGGCCGATGCCCGAGCGGCTGTGCTGCTTCGCCCTGACCGGCAGCGACGACCGCCTGCTGCTGGGACTCGCCTCCGGTTTGGCCTTCTTCACCTTCTCCACTGGGGCGGTGAAGCGCATCGTGGACGTGGAAGCGGACATTCCCAGCACGCGCCTGAACGATGGACGCTGCGACCGCCAGGGGCGCTTCGTGTTCGGCATGTTCAACCAGGCCGAAAACCCGAAGTCGGCGGTGGGGAGCTTTTATCGCCTGAACCTCGACCTGACGCTCGAGCGCCTGCCGCTCGGGAACGTGGCCATTGCGAACAGCATCTGCTTCAGTCCCGACGGGCGCAGCATGTATTTTGCCGATTCGATGGCGAAGGAGATCCGCGTCTGCGACTACAACCCCTGCAGCGGGGAGATCGGCGCATCGCGCGTGTTCATCGCCGCCGATGCCGCGCCGGGGGAGCCGGATGGGTCGTGCATCGATGCGGAGGGATTTTTGTGGACGACGCGCTGGGGGGCAGGGCAGGTGATGCGGTTTGCGCCGGACGGGCAGCTCGATCGCGTGCTGGAGGTGGATGCGCCGCAGCCGAGTTGTCCGGCGTTCGGCGGGGCGGGGCTGTCGACGCTCTACGTCACGTCTGCGCACCTCGGGATGACGGAGAAAGATCGCGCAGCGGCGCCCTTGTCGGGCGCCTTGTTCAGCCAGGTGCTCGATGTACCCGGTCTACCGGAGTCGCGCTTTTTGCACTCGTAGGTGGGCGGCTTGTGATCTGGTCCACTGGACCAGATCACCCCGCGCGTTCAAATTGCACATGAATTGACGAGCGGGCATTCGAACGTGGATTGAACGCGCGGGCGGGGGACCCGCCCACCCTACGATACGAAAAACGATATCACTATCGCGAAATAATTGATTGGAAAGTTATCTGACAGCATTCTAGACTTCCTCATCGCTGAACAACACGACATGAGAGGGGGCACACAGCCTCCCGTGGCGGAGATAACGAGGAGGTGTTTGATGTCCGAGACGAAGAAGAAAACCGAGCTGCGCTCGGCCGCGTGGTTCGGGACCCAGGACAAGAACGGCTTCATGTACCGGAGCTGGATGAAGAACCAGGGCATTCCCGACCATGAATTCCAGGGCAAGCCGATCATCGGCATCTGCAACACCTGGTCCGAACTGACCCCCTGCAACGCCCACTTCCGCAAGATCGCCGAACACGTCAAGCGCGGCATTTTCGAGGCCGGCGGCTTTCCGGTCGAATTCCCGGTGTTCTCGAGCGGCGAATCGAACCTGCGTCCGACCGCCATGCTGACCCGGAACCTGGCCAGCATGGACGTCGAAGAATCCATCCGCGGCAACCCGATGGACGCCGTCGTGCTGCTGGTCGGCTGCGACAAGACCACCCCGGCACTGTTGATGGGAGCGGCCAGCGTCGACCTGCCGACCATCGTCGTCACCGGCGGCCCGATGCTCAACGGTAAACTGAACGGCAAGGACATCGGCTCCGGCACCGCCGTCTGGCAGCTGCACGAGCAGGCCAAGGCCGGCCAGATCTCGATGCACGATTTCCTCTCCGCCGAAGCGGGCCACTCACGCTCGGCCGGCACCTGCAACACGATGGGCACCGCCTCGACCATGGCCTGCATGGCGGAGTCGCTGGGCACCTCGCTGCCGCACAATGCCGCGATTCCCGCAGTGGACGCGCGCCGCTACGTGCTGGCCCACATGTCGGGCATCCGCATCGTCGAGATGGTGCACGAAGACCTGAAGCTGTCGAAGATCCTCAAGCGCGAGAACTTCGAGAACGCGATCCGCGTGAACGCCGCCATCGGTGGTTCGACCAATGCCGTGATCCACCTGAAGGCGATCGCCGGCCGCATGGGCGTGCCGCTCGAACTCGAAGACTGGACAACCATCGGCAAGGGCACCCCGACCATCGTCGACCTGCTCCCGTCGGGTAAATACCTGATGGAGGAGTTCTATTATGCCGGCGGCCTGCCGGGCGTGATCCGCCGCATGGGCGAGGGCGGCCTGCTGGCGCATAAAGACGCGCTCACCGTCAACGGCAACACGCTCTGGGACAACTGCAAGGATGCGCCGATCTATAACGACGAAGTGATCCGCCAGCTCGACACCCCGCTGATCGAAGACGGCGGCATCCGCATCCTGCGCGGCAACCTGGCGCCGCGCGGCGCCGTGCTGAAACCTTCGGCGGCCTCGCCGCACCTGATGCAGCACCGCGGCCGGGCCGTCGTGTTCGAAGACTTCGACCACTACAAGCAGCGCATTGTCGACCCGGACCTGGACGTGGATGCGAACTCGATCCTGGTGATGAAGAACTGCGGCCCGAAGGGTTATCCGGGCATGGCCGAAGTCGGGAACATGGGCCTGCCGCCGAAGCTGCTGGCGCAGGGCATTACCGACATGGTCCGCATCTCGGACGCACGCATGAGCGGCACCGCCTACGGCACCGTCGTGCTGCACGTGGCGCCTGAAGCCATGGCCGGCGGCCCGCTGGGGATCGTCAAGGATGGCGACTGGATCGTGCTCGATTGCGCCGGCGGTGGCTTGAACCTGGAGCTGTCGGATGAGGAGATCCAGGCGCGCCTGGCGGATCGGGCGGAGGACAACAAGCCGGTGCAGCACAGCGGTTATCAGCGGCTGTATCTCGATCACGTGCTGCAGGCAGATGAGGGGTGTGACTTTGACTTCCTCGTCGGATGCCGTGGGTCGGCAGTGCCAAAACATTCGCATTGATTCACGCGTTCACATCACGCATCCCGACCTGCGCCGCTCTCGACTAACAAAACATTTGGAGACCCGGGCCATGCTGCTCGTACAATTCACCACCGAATCGCAGGAACGCCGCATCGGCATCCTGCACGACAACACCATCCGCGTCATCGACGGCTACGCCACGACGCTGGATCTGGCCCGCGCCGCCATCGCCGCCGGAACTAGCCTGGCCCAGCTGGCTGACAGCGCCGCAGGCCTTGAGCATTACAAATACGACGCCCTGCTGGACGCCGGCCACATCCTGCCGCCGCTCGACCACCCGGACGCCGCCCACTGCTACGTCACCGGCACCGGCCTGACCCACCTGGGCAGCGCGGACACGCGCGACGCCATGCACAAGAAAATCGACGGCGACGTCGGCACGCTGAGCGACTCGATGAAAATGTTCCGCATGGGCGTTGAAGGCGGCAAGCCGGAATCTGGCAGCGCGGGCGTGCAGCCCGAATGGTTCTACAAGGGCGACGGCTCGATCGTGCGCGCCACCGGCCAGGAGCTCGGGATGCCCGACTTCTCGCTCGACGGTGGCGAAGAACCGGAAATCGCCGGCCTGTACCTGATCGGGGACGATGGCCAGCCCTACCGCCTCGGTTACGCCATCGGCAACGAGTTCTCCGACCACGTCACCGAACGCCAGAATTACCTGTTCCTGGCCCACTCCAAGCTGCGCAACTGCGGCCTCGGCCCGGCGCTGCTGGTGGGCGAGCTCCCGAGCCACGTGTCGGGCACCTCGCGCATTCTCAAGAAGGATGGCCAGGTGCGCTGGGAAAAGGCTTTTGTCAGCGGTGAGCAGAACATGTCGCACACCATCGAGAACCTCGAACACCACCATTTCAAGTACGGCCTGTTCAAGCGCCCCGGCGATGTGCACATCCACTTCTTCGGCACCGCCACGCTGAGCTTCTCGGACAGCATCACCGTGGAAGCGGGCGAGTCTTTCGAGGTCGAGTCGCCGCAATTCGGCCCGGCCCTGCGCAACCGCCTTGCGGTCCATGCCACCCAATTTGCGAAAGTGAAAACCTTATGACCATTACCGGTGAAGCCATCATTGGCGGCGTGCAGGAACGCGGCGCCGCAGGTTCGTTCAAGGCCTGGGACCCGACCAAGCGGGACTACCTCGAGCCATCCTTCCACATGGTCGATGCAGGCCAGATCGACCGCGCCTGCATGCTTGCCGGCGAAGCCTTCGACATCTTCCGCGCTACGACCGACCGGCAGCGCGCTACTTTTCTGGACACCGTGGCCGAGCAGATCCTGGCCATTGGCGACGAGTTGATCGAACGCGCCATGATGGAGTCGGGCCTGCCGCGCATGCGCCTGGAGGGTGAACGTGGCCGCACCGTCGGCCAGCTGCGCATGTTCGCCGAGCTGCTGCGCGAAGGCTCGTGGCTTGATGCCCGCATGGACACCGCACTGCCGGAACGCACCCCGCCGCGGCCAAGCCTGCGCTATCGCCTGATCGGCGTCGGCCCGGTCGCGGTGTTCGCCGCATCGAACTTCCCGTTGGCCTTCTCGGTGGCCGGCGGCGATACGGCCTCCGCCTTCGCAGCCGGCTGCCCGGTAGTGCTGAAAGCGCACTCGGCCCATCCGGGCACCTCGGAACTGGTGGCGCGCGCCGTGACCCGCGCCGTGCAGCTGTGCGAGCTGCCCGCCGGCGTGTTTGCGCTGCTGACCGGCACCGGCAACGGCATCGGCCAGGCGCTGGTCGGCCACCCGGCCATCAAGGCGGTCGGCTTTACCGGCTCGCGTTCGGGCGGCACCGCCTTGATGGCCGTCGCCGCCGCACGCAAGCAGCCGATTCCGGTCTACGCCGAGATGAGCAGCATTAACCCGCTGTTCATCATGCCGCATGCACTCGCCAGCCGCGCCACCGAAATCGGCAAGGGGTTTGCCGCCTCGCTGACCATGGGCGTGGGCCAGTTCTGCACCAACCCGGGCCTCGTGCTCGTGGTCGACGGCCCCGGCCTGGGTGAGTTCTGCGCCGGCGCCACTGAAGCACTATCTGGCACGCAGGCTGCCGTCATGCTCAACCAGGGCATCGCCGACAGCTATCGCAAGAGCGTGCACGCGCTGCACACGCACGAAGCGATCACCACCCTGGCGCGCGTCGACCATGACGAAGGCAAGGGCGGCGCCGCGCTGTTCCGCACCAGCGCCGAGCATTTCCTGTCGCGCCACGAGTTGCACGCCGAAGTCTTCGGCCCGGCCTCGGTGCTGGTCGTTTGCAAGAACGTCGACCAGCTGCGCGAGGTAACGGAACTGCTGGAAGGCCAGCTCACCGCTACGCTGCAGATCGACGAAGGCGACTACGCTGCCGCGAAAGCGCTGCTGCCGGTGCTGGAGCGCAAGGTCGGCCGCATCCTGGCCAACGGTTTTCCGACCGGCGTCGAGGTCTCGACGGCGATGGTCCACGGCGGCCCGTTCCCGGCCACGGCCGACGGGCGCAGCACCTCGGTGGGCACCGGCGCCATCCAGCGCTTTCTGCGTCCGGTGTGCTACCAGAACCTGCCAGACGCGCTGCTGCCCGAGCCGCTGCGCAACGGGAATCCTCTTGGCATCTGGCGCCGCAAAGACGGTGCATTGACCAAAGAGTAAGCCGGTATCACAATAAGAACAGATGGAGACGGTATGACACAGTTGGCAAACTACCCCAGCCTGCAGGGCAAGCGGATATTCGTGACGGGCGGCGGCACCGGTATCGGCGAAGCGATCGTGCAAGCGTTCGTGGAGCAGGGCGCGGTCGTGGCCTTCGTCGATATCGCAAAGGAAGCCAGCGAAACGCTGTGCGCACGGCTGGGCAATTCCGGCCACAATGCGCCGGTGTTCCGCTATTGCGACATTACCGACATTCCTGCGCTACAGCGCACGATGGCCGAGCTGGCGCAGCAGCTGGGCGACTTCGATGTGCTGGTCAATAACGCGGCCAACGACCAGCGCCACGACATCGAAAAAGTCTCGCTCGACTACTGGAACGAGCGCATCGCCATCAACCAGCGCCCGATGTTCTTCACCGCGCAGGCAGTCCTGCCGGGCATGAAGAAAAAGGGCGGCGGCTCCATCATCAACTTCTCTTCCATGTCCTGGCATGCCAAGGGCGCGGGCTATCCCGTCTACGCCACCACCAAGGCGGCCGTGATCGGCCTGACGCGCAGCCTGGCGCGTGACCTCGGACCGTTTGGGGTGCGCGTGAATACCGTCACCCCGGGCTGGGTCATGACCCAGCGCCAGATCGACTTGTGGGTGGACGCAGACGCCGAGCTCGAAATCAAGAAGGCCCAGTGCCTGCCGGGCAAGCTCATGCCGGACGATATCGCCGCCATGGTGCTGTTCCTCGGTGCCGACGACAGCAAGATGTGCACCGCGCAGGATTTCGTCGTCGACGCAGGCTGGACCTGATGTGTAGCGGCGGAGTGCCGCTACCGTCTTTTCTCCCACCACCTCTAGAACCGTGATCCCGGCGCAGGCCGGGATCGAATTTCGCCGCTACGCCAGGAACTTGGGTTCCGGCCTGCGCCGGAACGACGCGCTAACGGGATTTGCCATGACCGCTGTGAATCGCACCTTGCTGGCGCTTGTCGCCTTGTTGACCGCCCAGGCGCACGCCGCCGCCCTGACCAGCCCCGACGGCCAGATCTCCGTATCCGTCGTTGCCGCCCCCTCCGGCACGCTCACCTACGCCATCGCACGCGACCGCAAACCCGTCATCCTCCCGTCCCCTCTCGGCCTCACGCTGCAAGGCGCGGACCTGACGACCAATCTGTCCATCGCCAAGATCTCGGCTATCAAGCCTGTGCGCGACAGCTACGAACTCGCCACCGGCAAGAAGCGCAAAATCACTTACCGCGCCAACGAGCAGATCTATACCGTCCGCAACGCGCAGGGACAAACGATGGACCTGGCCTTCCGCGCGTCCAACGACGGTGTGGCATTCCGCTACCTGGTACGCGACGCTTCGCTGCCCCACAAGAAGTTCGTCCTTGAGGCGACAAGCTTCAGCTTCGACCAATCCGCCAAAGCCTGGCTGCAGCCGATGTCGGTCGCCCAGACCGGCTGGATGAACACCAACCCCGCTTACGAAGAGCACTACCAGCGCGAAATCGCCGTCGGCAGCAAGTCGCCGACCTCCGCCGGCTGGGTCTTCCCCGCACTGTTCCGCACGGGCGACACCTGGGTTGCGCTCACCGAAGCCAACATGGACGGCAGCTTCCACGCTTCCCGGTTAGAAGCCGAATCCCCGAATGGCCGCTACAAGCTCGGCACCCCCACCGCACCGGAAGTGTTCACCGGCGGCGCGCTGCTGGCCGAAACCCGCGGCGACCTGGTCACGCCATGGCGCGTGATCGCCCTGGGTTCGCTGCGCACCATCGTCGAATCGACCCTCGGCACCGACCTGGCGGCACCCGCCATCACCTTCGACAAAACCAGGATCCAGCCCGGCCACGCCTCGTGGAGCTGGGCACTGCTCAAGGACGACGGCACCGTCTTCGACGTCCAGAAGAAATTCGTCGACCACGCCGCCGACATGGTCTGGGATTACACGCTGGTGGACGCCGACTGGGACCGCAAGATCGGCGACGCCAAAATGCGCGAGCTGGTGGCGTATGGCGCGAAGAAGAACATCGGCATCCTGGTCTGGTACAACTCGTCCGGCGCCTGGAACAAGACCGAGTACAGCCCGAAGGGTGCGCTCTTGAGCCGCGAACAGCGCGTCAAGGAGTTTGCGAAACTGCGCGAGATGGGTATCAAGGGCGTCAAGATCGACTTCTTCGCCGGCGACGGCCAGTCGATGATCGCCTATTACATCGACATCCTGGTTGACGCGGCAAAGGCCGGCCTGCTGGTGAACTTCCACGGCGCCACGCTGCCGCGCGGCTGGTCGCGCACCTACCCGAACCTGATGACCGCCGAAGCGGTGCGCGGCTTCGAGTTCACCACCTTCTTCCAGCTTGATCAGGACGCCGTGGCACGCCACGCCGCCATGCTGCCGTTCGCACGCAACCTGTTCGACCCGATGGATTTCACGCCGGTGGCCTTCCACGACATCCCGACCATCCAACGCAAGACCAGAAACGGTTTCGAGCTGGCCGAGTCGGTGCTGTTCCTGTCGGGGATCCAGCATTTTGCCGAAACGCCGGAAGGCATGGCCACCGTGCCGGCTTATGTGAAGGGCTTCCTGCGGGAGCTGCCGCGCAGCTGGGACCAGACGCGATTCATCGACGGCTACCCGGGCCGCCATGTGGTGATCGCGCGCAGGTCAGGGCAGGCGTGGTATGTCGCCGGCATCAACGCCGACGATACCGATAAGCCGCTCGAACTGGACCTGTCCTTCATCGGACACCGCAGCGGCGCCTTCATTACCGACGGTACGGGCGAACGCGAATTCAGCCAGTCCGCGCTCAAGGCCGGCAAGCACAAGATCAGCATCAAGGCGCACGGCGGCTTCGTCGCCGTTTTCAAATAATTTCTAATAGAACCAGGAGACAGCAGTGAAAGCTTTCAAGCCCACCATCCTTGCGCTCGGCATGCTCGCCGCATCGGCGCCCGGCTTTGCGCAGGTGAGCGTCACGATCGACGCAACCCGCCCCGGCCCGGTCATCAACAAGAACGTCTACGGCCAATTCGCCGAGCACCTCGGCACCGGCATCTATGAAGGCCTGTGGGTCGGCCAGGATTCGAAGATCCCGAACACCCGCGGCTGGCGCAAGGACGTGGTCGGCGCGCTGAAGGAACTGAAGGTACCGCTGGTGCGCTGGCCGGGCGGCTGCTTCGCCGACGAATACCACTGGCGCGACGGCATCGGCGCGCGCAACAAGCGCCCGGTGAAGGTCAACACCCACTGGGGCGGCGTGGCCGAAGACAATGCCGTCGGCACCCACGAGTTCTTCGACCTGGTCGACATTCTGGGCACCGAAGCCTACATCAACGGCAACCTCGGCTCCGGCACCCCGCAGGAGATGGCCGAGTGGCTCGAGTACATGACCTCGAACACCAAGAGCACGCTGGCCGAGCAGCGCCGCAAGAACGGCCGCAAGGAGCCGTACAAGGTCGCGTACTTCGGTATCGGCAACGAAGCCTGGGGCTGCGGCGGCAACATGAAGCCGGAATACTACGCCCACCTGTACAACCACTACGCCACCTTCCTCAAAACCCCGCCGAATGCGCGCCCGAAGATGGTCGCCAGCGGCGGCAATGACGCCGACACCAAGTGGACCGAGGTGCTGAGCAAGGAAGCCGCACGCGGCACCGACGGCATCAGCTTCCACTACTACACGCTGCCGACCGGCGTGTGGGAGAAGAAGGGCGCCGCCACCGGCTTCGAGGAAAACGAATGGTTCTCGACGCTGCACCAGACCCTGCGCATGGACGGCTTCATCAAGAACAACGTCGCCATCCTCGACAAGAACGATCCCGAGAAGAAGATCGGCTTCTATGTCGACGAATGGGGCACCTGGTACGACGTGGAGCCAGGCACCAACCCGGGCTTCCTGTTCCAGCGTAACACCCTGCGCGACGCGGTCGTGGCGGCCCTGAACTTCAACATCTTCCATGCGCACGCGGAGCGGGTGCGGATGACGAACATCGCGCAGATGGTCAACGTGCTTCAGGCGATGATCATCACCGACAAGGACAGGATGCTGCTCACGCCGACCTACCACGCGTACAAGATGTATGTGCCCTTCCAGGACGCGACTTCGCTGCCGACCGCGGTCAATAACGACGTGTCTTACTCAAGCAACAACAAGAGCATCCCGGGCATCAGCGCATCGAGTGCTAGAGGCAAGGACGGCAAGGTCTACGTGGCGCTGGTGAACACCAATCCGCGCCAGGCCAGCGACGTGGTCGTGGACCTGAAGGGCCAGTCGGCGTCCGGCGCGACGGGGCAGGTGCTGACTTCCGACACCATGGACGCGCATAACACCTTCGACCAGCCGCATGCGATCAAGCCGGTGTCGTACAGCGCCAAGGCTGCAAACGGCAAGCTGACCTTGACGGTGCCGGCGAAGTCGGTCGTCGTCGTCGCCGTCGAGGCGTAAGGTTTGGCAGGGTGGGCGGCTTGTGATCTGGTCCACTGGACCAGACCGCCCCGCGCGTTCAAATCACGGTCGCGTACGATGCTCACGTATCGGTACGCATACTATGGCTGAACGCGTGGGCAAGGGACTTGCCCACCCTACGTATCGCGAAAAATCAACTCATTCTGGATGCTGCGATGTCTTTTCTCTCCCGTTTATCTGCCGGTGCGCTCGCGCTGGCCGTTGCGCTACCAGCCTTCGCCGCCCAGGTTGGCGTCCACGACCCCGTCATGGCCAAAGAAGGCAGCAAGTACTACCTCTTCAGCACCGGCCCCGGCATCACCTTTTATAGCTCCACCGACATGAAGTCGTGGAAACCGGAAGGCCGTGTCTTTGCAGGCGAGCCGTCGTGGGCAAAAGAGGCCGCACCAAGCTTCAACGACCACATCTGGGCGCCAGACATCTACCACCACGCCGGCAAGTACTACCTGTACTACTCGGTCTCGGGCTTCGGCAAGAACACCTCGGGCATCGGCGTGACCACCAACGCCACCCTCGACCCGCGCTCGCCCAACTACAAATGGGAAGACCAGGGCATGGTGCTGCAGTCAAGGCCGGGCCGCGACCTGTGGAATGCCATCGACTCGCACGTCATCGACGACGAGAAGGGCACGCCGTGGATGTCCTTCGGTTCGTTCTGGACAGGCCTGAAGCTGGTGAAGCTGGACGCCAGCCGCACCAGACTGGCGGAGCCGCAGGAATGGCATACGATCGCCCGCCGCGACCGTCCGGCTTACACGCCGGATGAAGAAGCCGGCCCGGCACAGATCGAAGCGCCCTTCATCATGAAGAAGGACGACTGGTACTACCTGTTCGCGTCCTGGGACCTGTGCTGCAAGGCCAAGGACAGCACCTACAAGGTGGTCGTCGGCCGCGCCAGATCCGTCACCGGGCCTTACCTCGACCGCAACGGCGTGGACATGGCCAAGGGTGGCGGCTCGCTCGTCATACGGGGCACCGGCGAGTGGAAAGCCCTCGGCCACAACAGCGCCTATACCTTTGACGGCAAGGACTACATGGTGCTGCACGCCTACGAGACCGCCGACAAGTACAAGCAGAAGCTGAAAGTGCTGGGCATGAAGTGGGACAAGGGCGGCTGGCCGGTCGTGGATGCCGCGGACCTGAACCGCTACACGAGCGCTCAACTTCCATGACAATCCGACTCGCTGCGCTGACGCTGCTGCTGGCCGGCGCGTGCGCGCAGGGGGCCGAACTCTTCCCCCCGGCCGACGTCCGCCTCAAGCCGGGCCCCTTCCTGGACGCCCAGACCACCGACCTGCATTACATGATGGCGATGGAGCCGGACCGGCTGCTCGCGCCCTTCCTGCGCGAGGCGGGGCTGGAGCCACGCAAGCCAGGCTACGGCAACTGGGAGTCGACGGGACTGGACGGCCATATGGGCGGCCACTACCTCTCGGCGCTGGCGTTGATGTACGCCTCGACCGGCGATGCAGAGACTCTACGCCGCCTGAACTACTTCGTGGCTGAACTCAAGCGCGCGCAGGCAGCGAATGGCGACGGCTACCTGGGCGGCATTCCCGGCGGACGCCAGGCCTGGCGCGAGGTCGCGGCCGGCAAGCTGGAAGCGGACAATTTCTCGGTCAACGGCAAGTGGGTCCCCTGGTACAACCTGCACAAGGTCTACGCCGGCCTGCGCGACGCGTACAAGTACGCCGGTAACAAGGATGCGCGCGCGATGCTCATCGTCTTGAGTGACTGGGCTCTGCGCTTGAGCGCGCGCCTGAGCCCCAAGCAGATGGAACAGATGCTGCGCAGCGAGCATGGCGGCATGAACGAGATCTTTGCCGACGTGGCGCAGATGACGGGCGAGCGAAAATACCTCGACCTGGCGCTGCGCTTCTCGCACCAGGCGGTCTTGCTGCCGCTGGTGAAAGGGCAGGACAAGCTCACCGGCCTGCACGCCAACACCCAGATCCCGAAAGTGATCGGCTTCCTGCGCATCGCCGGCATGACGGGGCGGCAGGACATGAAGGATGCCGCGCAATTCTTCTGGCAGACGGTGGTCGACCGCCGCACGGTGGCCATCGGCGGCAACAGCGTCAAGGAGCACTTCCACGACGAGAAGGACTTCGGCCCGATGATCAACGAGGTCGAGGGGCCGGAGACATGCAACACCTACAACATGATCAAGCTGACCCAGATGCTGTTCGAGTCTGAGCAAAAGGGCAGCTACGGCGACTACGTCGAACGCGCGCTGTACAACCACATCCTGTCCTCGCAACGGCCGGGCGGTGGTTTT
Source organism: Telluria sp. ZB4P37 (assembly GCF_059685855.1). Taxonomy (NCBI): domain Bacteria; kingdom Pseudomonadati; phylum Pseudomonadota; class Betaproteobacteria; order Burkholderiales; family Oxalobacteraceae; genus Telluria; species Telluria sp. ZB4P37. Next base: position 86,135 of record NZ_JCASID010000009.1, read on the forward strand.
GTGTATTTCACCCCGATGCGGCCGAACCACTACCGCGTGTACTCGCAGGTGGACAAGGGCATGTGGTGCTGCGTCGGCTCGGGGATCGAGAGCCATGCAAAATACGGTGAATTCATCTATGCGCAGGAGGGCGATGCGCTGTTCGTCAACCTGTTCATTCCGTCGACACTGAATTGGCGCGAGAAGGGCGTGCGCATTACGCAGGCGACGCGCTTCCCGGACCAGGGCAGTACGCGCTTGAGCGTCGATGCACCGGCCAGGTTCACGATGAAGATCCGCTACCCGGCCTGGGTGGCGGCCGGGAAGCTGGTGGTGAAGGTCAATGGCAAGGTGGTGATGGTCGATGCGCAGCCTGGCGGCTACGTCACTATCGGGCGCGAATGGCGCAAGGGCGATGCCGTCGACGTGCAGCTGCCGATGACGACGCGACTGGAGCAGATGCCGGACAAATCGAACTACTACGCCGTCCTGCATGGCCCGATCGTGCTGGCCGCGAAGACGCGCATGTTCGGGGACGAGAAGCTGAACTTCCTCGCGGACGAGTCGCGCATGGGGCATATCGCGCAGGGGCAGGTGTGCCCGCTCGAGGCTGCGCCGATGCTGGTCAGCGATTCGACGGACTTCCTGCGGCGCTTCAAGCCGGTGAAGGGCAAGCCGCTGACCTTTGCAGCGCCCGGACTGGTACGTGGTGCGGCTGGATCAGCGACAGAGTTTGTCCCGTTTTTCCGCCTGCACGATTCGCGCTACACGATGTACTGGCAGCATTCGACACCTAGTAACTTCGAGCGCATGAGGGCGGAGAATGCGGCGCGCGAAGCCGAACGACTGGCGCTCGACGCCCGCACCATCGACCAGGTCGCGCCGGGTGAACAGCAGCCGGAGTCGGATCACTTTTTCAAGGGTGAGGGCAGTGAGGCGGGTGTGAACGGCGGCCGCCACTGGCGACATGCGAGCAAGTGGTTCAGCTATGAGCTGAATGATCCAAAGGGTGAGGCGAAGCTGCTGCGGCTGACGTTTGCCAAGGCCGATGCAGGAAGGCGCTTCGATGTGGAAGTGAGCGGGGTACTGGTTGCCAAAGTTGCCTTGCCTGGCGATGTAGCACCTGATTTCTACCATATCGACTATCCGCTGCCGGTATTCGGCACCCAAGCAACACCGCGTAAATTGACCGTCAAGTTCGTTGCCAAGCCAGGGTCTGTGGCCGGGGGGCTGTATGGGCTGCGCCTGCTGAGATAGCGCTTCGTTTACTAATCGGCTACAGTTTCTCGATCTCATCAATTCCGCGCGAATAGAACATGGCCTACGCTTCAATCCGCACTTGTCGCCGCCTGATGGTGGCAGTCCTGATGCTGTGCGCGCACGCGGCGGTTCACGCCGATGTTGTGAAGAATGCCGCTTGGGTCGAGTGCGATCCCGGACAGGACCGGCTGACAGTCCGCTACGGTGCGGTTTCCGCAAGCGATCCCAAAGCGATCGTGTTCTGGTCCCTGGTCCGGTTCAGCAGACGTCCCGATGGGGACGCGGACCGTGTGACGCAATTGGTCGATGCCCAGCGCAGCTGCCGGCTGAGCGGCGGCAATGTCATCGTCAGCCTTCGGCCTGTACCAATGAACTGGAACCTGAATGGACTGTGCGGAGGCATCGTTCGAGGCGAGGTCGCTATCGCGTTCGATCGACGTAAGCTGCTCGCACCGACAGCGTTGGAAACGGGTGACTGTTCCGGTCCTTCAGAATCCATCAATGAGATCACTGTGTCGGGAAAAGACGGCGCGCTCACCACCCGGCGCACGATCGAATGATGACTGTCGTCTGTCGATATCGATTTCGATATCGATAAGATCAGAAAATTGATTGGATCAGCATCACACTTTGTCCTAGGATTGTGAAACAACAAGACCGGAGACAAGGTAATGACCATCACCCGCAGAACCCTCCTGGGCGCGGCAGCAAGCTTGCTGCTCGCCGCCGCCATCCCCGCCCACGCCCAAAAACCGCTCACCATCGGCTTCTCCCAGGTCGGCGCCGAAAGCGAATGGCGCACCGCGAACACCGCCTCGATCAAGGACGCCGCCAGGAAAGCCGGCGTCACCCTGAAATTCGCCGACGCGCAGCAGCGCCAGGAGAACCAGGTCAAGGCGATCCGCTCCTTCATCGCCCAGCGCGTCGACGTGATCGCGTTTTCGCCGGTCGTCGAATCGGGCTGGGACACGGTGCTGCGCGAAGCGAAGGCTGCCAAGATCCCGGTGATCCTGACCGACCGCGCGGTGAAGGTCAGCGACCCGTCGCTGTATGTGAGCTTTATCGGGTCCGATTTCGTGGAAGAGGGCCGCCGCGCGGCGCGCTGGCTTAGCGAGCACCAGAAGAAGAACCCGACCCGCAGCTACAACATCGTCGAGCTGCAGGGCACCGTCGGTTCGGCGCCGGCGCTGGATCGCAAGGCGGGCTTCGCGGAAGTCATCAACGGCAATCCGAAGTTGAAGATCCTGCGCTCGCAGACCGGCGACTTCACCCGTGCCAAGGGCAAGGAAGTGATGGAGGCTTTCCTGAAATCCGAGGGCAGGAACATCAACGTACTGTACGCGCACAACGACGACATGGCCATCGGCGCGATCCAGGCTATCGAGGAAGCGGGCCTCAAACCGGGCAAGGACATCCTGGTGGTGTCGATCGATGGCGTGAAGGGTGCGTTCGAGGCCATGTTGCAGGGTAAGCTCAACGTTACCGTCGAGTGCAACCCGCTGCTCGGGCCGCAGCTGATCCAGACGGCGCAGCTGGTCAAGGCGGGCAAGCCTGTCTTGAGGCGCATTACCGTGAACGAGGGGGTGTTCCCAGCTGAAGTCGCGGCCAGGGAATTCCCGAATCGTAAGTACTGAGGCGGCCATGCTCGCCTCGACGACCAGGCTGCCGGTACTGGAAGTGACCGGCATCCACAAGCAATTCCCGGGCGTGAAGGCGCTGTCGGACGCGGGCTTGCGCCTGTATCCCGGCGAAGTCCACACGCTGATGGGCCAGAACGGCGCCGGCAAGTCGACCCTGATCAAGGTCCTCACCGGCGTCTACCATCCGGAGCGGGGCAGCATTGTGCTGGACGGGAAAACCATCGCGCCGGCCTCCACCCAGGATGCGCAGGCGCTCGGCATCAGCACGGTCTACCAGGAAGTGAACCTGTGCCCGAACCTGTCGGTCGCGGAGAACATCTTCATCGGACGCTATCCGCGCCGCCTTGGCATGATCGACTGGCGGGGCATGCGCAGGCAGGCGACCGCGCTGTTGGCGCGCCTGAAGATCGATATCGACGTCGGCAAACCGCTGTCGACCTATCCGCTCGCCATTCAGCAGATGGTGGCAATCGCCCGTGCGCTGAATATTTCGGCGAAGGTCCTCATCCTCGACGAGCCGACTTCCAGCCTGGACGAAACCGAAGTCCAGCTGCTGTTCTCGGTGCTGCGCTGCCTGCGCGAGCAGGGCATGGCGATCCTGTTCGTCACCCACTTTTTAGAGCAGACCTACGCGATCTCGGACCGCATCACGGTGATGCGCAACGGCGAGCGCGAAGGCGAGTACGTGTGCAGTGAGTTGTCGCGCCTTGCCCTGGTCAACAAGATGGTCGGTGCGCCAAGCGAAGCTGCCGAACAGGCGGCCAGCCACTGCGCTGCGAACGACGCCAACGGCGAGACCTTCCTGCGTACCAAAGCCCTGGCGCGCAAGGGTGTCCTCCAACCGGTCGACTTTACCATCCGCAAGGGCGAGCTGCTCGGACTGGCCGGCCTGCTCGGCTCCGGCCGTACCGAAACCGCGCGCCTGCTGTTCGGCGCCGATAAGGCCGACAGCGGCGTCATCGAGATTGACGGGAAACACCGCAGCTTCGCCACGCCGCGCGACGCTATCGCGGAAGGCATCGGCTTCTGCTCCGAAGACCGCAAGATTGAAGGCGCGATCCTGTCGCTGTCCGTGCGCGAGAACCTGATCCTGGCGCTGCAGGCGCGCCAGGGGCTGCTGCGCGCGATCCCGATGCGCCGCCAGCAGGAACTCGCCACCTGGTACGTGAAACAGTTGGGGATCAAGACGGCGAGCATCGAGACGCCGATAGGCGCGCTCTCAGGTGGCAACCAGCAGAAGGTCCTCCTTGCTCGCTGGCTTGTGACCGAGCCGAAGCTGATGATTCTGGATGAACCGACGCGCGGCATCGACGTGCGCGCCAAGCAGGAAATCATGGATTACGTTACCACCCTGTGCCGCAAGGGCATGTCGATATTATTCATCTCGTCCGAGCTGCCCGAGGTACTGCGTGTGAGCGACCGTATCGTTGTCATGCGCGACCGCAAGGCCTGCGGCGAGCACCAACGCGGTGAGCTCGACGACAGCTCGGTGCTGCACGTGATCGCCGGGGAGCATTGCGCATGAACGTCTCGGTGAAACCATCCGTGCTCACACCCGCCAAGCCGGCGATGCCCTCGGTCTTCCAGCACCCGCTGTTCCGGCCCCTGGCCGCGCTCATGGTCCTGCTGCTGATCGACTTCGCGCTCATCCCGGGATTTTTCAACCTGGAGATCCGCGACGGCCATCTCTACGGCGGCCTGGTCGACATCGTCAATCGCGCCGCGCCCCTGATGCTGGCGGCGATCGGCATGACCCTGGTCATCGCCACGCGCGGCATCGACATCTCGGTCGGCGCCGTGGTGGCGCTGTCCGGCACGGTGGCATCGATGCTGGTCGGCGGGACCATGGTGATCAATAACGGCGTGCCCGAGTATGTGGCGCAGACGCCGATGCCGCTCGCGATGCTGGCCGCGCTTGGCGCGGCGCTGCTGTGCGGGTTGTGGAACGGCGCACTGGTCGCCGGACTTGGCCTGCAGCCGATCGTGGCGACGCTGATCCTGATGGTGGCCGGCCGTGGCCTGGCCCAGCTGCTGACCGACGGCCAGATCGTCACGGTTTATTACCAGCCCTACTTCTTCCTCGGCAGCGGCTATCTGTTCGGCTTGCCGTTCGCGCTGTTCGTCGTGGTGGCGGTGTTGGCCGTCACCGCCTTCCTGATGCGGCACACCGCCTTGGGCCTGTTCATCCAGGCGGTTGGCATCAACCCGGTGGCGGCGCGGCTGGCGGGCATCCGCACCGCGGCGCTGGTGGTCTTCGTCTACGTGTTCTCGAGCGCCTGCGCCGGCATGGCCGGCTTGATGATCAGCTCCAACGTGAAGAGCGCGGACGCCAACAACGCCGGCCTGCTGCTGGAGCTGGACGCCATCCTGGCCGTTACCCTGGGCGGCACCTCGCTCGTGGGCGGCAGGTTCAGCCTGGTCGGCAGCATCATCGGTGCGCTCATCATCCAGACGCTCACCACCACCATCTATTCGCTGGGCGTCCCGCCCGAGGTCAACATGGTCGTCAAGTCGGTCGTGGTTTTCCTGGTCTGCATTTCGCAATCAAGCCAGTTCAAGGACCTGTGGAAGAGGAGGGCGGCATGAAGAACCTGACCACGGCGCCCTGGTTCACCTCGATGGCGACGGTCATCCTGCTGCTGGCGATGCTGGTCATCGGCGGCCAGGCCTATGACGGCTTCCTGTCGCTGCAGGTGATGCTCAACCTCCTGATCGATAACGCTTTCCTGCTGGTGATCGCGATCGGCATGGGCTTCGTGATTCTTTCGGGCGGCATCGACCTGTCGGTGGGCGCGGTGCTGGCACTGAGCACCATGATCGCGGCCTGGCTGCTGCAGGTAGCGCACTGGCCGCCGGTGGCGGTGATCGCCACCGTGCTGCTGGGAGGCAGCGCCTTCGGTGGCGCCATGGGCGCGATCATCCACTTCTTCCGGCTGCAGCCCTTCATCGTGACGCTGGCCGGCATGTTCCTGGCGCGCGGCCTCTGCTATCTCATCAGCATCGAGTCGATCACCATCGAGGATCCGCTGTTCGTGACGATGTCGCAGAGCCAGCTGCCCTTCCTGGGCGGTTTCCTGTCGCCCGGCGCATTGATTGCGCTGATGATGCTGGCGCTGGCCGTGTGGATGGCGCATTGCTCCGCGTTCGGGCGCGCGGTGTATGCCCTGGGCGGGAACGAGCAGTCGGCGGCGATGATGGGGCTGGCCGTGGGCCGCACCAAGATCTTCGTGTATGCCTTCAGTGGTTTTTGCGCGGCGCTGGCCGGCGTGCTGTTCTCGTTCTATATGCTGTCGGGCTACGGACTGCATGCGCAAGGCACCGAGCTCGATGCGATTGCCGCGGTGGTCATCGGCGGCACGCTGCTCACCGGCGGCTACGGTTATGTGCTGGGCGCGCTGTCGGGGGTGCTGGTGCTGGGGACGATCCAGACGCTGATCGCTTTCGATGGGACGCTCAGTTCGTGGTGGACCAAGATCGTGATTGGGGGGCTGCTGTTTGTGTTTTGCGTGGTGCAGCGGGTGATGGGGGCAAAAAATACGTAGGTGGTGTGATCGCACACCACCTACGTATTAGCCAAATAAATCAAAGAAAACGAATAGGAGACCAAATGTTCAAACGCACCATCCTCGCCGCCGCCCTGTGCGCCGCCTCGCTCGCCCAGGCCGCCAACCCGATTGTCACCAACATCTTCACCGCCGACCCGGCTGCGCTGGTGGACAAGGGCCGCGTCTACCTTTACGTCGGCAAGGACGAAGCGCCGGAGGGCGGCAAGGACTACGTCATGAACGAGTGGCGCGTCTACTCCAGCTGCGACATGAAGCAGTGGACGGACCACGGCTCGCCGCTGCGCTACAGCACCTTCAAGTGGGCCGGGCGCGACGCCTGGGCCTCGGACATCGTCAAGCGCAACGGCAAGTACTACTTCTATTCGACGGTGGACCACAAGACCATCCCGGGCAAGGCGATCGGCGTAGCCGTCTCCGATAGCCCGACCGGCCCCTTCGTCGATGCGCGCGGCACGGCGCTGGTCACCAACGACATGACGAAGGAGACCAGCATCTTCTGGGACGACATCGACCCGGCGGTCTTCGTCGACGACGATGGCCAGGCCTACCTCTACTGGGGTAACACGGTGATGAAGTACGCAAAGCTCAAGCCGAACATGACGGAATTCGATGGCCCGATCCACACCGTCGGCCTGGAAGCCTTTACCGAGGCGGCCTACCTGCACAAGCACAAGGGCACCTACTACCTCTCGTACTCACGCCACTTCCCGGAAGAGACGGTATACATGACCGGCCCGACAGCTACGGGTCCGTGGTCGTTTGGCGGCGTGATCATGGAGAAGAACACCAACGTCAAGACCATTCACCAGGCGATCGTGGACTTCAACGGCAAGTCCTACATCTTCTACCATAACGGCAAGCTGCCGACCGGCGGCGAGTTCCGGCGTTCGGCCGCGGTGGAAGAGCTGCGCTACGGCGCGGACGGGAAGATCCTCCTGGCGCCGCAGACCGCGGAAGGACCAGCCGCGAATCCTTCGCCAGGCTGCAAGTGAAAACAACTCAGCGGTATTCCTGTCCGGATGATATCACCAATGATATTATTTTCTGATGGATACATCGAACCCGAACTGGTTTTTGAAGGCGCGCCTCAAGACGCGCCAGCTCCTGCTGCTCATCGCGCTGGACGACTACCGCAACATCCACCGTGCTGCCGACGAGCTGCACATGACCCAGCCGGCAGCGTCCAAGCAGATCAAGGACCTCGAAGAGATGCTGGACGTGCGCCTGTTCGACCGCCTGCCGCGCGGGATGGAGCCGACCATCTACGGCGAGACGATGATCCGCCACGCGCGCATGGCGCTCACGAGCCTGGCGCTGGCCCACGACGACATCCTGGCGCTGCGGGCCGGCCTGTCGGGGCAGGTGGAGGTGGGCGTCATCATGTCGCCGGCGATGGCGCTGCTGCCGCGGGCGATCGCGCGCATCAAGGAGCAGGCCCCGCTGCTGCGCATCGGCGTGCACCTCGAGCCCAGCAACGTCCTGCTCGACAAGCTCCAGCATGGCACGCTCGACTTCATGATCGGCCGCATCCTGGAGAAGGAAGATTCGACGGGGCTCGTGTACGAGGAACTGACCGAGGAGCCGGCATGCGCCGTGGTGCGCCCCGGCCATCCGCTGCTGGACATGAAATCGCTGGCGCTGGAAGACATCGCCGACCGCCCCTGGATCCTGCCGCCGCCGGGCAGCATCCTGCGCCACCGCTTCGACATGATGTTCCGCCGCGCCGGCCTGCAGCCCCCAAGGAACGTGGTCGACACCACCGCGCTCTTGTTCATCACCGCGCTCCTGCAGCAGACCGATTCGCTGCACGTGATGCCGCAGGAAGTGGCGCAGTACTACGCCTCGCTCAACGTGATGCGCATCCTGCCGATCGAGCTGCCGTGCAAGATGGACGCCTTCGGGATCATCCGCCAGCAAGACCATCTGCTGGCGCCGGGCGCGGACCTGCTGCTCAAGCAGGTGCGCCTGGCGGCGGCCGAGATCTACTGACACCGCGGGCTTCGCAACGGAGGCCCGCATGAAGCGCGACCTGGCCGCGCTGAGTCATCCGCTGCGGGTGCCACTCGCGTCGGAACTGCATTCGCGCCCCTTCCTGCGCCTTGACGGCCCGGAAGCGATCACCCATCTCGCCGTCTGGCGCGGCGACCAGCATCCGCTCCTGGCGAGCCTGTGCGCCCACTTCGGCGTGCCGGCGCCGGTTCCTGGTGCCAGCCACTTCTTCCATGACTTCGGCCCCCTGCGCCTGAAGTGGGAATGCCATACCGAATTCGCCTCCTACACTTTCACTGCACGCCTTTCAAAAGACACCGCGCTTGCCGGCGCCTTCGGCCACGTCCCGCTCGCCCACATTCCCGTCGGCTGGCTGCATGGCCTGGCCGGCCGGCTGATGGCGGCGGCGCACGTGGTGCTGGTCGACGGCGCACTCGATGCAGGCGGCCTTCCGGCCGTGTTCGAGCGCAGCCTGCTGGCCGGCTCGCAGGTGATGCAGGGCGCCGAACTATGGACCGACTTCGCCATCCAGGCCGATGGCTTCAGCCGCTTCGTCATCCGCGACACCGGCATGCGCCACCTGCAGGCGGGGCGGCTGGTGCAGCGCGTGCTGGAGATCGAGACCTACCGCATGATGGCGCTGCTCGGCCTTCCCGCCGCGCGCTCGGTCGGCGCGGAACTGGACGGCATCGAGGCCGAACTGGCCGAGGTGGCGGGCGCCATGGTGGCGCTGGATGCCTCGGGCGGGGAGGAGGGCGGCGAGCAGCGCCTGCTCGAACGGATCACGCGCCTGGCCGCGCGCATGGACAAGCTGGCCCTCGACAATGGCTACCGCTTCACCGCCTCGCGTGCCTACTTTCGCCTTGTGCGCGCCCGCATCGAGGAGCTGCGCGAGCAGCGCATCGAAGGCACGCCCACCGTCGAGGAATTCATGGACCGCCGCCTGGCGCCGGCCATGAACACTTGCGAGTCCACCGCCGCGCGCCAGGAAGCGCTGGGGCGCCGCATCGCCGCCACCAACGACTTGCTGCGCACACGGGTGGGCATCGTGCAGGAACGGCAGAACCGCCAGATCCTGCAATCGATGAACGCGCGCGCCGCGCAGCAGTTGCGCCTGCAGATGGCGGTGGAAGGCCTGTCGGTGGCCGCGATTTCCTACTATCTGGTGGGCCTGCTCGGCTATGCCGGCAAGGGCGCGAAGGCGCTTGGCCTCCCGCTCAATCCGGACCTGGCGCTGGGCGCGCTGGTGCCGCTGGTGGCCGGCGCCGTCTGGCTCGCCCAGCGCCGCATGCATCGCAAGCTGGCACATCCCCTCTGATTCGGCACGTCAGCCGCGCCGAAGTGTAACGGGCGCGGTGCTTGAAGATTGCTCGTTATAATCGGCCCGTTATAAAAGTTTGCGGCAAGACAACAAAATGAAGGCGACGGGTTTCCCCTGCCCGCGACCGGTAGCCGTACGCACAGCGAACTGGGAATCCTGATGAGTATCCAAAGCAGTTTCTCTTCCTTGCCGGAAGCTGGCATGGCCTTGCCGGTCCCGGGCGCCGCGCGCCCCTGGCCGGTATTTCCGTCCGTGAAACCGGACAGCTGGCCCAAAGGCTTGCAGGCCAGTGCCGACCTGATCGTCGCCTCTCACTTCCCGATGTTTATTGCCTGGGGACCTGAACTGCGCCTGTTCTACAACGACGCTTATGCGGAGTTGCTGGGCGACAAGCATCCGGAAGCCATGGGCCAGCCCTTCCCGCTGGTGCGGCCCGAGCTGTGGCCACAGGTCCAGCCCTATGTGATGGCCGCATTGGGCGGCCAGCCGGTCCATGTCGACAACGCGCTGATGTACCCGGTCCGCAATGGCCAGATCGAGCGGCGCTATGTATCGGCCTCGGTCACCCCCGTGCGCCACGACGGTAATGTAATCGGCGTGTATTTCGTCCTGTCCGATAACACCTCGCGCGTGCTGGCAGAGCAGCGCCACGCCTTCCACCTGAAACTGAGCGAGGCCCTGCGGCCCCTGGTGGACACCGCGCTCATCATGGAAGCGGCGAGCAGCCTGGCCGGCGACTACCTGGGCGTGGCCCGGGTCGGCTATGGCGAGATCGACGTCCTTGCGGGCAACATCAGCGTGGACTGCGACTGGACCGACGGCAGCATCGCCAGCCTGGCCGGCCAATCGCGCCCGCTGGAGAGCTTCGGCCCGGCGATCGTCTCGCAGCTGCGCAAGGGCCGCACCCTGCGGCTGGACGACATCGCGCTCGACGAGCGCGCCGCGCCTTATGCGCAAGGCTATGCGAGCATCGGCGCGCGCGCGATGGTGATCGTGCCGCTGATCGAGGAAGGACACCTGGCCGCGGTCTTCTTCCTGCACGAGCAGTGCCCGCGCCGCTGGACCGACCAGGAGATCGCGCTGGCAGAGGACGTGGCGCGCCACACCCGCGAAGTCGTGCGCCGGGCGCGCGTGGAAGAATCGCTGCGCGACGAAAAGCGCGTGCTCGAGATGCTCAACCGCACCGGCCAGGCGCTGGTGTCGACGCTCGACCTCGAAACCCTGCTGCAGGCGATCACCGATGCCGGCACCGAGCTGGCCGGGGCGCGCTTCGGCGGCTTTTTCTACAACGCGCACGACGACCAGGGCGAGCGCCTGCACCTGTACACGCTGTCGGGCGCCTCGCGCGAAGAATTCGAGCAGCTCGGCCGGCTGCGCTCGACCGCCATCTTCCGCCCCACCTTCGATGGCGAAGGACCGGTGCGCAGCAGCGACATCACGCGCGACCCGCGCTATGTGGCGCAAGGGGCTGTGAGCGGCATCGCGCAAGGGCAGCCTCAGTCCTGCCTGAATGTGCGCAGCTACCTGGCGGTGCCGGTGGTGTCACGTTCCGGCATGGTGCTCGGCGGCCTGCTGTTCGGCCATCCGGAACCCGGTGTCTTCACCGAGCGCACCGAGCGCATCATCGCGGGCGTTGCGGCGCAGGCGGCGATCGCGATGGATAATGCGCGCCTGTACGAGGTGGCGCAGAAGTCCGCGCTCGAGCGCGACGCGCTGCTGCAAAGCGAACGCGCCGCGCGCGTCCAGGCCGAGCGCCTGAGTCGCACCAAGGACGAATTCCTGGCGATGCTGGCGCACGAGTTGCGCAACCCGCTGGCGCCGATCAGCAGCTCGGCCAGCCTGCTGTCGATGCAGTTCCAGGACGAGCCGCGCATCCGGCAGACCACCACCATCATCAGCCGCCAGGTGCGCCACATGAGTCGCCTGATCGACGACCTGCTGGACGTCTCGCGCGTCACGCGCGGGCTTGTCAAGCTCAAGCTGGGCGTGGTGGACTTCCGCGACATCGTCTCCGGCGCGCTCGACCAGGCCCGTCCCCTCATCACGGAAAAAGGCCACCAGGTCGAGGTGGCGCTGCCGTCCAGGCCGGTGCACGTGCGCGGCGACCAGACCCGCCTGGTGCAGAGCGTCGCGAACATCCTGAACAACGCCGCCAAGTACACACAGAAGGACGGGCGTATCGCGCTCAGGCTCGAAGCGATGGACGCACGCATGCTGCTCACCGTCAGCGACAACGGTTCCGGCATGCCGGCCGAGCTGGTGCCGAACGTGTTCGACCTGTTCACGCAAGGCGCACGCACGCTGGCGCGCTCGCAGGGCGGGCTGGGGCTGGGCCTGACGCTGGTCAAGCGCCTGGTGGAGCTGCACGAAGGCGAAGTCGGGGCGCATAGCGAGGGCGTGGGGCACGGCAGTCGCTTCACGCTGGCGCTGCCCTGCGTGGACGCGGCGCTGGACGTCCCGGGCGACAGCCCTGGGCCGCGGGAAAGCGTAGAGGGCATGCCCCTGGCGCGGCCGCTGCGCCTGGTGCTGGTGGACGACAATGCCGACGCTGCCGACAGCCTGTCCACGCTCTTGAACGTGCAGGGCTATCACACTGCGGTCGAGTACGACGCGCGCTCCGGGCTGCGCCGGGCCCGGGCCGAGCGCCCGGACGCCATGCTGGTCGATATCGGCTTGCCCGACGTCGACGGCTACCAGCTCGCCCAGCAACTGCGCGCGATGCCGGAAACCAGCGGCACCGTGCTGGTCGCGATCACCGGCTATGGCCAGGCCAAGGACCGCGAGCGCGCCATCGCCGCCGGCTTCGCCCACCACCTGGTCAAGCCGGTCGACATGACGGCGCTGGTGCGGGTACTGGAATCGGTCAGCGCCGCCGCGGCGCGTTCCGAAGCGCCTGCCGGCACTGCCTGACAGCGGCCGCGCTGCGCGGTTATCATGGGCGACTCCCGTCCATGAAAGGATCAGCATGTCGATCTACGTCATCCCCGCACCCGCCGTGCCTTCGCTGGCCGTGGCGGGTTCCCACACCCGTTTCCCTATCCGCCGCGTGTTCTGTGTCGGCCGTAATTACGGCGCCCACGCGCGCGAGATGGGCAGCGACCCAAGCCGAGAACCGCCGTTCTTCTTCACCAAGCCTGCCGATGCGGTGGTCCCGGCCAGCGGCGCGGTGCCGTATCCGCCCGCGACACAGGACCTGCACCATGAAATCGAGCTGGTGGTGGCGCTGGGCGCGGGCGGTGTCGACATCGCGCCTGAAAATGCGATGGCGCTGGTGTGGGGGTATGGGGTGGGGCTGGACCTGACCCGGCGCGACTTGCAGGCGGTCGCCAAGGATGCAGGGCGGCCGTGGGACATGGCCAAGGGCTTCGATGCGTCGGCGCCGTGCAGTCCCTTGATTCCGGCGGCGACGCTGGGTCATCCGCAGGATGCGCGCATCTGGCTGGAGGTGAATGGGGCGCTGCGGCAGGAGGGGAATCTCAATGAGATGATCTGGCCGATTGCGGATGTGATCAGCCATTTGTCGCGGCTGGTGAAGCTCGAGGCGGGGGATGTGATTTATACGGGGACGCCGGCGGGTGTGGCGGCCTTGAAGCCGGGTGACCAGGTGCGCGGTGGCGTGGAGGGGGTCACGGAGTTCGCGTTGACTATCTCGTAGCGTGGGCAGGTTTTCCTGTCCACGCTACGGGCTGATGGTGAGCGAACAGTGCGTCCATCTGACCCGCCTGCACAGCCCGGAAAACTGATAGGCTATCGATATCAAAAAAGGGCCGCAAGCAGATCAAGATGCGGCCATTCGGGGGAGGCTGCCATGGCCGGAGTGGCGTTGATCACGGTGCACGGGATGGGGGAAACCCCGCCGACGTATGCGGACGCTCTGATGGAGCGCGTGCGCGGGCAGCTGGGCGCCGTCGCGGGCAAGGTGGTGATGCGCTCCGTGTATTACCAGAAGATCCTGCAGGACAACCAGCTCATCGTCTGGGACCGCACCCAGAAGGGAAGCGCGGTGCGCTATGGCGACCTGCGCAAGTTCGTGCTGTTCGGCTTTGGCGATGCGGCCGGGCTGGAGAACCGCAAGGAGATCCCGGGCTCGGTCTACGAGCTGGCGCAGGGCGAGATCGCCAAGACCCTGCTGTCGGCCCACGCGATCCGTCCCTCCATGCCGGTGGTGTTCGTGGCGCAGTCGCTTGGCGGCCAGGTGCTGTCGAGTTACATCTACGATGCGCAGAAGGCGAAAGCGGGCAGGCCGGTGGCGGCGGGCATCTGGCGCAACATCGATGCCTGGGCCACGACCGCACTTGGGCGCACCCTGACCGCCAGCGAAAAAACCTTCCTCGCTGCCGGCGCCTGCGCGGGACTGGTCACGACCGGCTGCAACATTCCCATTTTCGTGGCCGCGCACAAGGAGATGCACATCATCCCGATCGCGCCCCCGACTTCGCTGTTCAAATGGATCAACTTCTATGACCCGGACGACATCCTGGGCTGGCCGCTGCAGCCCTTGTCCGCCGGCTACCGCGCCCTGGTGGAAGACCGCGCCATCAATGCCGGCGGCGGCGTTGCCGGGGTGCTGCTGCGCAGCTGGAACCCGCTGGCCCACAACAACTACTGGTCCGACGACACCGTGATCGCGGCCATTGCAGCAATGCTGCGCCGCTTGGCCGCCTGACTGGCGTCGCCTAGCCTTCGCGCGTGAGCGTGAACAGCGTCCGGATATCGCCCGCCACCGCGCCGCGCGCGTTGCGGATGAGCGGCTGGCGGTACTGCTCCAACTCTGCGCGACGGGCATCAATCAGCAAGCCGAGTTGTTCCAGCACGCTGTAGACGGCCGGGTGCAAGGCCCGGCTGTTGCCGTCGGCGATCTTGATCGCAATGCCCAGGCCCGCCGAACGGATGCCGATGGTCTGCACCGCGTCGGCGCCGACCTTCGCCACCCAGTCGCCGCCGCCGGCCGTCATCCAGGACAAATCGGTGCGCGCGGTGCCCGAGACCAGGTCCGGGCGCGCCGTCATGGCCTCATACAAGTCGCCCATGGCGCCGCCCAGTTGCGGATCGGCACTGCCTTGCCCGAGGCGTGCATACAGATGGGCCAACCGTGACAGGGGCATTGCGTAATTCGGCGCCGAGCAGCCATCGATTCCGGTCGGCATGGCCTCCGCCGGCATGCCCACGGCATCGGCCAGCGTGCTGCGGATCGCCTGCTGCAGCGGATGCGCACGATCGACGTAGTTCGCGGTGGGCGCGCCGTGCAGGCGGCACCAGGCCAGGAAGCCGCTGTGCTTGCCCGAACAGTTGTGGTGCAGCGGCGTCCATTCCTGCTCCGGCGCGCGCTGGCCCGTGAACTCGTAGAACAGCGGGGTCGCGCAGCCGCATTCGAGGTGGCCGGGATCGAGCCCGATCTTGTCGAGGATGGACTGTACGCCTTGCAGGTGCATGTCTTCGCCCGAGTGGCTGGCGCACAGCAGCGCCAGTTCGTCGCGCGTCAATCCGAAACGCGCGGGACCGTCCGACAGCATGAAGGGCAGGGCCTGGAAGGGTTTGAGGGCCGAGCGCGTGAAGGTGGGGTAGTGCGGATCGCCGGCGGAAAACAGGAGGCGACCCTGGACGTCGACGACCGCCACCGAACCGAGGTGGACATTTTCGACGACGTTCTCAAGGTCGGGGTAGCCGCGCGTGGTGGCGGCGAGGGGAGTCGGTTGCATGGGCTGGTTTGGTTGGAATAAAGTCCTAATGTAAGGCATATGCACCTTGGCCCGCCGCACGTTCCGCACCCGCACGGTCACGTATGCAGACACCGTTTTCGGGACATCTGCACTGCGTGCAGACGTCTGGCGGCCGCACGTATATGCACCTCCCGGCTATCCCCGGATTTACGCAGTTCGTCCCGTCTTTCCGGCCTTTCGGCACATGTCGCTTGAACGCGCCCGGCGTCTCGCTACACTTCTCCCATCGCCAGACAAACATAGATAGATGCTGGTGATACTGAATATCGTGGACCGCGCGCACAGCAGTATCCAGCCGCACCGGTCCGACCTCAATCGCCCTCGAAAGGAAGACCGATCATGCGTACCAAACTGCTGCTGGCTGCCGCCGCCACCTTCATGACCCTTACTGCAAGCGCCGCGCCGCAAGGCGCTGGCACCGAACGCGTCACCGTGGTCGGTGCGCAGGCCGCGCGCACCCAGATGGCGCCCTTCCTGTTCGACCGCATGATGGGCCACTACGAGCTCGATGACGGCCGCATGCTGGAAATCACCGGCAAGATCACCGGCAGGCAAAAGACGGTGTATGCCGACCTGGGCGACGGTCCGGTCGAGATCGTCCACATCGGGGCGGGCCGCTTCGTGGCGATGAACAAGGACGTGCGATTCGCCTTCGAAGAACGCCGCCGCGTGGTGGAAACCGTGCGCATCAGCACGGCCGACGGCCGCCGCCAGCTCGCCCTAGCTCAACGCTGATCCGAAGCGCCCGGCCTGGTAGTCGCTGATGGCCTGCGAGATTTCCTCGCGGGTCGTCATGACGAAGGGGCCGTGCGCCACCACCGGTTCGCGGATCGGGTCCGCATGGCCGAACACCAGCAGCGCATCGCGTTCGGCCCGGATCTCCAGGTTGTCGCCCGATTCGTCCAGTTCCACCAGGTGCATCGGGCTGACCATGTCGGCATGGTTGCCCACCTGGACCACCCCGCGCGCCACATACAGGAACACGCTGCGGCCTTCCAGGCCGGTGACGCGGATGCTGCCCCCCGTACGCATCTGCAGCGTCGTCATGAAGACATTGGTGAGCGACTGCACCGGCCCCTTGGCGCCTTCCCATTCCCCCCGCAATCAAATTCATCGTCACCTTGCCGCCGTCGAGCTGCAAGGCGGGGATGTCCGCGTGCTGCAGGCCCGTATAGGCCGGCTCGCTCATCTTCAGCCGTGACGGCAGGTTGACCCACAGCTGCAGGATCTCGATCGGGCCGCCGGTTTCCAGGAATTCGCGCGGCGACACTTCCGCATGCACGATGCCGCGCCCCGCCGTCATCCACTGCACGCCGCCGGCGTGGATGATGCTCTCAAAGCCGGCATTGTCGCGGTGGGCCAGCGTGCCCTCCAAAATGAAGGTGACGGTCTCGAAGCCGCGGTGCGGGTGCGGCCCGAAGGGCAGGCCGCGGTTGTGCGGCGGGTAGGTCTGCGGGCCGTGGTGGTTCAGGAACAGGAAGGGATCGATCTGCTCGAGATGGCGCGCGGGCAGGGGACGCTGGGTAATGAGGTCGCCGATGTCGTCGCGCATTGCCGGGTGCAGCCGGTGAACGGTTCTATTGGTCATGGAGGAGCGCTGGTGGTGTGTCGGATGGCCCTCACGATACCCGATCGCCGCCGTGCGCGCGTACAGGCCTGTGCTAGACTTCTTGCGCCTTTGCAACCAGCGCTTTTGCAACCGCGCTTTTACAACCGGAGACGGCGCCCATGATCAAGAAGACCCTGCTTGCCAGCCTGCTGCTGGCGTCCTTTGCTACTGCAGGC
Organism: Telluria sp. ZB4P37; assembly: GCF_059685855.1. Lineage (NCBI taxonomy): Bacteria > Pseudomonadati > Pseudomonadota > Betaproteobacteria > Burkholderiales > Oxalobacteraceae > Telluria > Telluria sp. ZB4P37. The sequence goes on from NZ_JCASID010000009.1 coordinate 103,395, forward strand.
GCGACGCCCGCGAACGCCGCGACCAGGCCGCCGAGCGAGGCCGCCGTCAAGACCGCGAAGTATGCGGTGACCACCTACCGCAAGGACCTGGTCGACACGCTGGCCAAACTGGTGAGCTACAACACGGTGGCCGACAAGGCCGTCCCGTCCGACAAGAACCCGGTCCACATCGCCTTCAAGGAAGCCTTGAAGCTTGAAGCGACGCGCCTGGGCCTGGATTACACCGACCATGGCTGGACCGTGGTCATCGGGCTGGGCAAGGGCGAGGAGCGCGTCGGCGTCATCACCCACGGCGACGTGCAGCCGGTGGACGCCAGCAAGTGGAAGAAGTCGCCCTTCGTGCTCGACCGCACCAGCGAGCCGGGCAAGCTGCTGGCCCGCGGCGCCGAAGACGACAAGGGCCCGATCGCCACCGCGCTGTACGCGATGAGGTCGATCCGCGATCGCGCCGTGCCGCTCTCGAAGCGCATCGAGCTGTATGTGTACATGGGCGAGGAATCCGACTGGGCCCCGCTGACTGAATTCCTCAAGACCCACCAGCCGCCGCAGGTCAACATCACCCTGGACGCCGAATACCCGGCGGTGATCGCCGAAAAGGGTTCGGGCACGGTGGCGGTGACGGTGCCCAGGCAGGGCGCGGCGACGCCGCCGGAAGGCGAGCCGTATGTGGCGCAATTCGCCGGCGGCTTCTTCGGCAGCCAGATTCCGGAAGACGCGAACGCGGTGATCGCCAACGCGACGCCGGAGATCGAAAAGCAGGTGCGCGCCCGCGGCGCGAAACAGGAAGGCATGCAGTACAGCTTCGCCTGGGAAGGCAGCAACCTGGCGCGCAGTTTGAAAATCACGGCGAAGGGCGTCTCGGCCCATTCATCCAAGCCGGAAGACGGCATCAACGCGGTGAGCATGCTGGCCGATGCGCTGGCGGTGCGCCCCTGGGTCAACACGACCGCGGGCGGAGTGGTGAACTATCTGAACGAGATGGTCGGCACCGGCATCCATGGTGAAAAGTTCGGCAATGTCGCCTACCGTGATGGCTTCATGGGGCCGATGACCTTCTCGCCGACCGTGCTGCGGCAGCGCGAGGACGGCATCGAGGTGTCGATCAACCTGCGCCGCCCGCAGGGCAAGAGCACCGAGCAGCTCACGGCCGAAGTCAATGCCGCGCTGGCCCAGTGGCAGAGCCGCCAGCTGCCGCTGGCGAACGTCACCGTGCGCATCAACGAGCCCTGGGTGCAAAAAGGCGCACCGCATCTGCCGACCCTGATGGGGGTGTTCTCTTACTTCACCGGCATGAAAGACCCGAAACCGGTGGCGATCGGCGGCGGCACCAATTCGCGCCTGTTCCCGGGAGCGGTGAGTTTTGGTCCGGGCATGCCGGGCAAGGTATATACCGGCCACTCGGAGCATGAGTTCATCACCGAGAAGCAGCTGCTGCTGAATTTGCAGATGTACACGGCGGTGCTGGTGGAGCTGGCCAAGTAAGGCAGCTGCACGGCCCGTCAATGCCGTCCCGGGCCTGGGCTTCGGCCGCCGCCGCAAGGCCGCCTGAATTGCGGCGACACCAGAAACGCCGCGCTTGCGGTGCAGCCGCTCAGTGAAAGCCGAGCGGTTTTTTTTCCTCCGCGATCCGGCATGGCGGCTCGTTCAGCGCGCACGGCGACAGCGCGGGATACCCGGCGTGGATGTTTTTACTCTGCCATTTTCACTCCCGGCTCGTAGGCGAATTGCTCGCCAAAACCTGGCAAAAAATCTGGTCCTGCTGTAGGACTGGGATTACATGAGGGCTGGATTCGGCGGGCCGAATATGGCCTTTCCCTAGGCGGGAAAGGGCGGCTTGCCTATGGCGGTGTGGGGCTGCGGCATGGTGTCGTTGACGCCCGGAAAATGCATCAATACCCGCAGGAAAATGTGGCGAAATCACCATGTTAGGATCGGTCCTGGAACGTGGGCACACCGGCTGTGGCTGGTGCTTGTTCGCGCCGATTGCCGACATTTTTGGATGCCATGCACAGCCAAGATCTCAAGAAGCCGGACGGACGCAATATTACGCTCTACAGCAACCAGCCGATTCCGGACGGTATTACCGCACCCAGCCCGTTCGCCGAACCCCAGCATGCCAACCCGCACCTGCGCTGGCATCCGCTGCGCGGCGAGTGGGTGACTTACGCCGCCTTCCGCCAGAACCGCACCTATCAGCCGCCGCCGCAGTACAACCCGCTGGCGCCCATGAGCGACCCCGAACACCCGACCGAAATGCCGGCCGGCGACTACGAGATCGCCGTGTTCGACAACCGTTTTCCTTCGCTGGCGCTGGAGTCGCATGACCCGCCCAGCGTGACGGTGCCGGCCGCACCCGCCAACGGCCACTGCGAAGTGGTGGTGTTTACCCAGAAGGCCGATGCGGCGCTGGCTTCGCTGCCGCTGTCGCGCATCGAGCTGCTGCTGGCCGTCTGGGGCGACCGCACCCGGCGCATTGGCGCCCACCCGCACATCCATTACGTGCTGCCCTTCGAGAACCGCGGCGCCGAGGTCGGCGTGACCCTGCACCATCCGCACGGCCAGATCTATTCCTACCCGTTCGTGCCGGCGGTGCCGGCGCGGATGCTGGCGCAGGAGCGCGAATACTTCCTGCAGCACGGCAGCAGCCTGCTGTGCAACATGGCGCGCGACGAAGCGGCCGACGGCAAGCGCGTGCTCTACCAGGACGAGCATGCGATCGCCATCGTGCCGGCCTGCGCGCGCTATCCCTACGAGGTGTGGGTGATGCCGACCGCCCCGTGCAAGGACTTCGCCGCGCTCACGCCGGCGCAGCGCTCCGGGCTGGCGCGTGCGCTCAAGACCGTGCTGCTCAAGTTCGAGACACTGTGGAACCGGCCTTTCCCCTACCTGATGGCCTGGTACCAGGCGCCCACCGACGGCGCCGAGCATCCCGAGACCCAGCTGCATGCCCAGTTCTATCCGCCCTACCGCACCAAAGACCGCCTGAAATACCTGGCCGGCACCGAGCTGGCGGCGGGCATGTTCGCGATGGACGTGCTGCCCGAAACCACCGCCTACGAACTGCAGCAGGTGGAAGTGAGCCTGGACGAACACCTGGAGGCGCGCGGATGACGGCAAGCCAATCACGCGCGGCCGAGGTCGCGGACAAGCTGGCGCTGCTGCGTTCGCACCTGGCGGCGGCCGATGCCGGCGCGCTGCGCCTGCGCGGCGTCGACTGGTTCGCCTGGATCACCGCGGGCGGCTCCAGCGCCGTGCTGCACACGACCGACCATGGCGTGGCCGAAGTACTGGTCACGCCAGACGAGGCCTGCATCCTGACCGATGCCATCGAAGCCGAGCGCCTGCGCGCCGAAGAAGTCCCCGATGGCTTCACCTTCCATGCCGAGCCCTGGGCCGAGCCCGACCTGCGCGAACGCTACGTGCAGAACGCGGCGGCGGGGCGCGCCATCCTGTCGGACCGTCCCGAGGCCGGAGCGAAATCCAGCGAACAGCCGCTGCCGAACGCGCTGCGCCAGCGCCGCCTGGTGCTGGGCGCGGGCGAGCGCGAACGCTATCGCATGCTGGGACGGGAAGCGGCCGAAGCGATGAGCGAAACCCTGCGCCAGGCGCGCCCCGACTGGACCGAATTCCAGCTGGCCGGCGCCGGCGCGCATGCGCTCTGGCGGCGCGGCATCCATCCGGCGCTGGTGCTGGTGGCCGGCGAACGGCGCCTGCCGGCCTGGCGCCATCCGGTGCCCTCGCACGATCCGATCGGCCAGCACGCGATGCTGGTGTTCTGCGCGCGCCGCCACGGCCTGTATGCCAACCTGACGCGCTTCGTGAGCTTCGGGCCGGCGCCGCTCGACGAGCAGCGCGCGCTGATGGAAGTCGAGGCCACCGGCCTGGCGGCCGCGCGGCCGGGGATGTCGCTGTCGGCCGTGTATCACGCGCTGGACGCCGCGTACAAGCACGCCGACCGCGAGGCGGCGATCCGCGAGCACCACCAGGGCGGCATCACCGGCTACCGGGCGCGCGAGATCGTGGCCAGCCCGAGCACCGCAACCTTGCTCGAAGAAGGCATGGCCTTTGCATTCAACCCGAGCTTCACGGGCGTCAAGATCGAAGACACTTTCCTGCTCGGCCCGGAAGGGCTCGAGAATCTCACGTTCGACCCCGGCTGGCCGGCGGCGGACGTACATGGCCGCATGCGGCCCCTTTGGCTGGAGGCATAAACATGCTCAATACCGACACCTTCTTTGGCGGCGCGCCGGAAGTGAACGCGTCGGCCCCCGGGCGCGTCAACCTGCTGGGCGAACATACCGACTACAACGATGGCTTCATGCTGCCGGTCGCGACCCCGCAGCGCACGCTGGTGGCGATGAGCCGCAGCGGCGACGACCATTTCCATTTCTATTCGCCGACTTTCGACCATACCGTCACCTTCGCCTACGAAGGCAATGCGCCGCAGGGCTTCGGCAGCTATATCGAGGGCTGCATCCGGCTGGTGCAGCTTGAAGGCATCAAGGTGCCGCCGCTGCGCATCTATGTCGATACCAATTTGCCGGTGGGCTCGGGGCTGTCGTCCTCGGCCGCGCTCGAGGTGGCGACGCTGCGCGCCATGCGGGCGTTGCTCGGCTTCGAACTCGACGACGTCAGGCTGGCGCAGATCGCCCAGCGCGCCGAGATCGAGTATGCGCACGTGAACTGCGGGATCATGGACCAGATGGCATCGAGCCTGGCCGACGAGACCAGCATGCTGTTCATCGACGCGCGCACGCTCGAGCACCGGCTGGTGAAAATGCCGCCCGGGACCGAATTGATCGTGGTCGATTCGGGCATCGCGCGCAAGCTCGCCGCCAGCAAGTACAACGAACGGCGCGCCGAGTGCGAGGAAGCCTCGCGTACGCTCGGCGTGCATGCGCTGCGCGACGTGACCGACCCAGCCAGCGTGGAGAGCCTGCCGTCGCCGATGCGCGAGCGTGCCCGCCATGTGGTGCAGGAAAATTTACGTGTGCTCGAAGCGGCCGATGGCGTCAGCGCCGAGCGCTTCGGCGAACTGATGAACGCCTCGCATTTCAGCCTGCGCGACGATTACGAAGTATCGATCCCCGAGCTGGACGACCTGTGCGAGCAGTTGCGCGCCCAGCCCGGCGTGTTCGGAGCGCGCCTGACCGGCGCCGGATTCGGCGGCGCCTGCGTGGCATTGTGCCGGGCAGGGCAGGCGCAACAAGCGGCCGCCGCCACGCTGGTGGCCTACAACAAACATGGACGAGAGGGCCGGATCCTGGTTCCGGTCCCGACTGAACAGAAAGGACAACAATGAGTCAGTTTGAATACCCCCGTCCCCAGCTGGTGCGCGACAACTGGATCAATTTGAACGGACAATGGCGCTTCTGCTTCGACGACGAGCTGGTCTACCGGCTGCCGGACAACGCACCCGAGTGGACCCACGACATCAACGTGCCCTTCGCGGTGGAAACAAAACTGAGCGGCATCCAGGACACGGGCTTCCACCGCGCGGTCTGGTACGAGCGCGAGTTCGAGCTCGTACCCAACGGCAAGCGCACCATTCTGCATTTCGGCGCGGTCGACTATAGCGCACGCGTCTGGGTCAATGGCCGCCTGGTGGTGGAGCACGAAGGTGGCCACACTCCCTTCCAGGCCGACATCACCGGCGCCATGAGCGAGAGCGGCAGGCAGGTGGTGACCGTATTCGTCGAAGACGACCCGGCCGACCTGGCCAAGCCGCGCGGCAAGCAGGACTGGCTGCTCGAGCCGCACTCGATCTGGTATCCGCGCACCACCGGCATCTGGCAGACCGTCTGGGTGGAGCAGGTGGAAGACACCTATATCGCCTCGCTGCGCTGGACCCCGATTTTCGAAACCTATGAAATCGGCTGCGAGGTGTTTGCCGCCGGCCATACCCATCAAGAGCTGTTCGTCGAAGTCAAGATCTGGCACGGCGAGCAATTGCTGGCAGACGATTACTACAAGCTGCTGGGAGGCGAAGCCAACCGCAAGATCGCCTTGTCAGACCCGGGCATCGACGACTCGCGCAACGAGATCCTGTGGAGCCCGGAACGCCCGACCTTGCTGGACGCCGAGGTGACGCTGCGCTGCGGTGACCAGATCCTGGACCGCATCCGTTCATATACGGCGCTGCGCTCGGTCTCGATCAACCGCGACCGCTTCATGCTCAACGGCCGTCCTTACCAGCTGCGCCTGGTGCTCGACCAGGGCTACTGGCCGGAATCCTTCATGACGGCGCCCTCGGACGCGCACCTCAAGCGCGACGTGGAACTGGTCAAGCTGATGGGCTTCAACGGCGTGCGCAAGCACCAGAAGATCGAGGACCCGCGCTTCCTGTACTGGGCCGACAGGCTCGGCCTGCTGGTGTGGGAAGAGATGCCGTCTGCCTACCGGTTCAGCTCGCGGGCCATCACGCGCATGGTGCGCGAATGGACCGAGGCGATCCAGCGCGACTACAGCCACCCCTGCATCATCGTCTGGGTGGCCTTCAACGAGTCCTGGGGCGTGCCGAACCTGACGCTGACCCAGGCGCACCGCAATGCGGTCGAGGCGCTGTATCACCTGACGCGCACGCTCGATTCGACGCGGCCGGTGATCGGCAACGACGGCTGGGAAGCGTCGGCCACCGACATCCTCGGCATCCACGACTACGACTGCGACCCGGAAAAGGTGCAGGCGCGGTATGCGGTCACCGACCCGGTGCGGACCCTGTTCGATCAACGGCGTCCGGGCGGGCGCATCCTGACGCTGGATGGTTTCCCACACCGCGGGCAGCCGATCGTGTTGACTGAGTTCGGCGGCATCGCCTACGATCCGAAGCAGAATCCGGATGCCGACAAGACGACCTGGGGCTATTCGCGCGCGCATACCGCCGAGAGCTACTCGTCGCTCTACCGCAGGCTGCTGCAGGTGGTGAACGAAACCTTCATGTTCAGCGGCTTCTGCTACACCCAGTTCACCGATACCTTCCAGGAAGCGAACGGCCTGCTCAATGCCGACCGCACGCCGAAGCTGCCGTTGGAGGTGATCAGCGCCGCCACGCGCAACGTGCCGCTGCAGAAGAAGGATATCGAGACGGAAGGAGATGGCTTGCCGGGTGGGACGGGCATGCCGTAAGCAGGTACCGTCGCGAAGGCGCATCCCGCTCGGGTGCGCCTGGCTGCTTTGCACGAACGCGCATCCGATGGTGCGCGTTTTTTTATGCGGGTAGCAACGGATACGGGCGCCCGGCAGGCAGCCGGCGTGAGCCGGCCACTGCCAAGCCCCGCATGCTGCATGCCCGGCCGCCGGGGCTAGTGCTGGATGACGCCGCTGGTCACGTTTACCCGGTCGCCGCTGCGGAAGTCGGGCGTGGGGTTTTGCGTGACGACCTGGATGCTGCCGTCGTCCATGCGCACGGTGACGCGGTAGGAGTTGGCGCTGCCGGTGGCGCCGGCTGTTCCGCTCGCGCCCGTGCTGCCGGCGCTGCCCGAGCTGCCGGCACTGCCGCTTGCGCGCGGGATGACCTCGATTGCCAGCACGGTGCTGTTCGGGCTCGCGCTGGCGCTGGTTGCGGCGCCCGCCTGCGCGCCGGTGGCGCCCATGCTGCCGGAGGTGCCCGTGCTGCCGCTGGTGCCGGAGGTGCCCGACTGATCCCAGCCGGTCGAGCCGGTGCCGCTGCTGCCGGACGTGCCGGAACTGCCGGAGGTGCCGCTGCTGGAACCGGTAGTGCCGGTTGCACCGCTCGAGCTGCCGGACATGCCGCTGCTGGTGGATGACTCGCCGCCCTTGTCGCCCTGCGTGCCGGCGCACCCGGACAGGCCCAGCGCCACAGCCAGCAAGCCCGCCAGGATCACGCTCTGGTGTTTTTGCTTCATGATTAACTCCTTGTAATGGATGTTCAGTGGGATGCGTGACGATGCAGCGTGCCACCTCTGGTAAGAGGCGGGAAGCGCGTCAGCGTTCCAGCTGAACCGGGTTAAACCTGAGCTGTATCAAAGAAGCCATGAGGCCGGCGGATTTCTGGGGAAACCGCTTGTCAGTGCGGGCGCACCGGGTCGCGTTGCGGCAAGAACACGGCCAGCAGGGTGCTGGTCAGCAGTGCGGCGGTGACGTCGACCATCCAGTCGCGCATGTCGCCCGAGCGGTAGGGCAGGAAGCTTTGCACCAGCTCGTCGCCGGCGCCCATCAGGGCGATCGCCAGCACCGCCTTGACGGCGCGCACCGGCCCGCTTCCGGTGCTGCCGAGGAACCACAGCAGGGTCAGGAAGGCATAGGTGAGGCCGTGCAGCACGACGCCCGGCGCGTACTCGCCGATTTCGGCGCGCGCTCCGGGGATCGATCCGGCGACGATCACGCCCGCATAGACCACCAGGGCCAGGCCGAGGCGGGCGCTGCGCAGGCGGGGGTCGAGCAGCAGGTAGGACAGGATAGCGGGCATGACGTCGGTGCGTTGGCAAACGCCAACGATACCATGCCTGCCGGCCATCCGGCCACACCCGTCCGGCTGATTAAATCGTCAGCGCCGGGGCGCCGTTGGTGTATTGCGCGTCGAAGCAGCTTTCGCAATCGGCGCAGAAGAGGTGTGCCATGCGCACGCTGGTCTGGCGCAGCACGAGCTTGAGATGGGTGTGCTGGCATTTGGGGCAGATTTCGCGCACGCTGCCAAAGCTCAGCAAATCCAGCGGCATGCTCGCGTCATCGGGCTGATCGATGACGGCCAGGGGATTGAGTTCGACGAGGACCAGGTTGCCGTCGGCATCGTGACGGCGGCACATGACTGGCTCGGGCGGATGCGAATATGACTCGGATGCACGTAAACTCATAGGACAGGCTCCCTGTTATCGTGTTGTCCGGCACCCTACGGATGAGAAAAAGCAGGGCGGGAGCTTCATCATAGCTAAATCTCGCGCAGCTTCAAGCCCTGTGGGAGGATTTATATTGGCATGTTGTGCATTTGAAAAAAATGCCCGCCAGGAGCTGACGGGCACAACCCAAGATCGGGCCAAGAGACACGTGTTCGGTGGGTGTGCTGCACGTCGGTGCAACACACCTGCTGGGATCACGCATATCGGTTGCGTGTATCGCAGTAGATTCAAAGTATATGGGCTTATTGTGACCACGCCGTGACCTGGATCAAAGGTGAACGGGGCCTGGCGAACCCTTCCTGTATAGCGTGATCTCAACTAAGTCGCGCAGGACGCGCGCTCGTTGTCGTTTCAACCGTGCTTATTTCCGGGCAAAAAAAAGCCCGCTCGAGGCGGGCTTAAAACTATTTTCTTGGAGGAGAATAGTGGAGACAGGTGCGATTATGTTGCGTTGCCAAATATATGTCCAATTGCGAGTTTTGATACCAGACATTGACATTTCGCATATCTCCAGCTGATTCCCCGCTGGCGGCGCTTAGTCGCGTACGGGCACCGTGTAGTTCAGCGCCATGCGTCCACCGTCGGCATACAGCGTCTGGCCGGTCATGTACGAGGCATCGCTGCTCGCCAGGAAGGCGGCGATCGAGGCGATTTCTTCCGGTTCGCCGCAGCGGCCGAGCGGGGTGCGCGACAGGATGGTGTGGCGCGCCTCCGGGCTGCCGAGCACGGCTTTCTTGGCCAGCTCGGTCAGGATCGTGCCCGGCCCGATCGCGTTCACGCGGATGCCGTGCTGGGCCAGGCTGATGGCGGTCACGCGCGTGAGCTGGTTCACGCCGCCCTTGGACACCACATACGGCACCTGGTTCGGGATGGTCAGCTCTGCATTGACGCTCGACATATTGATGATGCAGCCGCTCTGGCGTTTCACCATCTCGCGGGCAGCAGCCTGACTGCACAGGAACATCGACTTCAGGTTAATCCGCAGCACGCGGTCGAAATCGTCTTCTTCCAGGTCGAGGAAATCGGCCGCATGGGTCACGCCGGCATTGTTGATGAGGATATCGACCTGGCCGAAGGCCGCCAGCGTGGCCGCCATCATGGCGTCGACCTCGGCCTTGATGCCCACGTCGGCCTGGTAAAAGCGCGCTGCCTCGCCCAAGGTCGCAGCGGCAGCGGCGCCTTCGGGACGGATATCGACGAGCATCACGCGCGCGCCTTCCTGCACCAGGCGCTGGGCGCAGGCCAGGCCGATCCCCTGGCTGGCGCCGGTGATGATCGCGGTTTTGTCGGCTAGTCTCATGGCGGGCTTTCGTAATAGGCAAACGGCAATTGTAGCGAATCGGCGCTTCAAAGCGGAAGGAGTAGGCTTGCTGCATCAATCAGGAAGCGAGTTCGCGCAGCACATCCTCCGTGCTGCGCACCTCGGCATACTCGCCATGCAGATTCGCCAGCGCCATCAGGTGTACTTCCTCGGCACTGCGCCAGGTCCCGCCGAAATCCTGCTTTTCGAACGCAAACGTCGCATCCGACACCACGGTGGTGGCAAAACCCAGGTTGCCGGCCGTGCGCGCGCTTGCTTCAACCGAATTGTTCGTGCTCACGCCAACGATCACGAGCTGCCGGATGCCGCGCGCATGCAGCCACCGTTCCAGCCCGGACTGCACAAAGGCATCCGGGACATTTTTCTCGATCACATGCTCATGCGCCAAAGGCAGGAACCGCTCCTGGAATTCGACACCGGCTTGTCCGGGCGCGAACACGGACGACGGTGACCGGCTGATGTGGCGCACGCTCACCACCGGCAACCCGGCACGGCGCCATGCGGCATGGAGGCGGGCGATATTGTCTTCCGCGTCAAGGTTGTTGCGGGCCGGCAGGCTGTCGAAGCGCATGCCCTTTTGCATATCGATGACGATCAATGCGCCTGGCTTGTCCACGGTGTTCCTTTCAGGTAGCTGCATGCCTCACACATGCTTGTAGAAGAAGGTGGTTGCGCACGACTGGCCGTTCGGCATCAGCGCGTAGTCCGGCACCACGCCGACCCGCTGCCAGCCCAGGCGCTCGTACAGGCGCGCCGCGCCCGCATCCGCGGTGTCGAGCACCAGTACGTTTCTGCCCTGCGCGCGGGCGGCCTCTTCCACTGCCTGCATCAGGCGCTGGCCGATACCGGACTGGCGCGCGCGGCGGTGCACCAGCAGCTTGGCGACGTCGGCGCGATGCGGCTGGTTCTCGGGCATCCCGGTGACCAGCTGGACGGTGCCGGCAATGCCGTGATCGTCCTCGGCCACCAGCAGCGTGCGCTCACCGTGGGCCACGCCATCGGCCACATCCTGCCAGAAGCGCAGCGCCGTCTCGCGCTTCATGGGCAGCATGAAGCTCACCGAGGCGCCGCCCTCGACGCAGTCGAGGAGCACGTCGGCCAGTTGCCCGGTGCAGGCTGCCGCCTCGCTCGCATCGAGCCGGCGTACGCAACAAGGGTTCGTCATTCTTCTTTCCTGGAAGGTTTGTGCGCCTGCGAGACGAGGGCGACGAGGTAGCGCGCCGGAACATCGGTCGGGTTGTGGAAGACGATTGGCTGGTCGAGCCGCATGCCGATGCAGTCGCCCGTGGCGAGGCGCCAGGGGGTGTCGCCCACGGTCAATTCCATCGTGCCTTCGATGATCCAGACCTGCTGGTAGACGTCGACGTTGCGCGCCGCCGTTTCGTAGGCCACGCGCTGCCGCGCAGGAAAATCGACTTCCACCAGCTGGATCGGCGAATACGCGGCCGGCGAAAGCTGATGGCGCACATAGCCGGAACCCGGGTCGGTCCACACCGGCTGGTCCTGGCGGCGCGATACGGGGGAGGGCGCAGCACGGGGCTGTTCGAAGAGCGAGGCCAGGGTGACGCCCAGCGCGGCGCTCAGCTTGTCGAGCACGGTTGCGGTCGCGCTGCTTTCGCCGCGCTCGATGAGCGAGATGGTCGAACGGCTGACACCGCTCCGGTCGGCCAGGGCCGCCAGCGTTAGGCCCTGCGCATCGCGCAGTTCACGCAAGCGGGAAGCGATGAGTTGATTGATATCCACGACATCCAGTATATAGGAATAATAATTCCTGTATACTGGATTTTTGGGCTGACTGAACCCTTGCTTACAGCATCAGGGGCTTGTCCGGCAATTCATTTGCACGCGAGCCATTGGCTGGGAAGTGCTGCCGCAGCAATTCGTTCACCTGCCTGACGGCCGCCAGCGTCGCATCATGGAACTGGCCCGCCTTGAAGCCAGCGGTCATGGTCTGGCACACCGCCTGCCAGGTGGCGCTGTCGATCTTGCGGTCGATGCCGCGGTCGGCCACGATGTCCACCTTGTGCTCGGCCAGGTTGACGTAGATGAGCACGCCGCAATTGTCTTCCGTGTCCCAGAGGCCATAGTCGGCGAACAGCGCCAGCGCGCGCTGGCGGTTGGTTACGCCATCCCAGGCATCATCGAAGGGCAGGGCCTTCTCGACGATCAGCCGCACTTCGCCGCGGTGGGTCTGTTCGCCTACCGTGATGGCTTCGCTGAGGGCGCTGAGCGTCGCTTCAGGGAAAGCCCGCTTGGCTTCGGCGCTGCTGCTGGTGAGATGGCGCCATGCGCGCTCAATGCGTTGTCCCATACCCATTACCAATCTCCCGAGGCGCCGCCGCCGTCAAAGCTGCCGCCGCCGCCCGAAAAGCCGCCGCCACCGAATCCCCCACCACCACTGCTGAAACCGCCACCGCCGCGGCCCAGGCCGCCGAGGACATTGCCGAGGATAATACCGGTCGCGACATTGCCCAGGCCACTGCTGCTACGGCCCCAATGACCCGGGGAGAGCCGGCTGCGGCGCGGGCGGAATATCGCACGCAACAGGGTAAAACCAATCACGATTGCAAGAATGGTGAACATCGAAAAACCTCCTCCTCCGTTATCCTGCTGGAGCTGGCTCGGGGGCACCTGCCGTTGTGCCGGAGCCGGAAAGGCTTCCTTGTTCAGCAACGTGGCGATGGCGCCGACGCCAGCGACCAGTCCTTCGTAGTAATGATTTTGGCGAAAATGCGGCGCGATCACATCCTGCAGGATGCGTTTCGATTGCGCGTCGGTGAGCACGCCCTGCACGCCGCGCCCGGCCTCGATGCGCAGCCGGCGCAGCGAACTCGGGTTATTAGCCGCGACCATCAAGAGCACGCCATCGTCGACGCCCTTGCGGCCCAGCTTCCAGGCATCGGAGACGCGGATGCTGTACTGCTCGATCGCTTCCGGCTCGGTCGACTTGACCAGCAGCACGGCGATCTGGCTGCCGGTGCGGGCCTCGTAATCGGCCAGCACAGCGGTCAGTCGTTCGCGCTGGGCGGCGTCGAGCATGCCGGCCTGGTCAACCACGCGACCGCTCAGTGCAGGGACCGGCTTGAGCTGGGCGAATGCCGGGCTGGCCAGGATGCAGGCGAGCAGCAGGGCCCAGAGCGAGTGCAGGAAAGGGCCCTTTGAAAACGCACGCATCGTTTATTTGCCGAAGTCGACCGAAGGAGCAGTCGAGATCGCTTTTTCGTTCTCGACCGTGAACGAAGGCTTGGTTTCGTAACCAAAGATCATGGCGGTCAGGTTGTTCGGAAACTGGCGTACCGAGACGTTATAGTCCTGCACCGCCGCAATGTAGCGCTGGCGTGCCACCGTGATGCGGTTTTCGGTTCCTTCGAGCTGCGACTGCAGGTCGCGGAAGCTGGTGTCGGCCTTCAGGTCGGGATATTTTTCCGAGACCACCATCAGGCGCGACAGCGCGCCGGATAGTTCGCCCTGCACCTGCTGGAACTTCTTGAAGGCTTCCGGATTGTTCAGCACTTCCGGCGTGATCTGGAAACTGGTGGCGGCAGCGCGGGCGCGTGTCACGGCCTCGAGCGTTTCGCGCTCGTGCGACGCATAGCCCTTGACGGTATTGACCAGGTTCGGGATCAGGTCGGCGCGGCGCTGGTACTGGTTGACCACTTCGCCCCAGGCTGCCTTGGTCGCCTCGTCCTTGGTCTGGAATGCGTTATAGCCGCAGCCGGACAGAAGCGAGCCGGTGAGGATGGCCAGGGCCAGGGTACGGGTCCAACGCGAGAAGAAAGTAAAGGTCATGATTGATAATCCGCGGCAAGTTGTCGAATAATCAAAATATACATGATGTAAAGATTTTCTGGCGCATCATCGGGGCGCGGGGCGGCGCGCGAGGCCGGCGGGTACAATATTGGGTTTGCAATAATCGACCGACAAGGGGCTTAGAGTGAATTTCATCGACAAACTTTCCGCTGCATGGACCTGCAACAATTCGCTGCTGTGCGTCGGGCTCGACCCGGACCTGGCGCGTTTCCCGGCGCATTTGCAGGGCCAGCCGGACGCCATTGTCCAGTTCTGCAAGGCAATCATCGATGCGACCGCCGACCTGGCCTGCGCCTTCAAGCCCCAGATCGCGTATTTCGCGGCGCTCGGCGCAGAAACCCAGCTCGAAGAAATCTGCACCTATCTGCGCACGCATTACTCGCACATTCCGCTGGTGCTGGACGCCAAGCGCGGCGACATCGGCGCTACCGCCCACCAGTACGCACGCGAAGCCTTTGACCGCTACGGCGCGGACGCGGTGACCGTCAATCCCTACATGGGCTTCGATTCGGTCGAGCCTTACCTGGAGTGGGCCGACCGCGGCGTGATTGTCCTGTGCCGTACCTCGAACGCGGGGGGCTCGGACCTGCAATTCCTCGACGTGGGCGGACGGCCGCTGTACCAGCACGTGGCGCAACTGGTGGCGGACAAGTGGAACCGCAACGGCCAGCTGGCGCTGGTGGTCGGGGCGACCTTCCCGGAAGAAATCGCAGAGGTGCGCAAGCTGGTGGGGGATATGCCTTTGCTGATCCCGGGTGTGGGCGCGCAGGGCGGGGATGTGGAAGCGACCGTCAAGGCGGGACGCACTGCCGACGGGACCGGGATGATGATCAATTCGTCGCGGGCGATCTTGTATGCGGCGCCGCAGGAGGGGGAGGATTTTGCGGCGGCGGCGCGCAGGGTAGCGCGCGAGACGCGTGATGCGATTAATAGGGCGCGGGGGTAAGGCAGCGGTGGTGGTAGGCGTGCAAGATTGGGTTCCTTGCGCAGGCGGGAACCCAGGTTCGCGCTGCAATCGCCAGCCTATTTAAGCGCGCAGCGCGAACGAACCAACAAGCACCTCAATACCGCTCCGGCGCAATCAACTCCACATAGTCATACAGCGCCCCCAGTATCTCCTCGGCCCGCTCGTCCGCCGTCTCCGACAGCGCATCGATTTCCCCGAACAGCTGGTCCACCGTACGCGCACCGCCGGCGCCGTCGAACAGGCGCGCCGCGCGGTGTTCTTCCCACTGCTGCGCTTCCTCGGCCGACAAGGTTTGCGGGAAGTTGCGCGCACGGTAGCGGAAGAACAGCTCGGACAGGCGCTCGTCCTCGAACGAGGGCCGCATGGCGGCCAGCGCCGCGGGTTTTTCGTGACGGAGCGACTCCAGCTTGCGGCGGTCACCATTGCCGACAAAACCGCCGTACAGGTCTTCGTCCACGTCCACTTCGAGCGTCGGGGCCGGCTTCTGGAACACCTGCGCCCAGATCGCCGTCATGTTGCGTCCGCTTGCCGCCAGCGCCGCATGGGCGCGGCCGCGCTCCAGGTCGATGTCCCAGCGCGTGGCCGCGGCCGGCTGCAGGGTCTTGAGGTTACCCACCAACATCGGTGATTTGTTCAGGTGCACGCTCTTGATCGGCAGGCGTGTCACGCCTTCCGGCAGGTCGGCGCTGCGGGTGAACATCCGCATGCGGATCGTCTCGACGTCGAGCGTGAACAATTCGGACGGATCGTGGCGGCAGTCCCACACCAGGATCTCGTTCTTGTTGGTCGGGTGCTGGGCCAGGGGCCAGACCAGGCCCAGGCAGCCGTACTCGACGGGGAACATGCCGGACACGTGGAGGAAGGGCTGGCGCTGGCCCGGCTCCAGGTGCAGGCCCATTTCGGCGGCCACGCGGTCCTTGCGGCGCAACTCAAGGCAGAAGTCGAACAGCTTCGGCTGCTTCTGGCGGATCAGGCGCGCCAGCGCAATGGTGGCGCGCACGTCCGACAGCGCATCGTGCGCTGCCTCGTGCACCAGTGCGTTGGCGGTGGTCAGGTGTTCCAGACGGAAGCTCGGCTTGCCGTCTTCGCGGGATGGCCATTCGATGCCGTCCGGGCGCAGCGCGTACACCATGCGCACCACGTCCAGCAGGTCCCAGCGGCCGCAGCCGTTCTGCCACTCGCGCGCGTAAGGATCGATCAGGTTGCGCCAGAACAGGTGGCGCGTCACCTCGTCGTCGAAGCGGATCGTGTTGTAGCCCACGCCGATGGTGCCGGGCTCGCTGAAGGCGGCCTCGATCTGGCGGGCGAACTCATGCTCGGGCACGCCCCGTTCCAGGCAGTGCTGGGGCGTGATGCCGGTGATCAGGCAGGATTGCGGGTCGGGCAAAAAATCCGGCGCCGGCTGGCAGTACAGCATGACCGGTTCGCCGATCTCGTTGAGGTCGGCGTCGGTGCGGATGGCGGCGAACTGGGCCGGACGGTCACGGCGCGGGACCGCGCCGAAGGTTTCATAGTCGTGCCAGAGGAAGGTATGCGTGCTCATGTATTGTTATGGTTTCGCCGCGACTGCGGCGGGCAGGCGCCATGGTGGCACAGAATGGACGCGGCGTCAGCCGCCCGGGTACGCACGTTTGCGCTGGATGCGACCTCAGACGCAGACACGGTCGCGCCCGGCTTCCTTGGCGCGGTAGAGCGCGGCGTCGGCGGCCGCCACCAGCGCGTGCTCGTCGCCGCCGTCCCCGAGCGTGGCCACGCCAAAGGAACCGGTGATATGGGGCATGGGCAGGCGCATGTCGGGAAAGACCATCGCCGCGCGCAGGCGCTCGGCCAGGCGTTCGGCCACCATTTCCGCCAGCCCCAGGTGGGTGTCCGGCAAGACCGCCATCAATTCCTCGCCGCCATAGCGCACGGCAAAGTCGGACGGGCGCAGCGAATCGCGGATCACGCTGGCGGCGCTCGACAAGGCCGCGTCGCCCGCGATGTGGCCGTGGGTGTCGTTGAAGCGCTTGAAATGGTCGAGGTCGATCATGATGACCGACAGCGGGCTGCCATCCTGGTGGGCGCGGGCCGCGAGCTTGGGCAGCATTTCATTGAGCCAGGCGCGGTTGTACAGGCCGGTGAGGGCGTCGTTGAGCGAGAGCTGGCGGTAGAACTCGCCGAGCTTCTGGCGCCGGCGCAACAGGACGTTGGCGGCGCGCACCCGGAAGGACAGCAGGCGCAGCAGGTTGCGTGCCAGCACGTTCGAGCGGTCGATCAATTGCCACACCAGTTCCGGCTCGATCACCAGCAGCTCGCACTCCTCGAGCGCCGTCATCGCCGCCAGGTTCACCGCATCGTCCAGCACCGCCTGCTCGCCGACGCTCTCGCCGGGCAACACCCGGGTGATGCCGCTGTCTTCATGGCCGCTGTGCGCATCCGGCGCCACTTCCAGCGAGCCCGCCAGCACGATATAGAGCCGCGCGCGCAAGCCGTCCTCGACCCGCTCGCCGGCCGCCACCCGCACGATGGAGCAGGGGGCGAGCGCCGCCGTGACGGCCGGGTCGTCGGCGTCGCGGAACAATTGCAGGTCGCGCACGGCGTAGCGGGATGCACCAAAGGTGCCGATCGGGTTCACGGGGTCTCGGGAAGAAATGTCATTGCGACTTGGAATGATAACCCATTGCAATAGATGAGCGCGGGCTGGCGTTCCAGAAACAACAGTGGTCCAATAGCGGCCATGACGAATCCTGCTTCTCCCCATCTGGTCGACGCCGCCGGCCACCAGCATCTTCCTGCGCCCGGCGCGCGCATCGTCTCGCTGGTGCCTTCGATTACCGAGCTGCTGTGCGATCTCGGCCTGGCCGGCCAACTGGTCGGCCGCACCGGGTTTTGCATCCATCCGCGCGCGGCCTTGGAGGCCATCCCGAAAATCGGCGGCACCAAGGATGTGAACATCGAGAAAATCCGCAAGCTCGCGCCGACCCATCTCGTGGTGAATATCGACGAGAACGAGAAGCCGACGGTGGAGAAACTGGCGGAGTTCGTGCCGAACATCGTGGTCACGCACCCGCTGGCGCCGCGCGACAACCTGGCGCTGGCGCGGCTGATGGGCGGGATTTTTGATAGGCAGGAAGCGTCCGAAGCCTGGTGCGCCGCCTTCGGGCAGGAATACGCGGCCCTGCGCGCGCTACCCAAGGCCCCGCCGCGTACCGTGCTGTACTGCATCTGGCAGGACCCGTGGATGAGTGTTTCCAGCGGCACCTATATCGCCGCCATGCTGGGGGAGCTGGGCTGGACGGTGCCATCCCTCGGCGAGGCACGCTATCCGTGCTTCGACTGGTCCGAGGCACTGGTCGGCCAGCTCGATGCGGTCCTGCTGTCCACCGAACCCTACCGGTTCACGGAAGCGCATGCGGATGCGCTCGAGAAGCGGCTCGGCATCCCGGTCTTCCTGGTCGATGGGGAAATGATGTCGTGGTACGGCAGCCGGGCACTCTCCAGCTTGCGCTATTTGCGCACGCTGAGGGCGATGGTGGAAGGCGAGAGGGGAGGCTAGGGCGCACGCCCTGGAGCCGGGCGTGCGCAGAGTCTGGATTACGAGTCGGTCAGGTGCTTGTCGGACAGCGGATCGATGTCTTCTTCGACTGCCACTGCGGCCGGGGCGTGCTTGTTCTTGTCTGCCAGGCGGCCGAGGGCGCTGTCGAGGGCGCGGGCCAGCTTGCCGCCGGCGTTCTTGATCGACTGGTGCAGTTCCACCGAGTGCTCATGGACGACGATTGGCTGGTAGCCGCTGACGCGCGCTTCCATCATGCAATAGTTGCCGCCGTCGGCATGCTTTTCCTTGTTCTCATTGCTCAGGTGCACGTCCACGCGGGTGACCTGCTCGCCGAAACGGCCGATCGAGCTCTGGACCACGGATTGCACGTGTTCGTCCAGGCCCTGGTGTTTTTCGATGGTGTTGTCGGTGTTTACGTTGATTTGCATAAAATCGCTCCTGTTGTCATAACAACTACATCTTACATGCGGCGCTCAATTTGCCGCGTCCCGTTAGGACACGTGGGGTCGGCCTGGCAGGTTGCAAGGGTGGCCAGGTTGCAATCTTGCTCTCGCGGCGGCGAGGGTTTTCCCTTGTAACGTAGGCGGGTTTCCCGCCCACGCGGTGATAGTTCGCAGCGAGATCATGCGGCACGATGATTTGACCGCCAACTGTCACCGCGTGGGCAGATCACCAGCTGTTAATTATGGCTGCGCCAAATCCGCTTCGCTCGTAAACGCATCCGCAAAGAACTCGTCTTCCGGCAGCCCGCACTGCGCCACGTAGTCGCGCCGCGCGGAATCGACCATGACCGGCGCGCCGCAGGCATAGACCTGGTGGCTGGAGAGGTCCGGCAGGTCCTGCATCACGGCCGCGTGCACGTAGCCGGTGCGGCCCTGCCACGCGTCTTCCGGCAGCGCATCCGAAATCACCGGCACGTACTGGAAGTCGGGCAGCGTGGTTTCCCAGGCGCGGCACAATTCGTCCATGTACAGGTCTTGCGGGCGGCGGCCGCCCCAGTACAGGCGCACGGGGCGGGTGGACTTCAGGTGCATCAGGTGCTCCACCAAGGCCTTGACCGGCGCGAAGCCGGTGCCCGAGGCCAGCAGCACGATCGGCTTGTTCGATTCTTCGCGCAGGAAGAAGGTGCCGAGCGGGCCTTCGAAGCGCAGGATGTCGCGCTCCTTCATGGCGCCGAACACGTGGTCGGTGAACAGGCCGCCCGCCAGGTGCCGGATGTGCAGCTCGAGCGGGCCGGTGAACGACGGTGCGCAGGCGATGCTGTAGGCGCGGCGCTTGCCGTCCTTGAGCAGGAATTCGACATACTGGCCGGCGCGGTAGGCCAGTGCCTCGTTGGCCGGCAGCTGCAGGGTGACGATGGCGACGTCCGGCGCGGCCTTGCGGATGCTGGCGACCCGGGTCGGCATCTTGCGGATCGGGTATTCCGAACTGCCGCCCACTTCGCGCGCTTCGATCACCAGGTCGCCTTCGGGCACGGCGCAGCAGAACAGCGACATGCCGGCGGTTTTTTCGACCTCGCCCAGGGCGCGCTGCTGGTGCGGCTTGTGGTGCAGGGAGCCATCGAGCACCTTGCCCTTGCAGGAACCGCAGGCGCCGTTCTTGCAGCCGTAGGGCAGGCCGATGCCGGCGCGGATGGCAGCGGACAGGACGGTTTCATCGGCCTCGCAGGTGAACTGGTGGCCGCTTGGCTGGACGGTGATCTGGAAGGTCATGCAGTGTCGATGGTTGAGGCCTGCGCGCGCAGGCGTTGATAGGGAATATGGGTAGTGCGACAGGGCGGTATTCTACACCGCCGGTCCCTGCGCCGCGGCACGCCAGCCCGGCGGGTCAGGCGGGGCGCCGCGCCGGCTGCTGTGCTACATTGGCGCGCCCGGACTTTCCTTTTCTTCCCATGACCCGCTCTGCTGCATTCAACCGTCCGCGCCTGCTCATCGTCGGCTGCGGCGACGTCGGCATGCGCGTGCTGCCGCTCGTGCGCGGGCGCTGGCGCGTGTTCGCGCTCACCAGCCAGCCGGAGCGCTGCGCCGAACTGCGCGCCGCCGGCGCCGTGCCCATCGTGGCGGATCTCGACCGCCCGGCGACCCTGGGGCGGCTGCGCGGCCTGGCCGACTGGGTGCTGCACCTGGCCCCGCCCCAGCCGGAGGGCGTTGAAGACCGCCGCACGCGCCACCTGGTCGCGGCGCTCGGGCCGGCGGCGCGGCTGGCGTATGTGAGCACGAGCGGCGTGTACGGCGACTGCGGCGGTGAGCTGGTGCGCGAATCGCGCCCGGTGGCGCCGATGAATGCGCGCGCACGGCGCCGTGTGGACGCCGAGCGCGTCTTGCGGGCCTGGGCGCTGGTGAACGGCACCCGGCTGGCCATCCTGCGCGCACCCGGCATCTATGCGGCCGAGCGCCTGCCTTTCAAGCGCCTGGAGTCGGGTACCCCGGCATTGCGGGCGGAAGACGACGTCTACACCAACCATATCCATGCCGACGACCTGGCGCGGATCGCCGTGCAGGCGCTGTTGCGCACGCGCGGCGGGCGCGTGCTGCATGCGGTGGACGACACCCGCATGAAGATGGCCGACTATTTCGATGCGGTCGCCGACGCGTTTGGCATGCAGCGCCCGCCGCGGCTGCCGCGCGCCGAACTGCAGGAGGTGGTCACGTCGACGCTGCTGTCGTACATGTCCGAATCGCGCCGGCTGGACAATACGCGCCTCAAGCGCGAGCTGCGCATGCGGCTGCGCCATCCTGAGGTAGCGGTGGCGCTGGAAGGCTTCGCCCGCGTACAATCACGCTCCCTGAAGGAGAATCCAGCATGACCTATGAAGAATACCTCGATGAAGTAACCACGCTGATCGTGGAGAAATACGGCATCACCGAAAACGCCGCGATCAAGATCGTGGTGCAGGCGCAGGACAAGGAATTCTTTGTCCCGCATGACGAGCAGCCGGACATGCGCACCATCGACCGCGCCCACCTCGACGCCCGCAAGCTGTTCGACGCCAGCGGCATGACCAAGGTTGTGCCAGGCAAGAAGAAGTAATTTTTTGATCGTTCCGCACGACGCTGCGTAATCGAAAAAACGGCCGGGTTGGCGCCTGTCGCCACCCCGGCCGTTGTTTGACAGCATTCAGGCCGCGTGCGCCAGTGCCTTGCCTGGCGCGGAGCAGAAGGCATGTGCGGCGTTGGCGGCTTTGCCCGGCTTGCCTGGCGACGAGCAGAACGCATGCGCGGCACTTGCGGCTTCCCGTGGATTGCCCGGCGACGAGCAGAATGCATGCGCGGCGCCGGCGACTTCCCGTGGTTTGCCGGGCGACGAGCAGAATGCGTGCGCGGCGCTCGCAACTTCACGTGGCTTGCCTGGCGACGAGCAGAACGCATGCGCGGCGGCGTTGACAGCTTCGCCCGGCTTGCCCGGCGAGGAGCAGAATGCGGTCGCGGCGTCGGCGGCTTCGCTTGGCATGCCCTGCCATGCGCCGATGTCGGCGCGCTTGCTGTCCGGCGTACTCCAGGCGGCGGCAGGCCAGGCGCCGAATTCCGCTTCATAGATATCGCGCATGCGTTCGCCCCCGGCAGCGTGCTCGCCTTCGTTCGCACTGTCACCGATGCCGACGTAAGGGTAGTGGTGCAGGAAGTAGCCGAACACCGCTTCGCAGTCGGCTGCGTATTTCATGGTATCGAGGATGTGGTAGTGCCAGAAGGTGTCGACATCGACGGTGGGCGATGCGCCCGCGTCCGGGTATTTCTTCATCAGGAACAGGAAGCGGCGGTACTCCGATTCCACGGCATCGGCGCGCATGGCGGACCAGCCTTCGCCGGACTCCACGTGCATCAGCTTCATTTTGATCGGGGCCAGATCGAGCGTTTCAAAAGCTGCGAATTCGATAGTCGACATGATTTTTCACCTTTGTTTTGATATGTTTATCAAGGCATTTCTAATTATCCCTGGCGGTGGAGCGGTGCTTCAGAAGATTCCTCCTGCTTGGACTATGCGGGTTAATCGGATGTCAGGGCTTTCATCTTGACCGGTGGCAGTGATAAGAATTGTCCTGCGTGCGGTCATGTTTAATGTTGAGTTCGCTCAAGCAAGAAACTGCTGTGCAGAAACGCTACAACAGTCTCCACATGGTGTTTCGGGCAGGCGCGTCAAGCCAGTGCGGACAGCATGACGTCGCTGTCGCGCGCTACCCCGCGCATGCCCTGTTCGTCGCCGCGGATCGGGATCGTGACGGCGATGGTGGTGCCGGTTTCCGGGCCGCTGCTGATCGAGAAGCTGCCTCCGAGGATGTTGACGCGCTCCTCGATCCCTACCAGCCCGAACGAGCCGTTGCGGTTGCGGCTGCCCGGTTGCATGCCGATGCCGTTGTCGCGGATCGTCATGGTCAGCATCCCCGCATGCTCGTGCAGGTCGATGCGCACCTTGCTGGCGTGCGCGTGGCGCGCCACGTTGTTGAACGACTCCTGCAGGATGCGGAACAGCGCGGTGGCGCAATGGTCGTCGAGGTGGTGCTCGGTTTCGTCTTCCACCAGTTCGCATTTGATGCCGGTGCGGCGCGCGAAGTCGGCCACCTGCCAGTCCACCGCTGCATTCAGGCCCAGGTCGAGCACGTTGGGGCGCAGGTCGTTGATGATCTGGCGCACGCTGCGGATGGTGACGTCGATCTGGCGCACGGTGGCGTCGGCGCGCTCGTGCAGGCGGCCGTGGCGCCCGCGCGTGCGGTTGGCGAGGATCTCGGCCTCGATCTTCAGCGCCAGCAGGTTCTGCGCCAGCTCGTCGTGGATCTCGCGCGCGATGCGTTTGCGCTCGCCTTCCTTGATCTGCTCCGCGTGCGCGGCCAGCAGCCGCAATTTCTCGTTGGTGGCCTGCAGCTTGCCCTGGCTGGCGCGCAGCTCGCGCGTCATGTCTTCGGCCATGCGCAGGGCGCTGCGGCGCGACGAGGCCATGGTCTGGAACAGCGCGTAGAGCAGGGCGGTGCTGAGCGTGCCCGCCAGCGCAGCCAGCCACGGGTAATACACGTCGAAGCGCGTATACAGCGCGGACTTGGCGATGCTGAAGTCGGCGCGCCACCGGCGCTGGTTGAATTCGATCGGCAGGCTGGCGCGCAGTACGGCGCCGTCCTCCGCAGCCGGCGCCGGATTCGGATGGGGCAAGGTCGCCTGGCTGTCGTAGAGGATGGCGCTGGGGCGCGCCTCGCCCGGTTCCTGCGGCACGTCGGTAAGGTCGGTGAGCACCAGGCGGGCGCCCTTGACGGGGAATTCGTCGAGCACCCCGTTGATCATCCTGTTGACGCCAAAAGCGATCCCGACCGAGCCGATGTAGGCGGCGCGGCGCTGGGTGACGGTGTCGATCGGCATGTCGCTGCGGTACACCGGCAAGCGCATCGCGAGCGCGTTCTGGATCGGCCCCGGCATGATCCTGACGCGGAAACCCGAGGCGGCAATGGTGTTGTTGTCGCGCGACTGCGCAGCCGTGCGGCGGATGTAGCTGCGCGCTTCCAGGTCGAGGCCGAGCTTGTCGAGCGTTTGCGGGGTGGCCGGTTCCATGTAGACCAGGATCGTGTAGCTGGCGCGGCCGGGCACGCGATGCAGCTTCGTGGCAGGTTCGGGCATGCCGTACTGGCGCAGGCGGCGGCGCACGTCCGCGTCCACTGCCGCCAGCTCACCAGGGCCGACGGTGCGCGCGTAGTTCATGACCTCGATGCCCGGGAAGTTGCGGGGCGTGTCGAGCTGCCTGACGTAGTGGCGGAATTCGTCGGCGCCGGCGGCCGGATTGGCGCGGAACAGTCCGGCCGTGCCACGCAGCACGTCGGAATAGCTCTTGATGCGGGCGTCGATCGTGTACTGGGCGGCGCGCGCCATGCCGTGGAAACGCGTCTGCATATCGCTTTCGATGGCTTCCGCGGTGGCGAGGTAAAGGCTGCCGCCAACGGCCAAGGACAGCAGCGCCCCGGTGAGCAGGGTCGTTGGCAGCCTGGCCAGAGTGACAGGGTGACGGCGGGAAGACATGATCCGTGGCCTCGCTTGCAAGATGAAGTCGTCGTCTTTATGCGACAAACATTCATACGCTAAGCGGGTTTAGGCGACGAAGTACCTATCAGGATAGATAGGTTTACCAAAAAACCAACGGGTGTTGGGTAATCGGAAGATTTCCGGGCGGTGGGATGCGAGGAAGGGAAACGTTTCGACTGCACGGAGAACCGGGCCCCGGCCTGCGCCGGGGCGACGGTTTTGCGGCAGTCGATTGTTGCTGCCGAAGCGCTTATTTCGCCCAGCTGTCCTTCAGCGTGGTCACGCGGTTGAACACCGGCTTGCCCGGCTGCGAGTCGACCTGGTCGGCCACGAAATAGCCGTGGCGCTCGAACTGGAAGCGCTGCTCGGGCTTGGCTGCCGCCATGCCCGGCTCGAGATAGGCGGTCACGGTTTCCAGTGCGTTCGGATTGAGCAGGGCCTTGAAGTCCTTGCCGCCCGCGTCCGGCTGGGCATCGAGGAACAGGCGGTCGTACAGGCGCACTTCCGCCGCCAAGGCCGAGGCGGCGCTGACCCAGGTGATGTTGCCCTTGACCTTGTAGTTGTCCGCGCCCGGTGTGCCCGATTTCGAATCCGGGAAGTAGTTCACGTGCACCGCCGTCACCTTGCCGTCGGCATCCTTGTCGAAGCCGGTGCACTCGACCACGTAGCCGTACTTCAGGCGCACGCGGCTGCCCGGCTGGTCGCCCACGGGTGGCGTAAAGCGGAAATAGCCCTTGGTCGGGGTTTCCATGAAGTCTTCCTGCTCGATCCACAGTTCGCGCGTGAACGGGAAGCTGCGCACCCCCATGTCGGGATGGTGCGGGTGGACCGGCGAGGTGCACGCGTGTGCTTCGTCCTCAGGGAAATTGTCCACGATCAGCTTCAACGGCCGAAGGACGGCGATCGCGCGCGGCGCTTTCGGGTCGAGGTCGTCGCGCAGCGAACCTTCCAGCGTGCCCATGTCGATCCAGCCGTCGGACTTCGACACGCCGATGCGCTCGCAGAACAGCTGGATCGATTCCGGCGTATAGCCGCGGCGGCGCAGGCCGACAATGGTCGGCATGCGCGGATCGTCCCAGCCGGACACGATGCCTTCGTCGACCAGCTGGCGCAGCTTGCGCTTGGACATGACGACATAGGTCAGGTTCAGGCGCGACATCTCGTACTGGCGCGGCACCGGCGGCGTGAAGAAGCCGCCTTCGGTCGCGGTGGCGATCAGCCAGTCGTAGAACGGGCGGTGGTCCTGGAATTCGAGGGTGCAGATCGAGTGGGTGATCGACTCCAGCGCATCCGACAGCGGATGGGTGTAGTCGTACATCGGATAGATGCACCAGTCGTCGCCCGTGCGGTGGTGGTGCGCATGGCGGATGCGGTACAGGGCCGGATCGCGGTTGGTCATGTTCGGCGAGGCCATCGCGTCCTCGCTCATCTTCGCGCGCAGGATGTGTTCGCCGTCCTTGAACTTGCCCGCTTTCATGTCGCGGAACAGCTGCAGGGATTCTGCGGCCGGGCGATTGCGGAAAGGCGAATTCGTGCCCGGCGTGCCGAAATTGCCGCGGTTACGCGCCATGTCTTCGGCGCTCTGGCTGTCGACGTAGGCAAGGCCCTTTTCGATCAGGTATTCGGCGATCGCGTACAGCTTGTCGAAATAGTCGCTGGCGTAGTGCAGGAATTCCTCGCCGCCTTGCTCCCACGAAAAGCCGAGCCATTTCACGCTGTCCATGATGGTGTCGACGTATTCCTGGTCTTCTTTCTCCGGGTTGGTGTCGTCGAAGCGCAGGTGGCAGCGGCCGGCGTAGTCGCGCGCCAGGCCGAAGTTCAGGCAGATCGATTTCGCGTGGCCGATGTGCAGGTAGCCGTTGGGCTCCGGCGGGAAGCGGGTGATGACTTGCGGCATGCCTTCGCGCGCATGGGTGCCGGCCGCGAGGTCATTGTCGATAATGGCACGCAGAAAGTTAGACGGAGGCGTCGGCGCGTTGGTCGCAGCCGGTTTGTTCTTATCGTTGCTCATGAAGAAGTTTCTGGATGGGGAAGTAGCGAACATTTTACCGTACGGCGGGGCAGGCGGCCTCCTATGTGGTAGAGCGCACGGTAGGGCACGCCAGGCGAGAACATACTTGTGGCAATTTCGTCCATACAGAAGGCTTCAAGCATGAAAACCCTCGCCACCCATCCGGACCTGGTCCGCGCCTGGCTGCTGGCCCAGGCCGGCATGCCGCTGCCCCCGCTGCCCCCGCTGCCGCCTGCGCGCCCGGGCCTGCAGCCCCTGAACAAGCCGGTGCATCACTGAGCTCTCGTGGGCAGCTTCGCCACGTTATCGTTTTCTATAGGATAATCTCGTTTTTGCCGGACTTGCCGCGAGTGCGGCATTGCTAGCGGCCTTGGCCGGGAGAGTTTCAGTTGGAAAATTTATACGCGATCCTCGGCGTTGCCCCGAATGCCGGCGACGACGAGATCAAGAAGGTCTACCGCTCCCTGGCGATGCGCTACCACCCGGACCGCAACCAGGCGCCTGGCGCCGAGGCGCGCTTCAAGGCGGTGTCGAAGGCCTATGAAATCCTGTCCGACCCGGTCAAGCGCGCCGAGTACAACCAGAGCGTCAACCACCGCATCGTGCTCGATGCCGAGGCCGAAGCGTTCGAACTGTGGCGCTCGGTGTTCGCGCTCAACGGCGTGAGTCTCCAGCACTGAGCTGCGCCAGCTGCCGGCCGGCGCCGATCGACATCGGCGCCCAACCAACGAATCAACAGGACACACCATGAAAAACGTACATCCCGAATTCTCGTTCCAGTCGCGCGAACTGGACGGGCAGATCGAGGGCACGCTGGGCGATCCGCCCAACAAGAAGAACTACAACATGATGGTCAGCGCCCTGGTGTCGGAATACGCCAGCGGCTCGGGCCTGGACGACGTCAACCTGATGGCCTTCGCGCTCGTTGACTGTATCAAGTTCAAGGATCCGAAAGGCCTTCTGCGCGAGTCGGCCGACTACGAAGGCAGCGACCCGGCGCGCGTGTTCGCCATGGCCGAGTGCGACGGCGGGCAAGGCAGCGCCATGTACGCGGCCATGACGGCCAACTACCCGGAACTGGCGCGCCAGGCCATCATCACCGCCTTCCTGTACAAGAACCAGGCGCGCTGGGAAGACGAGGACCGCGATTTCGACCGCCTCGGCGAAGGCGACGAGGGCGACGACGACATGGACGACAGCGCCGCGACCGACGACTTCACCCAGCTGTTCGATCCGGACGGAGGAGAGCGCGAATGAGCGACGACGCCAAGCAAGGCAGCAACCTGCCGGCGCTGACCCGCCAGGTCAGCGAACTGGTGCTGGCCGGCTCGCTCGACCACGCCGAAGAAGCATTCTCGAAAGCGGCCGACGAGCATGGCGACTACGCGGTGGTCGAAGTGCTGTCCACGCTGCCGCCGCAAGTGACCGCGCTGCACCTGGCCGGCTTCGACGGCGGCAAGACCTCGCTGGCGACCATGCTGGTGCCGCCCAAGGCCTGGGCCGACAGCCTGGCCTATATCGCCGCCACCTGGCCGGACAACATGATCGAGGACGATCCCGAGCGCATCGCCGAGAACCTGTTCAACCACGTGCACGGCATCGTGTACGCCAACGACGACGAAGAGCGCCGCCACGAGCTGCTGCACGAAGCCTCCGCCACCGACCACGGCGCGACCGTGTTCGCGATCATGTGGTCGCTGGCGCCGCGCGAGATCCTCGAGGTGGCGGGCGAGATCCTGTCGAAAGGGCGCTACGTCACCGGCCAGACCAGCGGCGACAGCGACATCGTGCCGCTGGCGATCGACCTGGCCAAGGCCAGCGAAGACGGCTGGGAGCGCTCGCTGCTCGAGCTGTTCCCGGAATTCCGCCACAGCGCCGAGATGGCTGACATGGAGCTGCCGGACGACCCGGACGAAGAGTCGCCCTTCATGCAGCGCAACACGCGCGAACTGCTCTACCGCCTGCGCAAACAGGTGCCATCGGTGCGCAGCATGCCGCGGCGCGGCGCCCGCAGGAGCATGGGCACGGACATCTTCTCGTGAGCGGGGCGCCAGGAACCATGCTGCCCGCACTCGTCGTCGAGAAGCTGCCGCGCCTGGTGCGCGCCATCAAACTGCTGCCGCTCGAGGCCACGCCGGACGAAGCCGAGGTGCTGGCCGACGAGCTGTGCGGCATCACCGCGATGGTGGCCGAGAAGTTTACCAACGACCGCACCGCCGAAGGCATCCAGCGCGCACTGCTCCTGACAGTGGGCGGCGTCTCGCTCGGGCTCGAGCACGAAGTCGACACCGATGACGATCTCGACGCGCTCGATGTGCTGATCGAGGAGGGCGCCGAATCGGTGTTCCAGGCGGGTTTCCGCATGGTGCGCGACCTGGCGGCGATGCCCGAGGATACCCTGGTCGGCGAGTACGACACCGACCCGGTGTACTCGCAGCGCCGCCTGAAGGAATTGTTCGTCGACCTGTGCACGGCCGATCCGGGCGAGACCTGGACCGGCTACGAGCGCTACCTGGGCCAGCTCAAGCAGCGCCAGGGCGTGCAGGCGATCGTGCGCGCAGCGCAATGGCTGCGCCGCCACCACTACGAAGGCCCGATCAACGACCCGGACCTGAACGCCGAAGGCGTGATCGCGCTGGCGATCATCTTCGCGGTGGAAGCGGGCGGGCGCATCACGGCGCGCACCGGCCAGCGCGAATTCGAGCGCTTGGTGAAATCGGTACGCCGCAACAAGCCCGACTTCGAAGCCGGCTGGGCCGAGCTGATGGCGCGCATCCCGGCGGCGCATCAAGCCGTCATTGCCGAGCGCATCGCGACCTACCGCGAGCAGTGCACGGTGCTGCAGCACATCGGTACCAAGGCGACCATCAAGCAGCTCTTCGGGGAACTGGAAAACTACGCCGGTTCCGAACTCGACGCGGACCTGCCGTGACGAGCCGGCGATGACGGGCGTGCGTGGTCCGATTGCAGCAGGAAGTGCAGACTTCCGCCGCATCAACCGCGCGATGGCCTTCGGGGGCTTTTCCGTCTTCGCACTGCTCTACTGCGTCCAGCCGCTGATGCCGCTGCTGGCGCGCGACTTTTCCCTCACGCCCGCACAGAGCAGCCTGGCGCTGTCGGTGTCCACTGCCACCCTGGCGGTGGCGCTGCTGGCATCAAGCCTTCTCGCCGAGCGCATCGGCCGCAAGCAGATCATGACGGCCTCGATGGTTGGCGGCGCCTTGCTCACGCTGCTGTCGAGCTTCGCAGTTGATTACTACCAGCTGGTAGGCGCGCGTGCGCTGCTCGGCCTCATGCTGGGCGGGCTGCCCGCGGTGGCGATGGCCTACCTGAGCGACGAGATCGAAGGTTCTTCGCTCGGCCTGTCGATGGGCATGTACATCAGCGGTAGCGCCTTCGGGGGCATGAGCGGACGCGTGCTGTCCTCCTTCATCAGCGACTTCAGTTCCTGGCGCATCGCGGTCGGGCTGCTGGGCGTGGCCGGGCTGTACGCGGCCTGGGAGTTCTCGCGCAGCCTGCCGCCTTCGCGCCATGCGGGTTCCAGGCGGGCGCCGGGACCGGGCTTTCTGGACGGGCTGCGCACCCACTGGCGCGACGAGGGCCTGCCCTGGCTGTTCTTGCTGCCGTTTTTGCTGATGGGCGTGTTCGTCAGCCTGTACAACTACATCGGCTACCGGCTGCTGGCGCCTCCATTTGGCCTGAGCCAGAGCGCGGTGGGCGCCGTCTCGCTGCTCTACCTGCTGGGCATCGTCAGCTCGATGTGGGCCGGCAAGCTGGCCGACCGCCTGGGCCGGCGCAACGTGCTGTGGCTGGTGCTGGGCGTGATGATCGCCGGGCTGCTGGTGACCCTGCACGATTCGGTGGTGGCGGTGGTGCTGGGCACCGGGCTGGCGACCTTCGGCTTCTTCGCCTCGCATTCGGTGGCCAGCAGCTGGGTGGGGAGGAGGGCCCGGCCGCCGCAGGCCCTGGCCTCGGGCATCTACCTGTTCAGTTATTACGTGGGGTCGAGCGTGATCGGCTGGTGCACCGGCTATGTATGGGCATCGTGGGGCTGGCCGGGCGTGGTCGCCGTGCTCGGGGCATTGCTCGCAGTGGCGATGGGGATTGCGCTGCGGCTGCGTTCACTGGCGCCTATCTAACGTGTAGGGTGGGCGGGGTAATGTCGGACAATGCCCAACCACCCTACGATTTCACGGTTCCAGGCATGGCCGCAAAGCAGCTTACTGCGCTGCGCGCTTGACCACCACGCCACCCTGGATCACGACTGCCGGGGCCTCCAGCAGTTGCACATTGCTCGTTGGGTCGCCCTGCACGGCCACCATGTCGGCAAAGCGCCCAACCTCGACCACGCCGACGTCCTTGCGCGCCAGGGCTTCAGAAGCGTTGATCGTGGCTGCCTGGATGGCTTGCAGCGGCGTCATGCCGTATTTCACCATCACCGCGAACTGCTTGGCGTTGCCGCCATGGGGATGCACGCCGGCGTCCGTGCCGAAGACCATCTTCACGCCGGCGGCATGCGCCTTCTTGAAATTCTGGCGCTGGATGTCGGTCACTTCGCGGTCCTTGCGCAGGTTATCATCCAGCACGCCGTTTTTCTTTCCTTCCGCCGCCGTGTAGTCGCCGTTATAGATATCCATCGACAGCCAGGCGCCGTGCTTTTTCGCCAGCGTGATGCCTTCGTCGTCGATCAGGCTGGCGTGCTCGATCGTGTTGACGCCAGCCCGGATGGCATCCTTGATGCCGGCCGCGCCGTGGGCATGGGCGGCGACCTGCAGGCCCCACTGGTGGGCTTCCTCGACCGCGGCGCGCATCTCGGCCAAATTCATCTGCTGCTGGCCGGGTTCCGTATTGCGCGAGAAGACGCCGCCGGTGGCGCAGATCTTGATCACCTGGGCGCCGTACTTGCGCAGCGCGCGCACCGACTTGCGTACTTCGTCGGGACCGTCGGCGTTATACGGTGCTTTCTCGTCCATCGACGGCGGGAAATAGGTCGAGTCGCAATGGCTACCGGTTGGCCCGAACGACCATGCCGCGGGAACGATGCGCGGACCGCGTACCTTGCCGGCGGCGATGGCCTGGCCGAGGCCCACGTCGTTCCAGTCCGACGCGCCCACGTTGCGCACCGTCGTGAAGCCCGCGTCCAGCGTCTTGCCCGCGTGGACCACGCTCAGGGCCGACCAGAAGCGGTCGTTGTATTCCAGGTTGGTGTAGCCGCCGTAGGTCGGGTCGGAATCGAGATGGACATGCATGTCGATCAGGCCGGGGACCAGGGTCATGCCCGGCAAGGCAATGCGCGTGGTGCCGGTGCCGGCGTCGGCGGCAGGCGTCGCAGCGTTTGGTTTGATGCTGACGACCTTGCCGTCGCGGACCAGGATTTCCGGACTCTGGATCATCCGTCCCGCGCGCACGTCCAGCAGGCGGTCCGCGGTGATGATCACGTCGGCGGCGAAGGCGCCGGAGCTGGCCAGTACGGCCAGGCAGAACAGGGCGATGCGCGATGTCGGGCGGTGCTGTCGATCCAAAAGATTCCCCTTACGTATTATATGGACAAGTAGCAACTTATACAGATAGTCGCTGCCAGCGTCCAGATGCACGTAAGGGCGGGGAGGGGAATGCGGCGGCGCCGGATGGAGGTGCTAGCGATATTTCGAGGCCAGCGCCTTGATTTGCGTGGTCGCGCTGCGGACGGTGGCGTCGAGCTTCGGCCCGCGCGCGCTGTCCTCGACCGCGAACAGCATCATGCGCGTGCCGGGGTTGTACAGATCGTCGACATGGACGCGGTAGCCATTGACCAACTGCAGGCCGATCTCGCGCGTCTTCGCTTCGATCGCGGCCAGGCTCTCCAGGTTGAAGCGCGCCGGCAACATGTCGCGGAACATCGGCTGGTCGTGCGAGGTCGCCAGCATCAGCCTGACCTTGGCTTCGTCATCGGTCAGCGACACCCGGCGTATGTCGTCGAGCAGCTTGCGCTTTTCCCGCAACAGCAGGCCGCGCATCTGCTTCGAGTCCGGATTGAAGGCATCGGGACGCAAGGCCAGCACGAGGTCGATCGCGTTGTTGAGCATGATCAGTTCGGTCCGGAAGCGGGCGCTGATTCCCGCCCATTTCACTGCGCGTTCGTCGGCCAGGAATTCGTCCCAGGCGCTATTCGACAAGTTGGAGCGCGCATATTTGTCGTAGTTGTGCGACCAGGCCTCGTGTTCGGCAAACAGGGGCGTGATCGCCTCGCACAGATGCTCGTTGATCTCGACATAGCGGGTGGCGATCTCGCGCACTTGATGCGCCGAGAGTTCGGGGCGCTTGTTGACACCGACGCCGCGGTGCAGGCCTTGCAGCAGCCCGATGCTGACCAGGCCGAGCTTGTCGCAGCGTTCCTGTTCCAGGAAGCGCGAAGTCAGGATGACGTTCACGACTTCGGTGGAGTTGGCCGCACGCGCGGGTAGAAAGGCGCCGGGCAGGAGAACGGTGCATGCAGCAAGCAGGCAGCGGTAGAGCGCATCGAGGAAGCATCGCGGTATCACATGGCGCAGCGCGCAAGCGGGGACAGTCATGGCGTCTCGGGAAGTGGGTGGGCGAATCGTCAACTCCGGAATTGTAGTGATCCGTCGCTTCTGACAACGCCTGACGCCTCAGGCATGCGCGAATTTCCTGCCCCTGCTGTTTGACCGGTATCTATCCCGAGGCTGCTTTACCGCTTGAAACATCAACGATCGCTGACCCATCGTTGAAGCGCGCACTGCTGAAATGCTTGCTTGAAATCGCCGCGCAGAGGTCTAAAGTGATTAAATCCTGCGGTATTGCCGCACCACTTTCAGGAGGTCAACATGCTACAACCTGCCGAAATTCAACAACGCTTCAGCCAGATCCAGCAGACCATCAACCAGGCCGAAGAAGTGACCCGGAACGATCAGGGCGCGCCCGACGATATCCGCGATTGCATCCAGAAGATCGCCCATGAAATGCCGGCCGCGGAACGCGTGATGCGCTCGAACGACCAGACCCGCATCATCGAATGCATCGACCGCCTGGAAGAGATGGGCGACGATGCCAAGCGCATGGTGCGCAGCTCACAGCCTTCGCCCCAGGTGGCCTCGGTGGTGACGCGGGTGCATGATGTGCTGTCGGACCTGAAGCACCAGCTGCACTGATCCTTACACGATCCCCTTGCCGCGCAATGCGGCAATCTCCGCCTCGCCCAGGCCCAGCACACCGCCCAACACCTCGTCGGTGTGCTGGCCCAGCAGGGGCGGCGCCTTGTCGCTGGTGGCGGGCGTGGCCGACATCCTGATCGGGTTGCGCACCAGTTTCACCTTGCCTGCGGTCGGGTGCGGCAACTCGAAGGCGACCTTGCGCGCCTTCACCTGCGGGTTGGCGAACACGTCGCCGATGTCGTTGATTGGCCCGCAGGGCACGCCAACCGATTCCAGCAAGTCGATCCATTCGTCGCGGCCACGCTCCTTGACCATCTCCGCCAGCATCGGCACCAAGAGGTCACGGTTCTGCACGCGCAGCGGGTTGATGGCGAAGCGTGGATCGCTGGCCAGTTCCGGCCGGCCGCCGGCCTCGACGAACTTCTGGTACTGGCCATCGTTGCCGGTGGCGACAATGATGTGGCCGTCCGCGCAGGCGAAGGTCTGGTAGGGCACGATGTTGGCATGCGCATTGCCCCAGCGTTTGGGCGGCTTGCCGCTGTTGAGGTAATTGCTGCCCATGTTGGCCAGCATCGCCACCTGGGTATCCAGCAAGGCCATGTCGATGTGCTGGCCCTGGCCGCTGCGGTCGCGGTGGGTCAGCGCGGCCAGCACGGCGACCGTCGCGTACATGCCGGTCATCAGGTCGGTCAGGGCAACGCCCGCTTTTTGCGGACCGCCGCCGGGCAGGTCGTCGCGCTCGCCCGTCACCGACATCAGGCCGCCCATGCCCTGGATCAGGAAGTCGTAGCCGGCGCGGTGCGCATAGGGGCCGTCCTGGCCGAAGCCGGTGATCGAGCAGTAGACCAGGTCGGGCTTGATGGCTGCCAGGCTGTCGTAATCGAGGCCGTAGCGTTTCAGGTGCCCGACCTTGAAGTTTTCCAGCACCACGTCGCAATGGCGCACCAGCTCGCGCAGCAGGGCCTGGCCCTCCGGGCTGGCGATGTCCACCGTCACCGAGCGCTTGCCGCGGTTGGCCGACAGGTAGTAGGCGGCTTCGCTGGTATCGCGGCCTTCTTCGTCTTTCGCATACGGCGGGCCCCAGGCGCGCGTGTCGTCGCCGTTGCCGGGACGTTCGATCTTGATCACGTCGGCGCCGAGGTCGGCCAGGTTCTGCGAGCACCAGGGGCCGGCGAGCACGCGCGACAGGTCGAGTACGCGGATGTGGCCGAGCGCCAACGGCCGCGCCGCGGAGGGAGAGTGCGTCATCTTGTTCCTGCTGGATTAGGGGACCAGCGCGGATTATAGCTGTCCGCGCGCGATGGTCTCTACCCGCCGCGAGCCCGGCTTGAGCGCGGCGGCGATCACGTCGAGCTGGCCTGCCCGACGCGGGTGGATATCACGCTGCGGGCGCATGCAATGGCGGTGCCGCAGCCGGGGTTCCGATCGAACCCCGGCATGGCAGCGCTGCGCGAGGCCGATGGCCCGATCCTGTTCGCGCATGCGGATTTGTCCGGGCTGTCGGTATTCGAGGAAGCGGCATGGTGGGGATGCCAGGCGGCCGGGCGCGCGCTGGCCCGGGCCCGATGATCATGCCGTGGTGCGGCCGCCAAGTTGCGCGCGCACGCCGTCGACGTAGCGCTCGCTGACCGGGACTAGCGCGCCGCAGCGCAGGCGCAGCAGGTAGTTGCCGTCGCCGATCGTGGCCAGCCCGGCGACCTGGCTGCGCCGGACGATGGCGCTGCGGTGCACGCGCAGGAAGGCTTCCGGCCGCAGCATGGCCTCCAGCCGGCTGAGCGGCACCCGGTGCAGCAGCTCGCGCCCGCCCACATGCAGGCCGACGTAGTTGCCGGCCGCGCCGATCCATTCGATGTCGTCGATGCGCACCTGGTCGATGCGGCCGACCGAGCGCACGTTGAGGTGGTCGGGATAGGCCGTCGGCTCGGCGAAGTCGCGCAGGGCGGCAGCATAGGCGCCGCGCTGGCGCTGGGCCAGCATGGCGGCGGCGCGTTCGACCGCCTGGGCCAGGCGCGCATCGTCCACCGGCTTGAGCAGGTAGTCCAGCGCATGGACCTCGAAGGCTTCCACCGCGTGCACGCTGTGGGCGGTCACGAAGACCACCAGCGGCGGCTCGGCCATGCGGCCCAGTTCGCGCGCCAGCGCCAGGCCCGACTCGCGCGGCATTTGCACATCGAGGAACAGCAGGTCGATCGCCTGGGCAGCGAGCGCCGAGCGCGCGGCGTCGGCGCCGTCGCATTCGGCCACCAGGCGCCAGCCCGGGTGGGCGTCCATGGCCAGGCGCAGGTTGGCGCGGCCCGGCCACTCGTCGTCGACGATGGCGTAGCGGACCAGGTTCATGCGATTTCTTCGGCCGGTACAGGCAGCCGGATCTCGGCCAGGAAGCGCTCGTCCACGCGTCCGGCGCGTAGCGTGGCGCCTTCGTGGCTCAGTGCCAGGCGTGCGCGGGTGTTGCTCAGGCCAAGGCCGGTGCCGGGATTGGGCGAGGCGGCATCGCTGATGCGGTTCGATACCGTGATCAGGAGGGCGTCGTTGCTGCGGCGGAAGGCCAGGCGGATGTCGCCGGGGCCGTCGTGGCAATCGAGGTCATGGCGCAGCGCGTTTTCGATCAGTGGCTGCAGCATCAGCGGCGGGCAGGTTTCGGCGCGGATGCCGTCGTCGTCGCCTTCGATATGGATCTGCAGGCGCTCGCCATAGCGCAGGCGCTGCAGCGCGAGATAGTCGCGCACGAATTGCAGCTCGTCGGCGACCGTGGCGCTCTCGCGCTGGGTGGCGGCCAGCGCGTAGCGCAGCAGGTCGCTCAGGCGCCCGATGCCGCCCAGCGCATCGTGCTTGTCGCCGCCGCGCACCAGGGCGCTGATGGCGTTCAGTGCATTGAAGATGAAGTGGGGCTCCAACTGGGCGCGCAGGGCCAGCATGCGCTGCTGCTCGAGCGCCAGGTGCAGGTTCAGGTTTTCGGTCTGGGCGCGCTGGAAGGCGTCGCTGCGCTCGCGCGCCTCGCGCCAGTTCCCGATGGCGACCATCGCCACGAAGGTGCCGGTAGTCCACGCACCTTCGGTGAACCAGGTCAGGCGGCTCATGCCGGCCAGCTCGCGCCACGCCGCTTCCAGGGAAAGCTGGCCACCGCGCTGGACGATGTCGCAGCAGGCGACGTAGAACCACTCGAGCGGCAGGAACAGCAGCAGCACGCCGGCGTAGATGCCCAGCGTGGTGCGGTAGCCGGTGAACAGCGCGGGCCGGCGCAGCAGGGCCAGGCTCAGGGCGCAGCCCAATGCCATCACGGGAACGTGGTCGGCCCACCAGCGCAGCAGGATCGTGCCATAGGCATCGGGACGGCCGAGATGGATCTTGTCGATGTACGAGCCCAGCGCGCCGGCAGCGCAGAGCAGGGTCCAGAATGCGATATGGGTAAGGACGATGCGGGCGACCGTATGGGCCGTTGCGGTGCGGGGAGACTGGTCTTTCATGATGCGGCGAGTATAGCAGCGCGTACCTGGTAAAAAACGGGGCCGGCCCCGGCGCTCGTCACAGGAAGGCGGCATTTCGTCACACCGCGCTGCCGCCCCTGGTGCGGGCAGCTAGAATCCGGCCTCCTTCTACTTTCCCGGTCCTCGTCATGCGGCTGCCTGCGCTATCCCTGCTGTTTACCCTTTCTTTCCGCGCCGCCGCCCAGGAGGCCGTGCCTCACCGGGTCGAGGTCACCGCACCCGGTGCCGATACCCAACGACGCGATGCCGGCGTGGCCCGCTTCGTCGTCGGCCGCGACGATATCGCGCGCTATGGCGACAGCAACCTGGGCGAAGTGCTGAAGCGCCAGCCCGGCGTGACGCTGGTGGGCGGCGAAGTCCGGATGCGCGGACTCGGCGCCGGCTACACGCAAATCCTGATCGACGGCCAGGCGGCGCCCCAGGGCTTCAGCATCGATGCGCTGTCGCCGGAACTGGTCGAACGCATCGAGATTTCGCGCAGCGCAAGCGCCGACCAAAGCATGCAGGCGGTGGCCGGCAGCATCAACATCATCCTGCGCAAGCGCGCCAGGAACCTGCGCCGCGAGGACAAGGCGGTGCTTGGCTACCAGCACGGCGCCTGGAGTCCATCGGCATCCACCCAGTTCAACGGGCGCAGCGGGCCGCTGGCCTGGTCGGTGAATGCGGCGCTGGACCGCGCGGCAGTGGTCGACACCGTGCGCACCGATTCCTTTGTCGACGCCGCCGACGGCACGCCCCTCGCAGTACGGCGCGCCGAATACCGCGGCAGGGCCGAGACCGACCGCTTCAACCTGGCGCCGCGGCTGAACTGGGAATTCGCCGATGGCGATACCCTGGCCTGGCAAACCCTGGCCGGGGCGGCACGCACGCGCAGCGCGAATACGACGATCGAAAGCGCGCTGTTCGGCGACACTACCCTGTATCCGGACAACGAGGCCGCATTCGCCGCCCGCAATCGCAGCCTGCGCAGCGACCTGGCGTGGTCGCACCGCGTTCCGGGCGCGGGCAAGCTCACCGTCAAGGGCCTGTTCGATGTGAATCGCCGACGCTCGGACTACGTGTTTCGCGGTCTGCGTGCCGATGGGCGGCCGGGCCTGGTGCGCAAGGTGGATGCCGGCATAGGCGAACGCACGTTTGGCGTGAGCGGCAAATACCTGCTGCCGCTGGGCGCGGCGCACAGCCTGGGCCTGGGCTGGGATGCCGGCCGCACCACGCGCGACGAATTCCGCAACCAGCGCGATGCCGGGATCGAGGGCGCGGCGCCGGCGCTGCGCCTGCAGGACTATACGGCGACGGTCGACCGGCTGGCCATGTTCGCGCAGGACGAATGGGACATCGCCGCCAACCTGCAGGCTTACCTCGGCATCCGTTGGGAAGGCCTGCGCACGGCGACGGTGGGGCGCGACATGGACGAGATGCAGGGCAGCAGCCGGGTCGCCAGCCCGGTCGCGCAGCTGCTGTGGAAGCTGCCGGACCGGCAGCAGCTGCGCGCCGCGCTGGCGCGCACCTACAAGGCCCCGCCGACACGCGACCTGGTGCCGCGGCGCTACACCATCAACAACGACAACAGCGCCGTCAATCCCGACGTCGAAGGCAACCCGGCCCTGCGGCCGGAACTGAGCTGGGGCCTGGACCTGGCCTATGAACAGAGCTTTCGCAAGGAGGGCGTGGCCACGCTCTCGGCTTACCTGCGCCGCGTGACCGACGTGATCGCGACCCAGCTGTACCAGGATGGCGCCAGCTGGGTCGCGCGGCCCGTCAACGATGGCCGGGCCGCGGTGGCGGGAATCGAGTTCGACCTGCGCACGCCGCTGGAGGTCGGCGGGGTGAAGATCGACCTTCGTTTCAATGCAAACCGCAACTGGTCGCGCCTGGAGCGCGTACCTGGCCCGGACAATCGCCTGGCCACGCAGGTGCCGCTGACGGCGAATGCGGGCCTGGATTACCGCTCGGGTAACAGTAGCGGCAGCAGCGGCTGGGCGCTCGGCGCCAACCTTGCCTACCAGGGCAGCGCCAGCGCCCGCACCGCTTCCGGCGTGCTGGACTACCGCGGCGCACGCGCGCTGGCAGATCTGTACTGGACGCGCAAGCTGGGCGCCGACTGGCGCCTGCGGCTAAGCGCCGCGAATGCGCTGGGCAGGACGCTGGTCACCGGCACGCGCTATCGCGGCCTTGATGGCGCCACGCGGCGCGACGCCGTAGGGGAAGGCTACACGACGCTGCGCGTGGCCATCGAGCGCAGCCTGTAAGCCCTCAAGCTGGCCGTTCTGGCTCCAGCAGCTTCGCGCTGAACAGGTCGCGTTCGTGGTCGACGATGCCGTCCACCAGGCGCTCGTCCAGTCCCATCGCCTCCAGCACGAAGGCCGACAGCTGCAGGCTCGCTTCCAGCGTTTCCGGCACCACCACGCTGGCGCCGGCCAGGCGCAGCGCCCGCGCATGCTTCTCGTCGCGCGAGCGCACGAACAGGGGCACGTGCGGGAATTCGCGCCGGATGCCGCGCACGGCCTGCATCGCGGAAGCTGGATGGTCCATGGTCAACACGATGGCCGGCGCCTCGTCGGCATGTACGCGGCGCAGCAGTTCGGGGCGCGAGGCGTTGCCGAAGTAGACCGGCTTGCCTTGGGCATGCAGGCTCGATACCAGCTTGGCGTCGCATTCGAAAGCGACGAAGGGGATGCTCTGCTCGCCCAGCAGCTTGGCCAGTTGCTGGCCCACGCGCCCGAAGCCGGCGATGATGATGCGGCCGCGTGCCGATGCCAGCTGGTGCTCGTCCTGGCTGGCCGCCAGTTCGTGCCCGGAGGCGTCGCTGCGATCGCCGATCGCGCGGCCCAGGCGCGCCAGCATCGGCGTGATGAACAGGGTAAGGCCCACCACCAGCATGACGCGCGCGCCCAGCACGGGATCGAGCACCTGTGATGTCACCGCATAGCCCACCGCGACAAAGGCGAACTCGCCGCCCTGGCCCAGCAGCAGGCCGCCCTCGACCGCGCGGCCCCAGCTCAAGCCGCCGATCCGCAGCAGCACCGCGACCACCACTGCCTTGAGCAGCACCAGGCCGGCCACGCAGGCCGCCAGCAGTAGCGGCGCCTCGAGCACCTGGCGGGTGTCGATGCTCATCCCGACCGTCATGAAGAACAGGCCCATGAGCAGGCCCTTGAAGGGTTCGACCATCAGTTCGACTTCGTGCTTGAACTCGGTCTCGGCCAGCAGCAGGCCTGCGATCATCGCGCCCAGCGCCATCGACAGGCCGGCCGCGGCGGACAAGCCCGCGATGCCGAAGGTGCTGAGCAGGATCAGCGCCATGAAGACATCCGGCTGGCGGTGCTCGGCAAAGGAGCGGAACAGCTTGTGGACGACGCGCCCGCCCACCAGGTAGATCAGGGCGATGGCGGCCGCCGCTTTCGCCAGCGTCGTGAACGCCAGCATGGCGACGCCGTCGCCGCCGCCGTGGCCCAGGGCGCCGATCAGCAGCAGGATCGGCACCACGGCCAGGTCCTGCAGCATCAGCATGGCGAAGGTGGCCTGGCCGAGCGGCGTGCCGGTCGCCTGCTGCTGGGCCAGCAGCTGCATGACGACCGCGGTGGAGGACAGCGAGAGCAGCAGGCCGATGATGATGGCGGCCTGGGTGTCGAGCTGGCCGGACAGGAGCAGGGCGCCCCCGATCAGGACCGCGCTGACTGCTACCTGTGCGGTGCCGGCGCCGAATACCCAGCGCCGCATGGCCCAGAGGCGGGCGGCGGAGAGTTCGAGGCCGATCATGAACATCAGGAACAGCACGCCGATCTCGGCCAGCATCGAGATGCCTTCGCCGCGCGGGAAGGTGAGGAAGGCCAGCCACGGGATGTCGCCCGCGAGCAGGCCGAGGCCAAAGGGGCCGACCAGGGTGCCGACGGCCAGGAAGCCGACCACCTGGTTGATGCGCAGGCGCTGGAGCAGGGGTATCAGGATGCCCGAGAGAACCAGGAAGAGCAGGATCTCGCGCAGGAAGGGGAAGGCGTGTTGCTCTTGCACGGTGGGTGGGCCGGGGAGTGGAGGGTGCGGCGATTGTAGCGTGTGGGAGTGGAGCGGGGCTGTGACGGTAGTGGGTGTGCTGCGAAATTGGGTCCCCGCGAAGGCGCGCGAAGGCGGGACCCAGGTTGAACTTACATGAGCAGGCGCACCATCAGCAATTCCCCGCCTGCACTGCCTCCGGCGGCGTCTCTTCCTGCTGCCGGTGCCCGCTGGCCATCGGCTGGCGGCTTTCGGCGGTGAGTTGCAGCTCTTCGATCTCCGGATCGTCCACGTTGCGCAACTCCAGGTAGCGGTCGAGGGCCTGGTCCAGGCGGGGCAGCAGGATGCCGCGCTCGCTCGTCAATGCGCAATAGACAGGGCGCGCTGCCGTGAACGCGATCGAACGCGCTTCCAGCCGGCTGGCATCCACGCCCGCGCGTTCGGCAGCCTTCAACGCCAGGTCGGCCCAGCTCAGCGCGCCGCCATTGGACAAGTGCCAGATCCCGGCTTCGCGGTCGATCGCCAGGTCCAGGCAGGCGTGCACCAGGTCAGGCACGTAGGTGGGCGTGATGGTCAGGTCGTTCGAGGCGGTGAAGCATTCGCCGCGCTCGAGCGCGTTCAGCGCCAGGGTGACGAAGTTGTGCTGGTCCCAGGGGCCAAAGAAGGCGCTGGTGCGGACCATCAGCGCGCCGGGATGCTTGTCGAGCACCGCGCTTTCCGCTTCGGCCTTGCTGCGGCCATAGACGCCCAGCGGGGCGACCGGGTCGGATTCGACATAGGGGCGGTCCTGGAGGCCGTCGAACACCAGGTCGCTTGAGAAGCTGGTCAGGTGCACGCCGTGGCGGGCGCAGGCGGCGGCAAGGATGGCCGGGCCGGCGGTGTTTTCGCGGAAGCAGCGTTCTGCATCGTTCTCGGCATCGTCCACGCGCACATAGCCGGCGGTATTGATGACGGCCCAGGGCTGGTAGTGCGCCAGTGCGCGCTCGACCGAATCGCTATCGGCGATATCCATCTCCTTGCGCGAGAGCAGGCGGAAGGCGATGTTGCGCTTGCGGCAGACGCGGGCAAAGGCGCGGCCGAGGGTGCCGGTGGCGCCCAGGACCAGGATCGGTGCAGCGCCCGTTCCTACCAGGCGGTGGCCGTCGGCGGAAATCGAGGTGAGAGCGCTCGGGGTGGCCACCGGCGGATGACACAGGAAGCGCCCCGGGCGGCGCCACCAGCCCTGGCCGCGCAGCACCGGGTGCGACAGCGGCTGGCCCGACGAGATCTCGTGCATCATTTTTGCGAGCGCGGTCGGGCGCGGCAGCGGCGAGCGCACGTCGAAGGGGCCCGGCTCGTAATAGCCCTTGTTCTGCGTGACCAGGCTGTTCCAGTCGAAGGAGCCGAGCAGCGACCAGACGGTGACGGCGCGCACATCCACGCCGTTCTGCTGCGACTGCTGGGCCGCTTCCCAGATCTCGAGCAGCCAGCGCAGCTGGTCTTCGCGGTTGGCGTCGATGTGGGCTTCGGTGATCGCCAGGGGAATGCGGTAGCGGTCCCAGACCTCTTGCAGCAGCGGGGCGATGCCCGGCGTGGGCGTGGCCAGCACGCGCGAGGCTTCGATGTCGGCGCAGGGGATGCCGTCGGCCACGCCGCGGTGGTGTGCGGGGAAGCGCTCGGGACGGTGGTCGAGCCAGCGCTCGGAGGTGACGTAGTAATTGACGCCGATGATGTCGGGCGGGCAGGGGTTCTCGCAAAACCAGAGGAATGCGGACGCGTCGATGCCGGTCTTGAGCAGGTAGCGCCAGAGGGGATGCCCGGGCCCGACCATGCCGCACAGCAGGTCCCAGGCCAGCCAGCGGCGCTCGTTGTAGAACTCGGCAACCTCGGCCATTTCCGGGGTGCCGTAGGTCTTGCCGAGGTCGTCGGTTTGCACCAGCCTGGCGTTCGGATTGACGGCGCGGATCGCGCGCATCGACAGCACGACCGCACGGCACTGGACCAGCAGCGCTTCGATGAAGCTGCGGTCATCGCGGCCATGCGGGTACCAGACGCCGTACAGGCCGGCGAAGCGGGCGGTGGTGCAGGGCTCGTTGACCGGGGTGTAGAGCTCGACCCAGGGATAGCGCGCTGCCACGGCGCCGGCGTATTCGGCCAGTTGGTCGGCGAAGGCCGGGTCGACCAGGCTGGTGTGGCGCGGGCCGCTGCCGTGGTGCACCAGGCCGACGATCGGGTTGACGCCGGCCTCGCGCAGCGCCGGCAGGCGCTCGTCGGGCCAGCTCCAGTCGGCCTTGGCGAGCCCCTCTGGTGCGGTACGCTCCCATAGCACGGGATAGCGGATGGCCTTGATGCCGGTGGACGCGAAGCGTTCGATATCGCAGGCGCGCCCGGCATGGCCGTTGCGGTCTAACTGGCTGAAATATTCGTCGCGCACGCGGTTGACCGTACATTCGAGGCCGCCCCAGAGTTCCAGGGGGCGGGCTTGGCTGTTCGTGCTCTCTTTCTTATTCATCAATTTCACCAATTATTAATATTATTGCAACAAAAAAACTGCAGGTGGGCATCCCGGGTAAAAAATGCAAGAGGG
The DNA here is from genome assembly GCF_059685855.1 of Telluria sp. ZB4P37. Taxonomy (NCBI): domain Bacteria; kingdom Pseudomonadati; phylum Pseudomonadota; class Betaproteobacteria; order Burkholderiales; family Oxalobacteraceae; genus Telluria; species Telluria sp. ZB4P37. The sequence continues at coordinate 147,082 of NZ_JCASID010000009.1, forward strand.
GGAGCCGCGCCTGCCGGTTCACGAACCGGAAGCGGTTGACAGCAGAGCGTCAACCTGCAACCATGCAGTCCATGAATTTTCCGAAAGCACATCAATTTCTTCCGACCTGGTGGCGCCGCTGACAGCGCGCGGCCACGGGAATGATGTGCATTTCAAGTAACGCCGCCTCGATCCGGGTGGCGTTTTATTTTTTGCGCAGGACGATCGGGGCTTATTAAAGAACAAAGCCAAAGGAACACGATGAGCTCGCAAAACCCCTCCGCTTCTACGCCTGTCATCCTGACCGGCGACCGGCCTACCGGCCCGCTGCACCTCGGCCACTTCGTGGGCAGCCTGCGCAACCGTGTCGCTTACCAGGACACCTACCGCCAGTTCGTGATGCTGGCAGACGCCCAGGCGCTGACCGACAACATGGATGACATTGGTAAGGTACACCGGAATGTTGTCGAGGTGGCGCTCGATTACCTCGCCTGCGGCATCGATCCGGCCCGTACCACCATCCTGATCCAGTCGCAGATTCCGGAGCTCACCGAGCTCACCTTCTACTACCTGAACCTGGTCACCGTGGCGCGCCTGGAGCGCAATCCGACGGTCAAGGCCGAGATCGTCCTGCGCGGTTTCGAGCGCGACATCCCGGCCGGTTTCCTCACCTATCCGGCCAGCCAGGCGGCCGACATCACCGCCTTCAAGGCCACCGTGGTGCCGGTCGGCGACGACCAGATCCCGATGATCGAGCAGTGCAACGAAATCGTGCGCAAGTTCAACCGCAATGTCGGCCAGGAGATCCTGGTTGAATGCAAGGCGATCGTGCCGGAAGTGGGCCGCCTGCCGGGCATCGACGGCCGCGCCAAGATGAGCAAATCGCTAGGCAACACCATCAACCTGGGCGCCAGCGCCGACGAGATCCGCGCCGCGGTCAAGCAGGTCTATACCGATCCGCTGCACCTGAAAGTATCCGACCCCGGCCACATCGAGGGCAACGTGGCCTTCATCTACCTGGATGCCTTCGATACCGACAAGGAAGGCCTGGCCGAGATGAAGGCGCATTACCAGCGCGGCGGACTGGGCGACAGTATCGTCAAGAAGCGTCTGGAGGGCATTTTGCAGGAGATGCTGGCCCCGATTCGCGCGCGCCGCGAGGAGTTCGCGAAGGACCGCGGGCAAGTGATGCAGATTTTGAAGGAAGGCACGATGCGGGCACGCGAAGTGGCGGCGGCGACGACGGATGAGGTGCGCAAGGCGCTGGGCTTGTCGTACTTTTGATTAGCCCTGCTACCGTTGATAAGCGTTGAACCGTATGAATGACCACTGAACCGTAGGGTGGGCAGGAAACTGTCCACCCTAGGAAGTGCGGCCAAGCCAATAGTATCGGCCCTCGCTACCTCGGGTACCGCAACGCATCCCCCTTGCGTTTCAAGCTGGCCCGCAATGTCCACCAATGGCAATCTGCAGCCTTTATCGTCATTGGGGAGCATCTCCATGAGCAAAGGCCTGCGTCTTACCGAAAAATGGCTGCAACGCGCGCTATGGCTGGTGGCGTTCGCGTTCGCCGCCTTCCTGATCGGACTCGGCAGCAATCTCGTCGGCAACCTGTGGGATGTCGAAGCGGAGCTCTCGGTCGAGCAATTCATGGACCCTGTGCAGGTCGCCGCGGTGCGGGCCGAGGAGGGGGCGGCGAAGGAGCGGCGCGAAGCCGCCCAGCTTGCCCTGGAACAGGCACAGCAAAAGTACGAGGTGGCGCGCTCGAATACCCGTTCGGCACGCGACACCTTCGATAACTGGCTGGCTACCCGGCGCGCCACGGCGCAACCCAGCCAGGATCCGGAGTTGATCGAGCGCACACGGGCGCTCGACAAGCTTGAAGCGCAGGAGCGCGCAGCCCTGGCGGTCGTGCAAGCCCAGCAGCAAGCTTCCCTTGACGCAGATCATATCCTGCAGGGTGTACAGGCGCGCTGGGAGAAAATCGACACGCCGGCGCGCCAGGCCTTCGTCGACGCCTCCATCGCCAAGGAATTGCGCGTCTTCCTGTACCGCCTGGCCCTGACGCTGCCCTTGCTGGTGCTGGCCGGCTGGCTGTTCGTTCGCAAGCGCAAGGGAACCTATTGGCCGTTTGTCTGGGGCTTCATCATCTTCGCCCTGTTCACCTTCTTCTTCGAACTCGTGCCCTACCTTCCGAGCTATGGCGGCTATGTGCGCTACCTGGTCGGCATCGCCATCACCGTTTTGGTGGGACGCTATGCGATCATTTCGCTGCAGCGCTACCTCGCGCGCCAGAAGGAAACCGAGGCGTTGCCCGACGCGCAGCGCCGCCAGGGCCTGCGCTACGATGCTGCCATGGCCCGCCTTGGCAAGGGCGTCTGCCCGGGTTGCGAGCGCCAGGCCGACCTGAAGGACGCCAAGCTCGATTTCTGCCCGCACTGCGGCATCGGCCTGTTCGACCGATGCGCCTGCTGCACGACCCGCAAGAATGCCTTTGCACGCTTTTGTTTCGCCTGCGGTACGGCGGCCAATACGACACTGGCCGACTGAGATCAGCCGGCCAGTTCAGGACCTAGCGCGCAAGCTTGCGCAGCTTAGTCACGCAGATCGGCCGGCACCTTGCCGCCATTGGCCGCGAGCTTGTTCATGACCTGCTTGTGCAGCCAGATGTTCATCGAAGCCGAGTCGCTGGTGTCGCCGCTGTAGTGCAGTTCGGCGGCCAGTTCCTTGCGCGCCTGCAGGCTGCTGTCCAGGTCGAGCAGCTTGAGCAGGTCGACGATCGAGCTGCGCCAGTTCAGCTGCTCGCCCGAGGCCTGCTGCTTGGCGCTCAGGATTGCCTCGACGTCCACCTGGTCCATGGCGGCCGGGGCAGGGGCGGGAGCCGGCTGCTGCGCTTGCGGCTGGGCCTGCGGTGCGCTCGGGGCCGGCGCGGCCGGGCCCTTGTTGGCGGCGTGCGACTTCGGGAAGATCTTGCTGAAGATATTGCTCAGGATGCCCATAGTGGTCCTCGTTGGTTGTGGTTGATGGAAGGGTGAAGCGATTAGCGGCGCATGTTCTGTGCCATGTGGCCCAGGGCGATGGCCAGTGCGGCGCCGCCGATGGCCTTGACCAGGGTCGGGTTGTCGGCATAGAAGTCGCCCATGCGGTCGACGATGCTCGGGTTTTGCTGCTCGGCCTTTTCAGCCAGCTCGCGCACGTCTTCCGGAGAGACCTGCTCGGCCTGCTCGGGCGTGACCTGCGTCGGGGTACGGCCGCCGAACAGCTTGCCGAGGGCGCCGCCGCCCAGCGAAGCAAGCACGCCCGGGCCGAGCGTGGAGAGCAGCTGGTTGAGCATGCCGGCACGCTGGTTCGGGTTGCTCTGGCCAAACATCTGGCTGACCATCTGCGGGAAGGGCGGGGTCTGGTCGGAGCGCAGCGCTCCGGTCACGCCCTGCGCCAGCGCCTCGCGCGGCGCGTTCTGTGCCACGCGGTCGAAATCGTCTGCTGCCTGGTTCTGGTTAGCGCCGGCAGCGCCGCCCAGGTATTGCGTCAGTAGGGTGCCTAGATCAAATGCCATCTCGTTCTCCTGCTTTTACATGGGTGAATGTTGAGAGTAGACGCGATGCTCTGCCTTCCTCTGTTCGGTATTCAACGGTGGCCACCCTAAAGGCGTGCTTCCTTTCCATGTAGACATCCAACCGTTCGCCGGGGTAAGCTTCCTGGCGCAGTCACCTGAAATCCTTCGGCAGGAGTGCAGCATGTGGCCTTACCCCCGGATCCTGTCCCATCGCGGCGGCGGCACGCTTGCCCCCGAGAACACCTTCGCCGGCTTGCGGCGCGGCATGGACTATGGGTTCCGGGCGGTGGAATTCGACGTCATGCTGGCGCGCGACGGCGTGCCGGTGGTGATGCACGATCCCTACCTCGGCCGCACGGTCACCGGCGCCGGTCACGTGTTCGACTATGACGCGGCCGAGCTGGCGCGGATGGATGCCGGCAGCTGGTTCGGCCCCGACTACCGCGGCGAGCCGGTGCCCCTGTTCACCGACTTCGCCCGCTATTGCAAGAAGCAGGGCGTCTGGATGAACATCGAGATCAAGCCGGCGCGCGGCTTCGATGCCGAGACCGGCGACGCGGTGGCGCGCATCGCCCGCGACATGTTCGCGGGCGAGATCGCGGCCGGCGACCTGGCGCGCTCGCCCTTGCTGTCCTCGTTCAGCCTGGCCGCGCTGGAAGCGGCGCAGCAGGCCGCCCCGGACCTGCCGCGCGCCTGCCTGATGAGCGAGCTGCCGCCGGGCTGGGAGCCGCTGGCGCGCTCGGTCGGTGCGGTCGCCATCCATACCAACCACAAGCACCTGACGCCGGAACTGGCCAAGGCCGTGCGCGACGCCGGTTTCGGCCTGTTCTGCTACACGGTCAACGATCCGGTCCGGGCCGGCGAATTGCTGGCGTGGGGCGTCGAGGCCTTCTGCACCGACCGGGTCGACCTGATCGGGCCGGAATTCGGCAGCCGGGCTTAGGCCTGGATCGAGGGTATTTGCAAAAAAATAAGCAAGCCGGGCCTCAAGTAGACTGACCAGTTGTCGTTAATGACGGGCGACCGCCCTCCGGGCCAAGGCCACCATGTCATTATCGATCAACACCAACGTCCAATCGCTCAATACGCAGCGTGCGCTTACGCTGCACGCCGCAAGCCAGGAGAAGCTCATCGCTCGCCTGAGCTCCGGCTCGCGTATCAACAGTGCCGCGGACGATGCAGCCGGGCAGGCGATTGCCGCGCGCATGACGGCAACCCAGCGCGGGATGAGCCAGGCGGCGCGCAACATCAGCGACGGCACCTCCATGCTGCAGGTGGCCGATGGCGCCATGGCGAACGTGGTCGAGAACCTGCAGCGCCTGCGCGAGCTGGCGGTAGCCTCCGGCAACGGCGCGTATACGGACAAGGACCGCGCCGCCTTGCAGCACGAGGCGGTGCAGCTGCTCCACCAGATCAACGAGGTGGGCGGGCAGACCCAGTTCAACGGCAACGCCATCTTCGCGCAGGAACGCACCAGCATCGGCGGCGACGAGCGCAAGCGGGTGGTGCTCGACGGCCTGAAGACCGGCTGGCTGAGTTCGGCAGAGGACATGATCAAGAAATACTATGGGCTGAGCGCGGACGGGGCCAGGATCACGGTCAACCTCGAGGGGGGCGATGGGGGCGCCGGCGTGCTGGCCTCGGTGTCCGGCACCGTTGGAGGCGACGGCAAGTTCAACAACCTGAGCCTGAACCTCGACATGGCCGACTTCGGCACTGCTGCCACGCCGGATGGCGGCGGCGCGCCGTTCTACAGCGACCGCATCGTCGCGCACGAGATGGCGCACGCCATCATGGGGCGTTCGCTGAACTTCTTTGGCTTGCCGCAGTGGTTCAGCGAAGGCACGGCTGAACTGATCCACGGCGCGGACGAGCGCCTGCGCGGCGCCATCGCGGGCGGCTCCACCGCGGCCGGTATCGTCGGCGTCATCGCCGGCGGCGGGTTTACCTACGAAGGCGGCTATGTCGCCACCCGCTACATGCACGACAAGCTCAAAGACCTGGGCGTGGAGGGCGGCATCAAGGGCGTGATGCAGTACCTGGACCAGAACCAGTCGGCCGACCTGGGCGTGGCCCTGAACGCGGTGACCGGCGGCCGGATTGCCGGCACGGCTGCCTTCCTCAGCGATTTCGGGACCAACGGCGCGAACTTCATCTCCACGAAGATGGATCTGTGGAACGCCGACACCGGCGCCATCGGCGGCCTCGATGCCGATGGCAGCACGGCGCGCAACGCCCGCACCGTGGTGCCGGACACCGGCACCAGCAACGCCTCGGACGGGCTGGCGAACTTCGTGGTGACCTACCCGGAGCTCGGCGGGGCCACCGGCGTGAACCGGATGCAGGTCCAGGTCGGCGGCGACGCGGGCGACCTGGTCGAGCTGCAGTTCTCATCGATGAACGCCAGTGCGCTCGGGCTGGCCGACCTGGACCTGAAGAACGCCGCCGTCTCGCTGCTGCACCTGGACCAGGCGCTGGAATTCGTCAACCAGCAGCGCGTGAACGTGGGCGCGGCCAGCAACCGGCTCGACATGGTTGCCAATGGAATGCAGGCCAATGCCATCAACCTGGCGGCGGCCAAGGAGCGGATCGAGGGCGTGGACTATGCGGGCACTGCCGCGGGGCTCACGCGCACGCAGATCCTGCAGCAGGCGGCATCGGCGATGCTGGCGCAGGCGAATAGCATGCCAAGGGCGGTGCTGTCGTTGTTGCGGTGATGTTCCAGGGTTTCGGCTACGCAGCGAAGGTTCGCCACACCCACCACCACGTCCTTCCCCCATAACCCGTAAATATCGCCCGCACCAATAACCCGGTGTACAGCTACGCTATAATCGATTTTTTATACAGCATGCTGCCTCCTTACGCCCATACGACATGAAATCCTCTGAAATCCGCGAAAAGTTCCTCAAGTTCTTCGAGTCCAAAGGCCACGCCATTGTCCGTTCCAGCCCGCTGGTGCCGGGCAACGACCCGACCATGCTGCTGACCAACAGCGGAATGGTGCAGTTCAAGGATGTGTTCCTGGGCCTGGATACGCGCCCGTACTCGCGCGCAACTACCGTGCAGCGCTGCGTGCGCGCCGGCGGCAAGCACAACGACCTGGAAAACGTCGGCTATACCGCGCGCCACCATACCTTCTTCGAGATGCTGGGTAACTTCAGCTTCGGCGACTATTTCAAGCGCGACGCGATCAACTACTGCTGGGAGCTGCTGACCAAGGTCTACCTGCTGCCGCCAGAGAAGCTCACCGTCACCGTCTATTTCGAGGACGACGAAGCCTACGACATCTGGGCCAACGAGATCGGCGTGCCTATCGATCGCATCATCCGCATCGGCGACAACAAGGGCGCGCGCTATGCGTCGGACAACTTCTGGCAGATGGCCGATACCGGCCCTTGCGGCCCGTGCACCGAAGTGTTCTACGACCACGGCGCCGACATCTGGGGCGGCCCTCCGGGATCAAGCGAGGAAGATGGCGACCGCTTCATCGAGATCTGGAACCTGGTGTTCATGCAGTTCAACCGCGATGAATCGGGCGTGCTCACCCCGCTGCCGAAGCCGTCGATCGACACCGGCATGGGCATGGAGCGCCTGGCCGCCGTGCTGCAGCACGTGCACAGCAACTACGAGATCGACCTGTTCCAGGCATTGATCAAGGCTGCCGCGCGCGAAACCGGCGCCGAAGACTTGAACAACAATTCGCTGAAGGTCATCGCCGACCACATCCGCGCGGCCTCCTTCATGATCGTCGACGGCATCATCCCGAGCAGCGAAGGCCACGGCTACGTCCTGCGCCGCATCATCCGCCGAGCCCTGCGCCACGGCCACAAGCTGGGCCAGACCAAGCCCTTCTTCCACAAGCTGGTGGCGGACCTCGACCTGGAAATGGGCGCCGCCTATCCGGAACTGCACGACGCCGCCGCGCGCGTGGCGCAAGTGCTCAAGGCCGAGGAAGAGCGTTTCGGCGAGACGCTGGAAAACGGCATGAAGATCCTGGAAGCCCAGCTGGCCAAGGATGCGAAAAACCTGGACGGCGGCACCGCCTTCACGCTGTACGACACCTACGGCTTCCCGCTCGACCTGACGGCCGACATCTGCCGCGAACGTGGCATTACGCTCGATGAAGCAGGCTTCACCGCGGCGATGGAGCAGCAGAAGAAAACCGCGCGCGCCGCCGGCAAGTTCAAGATGGCCGCCAAGGTCGAGTATGCAGGCGAGAAGACCAAGTTCGTCGGCTATGAATCGCTGGCCCACAACACCCACGTGCTGGCGCTGTATGCCGACGGCGTGGCGGTCCAGGAACTCAAGGCCGGCCAGGATGGCATCGTGGTGCTCGACACCACCCCGTTCTACGCCGAGTCGGGCGGCCAGGTCGGCGACCAGGGCGTGATCGGCAATGGCGCCAACGTGTTCGAAGTCGAAGACACGCTCAAGATCCAGGCTGACGTATTCGGCCACCACGGCGTGCTGCGCGAAGGTTCGCTCAAAGTCGGCGACACCGTCGACGCGCAGGTCGATACCGTCAAGCGCGCACGCACCATCCGCAACCACTCGGCGACCCACTTGATGCACAAGGCCCTGCGCGAAGTGCTGGGCAGCCACGTGCAGCAGAAAGGCTCGCTGGTCGATGCCGAGAAGACCCGCTTCGACTTCAGCCACGGCGCGCCGCTGACGCTTGACGAGATCGCGAAAGTCGAAACCATCGTCAACCGCGAGATCCTCGAGAACCACGCGACCGCCTCGCACAACATGAGTTTTGATGACGCGGTCAAGCATGGCGCGATGGCGCTGTTCGGCGAGAAGTACGGCGACACCGTGCGCGTGCTGGACATCGGCAGCTCGAAAGAGCTGTGCGGTGGCGTGCACGTGACCCGCACCGGCGACATCGGCCTGTTCAAGATCGTGTCGGAAGGCGGCGTCGCGGCCGGCATCCGCCGCGTCGAGGCCGTCACCGGCGAGGGCGCACTGGCGCTGGTGCAGTCGATCAACCGCAAGCTGCAGGAAGCCGCGGGAGCGTTGAAAACCAGCCCGGACGAGCTCACTTCGCGCATCGCCCAGGTCCAGGACCAGGTCAAGACGCTGGAAAAAGAAGTGGCCGCACTGAAGTCGAAGTTGGCCTCGGGCCAGGGCGACGAACTGGTGGCCCAGGCCATCGACGTCAACGGCATCAAGGTGCTGGCCGCGACCATGGATGGCGCCGACGCCACCGCGCTGCGCGAGACCATGGACAAGCTCAAGGACAAGCTGCAGACCGCGGCTATCGTGCTGGCCAGCGTGGCGGATGGCAAGGTCAGCCTGATCGCAGGCGTGACCAAGGACGCCACCGGCAAGGTCAAGGCCGGCGAGCTGGTGAACTTCGTCGCCCAGCAGGTCGGCGGCAAGGGCGGCGGCCGTCCGGACATGGCGCAGGCCGGCGGTACCGACCCATCGAACCTGGCGGCGGCACTGGCCGGCGTGGCGGGGTGGGTGGGCGAGCGCGCCTGATTCTTTATTTCACGTGTTCATGAAAGCCGCCTCCGGCGGCTTTTTTTCGCCTGCCGCGTGGCACGCGAGCTGGCGCAAGCACGGCACTGTTCTTGCGCAGTGCAGTATTGCTAACGGTTTCCTACAATCGCGGTCCGCATTCTTCTTTTGTGGAGTAGACCTGCGTATTCATCGAATCCTCGGTTTCTTATCAAGCAGCGTCTGCTAAAGTTGCGCTCGCTTGCAATTCGCTTACCTACTCCGCATATATCAGATGGCGCACCATCCTGATGCCACTCGGGCGCCGAGTGTTGTGAAAAAGTGCACAAGCATGGTTGATTTGACATTCGGTTGCGGGCCTGCAACAATGTGTGACTATTTTGGTGCGCTGCGTCATACCGCCGAAATTGGAGTAGTATTCGACTTCCAGGCACCACCCACAGAGTAGGGCAAGCGATGAGCGTCACCATTATCGAAATTGACACCATGGAATTCCAGAGAGACCTGGATGCGCGCGGACTAAATTGTCCGCTGCCGATCCTGAAAGCCAAGAAGGCGCTCGCCGAAATGGAGAGCGGGCAGGTACTGCGCATCGTCGCCACCGACACCGGCTCGGTCCGCGATTTCCAGGCCTTCGCCAAGCAAACCGGTAACGCCCTGCTGGCGCATACCCACGAAAACGGCGAGTTCACCTTCCTGATGCGCCGCAAGTAACCTCCCCGGGGCTGCGCACGCCCTGTCCGCACGCGCATCCGGCGCCGAGCCACGACGCCCGTCCCGGCGGCAGGCGGGCGCCGAAAAGCTTCTTCCCGCACCGACTCCTGTGGCAAAATTGATAATCGGCCGGCCCTGAGCCGCTTTATCGATCCGCCACGGGTATCCCTCATGCGCAAACCCTTCCCATCCCCTTACGCAAAGCGCTTCGGCACGATCGCGCTGTCACTGCTGCTCGTCGGCGCCTGCACGGTCGCGCCCACCGCCGTGGACAAGGGCGCCAAGGCACCGGTACTGGATGGGTATGGCGCCACTACCTTCCAGCCATCCCGGGCCAACGAAGCGGCGCGCCGCCTGTTCGCGCAGGGCATGGCGCAGGCCTATGCCTTCAACCGGCCGGAAGCGATCCGCGCCTTCAAGGCCGCGCTGGCGCAAGACCCGGCCTGCGGCATGTGCGCCTGGGCGGTGGCCTGGCAGATGGGCCCGAACATCAACAACCCCAAGCGCGGCGACCTGGCCGAGGCAATCCGCCACGTCGGCCACGCGCTCGACAATCTGGATGGCGCATCAGGACGCGACCGCGCCCTGGTCGAATCGCTGGCGCTGCGCTACGGCCACGCATCGTCCCGTGCAAAGACGCCGCCCGTTGCCGAGGTCTGCCGCTCGCCCGGCGGGCGCGGCGAGCCGGCCGACCCGCTCGATATCGCCTACGCCGCCCGCCTGCGCGAGATCGCCGACCAGTACCCGCTCGACCCGGACGTGCTCACCCTGTACGCGGAAGCCGAACTGGTGGCCAGCGAGCGCGACTGGTGGATTGAAGCCACCGGCAAACCGTCCGGCCGGGTAGGGGAGGTGGCCGACCGCATCGAAGCGGCGCTGGCACGCACCCCTGACCACGTGGGCCTGAACCACTACATGATCCACGCCGTCGACGCGGTGCCGGTGGCGGCGCGCGCGGTGGCGGCGGCGGACCGGCTCGGGCGGCTCGCGCCGAAGTCGCCGCACCTGCTGCACATGCCTTCGCACACCTATGCCCACGTGGGCCGCTATGCCGACGCCACGCGCGTGAACCAGCTGGCGATGGCCGCCGACGAAGCCTTGATTGCCGACCTTGGGCGCCAGGGCTTTGCCGTCGCCTTCGACTGGCGCGGTCACAACGGCCATTTCCAGTGGTACGGCGCGCTGATGGAAGGGCGCGCCGAACTGGCGCTGGAGACTGCGCGTGCTGCTGCCGGTCGCGCCAGGGGCACGAATGAATACGCGGAATACGTGCGCAGCCTGCCCCTGTTGACCTTGTTGCACCTGCAGCGCTGGGATGCCGTGCTGCTGGAGCCCCTCCCGAGCGGCGACAAGGGCCTGGGGCTGGTGCTGGGAGAGACGGCGCGCGGGATCGCCATGGCGCGCAAGGGCGATGTTGCAGGCAGCCGGGCCGCGCTGGCGCGCGTGCAGCCGCAGGCCGACGCCCTGGTGGCGAAACACACGGGCAAGGACTATATGGCGCGCATGCTGCGCAGCCTGGCCGGCAGCGCTTCGAAGGAGCTGGCCGCCGAGCTGGCGTTCACGGAAGGGCGGTTTGACGCCGCGCTGGCGTTGCAGGCCGAGGCCGTGGAAGCCGGGCTGGACGCGGACCGCGCCGAGCCACCCATGCTGGCCAGCGGGCCGCGCCTGCGCCTGGGCGCCATGCAGCTGCGGGCGCGCCGCTATGCCGAGGCCGAGCAAAGCTTCCGCGCCGACCTGGCCCGCCATCCGGCCAGCGGCTGGGCCCTGCATGGCCTGGGCAAGGCCCTGGCGGCGCAGGGCAAGGAAGCGGATGCGCGCGCCGCGCGGCAGGACCTGGCAAGCAGCTGGGCGCGTGCCGAGGCCGCCGTGCGCGCTGCGCTGTGAGCGACATGCCAGCGTGGGCGGCGGCTGCCCACGCGCAAGTTTAGGAGAAAACCTCTAGGCGGAAATCGCACGATCGTGCTTTAATTTCGACCTGAAGCCGAATTTCTCATATAATCTAGGCCATTTCGTCTGTCCCATTCCATTTTCTAAAGGCACCCTATGAAAGTCCTGGTACCCGTCAAACGCGTGGTCGACTACAACGTCAAGGTCCGCGTCAAATCCGACGGCAGCGGCGTGGATATCGCCAACGTCAAGATGTCGATGAACCCGTTCGACGAGATCGCACTGGAAGAAGCCACGCGCCTGAAGGAATCAGGCAAGGTCACCGAAGTGGTGGCGGTGTCGGTGGGCGTGGCCCAGTGCCAGGAAACCCTGCGTACCGCCATGGCGATCGGCGCCGACCGCGGCATCCTGGTCGAGACCAATGGCGAGACCGAGCCGCTGGCCGTGGCCAAGATCATGAAGGCGCTGGCCGACAAGGAACAGCCGCAGCTGATCATCCTGGGCAAGCAGGCGATCGACGACGATTCGAACCAGACCGGCCAGATGCTGGCAGCCCTGCTGGGCTGGCCGCAGGCGACGTTTGCCTCGAAGGTCGTGCTGGAAGACGGCAAAGTCACCGTGACCCGTGAAGTGGACGGCGGCCTGGAAACCATCGCCTTGAGCCTCCCGGCGATCATCACCACCGACCTGCGCCTGAACGAGCCGCGCTACGTGACGCTGCCGAACATCATGAAAGCGAAGAAGAAGCCGCTGGAAACCGTCAAGCCGGAAGACCTGGGCGTCGACGTGAGCCCGCGCCTGAAGACCCTGAAGGTCGTCGAGCCGGCCAAGCGCTCGGCCGGCGTCAAGGTGCCGGACGTGGCGACGCTGGTGCAGAAACTGCGCACCGAAGCCAAAGTCATTTAATTCCGCGCTCGTACTCAATTCATAGGAAATAACATGGTCGCACTCGTCATTGCAGAACACGACAACGGCTCCCTCAAGGGCGCTACCCACCACACCGTGACCGCGGCTGCCCAATGCGGCGGCGAAGTCCACATCCTGGTCGCCGGCTCAGGCTGCGGCGCCGCCGCCGAAGCCGCCGCGCAGATCGCGGGCGTGACCAAGGTGCTGGTCGCCGATGCTCCGTATTTTCTGGACGGCCTGGCCGAGAACGTCGCCGAGCAGGTGCTGGCGATCGCCGGCAGCTATTCGCACATCCTGGCTCCGGCTACCGCCTACGGCAAGAACATCCTGCCGCGCGTGGCAGCCAGGCTGGACGTCGCCCAGATCTCGGAAATCACCAAGGTCGACTCGCCCGATACCTTCGAGCGCCCGATCTACGCCGGTAACGCCATCGCCACCGTGCAGTCGAGCGACAGCGTCAAGGTCATCACCGTGCGCGGCACCGCGTTCGATTCCGCAGCCGCCGGTGGTTCGGCCGCGGTCGAGCAGATCGCTGCAGTGGCCGATTTCGGCAAGTCGGCCTTCGTCGGCCGCGAACTGGCCAAGTCGGACCGTCCGGAACTGACCGCCGCCAAGATCATCGTGTCCGGTGGCCGCGGCCTTGGCTCGGCCGAGAACTTCAAGATCCTCGAGCCGCTGGCCGACAAGCTGGGCGCCGCCATGGGCGCCTCGCGCGCCGCGGTGGACGCGGGCTTCGTGCCGAACGACTGGCAAGTTGGCCAGACCGGCAAGATCGTCGCCCCGACCCTGTACATCGCGGTCGGCATCTCGGGCGCGATCCAGCACCTGGCCGGCATGAAGGACTCGAAGACCATCGTCGCGATCAACAAGGATCCGGAAGCGCCGATCTTCTCGGTGGCCGACTACGGCCTGGTGGGCGATTTGTTCGACGTCGTTCCGGAGCTGGTCAAGGAACTGGGTTAAACCTGTTCACGGAGGCGTCCCGTTCGCGGTGCCGTCCACCACCGAACTATGAACCGTCGTTCCCGCGCAGGCGGGAACCCAAGTTTGCCTGCGCTGCCGATAACGTCAAACGCTATCGGTTCGCATTGGAATTGGGTTCCCGCCTTCGCGGGAACGACGTTTTACTTTATAGAGCAGATTGCCCGTGGCGTTCGACGCCAAGGGCCTATCGATAGATACATAGTCACATCAGGAGACAAAGTTGAGCTACCAAGCCCCGCTGAAAGACATGCAGTTCGTCCTGAACGAACTGGCGAACCTGGCCGAGATCAACCAGCTGCCCGGCTGCGAAGACGCGACGGAAGACACCGTCAGCGCCGTACTGGAAGAAAGCGCGAAGTTCTGCGGCGAAGTCATCGCCCCGCTGAACCACGCGGGCGACAAGGAGCCGAGCTTCTGGCGCGACGGCAGCGTCACCACCTCGAAGGGTTTCAAGGAAGCCTTCCGCGCCTTCGGTGAAGGCGGCTGGCAGGGCATCCAGCACCCAGGCGAATTCGGTGGCCAGGGCTTGCCCAAGCTGGTGGCCACGCCCTGCATCGAGATGCTGCACGCCGCGAACCTGTCGTTCGCGCTGGCCCCGCTGCTGACCGACGGCGCCATCGAGGCGCTGCTCACTGCGGGATCAAGCGAGCAGAAGGCGCTGTTCCTCGAACCGCTCATCAGCGGCAAGTGGACCGGCACCATGAACCTGACCGAGCCGCAGGCCGGTTCCGACCTGGCCGCCGTGCGCACCCGCGCCGAGCCGCAGGGCGACGGCACCTACAAGGTCTTCGGCACCAAGATCTTCATCACCTACGGCGAGCACGACATGGCGGAGAACATCATCCACCTCGTGCTGGCTCGTACGCCGGATGCGCCGCCGGGCGTGAAGGGCATCTCGCTGTTCATCGTGCCGAAGTTCCTGGTCAACGCCGACGGCTCGCTGGGCGCGCGCAACGATGCCCACTGCGTCTCGATCGAGCACAAGCTGGGCATCAAGGCCTCGCCCACGGCCGTGCTGCAGTTCGGCGACCACGGCGGCGCCATCGGCACGTTGGTGGGCGAGGAAAACCGCGGTTTGGAGTACATGTTCATCATGATGAACGCGGCCCGCTTCGGCGTCGGCATGCAGGGCGTCGGCCTGGCCGACCGCGCCTACCAGCAGGCGGTGGCGTTCGCGAAAGACCGTGTGCAGTCGCGCGAAGTGGCCGGTTCGCCAGGCCCGGTGGCCATCATCAACCACCCGGACGTGCGCCGCATGCTGATGTCGATGCGCTCGCAGACGGAGGCCGCGCGTGCGCTGGCCTATGTCGGCGCGGCCTATTCGGACATCGCGCACAGCCATGCCGACGAGGCCACCCGCAAGGCCAATCTGGCCATCTACGAATACCTGGTCCCGATCATCAAGGGCTGGGCCACCGAGATGAGCGAGAACGTCGCGCGCGACGGCGTGCAGGTGCATGGCGGCATGGGCTTCATCGAAGAGACCGGCGCGGCCCAGCACTACCGCGACGCCAAGATCCTGACCATCTACGAAGGCACGACCGCGATCCAGGCCAACGACCTGGTCGGCCGCAAGACCGTGCGCGACGGCGGCGCAGTGGCCAAGGGTTTGATTGCCCAGGTGCGCGCAGTCGAGGCGCAGCTGGGCGACCTTCCGGGCGAAGAGTTTGCGGCGATCCGCCGCCAGCTGGCGCCGGGCAGCACTGCGCTGGAAGAAGTGGTCGACTACATGGTGGCCAACCTCAAATCGGACGTGCGCGGCGTGTTCGCAGGCAGCGTGCCGTACCTGAAGCTGGCCGGCATCGTGCTGGGTGGCTGGCAGATGGCGCGGGCCGCCCTGGTGGCGCACAAGATGCTGGAAGCAGGCGAGGGCGATGCATCCTTCCTGCGCGCGAAGATCGCTACCAGCCGCTTCTTTGCCGACCACGTGCTGTCGACGGCGCCTGGCCTGCGCACCGCGATCGTGGAAGGTGCGCCGGGCGTGCTGGCGCTGGATGTCGAGCAGTTCTAAGCGTTCACGACGCACCGTTGGAAAAAGCGGCTTCGGCCGCTTTTTGCTTTGCAAAGAAAATGTGTCTCCTGGCTAGAACTTGCAAATTAAATTTGCATGTCCTGGCTTGCTGCAAGACACCTGCTGAACACGGGGACGTTGCTTGCCTACTGTGGGATATTCCAGGACCGCAGGCTCGACAGTACTGTCAGGAGTTCGGCCGGTTCCACGGGCTTGGCAACGTGCATCTGGAAGCCTGCCGTCAGCGCCCGCATCCTGTCCTGCACGCGCGCGTAGGCGGTGAGGGCCACGGCAGGCACGCCAGGTCGTCCAGCTTCCCGTTCACGCCTGCGCAGCTCGGCAATGAACTCGTAGCCGTCCATGTCGGGCATGCCAATATCGCTCACCACCAGGTCGGGATGGATCCCTTCATACAGGGCCAAGGCTTCGCTCGCGTTGGAGGCGGTTTCGACCACGGCATGGGCACTGAGCAGGACCGATGCGAGCATATCGCGTGCGTCATCGTCGTCTTCCACCAGCAGGATCGTGGCGCCCCTCAGGCCGAACTCTTCCGTATCTTGCGGGAGCGAGAAATTGGCTGCAGCCTCCGCCGCGGTCTCCGGCGCCGCGCCCGATTCCCTGACTGCCGCCAGCGGCAGCGTCACGGTAAATACCGATCCTTTGCCCAAGCCGTGGCTGTCTGCCTGCACATACCCACCGTGCAGTTCAACGAGCTTCTTGACAATTGCCAGGCCCAGTCCGAGGCCGCCCTGGTGCCGGGTCGAAGTGGAATCGACTTGCGTGAACGTGTCGAAAATGGTCGGCAGGTGTTCGGCAGGTATGCCTGCGCCGTTATCGCCGACGACGATCTGGACATTGGAGTCGATCTTTTTCAGCGTGAGGTGAACCCGCCCCCCTTTGGGCGTGAACTTGATTGCATTGGACAGGAGATTCCAGATAATTTGCTGGAGCCGCTCCGGGTCGCCGGAAATCGGACCAGCCGAGGGATCGAGCACCAGCTGCAGGCTGATGCTCTTCGCCTGGGCGGCCGGGCGCAGCGCCTCGAGCGCTGCATCGACCGACAGCTGGGGCGAAAACAGCTGGACGTTCAGGCGCAGCTTGCCGTTGACGATGCGTGAGATATCCAGCAGGTCTTCGACGATCTGGGCCTGGCTGCGCGCGTTCCTCTCGATCGTGGTGATGGCGCGCTGGCGCATCGCATCGTCAAGCTTGCCCGAGGTGAGCATTTGCGCCCAGCCCAGGATCGAGGTCAGGGGGGTACGCAACTCGTGGGAAACGGTAGCAAGGAACTGGTCCTTGGCCTCGTTCGCGCGCGCCGCTTCTTCGTACAGTTTTTGTTTTTCGAAAGCATCGAGCTCGGCACGGCGACGGGCAAACAAGGCCTCCTGGTAGAGCGACGCCTTGTTCAGTCCGATTGCAGCCTGGGCCGCCAGGGTTTCGACCAGACGTTCATGGCTTTCGGTGAACCGGTCGGTGTCCTCGTGGCCGAAAAACAGGCCGCCAACCACCTCGCCATCACCGAGGCTGACCGGCACCGCCAGGTAGGAGCGTACCGGGAGGTGACCGGCCGGCATGCCGTAATGCGGGGCCATCTTGCCGTAGCGCAGGTCCGAGCGGATGTCGCCGCTTCGAATCGCTCCTTCGCCCCGGAAGGTCGGGCCGAACAGGTGGGTCGCGCGCGGCAGCGGAAATTGGCTGAAGTGCTCCTTCGGCACGCCGGCGATCGTGTACAAGGTATAGCTTTCGCCAGCCTCGTCCAGGACGTTGTAGAAGAAGGCCCCGAACTGGGCGCCGGTCAGCCGGGTCGCCGCCTCGGTAACGGCGTCCACGATCTTTTCATGGCTCAGTTCTTGAAGGATCAGCAAGCCGATCGTGTGCAGCGCTTCCCGTTCGCGTTCCTGCTGGAGTCGGGGTCGTGCATCCTGCACCTCGATCACCGTCCCGACCACCTTGCCCTCCCGGCGTACCGGGCTGGCGGTGAAATAGACCGGATAGAAAGAACCGTCGCGATGTACGAAGATTTCTTCTCCCTGCTCCTGCATGTTGGCCGGGGCGGCCCGGTCGATGGGGCATTCTTCAAGCGGATAACGCGTGCCGTCCGGCCTGGTATGGTGGACGAAGTTGTGCAAGGGAGCCCCTTGCACCTCGTCGAGCTGGTATCCGGTGAGCGTTTCGGCCGCGGGATTCATGTAGACGCAGCACTGGCGCTCGTCCATGACGAACATGGCGACGGTGGCGTTATCGCAGACGTCTTGAAGGTGCGAGAGGAGGGGGAGTCGGATAGGAGAGGACACGGGACGGCTCGTCAAGGTAAGCCGCGATTATACATACGGGCTCGTGGTCCCCCTGTCCCGTTCATGCCGCCCGGCGTACCGGCTCATGTGGCGCGGTTCACCCTCAGGAAGGCGGCGGTCCACCGGCCTGGGTTGCGACGCCTGCCAGGATCGCCAGCAGCACGTCGGTGTCGACCGGTTTTGCCAGGTGGTGGTCAAAGCCAACCTGGCGCGACAGTTCCCGGTCGCGAGCTTGGTGATAGCCGGTGACGGCCACCAGCGACACGCCGGCCGCCTGCGGCATGGCCCGCAGCCGTGCGGCCAGCGCCAGGCCGTCCATGTCGGGCAAGCCGATATCGAGCAGGAACACCTGTGGACACAGCGTCGCTGCGGCTGCCAGGGCCGCCGCGCTCGAATACACTGCCTTCGCTTCATGCCCGAACACCGACAGCAGTGCCGCCAGTGCGTCGGCAGCGTCGCGGTTGTCGTCCACCACCAGCACGCGCAGGGACGGCCCGGCCGGGCTGGCCGGCGCTGCGCAGGCCATGCCGACATCGCCGGCGTGGCGCGGCAGGCGGATGGTAAACGTGCTGCCCAGTCCAGCGCCCGCGCTGGCAGCGACGATTGTCCCGCCATGCAGCTCGACCAGGCTCCTGGCCAGGGCCAGGCCCAATCCGAGGCCGCCTTGTGTCCTCGCCAGGGTGCGGCGTCCCTGCACGAACAGGTCGAACACCTGCGCCGCCAGTTCCGCATCCATGCCGATGCCAGTGTCCGTTACCGTCAGTTCCACATCGGCCCCGGCGGCGCGCAGCCGGATCGCAATGGCGCCGCCGTCGGGCGTGAACTTGCTGGCATTGGAAACGATATTGGCGAGCACCTGGATGATGCGCTTGGGGTCGGCGTTCACCGGCACGGGTTCCGGGGGAAGGTCGAGCTGCAGGCGATGGCCGCGCGCCTGCGCGAGCGGCGCGACCTGCTCGACGGCGTCGGCCACCAGGGCGCGCAAATCGAGAAGGGATGTGTCGAGTACGACGAGGCCGCGGGTCACCCGGGCGACGTCGAGCAGGTCGTCCACCAGGCCCGTCATATGCCGCACCTGCCGCGTGATGACGCCTGCAGCGTGCCGGACGCGTTGCGGATCGTCGGCCATGATCGCCAGCATCTGGGCGGCCGAGCTGACAGGCGCCAGCGGGTTCCTCAATTCGTGGGCGAGCATGGCAAGGAATTCGTCCTTTGCCCGGTTGCTCTGGGACAGCTCGGTGACCAGGTCTTCGCGCTCCCGGTACAGCTGCGCCAGCAGGTGGCGTTCGGTCGCGTCGCGGGTAAAGCAGCGCGTATAGCGCAGGCGGCCTTGTTCGAAGCAGCCGTTCGAATTGATGACGACATGGCGGATGGCGCCGTCCTTGCACAGCAGCCGGGCCGGCTCGTCCTGCAGGGTGTGTCCCTGTTGAAGGCGCTCAAGGATGGAACCGATGACCTCGGCGTCGGCATGGAACTCGGCAACGTGATGCCCCACGTACTCGTCCCACCGGTAGCCGAGCAGCGCAAGCTCCGCCTTGTTGGCCCACAGGATGGTGCCGTCGGGCCCCACCCGGTGCAGGGCTTCGGCGGCATTTTCCAGGAAATCCATCAGTTCGCGCTCGCGTTGCCGCAGTGTCGCCTCGGCCTCCTTTCTCCGGGCGAGCTCGCCTTGCAGTGCACGATTCTGCTGCTGCACGATGGCGAGCTGGTGCGTCACGTCCTGCGCAGTTCCGGGCGCGGCATCGGCATGGTGCCCGGCGCAGACATGGTCATGCGCGAAGCAGATGCGCTGGAAGGCGGCGGCCTCCTCGGCCGTCGAGAACTGCTGCCAGGGATAGGCGCAAAGCAGTGCGAACCTGCATTCCTGCGCCAGGCCATTCCACAGTTCTTCGAGCCGGACCGCAGCGTCATACAGGCCGTGCGAACACAGCAGGGCAACCATCTCGCCGAACGCGTGGATTGTTTTTCCGGACCGGCAGGCATGGCGGACGACGTCGCCGACCGCGATCCCGAACAGCTGTTCATCCGGCCAGTCATCGACCATGAAACGCGCCAACGTCGCTTGCGCATCAAGCACGACGAGCTGTCCTGCTTCCCAGCGGCGGCCCTTGAGCGAAGCCAGTCTCATCAACTGCTGCTGCAATGCATCTGCATGTTCAGGCGTCGCAATGACGATCGCCGCGCCGCCGGTGCCCAATCCCTGGTCGATGAAGTCCGCCACCTCCGTCAGCAAGGCGTCGTCGTCCTGGTAGAAGCGAACGACATGGGACGAGCTTGAGGGCTGTTGTTGAGTCGGATGGTCGAGGTGCGCGGGCATGCATGTCCCTTGGATGAGGGTAGGCACATTGCCTAGAAGCGCAGATTGTAACAGTCACGGTCGGGCTTTATGTAACAGTCCTTATCAATGGCATTACTTATCGAACAATTGTGTTTGATATCAATCCACCGCAAACTAGCGGCGCATCGGGACGACGCAGGCGCGTGGCGGCCTGAGGCCCGGCGGTGCAGGCATGATCCGGCCTGAAGGGACATACAAGAATACGCCGGCTTGCGCCGGCGTTTCTCTCTTTGCTGCTGCCATGCCTTCCGGACCGGAAGCAGGAACGCCGCTCCCGGCTGCGCAGTGCGCTCAGCGCTGCCAGTGCCGGTCGCGCGCCTTGCGCTCGGCTGCGGCGTCGAGGGCTGCGCCGTCGATGCGCTCGTCGATGGCCTCCAGCACGGCCGATGGCGCCGCGCTCGACGCTTGCCGGTACGCCGCGCCGTTTGCAGGAACCTCACGCAGTACGGGAATGCGCCAGCTGTCGTCCTGGCGGCAGGCCAGGCCTGCACTGCCGTTGACCGTGAAGCTCCTGCAGAAACCGCCATCACGCGCCGCGAAACTCAGCCCGATCTGGACACGCTTGCCGGATTGCTCCGTGCCCGCGAGCTGTTCCGACAATGCAGTGGCCAGTTCTCCTCGCGCCACCAGTTGCCCACTGGCATCGAGGGCGGCGAAAGCGGCGCCGCCGGGACCCCCGAGCCAGGCCTGGCCGGCCAGCACGCCGACCACCAGCGAGGCGGCCAGCGCCTCCCAGCGTGGCCAGCTGCGTGCAGGGGCGGCGGCCACCGCACGCGGTGGATCGGCCGCCAGCCGCGCCTTGCGTTCGCGCGCGGCGTCCAGCGAGCTGATGTTGTTACCGGCAGCGCCGTTTCCGGCGCTCGCCTGCAAGCGGGCCGGCACCGGCTCGTCCAGCACGCCGGCGAAGGCGGCGAACACATCGGCGCGCAAGGCGCGGTGGCGCGCGATGGCCGCGGCGACCGCGGGATCCTCGCGCTCGGCGCGCTCGACCTGGCTGCGCTCGGGTTCGCCCAGCTCGCCGTCCGCATAGGTCATCAGGGTGTCGTCGGAAAACTTCATGCCAGGGTCCTCGCTCCATCTTGCAAGATTGTCTGCAACGTGTCGCGCGCGCGCGCCAGGCGGCTCGTCAGGGTGCCGATCGGTATGTCCAGCACCTCGGCCGCCTCTTTGTAAGGCAAGCCGTCCACCAGGACAAGTGCCACCACGATGCGATGTTCCTCGGATAGCAGGCTCATCGCTTTTTGCACGGCCATGCGCTGCTGGTGCGCCCCGATGGCGTCGTGTCCGACCTGTTCGCCTTCGCCTTCCGGTGCGAACAGATGGTCGCGCCGCACCCGGCTGCGCACTTCGTCGATCCAGGCATTGCGCACGATGCGAAACAGCCAGCTGTCCAGGCGCGTGCCTTCCGTATACTGCTCGGAGCGGCCCAAGGCGCGTTCCATGGCAACCTGCACCAGGTCATCCGCGTCTTCCCGGTGAAACGTCAGGGAACGCGCAAAGCGGCGCATGCGGGGCAACAAGGCGGCGAGTTCTTCGGCAAGCATGGGGAAGTTGGCGGTCACATGAGATAAACGTCTGCGCCAGGGATTTTATTCCATCTGCCGAGCGTTTACTTCGATATAGTTCCCATTTTCAACGAAAGAGTGCAGAGCCATGACATCCGGTCGACCGATGTTCGCCGTCCTGGCGCATGCCGCGCTTGCGCTGGGCCTGTGCTTTCCCGGCACGGCTGCTGCGCAGTTGCGGCTGCCATCCCTGAACCTGCCGCAAGGCTTGGGAAACCCCGGTCTCGATGGCCTGGTGCGTCCCGCCGAGCGGCTGCTGGACCGGGTGGTGCCGGGCGAGCTGGGCAAGTTGCGGCTGGAGCAGGCGACCGAGCTGCTGCGCCGCCACCCGGATGTGCTGGAGACCGATACCCGAGGCGAACCGGTGGTGCGATCCGAAATCCTGGCCTCGTCCCCGACGCCGGCCCTATTGGCCGCCGCCCTGCGCCTGGGTTTCCAGGTAATCCGCGAGCAGCGCTTCGAGCTGCTCGGCGAATCGCTGGTCGTGCTGCGCGCGCCCGGCGGCATGACCACGCGCGAAGCACTGGCGAGCCTGCGTGGCCTCGATCCGCAAGGCGCGTTCGATTTCAACCATGTCTACCTTGGTGGCTCCAGTACGGCGCCGGACGATGGGATGACCGCGGGCATGTCCGCGGGCGGCGCGGCAGGGCGCGGGGCCGTCGGGCTGATCGACAGTGGTGTGGCGGCCGCGCACCCGGTCTTCGCGGGGATGGTAATCGAAGAATTCGGCTGCGGCGACACCCGCCATCCGGCACCGCACGGCACCGCCGTGGCGGCGCTGATGGTGGGCCGCAGCGAGCGCTTTCGCGGCGCGGCGCCCGGCATGCGGCTGTATGCCGCCGATATCTATTGCGACACTCCCACCGGCGGCTCGGCGGACAAGATCGCTGCGGCCCTGGGATGGATGGCCAGGCAGCGGGTTGGCGTGATTAACCTGAGCGTGGTGGGCCCGGCCAACGCGACGCTGGCGCGGGTAGTCGGGGCGATGGTCGCGCGCGGCCACCTCCTGGTGGCGGCAGCGGGCAACGACGGCCCGGCGGCGCCGCCGCTGTACCCGGCCAGCTATCCCGGTGTGGTGGGCGTGAGCGGCGTCGATCCCGAGGGAAGGCCGCTGCCGGAATCGGCGCGGGGCCCGCAGGTGATGTTTGCCGCGCCCGGCAGCCAGATGGTGAGCGCGGCGCTCGGGGCGCCGCCTTATCGCCAGGTGCGGGGCAGCTCGTTCGCCGCACCGATCGTATCGGCACTGCTGGCGCAGTCCCTGCCGCAACCGGAACGCGACGCCGCGGCGCGCGCCCTGGCCGCGCTGGCGCGGCTGGCGGTACGCAGCGACCAGGCGTCGGTCAGCAATGCGACCGGCCATGGCGTGGTCGGCGCATCGTTCAGGATGTCCCCAGCACGGTTTCGCTGAAAATATTTTTCAGGTGATGGAATAAACGGCCGAGCCCGCTCGTTTTCCATGTAACGGCGCGCACATCGCGTGCTACCTACTGGAGAAATCACCATGAAAACCACCACTATCGCCCGTCACCTCGCCATCGTCCTCATGTCGGGCTTTGCCGTGTCAGCCCACGCCCAGCTGCTCGGCGGCGGCGGCGGACTGGGCCTGGGCGGCGGGGCCGGGGGCATGATCGGCGGGGGCTTGAGCGGCCGCATGGGCGCGATGGACGCGATGGGCATGCGCGGCGCACCGGACGCGCCGCGCGGCATCGAACGCCGCGCGGCCGGGCGCATCGACGCCGATGGCATTGCCGCGGCCCGCGGCGCCGCACGCCCATCCCTTCTTCCCGCCGCTGCCCCGTCTGCACCTTCCGGCGCGGCAGGCATGGAAGGCGGCCTCACGGGCAGCCTGCAATCGGCGGGACGTTCGGCACAGGGCCGCGTGGATGGCGCCGCCAATGGGAATGGCGACGCGCAAGCCCTGCTGCCGCGCGCAAGCAGGTCCGACGCGGATTCTGCCAGCGGCGGCCTGCCCGCAATGCTGGCCGGGAGCGCGCAGGGCAACGGGCGCCTCCAAGGCTCAACGTCCAGGAGCGCCGGCGAGCTCGCCGCTGGCGTGCGGCAAACGATTCCCGCAAGCGCAGGCAATGGCGCCGCAATGCCCGACGCAGGTGGCGCTGCGCAGTCGAGCGGCGCAGCTGGCGGCGCAGTGGCGGCGCTCCCAGGGCGCGGGATCGCGGCGACCGGCGTGGTCTCGCGTGCCGCCACCGCCCGTGCCGGGTCGATGGGTGACATGGGCGGCCAAGCTGGTTCGGCAAGCGATGGCGCAGAAGCCGGCGGGAACGGCTCGGTAACGGTGTCCGGCACCCTGCCGGGAAGCGGCAGCATGCAGGCAGGGCGCAGGGCAATGGCCCTGGCTGGCAGCGCAGGCGCCCATGCCGCCGGGGCGGCGTCCTCGGGTGCCGCAGCCGTCCGCGGCCAGGCCAGCACGACGGCCGTGCGGGCCGGGCAGGCGGCGCACGCCGCCCGCGGCGCGCTTGCCGCAAGCGCGGGCACTGCGCTCGGCAGGGAAGGTTCGGTCGTGCAGAAGGCGAAGGCCACGCAACTGCCGGCCTCGGTCCAGGCTGGAGGCGCTATCTCGGCCAGCGCTTCCGCGTCTGGCGCTGCCGGCGCCAGTGAATAAAAGCGCGAAGGAGTCCCGTATGCCCTGAGGGGCTACGGGATGCGCGCTCGGCGGAGGCACGCGCAGTCAGCCGCAAGGGGGGATCTGGCCATGGCGACATGCCCAGGGTCAGCCGTAGGCGCCGCCGGTATACATCAGGTCGAATACCCGCGCAATCATGCCGATCAGCGCAATCGCGCCCACCCCCACGGTCAGCACCAGCAGCAGGGCCAGCATCCAGTTCGAGCGCGAGCCCTTGCCGCTGCCCTGGTTGTGCCGCGCATCCCAGGCCTCGTCGGGTGTTAGCCCGATCACCAGGCCTTCCACGAAGCCCACGACATACGAGAGCAGGATCGGCAGCACCACGTAGAAGGGATGCGGATGCACCGCGCCCCACAGGATGCCGGTGATGGGCACGCTGCACAGGTGCAGCAGGCCGAGCCGGTCGACCGGGCCCTTCACGTAGAAGCGGTGGACGCCGAAGCCGCCCAGCAGCAGGGCGAGCAGGGTGGCGAAGGTCTTGTTCTTGTGCCGGACAGCCATGAGCATTGCCAAAAGTTCAGGAAACCACGAGTATGGTGCAAAATGGCAAGGAAGGCACGGGAACTCTGCAGTTCCTGCCTTGTCAACTGATCAACCGCACCCGATGATCAAGACGCGCTCCTACCTGTCGGAAATCCAGCTCAAGCCTTCGGCGCCGGTCGGATCGCAGGATTTTCCGGTCAACCTGCCGGTCGTGCGCGCGCTCGAGCGCCTGCCACTGCATCCGGGCGTCACCCAAGCCACCGCACGACCAGTCCCACGGCGAGGCTTTCCTGAGCCTGTTCATGAACCGTTTTGCCAAGGACAGCTTCTACGTGCTGGACGAGCCGGAGGCGGGGCAATCCCAGGGAAGGGCGGTCACTGGTAGTCTTGTGGCGCAAAATCAGCGATAATGCTCAATTCGCCGGGGTTGCGCGCCGGGTTGTCATTAACGCTTGCCGCTGTGCGGAGATGCGCGCTATAATCGTCGGCTTTCTCCGTCCAGTACAACTTTTTGGAATTATTATGGTCGTTATCCGTTTGGCTCGTGGCGGCGCAAAAAAGCGCCCGTTCTACAACATCGTTGCAACCGATTCGCGTAACCGTCGCGATGGCCGTTTCATCGAGCGCATCGGTTTCTACAACCCGATGGCATCGGGCGCTGAAGTCGGCCTGCGTATTGCAGCTGACCGCCTGGCTCACTGGCAAGGTGTCGGCGCACAACTGTCGCCAACCGTTGCTCGCCTGGTCGCAAACCAGCAGCCTGCAGCCTAAGTAAGGTTTTACCGGTTTGATCGATTCGGCAGCATCCGGGGTGGAAGCCCCCGACGACCTGGTGCAGGTTGGCTATGTGTCCGGTGCGTTTGGAATCGTGGGTGGACTTCGCGTTACCCCGTTCTCCACTGACGCAGACGCGCTGCTGAATATCAAGACCTGGTGGATTGACAAGCCGGCACTGCATTCCGTGAAGCCGCGGAACGCGAAGATGCATGGTGGCGACGTGGTCGTCACCCTGGTCGGCTTGCGCGACCGCAACGATGCCGAAGCACTCAAGGGTGCGGCGGTGTTGGTATCGCGTAAAGAATTCCCGCAGCTCGAAGACGACGAGTATTACTGGTCCGACCTGATCGGCCTGGATGTGGTCAACCTCGAAGGCGAAGCCCTCGGCAAGGTCACCGACATGATGCACAATGGCGCGCAATCGATTCTTCGCATTGCGCCTGTCGTGAATCCTGAAGCGCCCGATGCGAAAGCGTCCGAGCGCCTCGTGCCGTTTGTGGACCAGTTCGTCAAGACCGTCGACTTGGGCGCGAAACTGATTATCGTGGACTGGGGTCTGGATTATTGACCCGTCCCATGCGAAGCGAGGTCCCGATGCAATTTGACGTCGTGAGCTTGTTTCCAGAAATGTTTGCCGCATTGACGCAGTCGGGTGTGACCCGGCGCGGCATCGAGCAGCAGCGCTGGGCCCTGACGCTCTGGAATCCACGCGATTTCACCCAGGACCGCCACCGCACTGTGGATGACCGCCCCTACGGCGGCGGCCCCGGGATGGTGATGCTGGCCAAACCGCTCGAAGCCGCGATCGCCGCCGCGAAGGCGCGCCATGTCGAACTCGGCTTGCCGGCGCCGCGCGTGGTGTTCATGTCGCCGCAGGGCAAACCGCTGACGCATGAGCGCGTGATGGCGCTGAAGGACGAGCCGGGACTGGTCGTGCTGTGCGGACGCTACGAAGGAGTGGACCAGCGCTTGCTGGATCGCTGCGTCGACGAAGAGATTTCGTTGGGCGACTTCGTGCTGTCGGGCGGCGAACTGCCGGCGATGGCGCTGATGGATGCAGTGGTGCGGCAATTGCCTGGCGTACTGGGCGACGATGCCTCGGCAGTCGAAGACAGTTTCGTCAACGGCCTGCTCGATTCGCCGCATTACACGCGCCCGGAAGTCTACGATGGCGAACCGGTGCCGCCGGTCCTGATGGGCGGCAACCACGCAGAAATCACCAAGTGGCGCCGCCAGCGCATGCTGGAGGCGACCGTGGAGAAACGCCCGGAATTGATAGGCAAGGCGCGCGACGCCGGCCTCTTGACCAAGCTCGATGAAAAGTTTCTGGCAGGTTTGAAAGAATCTGCCGAGTAAGAATGTACCTTGTGTGCATGTAACGGTGGGCATGTTGCCTGCCTGTTCAACCCCATCCTCTACTGGGCACCGCGCTTGTATCGCTCAGCGCCAGCAAGATGGTTTCTGGAGTCATAAAAATGAATCTGATTCAGCAACTCGAGCAAGAAGAGATCGCGCGCCTCGGCCGCAGCATCCCTGACTTCGCACCAGGCGACACCGTCGTCGTCAGCGTCAACGTCGTCGAAGGCAACCGCAAGCGCGCCCAGGCATACGAAGGCGTCGTCATTTCGCGTCGTAACCGCGGCCTGAACTCGAACTTCATCGTTCGCAAGATCTCGTCGGGCGAAGGCGTCGAGCGTACGTTCCAGCTGTATTCGCCGCTGATCGCTTCGATCGAAGTGAAGCGTCGTGGTGACGTCCGTCGTGCGAAGCTGTACTACCTGCGCGAGCGTTCGGGCAAGTCGGCACGTATCAAAGAAAAGCTGCCACAGCGCAAAGTCAAAGCTGCACCAGCAGCAGAGTAATAGCGTCCGTGTTCAGGAAAAGGCATCCGCAAGGATGCCTTTTTTCGTTGTAAGCCCGAGGAGTGTGATTTGAGCAAGCCCCTGTTCGATCCCATGGCGTTGCGCGTCGATGGCCTGGCCGGCGAAGCCGCGCTCCAGCCGGCGCAGTTGAGCGCGCACGCCGTGCGCGCGCGCTTTGCCCGCACGCTGCCCTGGGATCCGGAGCCGTCCGATGAAGCGCTGATGGCGCCACTGGTGCGCCTGCGCCGCGCCGCCGTGCTGGTGGCCCTGGTCGATCGTCCCGGCGGCCTCACGGTGCTGCTGACCAAGCGCACCGACCATTTGTCGAGCCACGCCGGCCAGGTCAGCTTTCCCGGCGGCCGCGCCGAAGAGCTCGATTCGTCCCCGATCGAGACCGCGCTGCGCGAAACCGAAGAAGAAATCGGCCTGCACCGCCGCCACGTCGAGATCGTTGGCGTACTGCCGGACCACGTCACGATCAGCGCCTACCGGGTCACGCCTGTCGTGGCGCTGGTGACGCCGCCGTTTGAACTCAATGCCGATCCGGGCGAGGTGGCCGAGATCTTCGAGGTGCCGCTGAGCTTCCTGATGGCCGGCGCCCACCACGAACGACGCTCGGTCGAGTTGCCGGAAGGGGCGGGCAGGCGTACGTTCTATGCGATGCCGTATGAGGAGTATTTCATTTGGGGGGCGACGGCGGCGATGTTGAGGAATTTGTTTCATTTCCTCAGGGCGTAAGGTTTTTCGTAGGGCGGACGGGTCCTCCCGCCCGCGCATTCAACGAATGTCATCGAACCACGGTGCGTCGTCATTGAGGTAACGTGAACGTGCGGGGTGATCTGGTCCAGTGGACCGGATCACAAGCCGCCCGCCCTACAAAAGCCCGCCAGCCCACCTCTGCGACTGAAGCTTTATTCCACCCCCGAATTTGATTCCGGCCCACTTCTCCGCTATCGTAGCGGCAGCACAGTATTGCCAGAACAAAAAAGGATTCCTGAATGACATTTTTCTCCATCCTCGTCGCGCTGATCATCGAGCAGCTCAAGCCGCTGCGCGCCGATAACCAGGTCTACGGTGGCATCAAGGGTTTCGCGATGCGCATCGAGGGCTGGTTCAATGCGGGCGAGCGGAAAAATGGCCGCATGGGCTGGATCCTGATGATGCTGGCGCTGATGCTGCCGACCTGGCTGGTGTACTGGGTCTTCATGTACTACAACCTGGTGCTGCTGGCCTTTGCCTGGAATGTCCTGATCGTCTACCTGACGCTCGGTTTCCGCCACTACAGCCATTATTTCACCTCGATCCAGCTGGCCCTGAACACGGGCGACGAAGCCACCGCGCGCCAGTTGCTGGCGGAGTGGACGCGCACGGACACCGTCGGCATGGACAGCACCGAGATCACCCGGGTGGCCGTCGAAAAGGCCCTCGTGACCACCCACCGCAACGTATTCGGCGTATTCTTCTGGTTCCTGATGCCGCTCGGACCGGCCGGCGCCGTGATGTACCGGGTGTCGGAATACCTGGCGCGCGCCTGGAACGAACCCGACCACATGCGCAACGAGGCCTTCGGCCAGTTCGCCGCCCGGGCCTTCTACTGGATCGACTGGATGCCGGTGCGCCTGACGGCGGTGGCCTTTGCCGTGGTCGGCAATTTCGAGGACGCGATCTATGCCTGGCGCAACTTCGCCGGCCGCTGGGCCGACGAATCGCGCGGCATCATCCTGGCGGCAGGCGGGGGCGCGATGGGCGTGCGCCTTGGCACGCCGAACGAGAATGCGCCGCAGCTGCTGCCGCTGGATGCGGCAATCGTGGACCTCGGCGACAGCGAATCGGATATGCTGCCCGGCGAGGAACCGAACCTGCGCTCGATGCAGAGCACGGTCGGGCTGGTGTGGCGGGCGCTGATCCTGTGGATGATCCTGCTGCTCCTGCTGTCGAGCGTGGTGTGGCTCGGCTGATCCATAAGTGCTCACTGCCTCGTCCGTGAGTCTTCTATAAGATATAATACTGCGCTGAAGTTGTTCTCATCCACGCAGTATTCTTGTTTCAGCAAGCAGCACTATGGCCGAGTTACCGCAGACCGCGGATAAAGAACTCAAAGACGAGTTTTTTATCCTGGGCATCACGAGCAACGGCAGGCAATTTCGTCCCAGCGACTGGGCCGAGCGCCTGTGCGGGGTCATGTCGTGCTTCGCGCCTGGCAAGGCCGGTCCCAACGCCCACCTCCAATTTTCCCCCTGGGTTCACCCGACGGTCGTCAACGGCACCAAGGCCGTGGTCGTCAGCCGCGAGCTGCAGAAGGTCGAGCCGCTGGCCTATCACTTTGTGCTAAATTTCGCCAAGGACAATGACTTGCAGGTAGCAGATGCCTGCTTCGTGCCGCCGCCGGGCGAAAAGAAGCCGGGCGCATAGATCGGCCGATTCGCCTTCCAGATTCCGGAACTGGCGCTATGATGAAAGTCATAGTGCCAGTTTTGGTTTGCGAGTGTGGAGGAGAAGGAAGCGTCAAGGGTTCGCGTTTGGGCGCAGACCCGAAACCCTGATCCCACCAGCGCAAAGCAGGGGAGAACCATCATGCACATCGGCCAAATCTGCACCAACCAGGCTACCTGGTGCGCCCGCGATGAAACCGTGCAGGGCGCGGCATTGATGATGCGCCGCTACCATGTGGGTGACGTGATCGTGGTCGACCAGGTCGACGGCGCCAGCATCCCGGTCGGTATCCTGACCGACCGCGATATCGTGGTATCCGTCATCGCGCCCGGGCTCGATCCGACCAGCCTGCTGGTCGGCGACATCATGGCCGACGACCTGTTGACCGCCCGCGAAACCGACGACGTCTACGAGACCATCGAGCACATGCGCCTGCGCGGCATCCGGCGCGTGCCCGTGATCGACGCCGCCGGGGCCCTGTCGGGCATCGTCAGCGCCGACGACCTGCTGGAATTCCTGGCCGAAGAGATGGGAGAATTGTCCCGTATCAGCCCATATCAACAAGCCCACGAACGCAGGGCCCGGCAGTAGCGTTTTTCATCGACCCGGTCTGCTACCATCCTGCATGTTCAAAACATGCGGGACGGCATTGTCCTGCCAACATGACAGGACACCATGAACTCGATCAATCTGATGTACGTCAAACGCGGCCTGGCGGCCCGGGCCGTGGCCGGCAGCCTCCTGTGCCTCGTGGCAGGCGCCGCCTGGAGTGCGCCGCAGGCCAAGCCTGCATCCTCGCCCAGGGCGGCGCCGCTGCCGAAGGGCGTCACGCTAGGGCCCTCGGTCGAGGGCATCACCGAATACCGCCTCGCCAATGGCCTGAAGGTCCTGCTGTTCCCGGATACCTCGCGCCCGACCGTGACCGTCAACATGACCTATCTGGTCGGCTCGCGCCACGAGAACTACGGCGAAACCGGCATGGCCCACCTGCTCGAGCACCTGCTGTTCAAGGGCACGAAAAAGAACCCGGACATTACCAGCCAGTTCTCGCGCCGCGGCATGGAGTTCAACGGCACCACCTCGCTCGATCGCACCAATTACTACGAGGTCTTCCAGGCGTCACAGGACAATCTGGACTGGGCGCTGCAGATGGAAGCGGACCGCATGGTGCATTCGCCGGTGGCGCAGAAAGACCTGGCCTCCGAGATGACCGTGGTGCGCAACGAGTTCGAAAGCGGCGAGAACTCGCCCGGCAATGTGCTGTTCAAGCGCATGCAAAGCGTCGCCTACGACTGGCACAGTTACGGCCGCTCGACCATCGGCAACCGCAGCGACATCGAGAACGTCAAGATCGGTAACCTGCAGGCCTTCTACCGCACTTACTACCAGCCCGACAATGCGACCCTGCTGGTGGCCGGCAAGTTCGACGCGAATGCCACGCTGGCGACCATCCACCGCCTGTTCGGCGCCATCCCCAAGCCGAAGCGCGCGCTGCCGCAGTTCTGGACCGTGGAGCCGACCCAGGACGGCGAGCGCAGCTTCGCGGTGCGGCGCCAGGGGGACGTGCAGATCGTCGCGGTCGGCTACAAGATCCCGTCCGACCTGCACGACGATGCGGAAGGGTTGGGCTTTGCCTCCGAAGTGCTGGGCGACGCGCCCAACGGCCGCCTGCACAAGCTGCTGGTGGAGTCGGGCAAGGCCAGCCAGGTGTTCAGCTTCGGCCAGACCGGCTATGCGCCGGGCCTGCAGTTCTTCGGCGCCGTGGTCAAGAAGGGCGATCCGGTCGAGCCGGTGCGTGACGCGCTGGTCGAGGCCGTCGAGGGCCTGGCCAAGCAGCCGCCGACGGCCGACGAGATGGAGCGCGTGCGGCGCTCCTACCTGAACACCATCGAACGCAGCCTGAACGACCCGCAGGCGGTCGGGGTGGCGCTGTCCGAGGTGATCGCGCTGGGCGACTGGCGCCTGTACTTCCTGAGCCGCGAACGCCTCAAGGCGGTCAAGGCCGAGGAAGTCGCTGCGAGCAGCGGCCGTTACTTCATGCGCAGCAACCGCATCATCGGCAGCTTCGTGCCGGAAGACGCGCCGCAGCGCGCCCTGGTGCCGGCCGCACCGAGCGTGGAAACGGTGATGAAGGATTTCAAGCCGGCAGCGAGCAGCCTGGTGTCGGAAGACTTCGACCCGAGCCAGGCCAACATCATGAAGCGCACCACCTTGATGACCGCGGGCGGGGTGAAGCTGGCCCTGCTGCCGAAGAAGAACCGCGGCGAGACAGTGACGGTGAGCCTGCGCCAGCATTTCGGCGACGAGAAGAATTTGTTCGGCAAGAGCGCCATCGCCGGCCTGACCTCGTCCATGCTGATGCGGGGCACCACGAAGTACAGCCGCGCCGAGCTGGCCGACGCTTTTGAGAAGCTCAAGATGACGGGCGGCCCGAATCACTTCCAGACCACGCGCGAAAACCTGGCCGAGGCGATCAAGCTGGCGGCGCACGTGCTGAAAGAGCCGGCCTTCCCGGCAGCGGAATTCGAGCAGCTGCGCAAGCAGATGCTGGTCGGCCTGGAAGCGGGCCGCGCCGAGCCGCAGAGCGTGGCCGCGCGCGCGCTGGGCGTGCACTTCGAGCAGTACCCGCGGGGCGACATCCGCCATGCCAACACGCTGGAAGAAGACATCGCGGACATCCAGGCCGTGCGCCTGGAAGACCTGCCCAAGCACCACCGCGAGTTCCACAACAGCAGCCCGGCCGAGCTGGCGATCGTCGGCGACTTCGACCCGAAAGAGGTCGTGCCGCTGGTCGATGCGCTGTTCGGCAAATGGACCGCGCCGGCCAACGTGGCGCCGATCCTGGGCAAGCACGCGGAGATAGCGGCCGCTACGAAAATGCTCGATACACCGGACAAGGAAAACGGCTTCTACATCGCGCGCATGAACCTCAACCTGAACCTGGAAGACCCTGACTATCCGGCGCTGATGCTGGCCAATTACATCTTCGGGGAGGGCGGCCTGAAGTCGCGCCTGATGGACCGCATCCGCCAGAAGGACGGCCTGTCCTACGGCGGCGGCTCGGACCTGTCGGCGGGCGACTTCGACCGCGCCGGCGCCTTCATGATCAGCGCGATCGCCGCGCCGCAGAACCTGCGCAAGCTCGATGGGGCGGTACGCGCGGAGCTGGTGCGCGCCGTGAAGGACGGCTTCACGGCAGCCGAACTGCTTGACGCCAAGTCGGGCCTGATGCAGCAGCGCCTGCAGAACCGCACCAACGACGGCGTGGTGGCGTCGGGCTGGACCAGCTACCTGTACCGCGGCCGCACCTTCGAATGGTCGGCGGCGCTCGACCGCAAGCTGGCGGCGGTCACGCTGGCGCAGCTGAACGCGGCCTTCCGCAAGGCGATCGACCCGGCCAAGTTGACGGTGGTGATGGCGGGCGACCAGAGCAAAGCCGGCAGCAAAGCCGAGGTCCCAGCCAAAGCTACGCCCTAGAAGCAACACTGCGGGCGTTCAATTGTGACAGCGCCCTGATGCTGCGTTAAAATGTTTCCTTTGAGAAGCATGAGTTGCAAGGCATCAGGAGCATCATGAAAGGCATATCCAAAGCGCAGCCGGCGGACACTCTTCCGTTCGCCGGTAAAGTCGCACTCGTCACGGGCGCCGCCAGCGGTATCGGCCGTGCCACCGCACTGGCCTTCGGCCGCGCCGGCGCCCACGTCGTCGTCGCCGACACCGCCATCGACGGCGGCCACGCCACCGCCGCCATGATCGTCGAATCCGGCGGCAAGGCCCTGTTCGTGCGCGGGGACATCACCCGCGCGGGCGAGGTCGAGGCGCTGGTCGAGAAGGCCGTCGCCCGTTACGGGCGCCTCGACATCGCGGTCAACAACGCCGCCTTGGACGAAGAGGGCGCGCCGCTTGCCGAAGGCGAGGAAGACCAGTTCGACCGCATCATGGGCGCCAACGTCAAGGGCGTCTGGCTGTGCATGAAGTACCAGCTGCGCCAGATGCTCAAGCAGGGCGGCGGCACGATCGTCAACGTGGCATCGGTCTCCGGCCTGGTGGGCGCCCCGAACCGCGCGGTCTACGCGGCCAGCAAGCATGCGGTGGTGGGGCTGACCAAGAGCGCGGCCGCGGAATACGCGAAATCCGGGATTCGCATCAATTCCCTGTGCCCGGCGGCGGTCAAGACGCCGATGCTGGCGCGCGCCGTCGAGCGCGATCCGGCCAGCGAAAAGAAGCTCAAGGCGGCGCACCCGATGGGGCGCTTTGCCGAGACGGCGGAGATTGCGAATGCGGCGCTGTGGCTGTGTTCCGAAGGCGCGTCGTACGTGAACGGGCACGAGCTGGTGGTGGATGGCGGGTTTACGGCGGTTTGAGGCGATACGGCTGCAACACCGTTCGGCTGCACACCACAACGCTGCCATTCACCCGTGGCGGCAATGGTTTGACGCGGCCTATGTGCAGCGTTCATTGAATGCCTCTACCCCGCATTCAACTCCGCCACAAAATCATACATATCCCCCCTGAAGTACGACCGGCACAACTCCACCGCGCGCCCATCCCGGGCAAACCCCAGCCGCTCCACGCACAGTCCCGCATCGCCCTCGCGGGTCTGCAGCAGCCCCGCCTGTTCCGCATTGAGCAGCAGCGCCGACAGCCGCTGCAGCGCCCGCACCGGGCGGTTGCCGGTCGCCGCCAGGGCCTCGTACATCGAATCGTCGACCGCGTCGAGCGAGCCCAGGGCGAAGGCCGCGATGGTGGCGTATTCCAGGCACATCGGCATGTCGTCGGCGTAGCGGATGCGGTGGAAGCGGTAGACCGGGGTGCCGGGCGAGAGCCGCAGGCGCAGGGCCTCTTCGGGCGTGACCAGGCCTTCCGAGCGCTTGAGCCAATGGTTGCGCGGCACCCGCCCGCGCGCGCGCATGTCTTCGGAAAATGAGCTCAGCCGGGCGAAGTTCTTTTCGATGCGGGTGTTGATGAAATTGCCGGCGCCGGCGCGCCGCACCAGCAGGCCTTCCTCGACCAGCGCATCGATCGCCTTGCGCACGGTAATGCGCGAGATCCCCAATTCTTCGGCCAACTGGCGCTCCGCCGGCAGCGCCGAGGCGGCTCCGAACAGGCCCTCGTCGATGGCCCGGCGCAGCGCCTGCTGCAGCTGCTGGTAAAGGGGAAGCTTGCCGCCGCCGGCGGCGGATTGCATCAGTGCGGCGAGGTCGTACATGCGGGCCATATGGGGTTCAGATCGGCCGCATCATACCACCGCATCCGGGCTTATTTGGGCCGTGGGTTCGTCAAGGAATGCTCGACCACGGCCACCCGGCCGGCGCGGATTTCCGTCACCGCCGCGCCAACCGCGCGTGCCACGTTGCGCATTTCTTCCTGCACCGCCGTGTCGCGGTCAAACGTGTCGTGGCTTTCCGCATACG
Organism: Telluria sp. ZB4P37; assembly: GCF_059685855.1. Lineage (NCBI taxonomy): Bacteria > Pseudomonadati > Pseudomonadota > Betaproteobacteria > Burkholderiales > Oxalobacteraceae > Telluria > Telluria sp. ZB4P37. The sequence continues at coordinate 182,389 of NZ_JCASID010000009.1, forward strand.
ACTCGTAATAGCCGATGTAGCGGTCGAGCTGGGCGAAGCTGCCGGCATCAATGAGGCCCATCCACGACAGCCAGTCGGCCAGCGAACGGCGGGTGCCTTCGATCCCGGCCACGTCGCCATGCACCATCATGCCGTAGGCGCGGCCGGCGAGGTGCTTGGGGTAGTCCCAGCCGGCCAGCTCGATCTCCTTGGCCTGCTCGGCCTTCTTGCCGTGAGTGGAGGTCGGGTCGGGATTGCCGCCGTCGGCGCAGACCAGGCGGTCGATCATCAGCTTGAGTACGGCGGGCGTCTGGTACCAGTAGACCGGGGTGACGATGATGACGCCGTGCGCCAGCACCCAGCGCTCGTAGATTTCGTTCATCCAGTCGTTGACCTGGCGCTCGGCGTGGTTCGGGTAGCAGCTGCACGGCCAGTGGCATAGCGGCATGGCGGTGGACACGCAGCCCTTGCAGGGGTGGATGTGGCGGTCGTAGTCGGAATTGAGCAGGCTCAGGTCGAGCAGGTCGGCCTCGAAGCCATCAAGCATGAGCACCTCGCGCGCAAGCTGGGCCATGCGCCAGGTCTTGGACACTTCGCCGGGACAGGTACCGTCGTTGCGCGCCGAGCCGTTGATGATCAATACCCGGCTGCGCGAAGCCGGGTCTTTCTGGTGCTGCTCGGCGGCGAGCAGGCGGTCGCGCGTTTCCTTCCATTCGATCGACAGGTCGTAGTCTGGATCGGCAAAGCCCGGCCCGGCCTTCACCGTGCGCGGCGCCTTGCGGCCCTCGTCGTAGGCTTCCCAGGCGACCTGCTCGATCGCTTCGAGTTCGTTCGCGAGTTTGTCGAAGGCCGGGTCGTGGAAAGACTGGCGAAAGCGCAGGTGGAATTCGTTGCGCCCGAGTTTGGGGGGCGCTTGCCCCTTGCGTACCGTCGTCATGCCGCCTCCGTCAATTTGTCGGTATTATCGACCGGGCGGGACAGGCGGGATGTTCGCGCGCGCACATAGCGTTAACGAAAACGGGGTGGGCGGGACAATTCCGGGCGTCGCCCGGGATTGCCCGCCCACCCCAAGGTAATGCGGAAAGCTTACTTGGCCGCAGTCGCCGCGCCACCTTGCTGGCTCAGCAGCATGACCCAGTACCTGGCGAGGTCGCCGGCGCCGGCGCCGCCCTTGATGCCTTCGAAGGTCTGGATCGCTTCGGCTTTCTTGCCGGCGCGAACCTGTGCCATGCCCAGGCGCAGCTTGGCTTCCTCAAGGTTCTTCAGGCCGCCCTTGGCGATGCCCTGCTGGATGAAACCGATGCCCTTGTCGGCCTGGTCCATCGTGGCATAGGCCCAGCCCAGGTTGACCAGGCCGGCGCCGGTCTTGGCCTTGGACGCGCCCGCTTCGCCGCTGGCGATGTTGCGCGCGTCGTCGGCTGCGCCCTTGTTGGCCTTGTCGCGCAGCGCGGCATGGGTCTTGGCGTTGGCGCCCTTGCCCAGCACGCCGGCCGCGTAACCGGCTTCCATGACTTTCTTGGCTTCGGTCGGGAAACCGTCGCGCAGCGACAGCTCGGCCAGGTCGACGTATTCTTCCGGCGCCATCTGCTTCACGGCAGCGAACTCCAGGCGATAGACGTTGATCATGTTGGTCGTGGCGTCGAAGCCCTTCTGGCGTGCGACGCCGCGGTTGAGCAGATCGGTCCAGAAGTCGTCGTTCGGATAATAGCGCGCCAGTTTCTCGAGGCCGACCAGGTAGGCGGCATCGTCTTTCACCTTGATGGCGGCCGACGACAACAGGCGCAGGTCTTCTTCGGTCGGCTTCTGGCCGGCCTTTTCCATGTCGTTGATCATCGGCAGCAGCGCGGTCTTGGCAGCGGCAAAGTCGCCGCCGAGGTACTGGGCGCGGATCTTCGCGGCACGCACTTTCTCAGGCGTCGGGCTTTCTTTTTCGTAGCGGTTGAACCACTCGATCGCCTTCGGGTAATCCTTGGCGTTGTAGTGCATGTTGGCCAGGGCCTGCATGAAGTCGGTCTTCTCGGTCGCGCTCAGGCGGCCCGAATTGATCACGGCTTCCAGCGCCGGCATCGCCATGGCGTTGTTGTTGGTGGTCGAACCCAGCGACAGCTTCATGCGGTTGACGACGTACTGCTCGTACGGGGTCTGGTTCGGGAAGGCTTCGGCCTGGGTGATGCGGCTCTGCACTTCGGTGTGGTTCTTGGCGTCCATCAGGGGCTTGATGGCGGCCGGATCGAGCAGCTTGAAGATTTCCGGACGGACGGTGTCCTTCGCCGGGGCTGCCGCGGCGGCAGGCGCATCGGTCTTTTGCTGCGCGTGGGCACTGGTTACCAACGCCGGGGCGGAGACGCCGATTGCGGCGAGCATCAGGCAGAGGCGGGCAAGACGGAATTGGGCCATGGAGTATCCTTCAATCAAGTCGATAATGATGAGAAATGCATGTACGCCAACATGGCGAAAATGCCAATCTCGGCAAAGGGTGCATTGTCCCATAAAGCGCCATTCTCAGGCTCGGCAATTGTGCCGCAGGGCGCGCATCGGCGCCCGTGCGGTTACATAGCGTTACCGTCTTGCGCAGGGGCAGGCTCGAAGCCCGGCACCGGGCAGCGGCCAGCCGCCTCAAGCTCGCTAGCCAGCCAGGCCACGGCCGCATCCACGGCGGGCGCCGCAAAGCCATAAGTCAGCAGGGCAGGGGCGGCGAAGTCCAGCGCCTGGTAGGGGTTCCACAGCGCAAGATGCAGGTCGGGGCGCCAGCTCGCGCGGGCCTGCGGGCCGTAGCGGCGGCGCGAGGTCGAGGCCAGGATCGTGAAGCGGCCGTCCTGCGGCAAGGCGCTCCAGTCGAAGGTCTCCGCATCCGCAAAGGTCACCAGCTCGACGTCGTAAAGGCGGCCAAGGGCTGCGGCGACGCTGGCCGCCGGCACGCCTGATTCCGACACGCCGTCGCTGACCACGTCGGCGCGCGCCACCAGCCGTATCTTGCTGCCGCGTGCGGGGCGCTGGGGCAGGCCGAGGGTGGTGAGGCCCGCGCGCCAGGCCCTGGTCATCAGGGCGCGGTCGTCGATGTCGGTGAGGTACGCATTTTCTCCGCTGACGGGACCTGCGGGGAAGCTTGCGGCCAGGCTTGACAAGCGCGCCAGGCGTGCTTCCACTTCCGGCAGCGGCAGCACGCCGTCGCGGATCGCCGCGGCAATCGCCTGCACGGTTTCCAGCTGCGTCTCGCGCGAGCCGATCGCCATCACCATGTCGGCGCCTGCCACCAGCGCGTTCACGGCGGCCTGGCCGGCGCCGTAGCGGTGGGCGATGGCGTGCATGTCCATGCCGTCGGTGATGATCACGCCCTGGAACCCGAAGCGCTCGCGCAGGATGCCGGTGAGGATGGGGCGCGACATCGTGGCCGGGAAGTCCGGATCGAGCGCGGGGTAGACAATGTGGGCGGTCATCACCGCCTGGGCCTTGGGCGCGGCGATGCGGAAAGGCGCGAACTCGAAGCGCTCCAGCTCCGCCAGGGATTTATCCACTAGCGGCAGGTCGCGGTGCGAATCGACGTGGGTGTCGCCGTGGCCGGGGAAGTGCTTGACGCAGCAAGCCACGCCTTCGCTTTCGCTGCCTTCCATCCAGGCCAGGGCGATACGGGTCGCGGTCTCCGGGTCGGCGCCGAAGGAGCGCTCGGCGATGACCGGGTTGTCCGGGTTGTTGTTCAGGTCGAGCACCGGCGCGAAATTCCAGTTGAAGCCTAGCGCGCGCACCGCGCGCGCCACTGCCGCGCCGACCTCGCGCGCCAGCACCGGGTCATTCGCCGCGCCCAGCGCCATCGCGCTCGGTGGGGCCGGCACCCAGGTCGAGCGCACCACGGCGCCGCCTTCCTGGTCGAGCGCGACCAGCGCTTCCGGTCCCATCGCGTCGCGCAGGGCGCCGGTAAAGCGCGCCAGCTGGGCGGCGTGCGTCATGTTCTGGCGGAACAGGCAGGCGCCGCGGATCTTGTGCCGGCGCAGGAAGGCATCGGTCTCGGCATCGAGTTCGGTGCCGAACAGCCGCACCATCATCAGCTGGCCGGCCAGGTCGAGGTAGTCGCTCATGGGCTCTCTTGCGTCAGTTCGTCTTGGTGACTTTGCTCAGGTGGCGCGGGCGGTCCGGGTCGAGGCCGCGCGCTTTCGACAGGTTCGCGGCCATCATGTAGAAGGCCTGGATTGCGACGATCGGGTCGAGGTCGGGGATGGCGGCGGTGGGCAGCAGCAGGTCGCGACTGGTGATGTCCTCCGGTGCTGCCAGCAGCACACGGGCGCCGCGTCCGCGCATTTCCTCGGCCAGCGCCACCAGGCCGGCCTGCGCCGGGCCGCGGGTGGCGAAGATCAGGAGCGGATAGCCTTCCTCGATCAGGGCCATCGGGCCGTGCTTGATCTCGGCGCCCGAGAAAGCCTCTGCCTGCAGCGCCGAGGTTTCCTTGAACTTCAGGGCCGACTCCAGCGCTACCGGGAAGCTGATGCCGCGGCCGACCACCATGATGTTGCGGGCCGGGGCCAGCACCTCGATGGCGGCGGACCAGTCGACCTGGCTCGCCGCCCGCAACGAGTCGGGCAGGGCGGCAATGCCGGCGCGCAGTTCTGCGTCGTCCTGCCATTCGGCGACCAGGCGGGCGCCGGCAACCATGCTGGCGATGAAGCTCTTGGTCGCCGCCACGCTCTGCTCTTTACCAGCGTGCAGCGGCATGGTCCATTCCGCGGCTTGTGCCAGCGGCGAGGTGTCGTCGTTCACCAGCGCCACGGTCGTTGCGCCACCGGCGCGGAAATACTGGATCGGCTCGACCACGTCCGGGCTCTGGCCCGACTGCGAGATCGACACGGCCAGGGTGTCGCGCGTGACCAGGGGCGACTTGTACAAGGTGACCAGCGACATCGGCAGCGAGGTGACCAGGCGACCCATGCGCGCCATGATCAGGTAGGCCAGGTAGCTCGAGGCGTGATCGGAACTGCCGCGCGCGACGGTCACCACGCTGTGGAAATTCGTGGCGCGCAGGCTGCGGCCCAGTTCCGTGTAGCGCTCGGCATCCTGCGCCAGTTGCTGGGCGATGCAGTCGCCTGCGGACAGGGCTTCCTGGTACATGAGCGAGGTGGTCGGGGTCACAATGCTTCTCCTTCGATATAAACGGCTTTGATATTCAGCTCGCGGTCGAGCACCACGAAATCGGCATGGCAGCCCGGCGCCAGGCGCCCGCGCTGGGTTTCGCCCAGGTAGTCGGCGGCGTTGGTGGACACGCGCTTGCTGGCTTCAGCCAAAGGCAGCCCGATCTTGACCAGGTTGCGCAGCGCCTGGTCCATCGTCAGGGTGCTGCCGGCGAGGGTCCCATCAAGCAGGCGCACGCCACCCATGCACTTGTGGACCACCTGGCGGCCCAGCATGTATTCGCCGTCCGGCATGCCGGCAGCCGCGGTGGAATCGGTCACGCAAAACAGCTTCGGGATGCAGCGCAGCGCGGTCTTGATCGCGCCCGGATGCACGTGCAGCAAATCCGGAATGATCTCGGCGTATTCCGCATGCGCCAGCGCCGCCCCGACCATGCCCGGGTCGCGGTGGTGCAGGCCGGGCATGGCGTTGAACAGGTGGGTGAAGCCGACCGCGCCATGTTCGAGCGCCTGCACGCCAATCTCGTAGGAGCCATTGGTATGGCCGATCTGCACCCGGATGCCGGCATCGGCCATCGCGCGCAGCAGCGCCATGTGGCCGTCGATCTCGGGCGCCACCGTGATCAGGCGCATTGGCGCCTGTTCGCCGAAGCGATTGACTTCATCCAGGCTCGCTTCGCGCGCGAAGGGCGGCTGGGCGCCCAGCTTGCCCGCGTTGATGTAGGGGCCTTCCAGGTGCACGCCGAGAATGCGCGCTTCGTTCTTGCCGCGGGCCTTGCAGGCGGCGCCGATGGCGCCCAGGGCGTGCTCGATGTCTTCCACCGGCGCGGTCATGGTCGTGGCCAGCAGGGCGGTGGTGCCATGCTTCGCATGCATGGCGGCGATGACGTGCGGCGCGTCGCCGCCTTCCATCATGTCGCGGCCACCGCCGCCGTGCACGTGCACGTCGATGAAGCCGGGCAGGATGTAGTCGTCGCCATTCGCCGACGGATCGGCGTCAATGCCGTCGATGCTCTCGATGCGGGCGCCATGGCGCAGCTCGCCGTGGATCCAGCCGCCGGGGGTGAGGATATTGCCTTTCATTGGTGCGCTCCCTTCAGGTGCCGCATGATCATGCGCAGCCCGCCGGCGGCGGAATCGCCCTGGGCCGGGACGCAACGCGCGAGGGTGGCCGGCGGCAGCCAGGCGCGCAGGACCTCGCCCAGGCCGCCGCACAGGGCCAGCGGCAAGCTGCCCGTGCGGTCGAGTGCCGCGGCGATGCTGGCCACTTCCTGGCCGGCGTGTTCGAGGATGCTGCGTGCCACCGGATCGGTGTCGCCATGCGCCACCACGAAGCGCGCCAGGCCGGCATAGGCGGTCTGGTTGGCCTTGCCGAGCCAGACCTGCACGGCGTCGCGCGAGCCGCCGCAAAATTCAATGACTTCGCGCGCAAAGGCGCGGCCTTCGACACGGCCATCCAGCACCTGCTCGATGTGGTTCAGCGCGCGCAGTCCCATCCAGGCGCCGCTGGCTTCGTCACCGGCCGGGAAGCCCCAGCCGCCGACTTCGACCTTGGTCCCGTCCTGCAGCATGGCTTCGCCGACGCTGCCGGTGCCGATCGCGACGATCGCGCCGGGCTGGCCGCCGTGGGCGCCCATGAGCGTCGTGAAGCCGTCGGTGTCGAGCGCCAGCGCGGCGTAGCCGGGATTGGCGGCGACAAATTGCGCTGCCCATTCCTTGTTGTGCACGCCGGCCAGGCCCAGGCCGATGGCGCAGGAGTTGATGGGGACGGTAGGGATGCCGAGGGTGGCGAAGGCCTGCTCCACGACGCCGTCGATGGTGGTCCAGGCATTGTCGATGCCGCGCGAGAGGGCGGACGGGCCGCCGCTTGCCTGCGCCAGTTCGGTGCCATCAGGGCGCGCCAGACGCACGCGCGTGCCGGTGCCGCCGCCGTCGACGCCGATGAGATAGTCGATCATGATTGGTAGTGTTCTGCCGGGAAGGTCAGCGCACTATAGGCAGGCGGGTCGGTGCTGTCAACAGGTATTTAAGTGGTATGCAAATATCGTGTGCAGGGTGGGCCGAAAATGCAGAGAAAATTTGCATAAGCGGTTGATTATGCAAATGTTTTTAGTGGTACGGCAATTGGTATTGTCGAGCAGCGAAAATGCGGTCAGTGGAGAGATTACTGCGGCACGTGACGGCTGCCACTGCGATCCACCACCAGCAACTGGCCATCATCCTCACGGCGCGCGCGGCGCCCGACCACATTCACCGCCGCGTTTCCCGCACCGGTCACCGCGATCTCCGCCCGCCCGGCCGTCAAGCCCCGTCCTTCCAGTCCACCCGATCCGCTCAGCTGCGCCTTGACCAGCTCCACCTTGCCCTCGACACGGGCAGTGCCCGGTCCGCTCATCTTGAGCAGCAAACGCTGGCCGTCGATGTTCGCCTCGAGTCCACCCGAGCCGCGCAGTTCCGCATCCAAGGTATCCGATACATGCGCCAGCTCGATGCCGCCGGGGCCACGCGCCTTGACGGTCGCGCGCTTGACCTTGAGATCGCCCCCATCGAGGTCGCCCGAGCCGGTGACTTCGGCGGTGAGCTCGCCGATGGTGCCACTGAGCGAAGCGTCGCCGGGGCCGCCAAGGCGCACGATGGCGCTGGCGGCCTGCAACCCGCTGGCCTGCAGCCCGCCCGAGCCGCTCACTTCCGCATCGAAGCGCTTGATGTTGCCGGAGACGCAGGCGCTGCCCGGGCCGCGCTGGATGGTGGACGCCGCCTCGGCTGCCAGCGAGCAGGCGTCGAAGTCGCCCGAGCCTTCGACCTCGGCGCGCAGTTCGCGCACGCTGCCCGACAGTTTCATGCTGCCTGGACCGCTCATGCGCGCATTCAGGCGCGCCAGGCGCAGGTCTCCGGCTTCCAGGTCGCCCGAGCCGGTGAGGCTGGCGACCAGCGCGTTGCCGACGCCGCCCAGGTGCACGTCGCCCGGCCCCGACTGATTCACCTCGACGTTCGCCGCCTTCACGCGGTGCAGATCGACGTCGCCGCTGCCGCTGGCGCGCACCGCCAGCTCGCGCACCGCGCCGGTCGCCTGCAGGTCGCCCGGGCCGTCCACGTTGACGGCGAAACGCTCGCCGGACAGCTGGGACAGCTCGACGTCGCCGCTGCCCGACATTTTCAGGCTTTTCAGCTGCGCGGCGGTGATGCTGATGGTGGGCGTTTCGCGCTTGCCCCAGCTGAAGTGAAAGCCATTGCGCTGGACGGGGCGCACCACCAGGGTGTCGCCGCGCACGAAGGTCTCGACCTCGCCGAGCCGCTTGCGCTCGCCCGAGACCTCGACCGCCTGGCGGCCCTGGGCGCGCACGACGACGTCGAAGGGGCCGGACAGTTCGATGGCGCTGAAGGCGGCGACGTTGCGCTGCTGGGCCACGATCTCGGCGCGCGGTGCTTCGGCGTGGCTGGGCTGGCTGGTGGCGAGGAAGCCGGCGGCGATGGCGGCGGCGAGGAGGGCGGGCTTGAGGACGGTTGTCATGTTCTAGTCATCTGGGGAAGCAACGGAGCCTGAACGATATGACAAGCTTTCCCAGGCCGCCCGGGTAAAACGACGAACGCGCAAAAACGGCACCTGGGCCGCAGATTTGGCGGATGGAGCGGTTCGTTTTTGTGGTTTTCCGGTGTTTCGGCAGCAACACTGGTGCTATAGTCGCCGCACCCATTTGTCCTTCATCCCTCGCGGCATGACAACCGGGCGCCGGTCAAAACGTGGCTCGACCGCAACAGCGACGCCTAGCGCGCGATCCCCAGCAGCGCGCCATGAGCGGCCATGGCGCTGCCGGGTGGCGGGAGCGGGCCGGGCGATGTCATAATGGGGCCATGCAAGGAGAATTCCAGTGATCCGCTATATGGGCACCCGCACGAACGGCGAGGGGGCGGCCGTCTACGTCTTCATCGTCAATGGCATGCAGAAGGAAGTGCGCGAGCATGCGCTCAAGCAGCATCCTGGCTGCTTCGAAGCCCTGCCTGCTTCGGTCAAGGCCAGGATCGCGGCCAACCGCGCCTGGCTGTCCAAGCTCTGATTCCTTCATGACCATCCGGCGCCGGGCGCTTGCCGCTTCGTTCCTGCTTGCCTGCTCCTGCGGGTCGGCGCAGGCCATGCCCTCGACCTTCGGGCCGGCCATCGGCAATGCGCTGCTGTGCCGCAGCCACCTCGACAACCGCTATTTCCACGACTACCTCACCACGGCCTTCGGCCCCGCCTACAAGCGCGAGGGCGGGGCCTACTGGTTCAAGACCGAAGCCACCTTGTGGGGCGCGGAGGTGAAGGAAGTCATGGTCAGCGACGACAGCAGCGCGCTGGTCTTCATCGCGGCAATCACGGACAGTACCCCGGAAGAGCTGGAGCAGGGTATCCGGGCAGCCTATGGCATCGTCTTCAAGCCGTCGGATACCACGCCCTTTCCCTTGCGCGTATCGAACCCGGGCAGCACGATCGCTTACATGAATGACAAAAGCAAAATATACTGCGCGAAGTTCAAATCGCCGCCGGTTCGCTAGTCACGCATGTACAACCACTATTTCCAGCTGAAGGGCGCGCCGTTTTCGATAGCGCCCGACCCGCGCTACCTGTTCATGAGCGAGCGCCATCGCGAGGCGCTGGCCCACCTGCTGTATGGGATCGGCAGCGGCGGCGGCTTCGTGCTGCTCACCGGCGAAATCGGCGCCGGCAAGACCACGGTGTGCCGGTCCTTCATCGAGCAGATCCCCGGGAACTGCCGGCTTGCCTACATCTTCAACCCGCGCCTGAGCGTCGAGGAACTGCTCCTGAGCGTCTGCGACGAGTTCCGCATCGAGCTTCCTCCCGCCGGCACGCCGCCGGGCGTGGCGACGCGCGGCCTGAAAGGCTATGTCGATGCGATCAACCGCTACCTGCTCGACTCCCACGCCCAGGGCCTGAATAACGTGCTGGTGATCGACGAGGCCCAGAATTTGTCGGCCGAAGTGCTGGAACAGCTGCGCCTGCTGACCAACCTGGAAACCAGCGAGCGCAAGCTGTTGCAGATCATCCTGATCGGCCAGCCCGAGCTGCGCACGATGCTGGCTAGGGCCGAGCTGGAGCAGTTGGCCCAGCGCGTGATCGCGCGCTACCACCTGGGGCCGCTGTCGGTGCCGGAGACGGGCGCCTATGTCGCGCACCGGCTGGCGGTGGCTGGCGCCGTCGGCCAGCCGTTTCCGCCCGCGCTCACGCCCGCCATCTACGCGCTGACCCATGGCGTACCGCGCCGTATCAACCTGCTGTGCGACCGTGCGCTGCTCGGCGCCTATGTCGAGAACAGCCCGCAGGTGACCCGCCCCATCCTGGAAAAGGCGGCTAGCGAAGTGTTTGCCGGCGAACCTGGCCCGCGCCGCCTGCGCCTGCCGCTGGTGGCCGGCGGGGTGCTGGCGGCGGTGGCGCTGAGTGCCGCCGCCTGGCAGGCCATGCCCGCGCGCAAGGCGGCGCCTGTCGTCGCGGCGCAGCCGGCCAGGCCGGTGATTGCGGCCGTGCCGCCGGTGCAGGCCGACGAACAGAACGCGCTGCGCGAACTGGCGGCGCTGTGGGGCCAGCCGCTGGCAGCCGGCAATCCCTGCGAGGCCGCGCTGCGCCAGAACCTGCGCTGTCACGAGGGCCGCGGCGGCCTGTACGAACTGCGCCTGCTCGACCGCCCGGCGGTCGTCACCCTGCACGAGGGCCCGCGTACGGGCTACGCCGTGCTGTCGGCGATGGACGCGCACAGCGTGACCCTGAGCGCCGGCGCGCGGCGCGAGCGCATCGACCTGGCCACCTTCGTCTCCCGTTTCGGCGGCGAGTTCACGACCTTCTGGCGCATGCCGCGCGGCTTTCGCGAGCAGGTGCTTCAGGGCGACCGCGGTCCGGACGCCGACTGGCTGGCGGCGCGCCTGGCGCAGCTGAACCGGGCTCCGGCCCCGCAGGCCGGGGGCGCGCTGGACGCCAATTCACGCGAGTGGCTGCGGCGCTTCCAGGCCGCGCAGAACCTGAAGGCGGACGGCGTGGCCGGACCGCGCACCTACATGCGCCTGAACCAGCTCACCGGCGTGCCTGAGCCGCGCCTGCTGGCCCGCACCGGAAACTAGTCATGTCCTATATCCTCGAAGCCCTCAAGAAGGCACAGGCGGAGCGCCAGCTCGGCAGCGCCCCCACCATCCACGCACCCAGCCCCTCGTATGCGCCGCCGCCAGCCAGCAACCGGAAGCCGCTGCTGATCGGGCTGGGCGCCGGCGCCCTCGTCGTGGCGGCGGGGGCGGTTTTGCTGCTGCGCCAGCCGCCGGCGGCCGCACCGGTGCAGGTGGCCAGCGTGCCGGCGCCCGCACTCGTCGTGCCGGCACCGGCTCCGGTTCCGGCTCCGGCTCCGGCTCCGGCTCCGGCTCCGGTTCCAGTGCCGGCCGAACCGGTTGCGCAGCCCGCGGCTGCCAAGCCGAAGAAAGCGCCAGCCCGCGTCAAACCCGAGCCTGGCGCCCCGGTAGCCGAGCCCGAGGCGCGCCGCGTGGAAGCGGCCGAACCGGTGCAGGAAGCCCCGCGTGCAGCCGTGCTGCCCGTCGCACCGCCGAGCGCCGACGACAGCGTCGGGCCAGTGCAGTCGCTGCCCGAAGCGGTGCAGCGTGAGGTGCCGAAAGTGGCCTTTGGCGGCTATATCTATTCGCCCAATCCGGCCGAGCGCCTGCTCCTGGTCGACAAGATGCTGCGCCGCGAAGGCGAGGAAGTCGCGCCCGGGCTGGTGCTCGAACGCCTGCTGCCGAAAGCGGCCATCATGAATTTCCGTGGCTACCGCTACCGTGTCGCTTACTGAAGGCGGGGCGGCCCCCCGCCATGGCCCGGTACTGGGCGTGGTCGGCTGGTCGGGTAGCGGCAAGACCTCCCTGCTGGAATACCTGGTAGGCCGGTTGGCGGGGCGGGGGCTGCGCGTGAACATTGTCAAGCACAGCCACCACGACATCGAGCTCGAGCCGCCGCGCAAAGACAGCGCGCGCCTGCGCATGGCCGGCGCCGCCGAGGTGATGATCGCGTCGCCCTACCGGATAGCCATCCTGCGCGAGCTGCGTGGCGAGGCCGAACCATCGCTGGCCGAGCACCTGGCACGGCTTGCGCCCGCGGACCTGACCCTGGTCGAAGGCTATAAATGGGAGCGCTTTCCCAAGCTGGAGGTGTACCGGCCGCTGCTGGGCAAGGCGGCGCTCTACCCGGGCGACCCCGACATCGTCGCCGTGGTGTCGGACGCGGCGCGACCAAGGGAGCTGGAAGGACAGGCCTGGCTCGACTTGAATGATCCAGATCAAGTGCTGGAGTGGTTGGCCGGCTGGATGCGCGATCGCCCTAAAGTTCCTGTCGGGACCGCCGATAACGGTGGATATGCCTCAATGGGAGATTGATATGGATGTGTCGAGCATTGCCAAGCTGTCCACCAGCATCGCCGAAACCGGCACCCGCCAGGATGTCAGCCTGGCTGTCTTCAAGAAGGCGCAGCAGATCCAGGAAGCGACCGCGACCCAGTTGCTGGACGCGCTGCCGCAGGTGCCGTCGGCGAAATTGCCGGCGCATTTGGGGAATAAGATCGATACGACGGCTTAGGTTTCAGTTTTCGTCGACTCATTGAAATTGGGTTCCCGCCTGCGCGCACTGGTGTCCAAGATAATTCGATACCTCTTCACTAGAGTGCCCCCGGCCGCTTCGAGGGCGCTGTTCTAGCTTGTTTTGGACGCGTTCGGGCAGTTTTCGTGTTGATGACGGGAGG
>NZ_JCASID010000010.1:0-193533 GCF_059685855.1 Telluria sp. ZB4P37
CACCACCTTCGGCGGCACCAAGCTGCTGGTGGGCGGCACCATCGCTTCGTCGATGACCTTCCAGATCGGCGCTTCGTCGAGCGAAACCATGGCCGTCAACCTCGGCGCCGACGTGTCGCAGGTCGTCACCGACATCAGCGCCGCCACCGCCAACTACAGCGCCGCCACCACCGGCGCCGAACTGACCGGCGCCGCCAACGCCACCATCGGCTCGCTGGAAACCGCGCTGGCTTCGGTCAACAAGGTCCGTTCGGGCCTGGGCGCTGCAGCCAACCGCCTGGAACACGTGTACAACAACCTGTCGAACATCAGCACCAACAGCAAGGCCGCCGCCGGCCTGATCATGGACGTCGACTTCGCCACCGAAAGCGCCAACATGACTTCCAGCCAGATGCTGCTGCAAGCCGGCACCGCCATGCTCAAGCAGTCGAACAGCATGTCGTCGATGGTCATGTCGCTCCTGCAGTAATCTCCTGGTCGCCCGGTTCGCCGGGCGGAATGTGAAAAGCCAGCCTCCCGGGGCTGGCTTTTGTCGTTTCGGGTCCTGCATCAAGCCGCTGGAAAATTAATTCAAAAATAATTTTGCCAGAACTGCATCCAAATCCGCTTCTGGGGCGTAGAGCTCGTGTCATCACGACTTTTACCCAATGAAAGGATTTCACCATGAACAAGCCGCTCTTCGCCAAACTCATCCTTGCTTCCGCCATCGCCGCGGCACTCAGCGGCTGTGGCAGTAGCGACGATGACGCCACCGTCACGCCCCCTGCGCCGGCTCCCACGCCACCCACGGTGTCGGTCGGCGACATGGTGGTTTTGACGGCCAGCAACCGGATCGTCTCCTTCGACCGCGCCATGCCCGCAACCATCCGCACCACCGCGGCGGTGACCGGCCTGCAGTCCGGCGAGAACCTGGTCGGCATCGACTACCGCCCGGCCGACGGCCAGCTGTATGGCGTCGGCAGCAGCGGGCGCCTGTACACGATCGATCCCGCCACCGGGAGCGCCACGCTGAAATCGACCCTTGCGGTAGACGCCACCGACACGACGGCGCCGTTCACCGCCCTGGCCGGGACTGAGTTTGGCGTGGACTTCAACCCGGCGGCGGACCGCCTGCGCGTGGTCAGCAATACCGGCCAGAGCCTGCGCATCAATGTCGATACCGGCGCCACCACGACCGACGGTAATATCAACGGCGGCGCAGCCAATACGGCCATCACTGCGTCCGCGTATACGAATTCGTTCGCCGGCACGAGCGCCACTACCCTGCACGCGCTGGACAGCGCGACCGACACGCTGTATGTCCAGAACCCGCCCAACAACGGCACCCTGGTCACGCCGGTCGCCCTCGGGGTCGACGCCGGCGGCGTGAACGGTTTCGATATCGACGGCCGCACCAACATCGGCTACGCCGTCCTGAACGTCGGCGGAGCACGCACCCTGTACAGCATCAACCTGGCCGCCACCGCGAATGCGGCTACCGCTATCGGCGCCCTGGGGGTGAACGAAGATGTGCGCGGCCTGGCGGTGCGCGTTACCGCCGGGCCGGTGGTGCTGGGCTTGACCGACGCCGGCCGCATCGTGGCCTTCCGTCCGGCCACGCCGAACGTGCTGACCCTCGATATCGGGCTCGCCGGCCTGAACGCGAACGAAACGGTGCTCGGGATCGACTTCCGTCCCAGGGACGGGCTGCTGTATGGGATCACATCCGCCGCGCGCATCGTGACGATCGACGCCGCCACCGGCGTGGTCACGGTCAAGGCCACCCTGGCAGCCGATGCCGCGGATACCACCAATCCCTACGCCAGCATTGCCGGAACCGCCTTTGCCGTGGACTTCAACCCGGTGGCCGACCGCCTGCGCGTGATCGGCAATACCGGGCAAAGCCTGCGCATCAACGTCGATACCGGCGCGACGACGACCGACGGCGCCATCAACCGCGCGGGTGCACTGCCGGTGGTCACGGCGGCGGCCTATACCAACAGCATTCCGGGCGCGACGGCCACCCAGCTGTTCGACATCGATACCGACAGCGACGCCCTGGCCCTGCAGAATCCGCCGAACGACGGCGTGCTGACCAATGTGGGGGCGCTGGGCGTTGCAGTGGCGGGCGATGCGGGCTTCGACATTGCAGGCGGCGCCAACGGCATCGCGCTGGCCGCGCTGCGCACCAGCCCTACCGGCCCGTCATCGCTGTACCGGGTCGACCTGGCCACGGGCGCGGCCACGCTGTCGGCCGGCACGGCC
Organism: Telluria sp. ZB4P37; assembly: GCF_059685855.1. NCBI lineage: Bacteria > Pseudomonadati > Pseudomonadota > Betaproteobacteria > Burkholderiales > Oxalobacteraceae > Telluria > Telluria sp. ZB4P37. The sequence goes on from NZ_JCASID010000010.1 coordinate 2,245, forward strand.
AACCCGGCGCTGTCGGTGGCGGGCGGCAGCCTGGGCCTGCGCGACATCGCGATCTCGCTCCAGTGATGCAGCGTATGTGACAGCTGCCATCCCGGCTGCGGCCGGGATGGCATTCAGATCATCTTGACCGCGCGCCCGATGAACAGGATCGGCCCGGTCGGGCGGCCGATCGGGGAGCCGGATGGCGGTTCGAGCGTGATCTCGAACAGCTGGTTCGGCTGCAGCGGCGGCAAGTTGCCCAGTCCCACCTCGACCGCCTTGCCCGGCTCGACCAGTCCGAGCGAGACCGGCCCGGCCCAGTCGTCGGCCTTGGTCCAGAGCTGCAGCGAGCGTGCCGCGGGCACCCCGGTGGTGCGCAGCGGCACCAGGCGCAGCTTGCCGGTGTCCAACGACTGCAGCACCCAACCCGGCGACATGTTGCCAGGCGCGGCCAGCACTACCATGTAGCGCGGCGCGGGAACGTTCGGCGACTGCACCGTGATCACGGCCATGGCTGCTGCCGCGGAAAAACCGGCGGCGGCCAGGCCGCGCCATAGTCCCAGCCGGTCCCACCAGCCGGCGCGTGGGCGCCGGGCCGCTGCTCTCGCCGCGATCGAGCCGGCAATGCGGCCCCATAGTTGCGGGGAGGGTTCGAGCGGTTCGGCGAGCATGGTCAGCGGCAGCAGCCTGGCTTCCCATTGCGCCACCGACGCGCGCAGGTCGGCGTCGACGGGCAGGGCCGCTTCCACCTCGCGCCGCTTCGCAAGCGGCAAGGAGCCGAGCACGTATTCGCCGGCCAGGCCATCGAGTTCGTCGCGCTCGCGGCTCATCCCATGCACTCCCGCAAGGCGCTCAGGCCGCGCCGGATCCAGGCCTTGACCGTGCCGAGCGGCGACTGCAGGCGCTCGGCGATCTCGCTGTGCGAGCAGCCGTCGACATAGGCATACAGGATGCTGTTGCGCTTGACGGCATCGAGCCCGACCAGGCAATCGTGCAGGCGGCCCAGGTCCTGGTGCAGCTCGAAGGGGTCGGCCACGCCGGCATCGGCGGCGGCGGCGCCGAGCGCGCCCAGCACCTCCTCGTCGACTCCGATTTCACGCTCGCCGCTGCGCACCAGGCTCAGCGCCTGGTTGCGCACCACGCTGTAGATCCAGCCGCGCCCGGCGCCGCGCGTCGGGTCGAAACTGTGGGCCCGGGTCCAGATGTTCAGGAAGGCGTCGTGCAGGACGTCTTCGGCGATCTGGCGGTGGCGCACGATGCGCAGCGCGACCCCCAGCAGGCTGCGGCTGTCGCGGTCGTAGATGCGCCGCAGCGCGCCCTGGTCGCCCCGGGCGCAGGCAGCCAGCGCGGTATCGTAGTCGAAGCCGTCGGCGGCGATCATGCGGGGCGGCCTGTGCGCATCGGTACATCCATGGTCGGGTTCTCCTGTTGTATGAATTGTAAGGCAATAAGCCTTCATGCCGGTATTTTTACGCGCGAGTGCGGTACGAATGGGCTTTCACGACCGGGTCGCTGCGGCAGCACTTGGCGAATGAGCCATTTTCCTTTATACATAACCGGTTTTCATTTCGATGAGCCGCCGACCCGCCGCATGAATTTCCAGCCACCTTCCCTGAGCCTGAGCGCGAACGCCGTCGTCAGCGCCACCTGCATCATCGCCCTCTTGCACTTCGGGCGCGAAGTACTCGAGCCGCTGGCCCTTGCCCTGGTCCTGAGCCTGGTGCTGGCCCCACTCGTGCGCAGCGTGACCCGGATCGGCCTGGCGCGCATGCCGGCCGTGCTGCTGTCGGTTGCGCTGGTCTCGACCTTCCTCACCGGCGTCGGCGCGGTGCTGGCGACCCAGCTGGTGACGATCACGCGCGACCTGCCGCAATACCGCAGCGCGATCCGCACCAAGGTCGCCAAGGTGCGCGAGGTGGTGGAACGCCCGATCTCGCGCATCGAGGCGGAACTGAGCGCCGTGGCCCCCAGCGGGACGGTCGAGCCGGTGCGGCCGCGCCGCGGCGGCGGCAACCTCGCGGTAACGGCGGCGAATACCGCCACCAGCGCCCCGGTGCCGGTCGAAGTGCGCACCCCGCGCACCATGAAGGACACGCTGGGGCGGATCGTCGGCCTGGTATGGGGGCCGATCGGCGAAGCCGGCGTGGTGCTGATCCTCCTGGTGTTCATCCTGCTGGAACAGGGTTCGCTGCGCGACCGCCTGGTGCGCCTGGCGGGCCAGGCCGAAGTCAGCCGCACCATCCGCACGCTCGGCGACGCCGCCCAGGGGGTGTCGCGCTTCTTCTTTTCGCAGTTCGTCGTGAATGCCACCTTTGGCGCGGCCATCGGCTTGTCGCTGTGGCTGGTCGGTGTTCCCCATGCCGTGCTGTGGGGAGTGCTCAGCGGCGTGCTGCGCTTCGTGCCCTACCTGGGCGTGCTGCTGGCCGGCGCCATCATCGCCGTCTTCGTCGCCGCGATCGATCCGGGCTGGTCGCTGGCCGTTACCTGCATGGCGATCTTCCTCGCGTTCGAGCTCGTGCTGGCCAACTTCATCGAGCCGAAAGTCTATGGCCACAGTTCCGGCCTGTCGCCGCTGGCGGTGATCGTCTCGGCCCTGTTCTGGGGCGCGCTGTGGGGCCCGGTCGGGCTGCTGCTGTCCACGCCCCTGACCCTGTGCCTGGTGGTGGCCGGGCGCCACGTGCGGGCGCTGGCGCCGATCACCATCCTGCTGGGCGACGCGCCCAACATGTCGGACGCCGAGCGCTTCCACCAGCGCGTGCTGGCGGGCGAAGCCGACGAGCTGACCAAGGATGCGCGAACCTATGTGCGGCGCTACAGTTTCGCGCGCTATTGCGACCACGTGCTGCTGCCGGGCCTGCGCATGGCGGTGTCGGACCTGGGCACCGGCACCATCGACAAGCTGCAGCAGGACCGCATGCGCGCCGTAATCGCGAATATCGCCGAGACGGTAGCCTCGGCCTCTGATTCCGGTGCACGCACCCGCCGCAAGGCAGTGCCGCTGCTGGACGCGAACATCGGCGCGCACTTGCGCCAGATGCGCGAGGCCCGCTTCGGGCGCTGGCAGGGCGCGCTCGACGTCCCGAGCGGCTCGATCGTGCTGTGCGCCGGGCTGCCCTCCGAGCGCGACGAATTCCTGACCGAACTGCTGGTGCGCGCCCTGCGCGAAGCCGAGGTCGACGCGCGCAGCATTGTCGCCGGTGTCCCGCACGAGCGCCCCGAAGCCGGCAATCCGGCCCTGGTCTCCACCATCTTCATCACCTATCCGCGCCAGGACAATATCGACGAGTGGCTGCTGGCCGTGGCCGAACTGCGCGCGGACCTGCCCGAAGCCCTGCTGGTCACCGTGCTGCTGCCCTACGACGAGCAATTGCCCAAGCGCGCGCTGGTGGAAGAACACGTGGACATGATCCTGCGCTCCTTCGAAGAAGGCCTGGCCTTCGTGGCGCCGGACCGCGCCGCCCAGCCCCCTGGCGCGCCGCCGCGCATGCGCGCTGCATAAAGGCGGCAGCCCGGGCGCGCCCCGGTTTTGCCCCCGGTTTCGTTGTTTTTCCGGCGCAGGTGGGCGGAAAACTCGGCGAAGTTTGCGCCAGTATTGACGATTTCGAGAACTTCGCACGTAAAATGCTTTCCTAGCGGCATTAACATTTCTCATGGCGGAATATGAAATCGGTACAACAAGAAGTCGACGAGCGCAGTAACCTCACTGGCACCAACAAATTCGAGCTCCTGCTGTTCCGCCTCGGCGGCGACGAACAGGGCGAGCGCAGCGAGCTGTTCGGAATTAACGTGTTCAAGATCCGCGAGATCGTGGCCATGCCGGCCATCACGGCCGTCGCCGGCGCGATGCCGCATGTGCTGGGCGTGGTCAACCTGCGCGGCCAGATCATCCAGGTTCTCGACCTGCCGGCGATTGCCGGCGTCACGCCCAAGACCGGGCTGAACATCATGCTGGTGACGGAATTCGCGCGCACCACCCAGGCCTTCGCGGTCGAGAGCGTCGAAGAAATCGTGCGGCTGGACTGGAGCCAGGTGATGTCGGCCGAGCGCTGCGCCGGCAGCGGCATGGTCACCAGCATTGCCCGCCTTCCGGGCGAGAATGGCGACGAGGGCCGGCTGGCCCAGGTGCTCGACGTCGAAACCATCCTGCGCGACATGAATCCGGATTCGGGTCCGGAGATCAACCAGCAGACCGTCGGCGCGAAGATCCACATCAAGCCCGGCTCGGTCGTGCTGGCGGCCGACGATTCGGTGGTGGCGCGCGCCCTGATCGAAGAAGGCCTGAAGGCCATGGGCCTGCCCTTCATCATGGCCAAGAGCGGCAAGGAAGCCTGGGACCAGCTCAACGCCATCGCCACCACTGCCGAAGCCGAGGGCAAGACCGTGCACGACAAGGTCGCGCTGGTGCTGACCGACCTGGAAATGCCGGAAATGGATGGCTTCACCCTGACCCGCAACATCAAGAAGAGCGGCCGTTTCGGCGGCATCCCGGTGGTGATCCACTCCTCGCTGTCGGGCACGACCAACGAAGAGCACGTCAAGAACGTCCAGGCCGACGCCTATGTCGCCAAGTTCTCGGCCGAGGAGCTGGCCACGACCCTGCGCCGCCTGCTGCGCCAGTAATTCATTCAGGCATTCCCCATGCTGGATGCGAACGGCGCGTCGGGAGACGCGCCGTTCGCATGTCAACGGCATGTGGTGCCGATTCGTTGTGTTGTAACAAACGCTAACATAATCGTCCCGTGCGCCGGGCTCTCGGTTGTACTATAGGCAACAAGCCGGTATGTAATCGGGGGTGCCGGCCAGGCAGGGGCTCTGCCTCTGCCGTCCCGATTACGCAGGATGCGCGCGTGCATACCGGTGCGCCTTCATGCAGAGAACTTGCCCATGCCGCAACGACGAAGAGATGACCAGACCGCTGTAGCTGCCGAGTACGCCTTCTTCCTGGCGGAGACCCGCGGGCTGCGCTTCGCGCTCGACTACCTGGACAACTGCCACATCCCACGCGATATCCTCATCCGCGCCATCGAAGAGCCCGCGCGGCGGCGCCGCGTCGAACGCCGCCGCACTCCCCGCAACGACTAGCCTGCTTGCTGCCGGGTTGTTCCCGGCATTGACTAACGCGCGTCACCACGGCGCGCGCTGTGCTAATTTGGGCGCGATGGGGAGTGGGCCATGCAGCACGTGTACCGTTGGCAAACCATTGATGGCGTCGGGCTTGAACACTTGAGCTTGCAGTGCCGCGACGACATCATCGTCGCGGAAGGCATCGTCATTGGCGTCACCGGGGACGCCGGGACCGGGGAGCCCTTTGGCTGCAGCTATCGCATCTGCTGCGACGCGCGCTGGCGCGTGCGCGCGGTCGAGGTGCATGCCGCGGGCGGCGAATCGCGCGTGCTCACCACCGACGGCAGCGGCAGCTGGCGCGACGGCGACGGCGCGGCCATGCCCGAGCTTGCCGGCTGCATCGACGTCGACATCTCGGCCACGCCGTTCACCAATACCCTTCCCATCCGGCGCCTGGGCGAGCACCTGGCACAGCGCACCGGCGTGCTCGTCGTCTACATCCCGGTGCCGACCCTCGCCCTGATGCGCGCCGACCAGGCTTATACCCGCCTGGCCGACTACCGCTACCTGTACGAAGGCCCGGTCGGCAGCTTCCAGGCCGAGCTCGAAGTCGATGCGGACGGGCTGGTCGTGCACTATCCGGCCCTGTTCCGGCGCCTGGGCTCATGAATTCGCTGGCTGCCGCGCGCAGACCGGCAATGACTTGGCGTGCGGGAATGGCTATAATTTTGGTCTTCGCACCGAGGATCCCGCCATGTCTTTACTAGCGCACCAGCTTGAACTCCTGTCCCCCGCCAAAACCGCCGAGATCGGTCGCGAGGCCATCCTGCACGGCGCCGATGCGGTGTATATCGGGGGCCCGGCCTTCGGTGCGCGCCATAACGCGAGCAATCCGCTGGAAGACATCGCCGGCCTGGTCGAGTTCGCCCACCGCTACCGCTCGCGCATCTTCGTGACCATGAACACGATCATGCACGACAGCGAACTGGAGCTGGCGCGCAGGCAGATCCGGGAGCTCTACGACGCCGGCGTGGATGCCCTGATCATCCAGGACATGGGCCTGCTGGAACTCGATTTGCCGCCGATCCAGCTGCATGCCAGCACCCAGTGCGACATTCGCACTGTGGAGAAGGCGAAATTCCTGGGCGATGTCGGGTTCTCGCAGCTGGTACTGGCGCGCGAACTCACCGTCGAGCAGATTGGCAGGATTCGCGCCCAGGTCGACACCCCGCTCGAATACTTCGTGCATGGCGCGCTGTGCGTGGCCTTTTCGGGCCAGTGCTATATCTCGCACGCCGACACCGGCCGCAGCGCCAACCGCGGCGACTGCTCCCAGGCCTGCCGCCTGCCCTACACGCTGAGCGATGGCGAGGGCCGCGTGGTGGCCTATGAAAAGCACCTGCTGTCGATGAAGGACAACGACCAGAGCCGCAACCTGGAAGCCCTGGTCGATGCCGGCATCCGTTCGTTCAAGATCGAGGGCCGCTACAAGGACATGGGCTATGTAAAGAACATCACGGCCCACTACCGCCTGCTGCTCGACGAGCTGCTCGAGCGCCGCCCGGAGTTCTCGCGCGCCGCCAGCGGCAGCACCCGCGTGCTGTTCAGCCCGGACGTGGACAAGAACTTCCACCGCGGCCACACCGATTATTTCGCGCTGGGCCGCCAGGAAGAAATCGGCGCCTTCGATTCGCCCAAATACATCGGCGTCGAGCTGGGCACGGTCACCCGCATCGGCCCCGACTTCATCGACCTGGCGACGAATGCGCCGATGGCCAATGGCGACGGCCTGAACTACATGCACAAGCGCGTGACCGTTGGCGTGCAGGCCAACAAGGCCGAAAAGCTCGGCGAAGACGAGGACGGCCAGCGCTGGCGCGTGTTCCCGAACGAGGTGCTGGGCAGCCTGCCGGGCCTGAAGGTCGGCACCATCCTCCACCGCAACCGCGACCACCAGTGGGAATCGGCGCTGAACAAGAAGTCGTCCGAGCGCAAGGTGCGGGTCGACCTGACCTTGAGCGAACAGCCTCGCGGTTTGCGCCTGGCGGTGCGCGACGAGGACGGCATCGAGTCGGTGCTGGATGCGGAAGTCGCGCTGCAGCCGGCCGAGCAGGCGGCCCAGGCCGATGCCGGGCTGCGTGCCAGCCTTGCCAAATTGGGCAACACGATGTTCGAGGCGGGTAGGCTCACACTGCAGTTGTCGCAGCCCTGGTTCGTGGCCTCGAGCGCGATCAATGCCCTGCGCCGCGACGCCATCGCCGCCCACGAAGCGGCGCGCCTGGCCAGCTGGGAGCGGCCGCAGCGCAAGCCCAAAGCCGAGCCGCCGGCCATCTATCCGGACCAGCAACTGAGTTATCTCGCCAACGTCTACAACGAGAAGGCGCGCGCGTTTTACCACAAGCACGGCGTGCAGCTGATCGACGCGGCCTATGAATCGCACGAGGAGCCGGGCGAGGTGTCGCTGATGATCACCAAGCATTGCCTGCGCTTCTCCTTCAACCTGTGCCCGAAGCAGGCCAAGGGCGTGACCGGCGTCCAGGGCCAGGTCCGCGCCGAGCCGATGACCCTGGTGAGCGGCAGCGAGCGCTATACGCTGCGCTTCGACTGCAAGCCCTGCGAGATGCACGTGGTCGGCGCCATGAAGCAGAACATCCTGCAATCGCCGCCGCCTTCGGCGGTGGCGTACAGCCCGCTGACCTTCCACCGTCAGCGCCCGCGCGCCTGAATGAAAGACGCCGCCGGGTTTCCCCGGCGGCGTCTTTTCTCCTGCCTTGCCGACGCGGTTTAATCCACGGTCGCGCCGCTGTCCTTCACGACCTTCGACCAGCGCACCGACTCGGCCTGCACGAACTTGCCGAAGGCTTCAGGCGATTCGCCGACGAAGTCGGAGCCGGTATCGGCCAGCACCTTCTGGAACTCGGGGCCCTTCATGACCTTGATCGCTTCGGCATTGATCTTGGCGACCACGGCCTTCGGCGTCTTGGCTGGGGCGAACATGCCGTACCAGGCATAGGATTCAATCGCCGGCAGGCCGGCTTCGGCGAAGGTCGGCACGTCCGGCAGCAGCGCCGAGCGCTTGGTGCCCGAGATCGCAATCGGCTTGACCTTGCCGCTCTTAATGTGCGGCATGATCGCGATGGTGCTGTCGAACATGATCGGGATGTGGCCGCCGAGCAGGTCGGAAATGGCCGGCGCCGAGCCCTTGTAGGGGACGTGGGTCATCTGCAGCTTGGTCACGCTCGCGAACAGTTCGCTTGTGAGGTGCTGCGGCGTGCCGTTGCCCGACGAGCCGTAGGAGAACTGGCCCTTCTTCGACTGGATAAAGGCCATCAGCTCCTTCAGGTTCTTGGCCGGCACCGATGGGTGGGCGACCAGCACCAGCGGCACGCGCAGCAGGTTGGTCACCGGCGCGAGGTCCTTGAGCGGATCGAAATTCATGTTCTTGTACAGGCTCGGGTTGATCACGATCGGCGCGCTCGAGGTGATCAGGAGGGTCTTGCCGTCGCCCTGGGCGCGGGTGACCGCGGCCGTGCCGATGTTGCCGCCGCCGCCGGCGCGGTTGTCGATCACGAAGGTCTGGCCCAGCGCCTGGGTCAGGCCCTTGGCCATCGGGCGCGCCGCGATGTCGGACGGTCCGCCCGGCGGCCACGGTACTACGACCGTCACGGTCGAATCCGGCCAGTTCTGCGCCAGGGCGCTGAGAGATATTACCGACGCCGTCACAGCGAACGCGAGTTTCTTACCGCTGCCGAAAATTAAACGCATAGTCCCCATCCTTCTGTTGATGAATTCGCATGAGCAGCCAGTGTAGCGCATTTGCACCGCACCGACACGGCCGCGATGCACCGCGCCGGCGGGGCGACGTCCCAGCCAATGGAATATTTACAACAAAAAATGACGTTATCTTCAAGGAAATAATCATTTACTAACAGAATTAGTTTATTCTGTAGGACGTTTCCTACTCGAGGGCTTCCTTGGACCGCCGCTACCCATTTACCCGCCGACGCGTCAAGCGTGCGCGCTTGCAGCAGCGTGTGGCGGCCGCGCTCATGCTTGGCCTCACAGGCTGCACGCTGGGGTTCGTGCTGATGGGGGCCCCGGACCCGGTCGCCGCCGGCGTCACGGCCGCCCCGACCCTGCCGGCCCTGGCGTCCGCGCCAGCCGAAGCCGCTCAAGGCCAGGCCGGGCCGCGCCGCATCTACCCCTATTCGATTGTGCCGGGCGGCGTTGCGTCGCAGAGCGAGCTGGCCCGCGTGATCCGCACCGACAAGGTGGTCGCTGCTCATTACGCGACCTTCGATGTCGACAAGGCGCGCGCCGTCACCGTCACCAAGCCGCGCGCGGTGCACGTGTCCTACCGCAAGGGCGACAAGGTGTACTGGACGGCGAAGAAGCTCAGGCTGGCCGAAGGCGAGACCCTGCTCTCCGACGGCAGCAATGAAATGCGGGCGCGCTGCGCCAACCGGATTTCGGACGTCGCCCAATTCCCGGTCGAAGCGCACGAGCCCAGCGCCGCAGTGCTCGATACGATGTTCGAAGAAGGCGGCGATGGCCCGGCGCGCGCGCCTGGCGATCCGGCATTCGCTCTCGTCGACGGCGCCAGCATGCAGGGACCAACTCGATTCAACGGTGGCGCAGCGGCGGTGGCGGACGGCGCCGGCAAGCTGCCTTCTTCCAAAGAAAGCATGGGCGGCATGGACGGCATGACGCTCGCCCGGTTCGGCTCCTCCGGCAAGCTGACCTCGTTCCTGCGCTCCGGGACACCGGCGCCCGTCAGCTCCGGATCGGCGCCACCGACGCTGGAACTGTCCACCGGGACGCCAGGGACTCCCGTCCCGGACGCGTCGGCCGGCCTTGCGCTAACGCAGACCACGCTTCCCGTTTCGTTCGATCCGGCGCCGGTCACCGCGGGCGGCGGCACTGGCAGTACAGGCGGCACCGATGGACGGCCGCCGTCCGCCGGCGTTACCCCCGGCGGCGGCACCGGCGGGGGGGGAGATATTGCCGATCCAGGCCCGGGCGAGGCAGGTGCGAAGCCAGGGCCCTTCATCCCGGAGCCGAGTCTGGGCCCCCCTGCCCCGGCTGCCAGCACCGGCGAAGAAAAACCGGTCAACGGCGAAGTGCCGGAGCCGCCTACCTTCTTTCTGCTTGGCGCGGCGCTGGCGGGCATGGCCTTCTTGCGCCGGTCGCGCCAGGCCCAAGCGACTCAGGAAGGAATCGTCAGCCCTGCCGCCACGGCAGGACGCTGGCGGAAGGCCTCGACGGCGGCCTGCACCCGCGGAAAATCGCGGATGCCGACGATCTCGCCGGCGTCATAAAAGCCGACCAGGTTGTTCACCCACGGGAAGATCGCGATATCGGCGATCGTGTAATCGTCCCCGGCTACCCACTTGTGCCTGCCCAGTTGCCCCTCGAGCACGCCGAGCAGGCGCCTGGCTTCGGCCACGTAGCGGTCGCGCGGGCGCTTGTCTTCATACTCCTTGCCGGCGAACTTGTGGAAGAAGCCGAGCTGGCCGAACATCGGTCCGATGCCGCCCATCTGGAACATCAGCCACTGTATGGTCTCAAAGCGCCGCGCCGGGTCGCCGGACAGGAACTTGCCGGTCTTCTCGGCCAGGTAGATCAGGATCGCACCGGATTCGAACAGGGCGAGCGGCTTCCCGCCCGGGCCATCGGGGTCGATGATGGACGGAATCTTGTTGTTCGGATTGAGCGCCAGGTAGGCCGGCGACATCTGGTCGTTCGTCTCGAAGCTGACCTTGTGCGCCTCGTAGGGCAAACCGGTTTCCTCCAGCATGATCGAGACCTTGACGCCATTGGGCGTCGGCAGCGAATAGAGCTGGAGGCGGTCGGGATGCCGGGCGGGCCACTTTGTGCTGACGGGGAATGTGGAAAGATCGGTCATGGCAGTCGGCGTGATGTTGAGGGACTGCCAACGATAGCAAACTTCCCCGCAGCGCGCTGGAGGCGGCCCGGTTCCCGGCCAGCTGTTAGCCGAACAGCTTGTTGGCCGTGCGCGCGATCAGTTCGCCCTGGTGGCGCGCGCCGCCGAGTTCCAGCTCGCTGGGCTGGCGCTCGCCCTTGCCCCCGGCGATGGTCGAGGCGCCGTACGGGCTGCCGCCGACGATCTCGTCGAGCGTCATCTGGGCCTGGTAGCTGTAAGGCAGGCCCACCACCGTCATCCCGAAGTGCAGCAAGTTCGTAATGATCGAAAACAGCGTGGTTTCCTGGCCGCCGTGCTGGGTCGCGGAGGAGGTGAACGCGCCGCCCACCTTGCCGTTGAGCGCACCCTTCGCCCACAGGCCGCCGGTCTGGTCGAGGAAGGCCGCCATCTGCCCCGGCATGCGGCCATAGCGGGTGGGCGCGCCGATGATGATGGCGTCGTAGTCGGCCAGTTCATTGGGCGTGGCGACCGGGGCATCCTGCTGCAGCTTGAAATGCGCACTCCTGGCGACTTCTTCCGGGACCGTTTCCGGCACCCGTTTCAGGTCGACGGTGGCGCCGGCCGCGCGCGCCCCTTCGGCGACGGCCTTGGCCATCGTTTCGATATGACCATAGGTCGAGTAATAGAGCACCAGGACTGTCGACATCGCTTTTCCCCCTCGGTTGAGTATGCGTCGTTCAAATACCGCGAACTGGCATTGTGGGTGGAATCGCGATTTCGTGACGTGCGGCTGGCCTGGGCGAAAAAAAGGCCGCCCGCGCGGCCCCTCCTCGTGCAATGCAGGGCGTCCTCAGATCCACCAGATCAGCGCGCTAAGGCCCACCACCAAGGCGATGCGAACCAGGTTGTAGGCGGTCTTGTTCCAGGCCTTCAGGCGGCGGCGGTACTGGCCCATGTAGAAGGAAATACGGAACAGCTTGCTGACCAGGCCGACCTGGTCCCCGCTTTCGTTGGGCGAGGCGGCAGCCGTCATCACGGTGCGGCCGAACCAGCGGTTGAAGGCGCCCATCCAGCCAAAGCGCATCGGGCGCTCGATGTCGCAGAACAGGATGATGCGGTCGCTGTCGCTGCCGTTGATCGCCCAGTGGATATAGGTCTCGTCGAAGATCACGCCCTGGCCGTCGCGCCAGCTGTAGCGCTCGCCATCGACTTCGATGAAGCAGCGGTCGTCGTTTGGCGTGGCAAGGCCCAGGTGGTAGCGCATCGAGCCGGCAAAGGGGTCGCGGTGCGGGTTGAGCTTGCCGCCCGGCGGCAGTTCGGCGAACATCGCCGCCTTGACGGTCGGGATAGCCTGAAGCAGCGCATAGGTCTGCGGGCACAGGCGCTCGGCCGACGGGTGACTGGCGTCATACCATTTCAGGTAGAAGCGCTTCCAGCCGTTCTTGAAAAACGAATTGAAGCCGGCATCGTCGTTCTGCTCGGCGGCCTTGATCTTCTTGAGGGCCAGCAGGTTCTCGGCTTCGGCGCGGATGATGGGCCAGTTTTCCTGCAGCTTCGCCAGTTCCGGGAAGGCGCTCACCGGAATGTAGGGCGTGCTCGGCACCTTTGAGAACTTGTGCATGAAGATGTTGATCGGCGCCATGAACGACGAATGATCGAACAATTGGCGACGCAAAGGCAGGCGCACGCGGCCGCGGAGATGGATGTGCAGGATCGACAGGAAATAAAAACCAACCACTACCCATTTCATCGCATTCTCCGTCCCAGCATCAAGGTGGCTGGCAGCTTAAAGGGACGCAGGATACCATAACGGCCATTCAGCCGTGGATGGCCGGGCTAGGTGGTAGGGGCAATGTTGCGCCGGCAACGCGTTGGACAGGAAGGGTCGCTGCGCAGTCACTGGCAACGACAGGCAAGGCGCCGGCGCGGCGCCCGGTCACCGACCGGGCGGGAGACTTAGTGCTGGACCGAGGTGATGGCATACCCCTTTTCGTCGATCTGGCCGCTCACGTTCGCGAGATCGTAGTCGGGCAGCTGCTCGGCGCCGTCGTCGACCTCGATGGCCCGGACTTCGATTTCCCAGTCCGTATTGGTCGCTTCCTCAGGGATGTTGCGTGCTTCCGGTACTGCCAGATAGGACAGCTTGCCGTCATTTTCTGCTCTACGGTAAATATCCAGGCGCATAGTCGTTTCCTCAAGTCAAAAGCCCACTTTCCCGATGAAAGAGGGGCAGTTCCACAGTAGAAGATTGAAACGCTGTCGTCTGTTAATTGACCCACACTCGGCCGGTGTCAGCGGCCGGGCGAGGCGCCGAGGATGCGGGCCGGCAGCAAAACGATGGCGCGCAGCACCTCGAACACCGCCTCGACACCGACACCGAGCAGCCGGAACGGCAGCAACAGCAGCCACACCAGCGGATACAGCACCAGGGCCAGCAGTGCGATGGGCCAGCACAGGAACAGCAGTACCAACCATAGCAGGAAACCTAACATTGTCCTCGCTCCTTTGAAATTGACGGCGCAGGAGAACTTTAGGTCCTTGGGCGGGAAGCGACAAACGCTGTGCGACAGACGGGGTAAAAGGCGGGCTGGATGGGGGAATTCGCCTGTTGGGCGGATTCCCACCTGCCGTCCCCGGGGCCGGGGGCGGCCACAACAGTCAAGCGTAGGCCGGGACGTCCTGGGTGACGCGCTGGTTGATCACCTGCGCGCGCAGCGAGGCCTGCAGCGAAGGGATCGAGCCGCCCGCGCGGTACTGGAAGGCGATGTGCAGCATGTCGCCCGCCACCACTTTTATAGGCTGCTCCATCGGCAGCGTCATGTAGTGGTTGAGCCAGTCGATCGTGTTCGATTCTTCCGGCACGATGGCCAGCACGTTCTTGGTGATGAAGCGCATCGCGTTGAGCGTGCCGCTTTTTTCGACCACGATGGCGCCTTCCCAGGCGAACACGCTGTCGACCGGCTGGCTGAAGTCGATCAGGCTGTACACCGCCGGCTGCGCCAGCTCGACCGTGCCCGGATAGATGACATTGGTTTCCTGGAACTGGACGATAGGCGCGTGGAAGCCCTCGAAATCGTATTCCTGTTCGAGCGGCTGGGCCGCCATGATCACGGCTTCGGGCAGGAAGACCGGCAACGGGCCACCGAACTTGGCCAGGTAGCGGCGCTTGAAGGATTCGATGACCTCGACCTGCTTTTCGCGCAGCATGGCCACGTGGATCATTTCGCAGATCACGACGTCGACCGGCTCCGGCGGCAGGTAGTCGAAGGCGTCGGCGTGGATCACCTCGACCTTGTGGCCGTTCGGGTTAATCGCGAGGAATTTGCGCGCTTCGCGCACCATGTCGGGATTGAACTCGACGCAATACACCTTGCTGGCCGCCTGCGCCGCGAAGAAGGACAGCACGCCGGTGCCGCCGCCCAGTTCCAGCACCTTCGCGCCAGGCTTGACGGCATAGTGGATGGCGGACTTGAAGCTGTGCATCCGGTTCTGGTCCATCAGCATATTGTGATGGTAATGGACTGGAATGAACTGCCCCAGGTAGCAGCTTTCGATTTCGCGTTCGTTCAGCATGGTGTTCCTTTGCCCTTACGGCTTGTACGGTAAAGCCATTATGGACAAGGAAGCACCGGGCCGATTGGCCGAGCTGCGGGGTGTTTACCGCCTAGTTCCGCGCGGCAATGCTAAACCGTTATCGTTTGAAGGTCTTGATCGCTGTCGCGATGCCGGCATGGCCGGCGCGCTCGGCGATATGGACCGCGGTAAGGCCTTCGGTATTCTTCAGGCGTGCGTTGGCGCCCTGCTCCAGCAGGAAGGCCGCCATCGCCGCCTTGCCTTCGCGCGCCGCCATCATCAGGGGCGTGTAGGCGCCGCTCTGTGGCGGCGATGGCGTGTCGAGCCTGGCCTTGCGCTCGATGAGCAGGCGCGCGATCTCGACCTCGCCGCCGGCGGCGGCGTAATGCAGGGCCGTCCAGCCGCTGCGGTTGACCTGGGCGCCCCTGGCCAGCAGCGCGGCGGCCGCCTCGCGGTTGGGCTTGTAGGCGGCCATCATCAGGGCGGTATTGCCGTTCATCGCCGTCGTTTCGAGGTCGATGGCCGGGTGGGCCAGCAATGCCTTGAATACCCGCATCGCGTCGTCGCGCACCGCGATCACCAGGGCCGGCTCGCCACCGACAGGGTTGATCTCGTTGGGATCGACCTCGCGCCCGACGAGTTCCTCCACCTTCTTCACGTCGTCGAGCTGGACGGCGCGAAAGAAGGCGGCGACCTGGGCCGGCGTGGCGGCCGCGGCCAGGCCGCTGCACAGGAAAGCCGCCAGGAGACAGCTTTGGATAAGCGCGCGGCGGGTCATCATCGCTCAGGCCTGTGCGGTGCTGAACAGCTTGAAGAAATTCTCGCTGGTCTGGGCCGCGACCTCGCGCAGCGACACGCCTTTGAGTGTGGCGATGTATTCGCCGACGTGGGCGACATAGCCCGGCTCGTTCATGCGGCCCCGGAACGGCACCGGCGCCAGGTAGGGCGAATCGGTTTCGATCAGCATGCGCTCGAGCGGCACGGCCTTGGCTACCTCTTGCAATTGCTTGGCGCTCTTGAAGGTCACGATGCCCGAAAACGAGATATAGAAGCCCTGCTCCATGGCCGCTTGCGCCACTTCCAGCGATTCGGTGAAGCAGTGCATGACGCCGGCGACGCCCCCTGCGTCAAGGCCCGCACCCTCTTCCTTCATGATGCGGATGGTGTCTGCACTGGCCGCGCGAGTGTGGATGATCAGGGGCTTGCGCGTCTCGCGCGAGGCGCGGATATGGGTGCGGAAGCGCTCGCGCTGCCATTCCAGGTCGCCCTCGAGGCGGTAGTAATCCAGGCCGGTCTCGCCAATGGCGATGATCTTCGGATGGTTCGCCAGCTCGACCAGCTGCTCCACGGTCGGTTCCGGCGTGTCTTCGTAGTCAGGGTGGACGCCGACCGAGGCGTAGATATGCGGATACTGCTCGGCCAGCGCGAGCACCTGGGGAAAGTCCGGCAGGTCGACCGAGACGCACAGCGCATGCGTGACCTTGTTCTCGGCCATCTTGGCCAGGATCTCGGGCATGCGGACGCTCAGTTCCGGGAAATTGATGTGGCAGTGGGAATCGATGAACATGGCGGTATTGTAACCGGAGGGGCGTGTGGGTACAGCGAACGCACCCGTCACAACCACCATCCTGAACCAGCCCACCGCCCTCAAGAGCGTCACGCCGGCGAAGGCGCGGAAAATGCCATTGGCATTCTTTGCCCCAAGTTTGCGTGCGGTGGTGCCAGCGCAGCCGCGGGCGGGATGCCACCAACTGGAACCCCGGCCTGCGCCGGGATGACGGATCATGTGGTAACGGTAAAGAGCGCTATGCGACCCGCTTGCCCAGGATGATCAAATCCCGCTCGATCCCATCCAGGTTCGCCACGCGCGGGAAATGCGCCCACTTTTCAAAACCATACTTGCCGAACAAAGCCAGACTGGGCGCGTTGTGGCCAAAGATAAAGCCCAGCAGCGTGTGCACGTTCACGTTCGGCGCAAAGGCGATCGCCTGCTCCAGGCAATAACGTCCGATCCCCTTGCCGCGTGCGCTTTCCGCGATATAGATCGACAGCTCGGCCGTGCCCGAATACGCCGGGCGGCCGTAGAAGTTGGAATAGGACAGCCAGCCCAGCACTTCCGGCTGCGGGCGCCCGTCGTCGGCCGCCTGGATCACCCACAGCGGCCGGCGTTCCGGCGTATGGTCGGCAAACCACGCCTCGCGCGACTGCACGGTGACCGGTTCGGTGTCGGCCGTGACTTCGCGCGAGGCGACGGTGGAATTATAGATGTCGACGATGAGCGGCAGGTCGTCGCGGGTGGCCAGGCGGTGGACGTAGGACGGCATAGGGAAGGCAATGAAAGATAAGCGCGGCTAATCCACTCTTGAATAAGATTAGCGCAGGTTAATTACAGGGTATGGGTGGCGCGTGCCGAGCGCAGCGCGGCGCCAAGGATCTCTTCGATGCGGCTCCTGGCGCGCTGGCCGGCTTCGTCATCCGGGAAATGCACGCCGATGCCCTGCGCCTTGTTGTTGTTCGCGCCCGCCGGGGTGATCCAGGCCACCTTGCCGGCGATCGGGTATCTGTTGGGGTCGTCCATCAGCGACAGGATCAGGTAGATCTCGTCGCCGATCTTGTAGGGCTTGTTGGTCGGCACGAACATGCCGCCATGTTTCAGGAAAGGCATGTAGGCGGCATACAAGGCCGCTTTTTCCTTGATCGCCAGCGACAGCACGGACGGCCGCGGTGCCTGCGGGGCGTTCGGCTCTGGGGGCGTGGCGGTCATCGATATCCTTTCATGCGCAGCATGAAGTGTACTCAAGCAACATATCTTCGACAAATAGTTTTGCCGACAAGGGATGGTCGGCCACCGCGCGGCGCTCAATGGCCGACTTGATTGCACGGTTCAAGTTGGCAGTGTGCACCCGCCCGGCCAGGCCCGCAAGTTGCTTCTCATAGCGCGGATAATAGCGGACCTTGCCCGCGAGTTTCACCGACATCAGGTCGTAGAGCCAGCGCTGCTGCCAGGCCACCAACTGCGCCAGCGGCGACTTCGACAGCTTCTCGGCGGCGCGCAGGGCCCCATCGACCGCCGGGTTGGCCAGGAACTGCAGCAACGCATCCAGGTCGTCGCGGCTGCCGCCTTCGGCTTCGTTCAATGCCGCCAGCGGCGCCCCGCCCTGCTCGCGCAGCCAGCTGTCCGCCTCAAGCAACCCTTGCGCCGACAGCCAGGCCAGCGCTTCCCCATGCGAGGGCATCGGCAGCGCAAACTTGCGGCAGCGCGACAGGATGGTCGGCAGCAGGCGGTCCAGGCTGTTCGAGGCCAGCAGGAAGACCGTGCCCGGCGGCGGCTCTTCCAGGGTTTTCAGCAGCGCGTTCGAGGCCGGCATGTTCAGGCTTTCTGCCGGGTACAACACCACCACGCGCAGGCCCTGGCGGTGGGTGGAAATGTTCATGAAATCGGACAGCGCGCGGATCTGCTCGATCTTGATTTCTTTCGAGGGAGCCTTGGCCGATTTCGATTTACTGGCCGGCTCGGCCCCGTCCTCGCTCTCGCCTGGCGGTTCGTCTTCCAGCGCTTCCGGCCGCACGCGGCGGTAATCCGGGTGGTTGTTCTGGACGAACCAGCCGCAGGACGCGCAGGCTTCGCAGGCGTGGCCGTCCGGGCGCACGTTCTCGCACAGCAGCGACTGCGCGAAGGTTTCCAGGAAATCGGCCTTGCCCACGCCCGCCGGGCCGTGGAACAGGATCGCGTGCGGCAGGCGCGCGCGCATTGCCTGCAGGCGGGTCCAGGCATCACCCTGCCATGGATAAATCTTCACAACAATTTCTCCAACACTTCCGCCAGACGCAGTTGGATGTCCCCGATCGTCCCGGTCGAATCGACCACCACGATGCGTCCAGGGAACTGGGCCGCGCGGCGCAGGTATTCGTTACGGCATTTCTGGAAGAAGTCGGCCTGCTCGCGCTCGAACTTGTCGAGGGTGCGGGTGGCGTCCAGCCGCTCCCGCGCCACCTCTAGAGGCACGTCGAACAGCAGGGTCAGGTCCGGCTGCAGGTGGGGATGGACCCAGGCTTCCAGCGCTTCCATCTTGGCGCGGTCCAGGCCGCGCCCGCCGCTCTGGTAGGCGAAGCTGGCGTCGGTGAAGCGGTCCGACAGCACCCAGTTGCCCTGGGCCAGGTTGGGTTCGATGACCTGCGCCACGTGCTCGCGGCGGCTGGCGAACATCAGCAGCGCCTCGGTTTCCAGGTGCATCTTCTGGTGCAGCAGCAGTTCGCGCAGCTTTTCACCGAGCGGCGTGCCGCCCGGCTCGCGCGAGGAGACCACGGTCTTGCCGCGCGCGTCCAGGTACTCGGCGACGAAGCCGATATGGGTCGACTTGCCGGCGCCGTCGATGCCCTCAAAAGTGATGAATTTGCCTTTTTCAGTACCGCCTTGCGTCATTGGTTGATCCGCCGCTGATACTGGTTCACGGCCCGGTTATGGTCGTTCAGGTTGTCCGAGAACTGGCTGGTGCCGTCGCCGCGCGAGACAAAGTACAGGGCCTCGGTCTTGGCCGGCGACAGCGCCGCGGACAGCGACTGCACGCCCGGCAGCGAAATCGGCGTCGGCGGCAGGCCCGAGCGCGTATAGGTATTGTAGGGGGTATCGGTTTCCAGGTCCTTCTTGCGGATCTGGCCGGCGAAGCGCTCGCCCATGCCGTAGATCACGGTCGGATCGGTCTGCAGCAGCATGCCGGTGCGCAGGCGGTTGACGAACACGCCGGCGATCATGGTGCGCTCGCTCTTCTGCCCGGTTTCCTTCTCGATGATCGAGGCCATCACCAGCGCCTCGTAGGGGTTCTTGTACGGCAGGCTCTTGTCGCGTCCTTCCCATGCCGCCTTCAGGTGGCTCAGCATGGCCTGGTGCGACTTTTTGTAGATATCCAGTTCCGACGAGCCCTTGGCGAACAAATAGGTGTCCGGGAAGAACAGGCCTTCGGGCGAAGTGTAGTCCTTGGAGATCTTTTCCATCAGCTCCTCGTCGGTCAGCTTGACGGTGTCGTGCTTCAGGCGCGCATGCGCAGCCAGGGCGGCGCGCATCTGGCGGAAGGTCCAGCCTTCGATGATGGTGACGGCTTCCTGCGCGAATTCGCCGCGCACCAGCTGGGACAGCAGGCGCCGTGGCGAGGTGTCCGGCTTGAGCTCGTAGCTGCCGGCCTTGATCTTGCCGGCCTGGCCCGTGATCCGCGCCAGGATGTTGAACAGGTGGCGGTTGACCGGCACGCCGGCGCTCGCCATCTGCTGGGCGGCTGCCCCCACGCTGCTACCCGGGTTGATCGAGAATTCGATGACCGGCGGACTCGTGGTCAGGGGGCTCTTGGCCCACCACGAGAATCCGGCGGCCGCGGCCACCGAAGCGATGGCGCCGGTGACCAGGAGTTTTTTAATGAATGCCATGTGTTTTTGTTTGGGTTTCTGCCGGGGGGTTCGTCCCCTCCGGCGCGATTTTGCCGACATCTTTATAATGAGCCCGTAATGATAAAGCCTAATTGCTAATACTAACTGGATTTATGCCTAACTGGACAGACACACTTGCCTCGCTCGGCGCCCGTTTCCATGTCGACGATGCCACGAGTATTGACGATTTCGGCCGCCCGCTGGCCGTAGCCGAACTGACCGAAGGATTCGTGGCCCCGGTCACCGACCTCGGCATCATCGCCGTGGAAGGCCTCGATGCCGCCAGTTTCCTCCACAACCAGCTGACCAACGACGTCGAGCATCTCGGCCAATCCGAAGCCCGCCTGGCCGGCTATTGCACCCCGAAGGGCCGCCTGCAGGCCACCTTCCTGTACTGGCGCAATAGCGAGGCCGTGTACCTGCAGCTGCCGCGCGCGATCCAGGCGCCGCTGCAAAAGCGCCTGTCGATGTTCGTGTTGCGCGCCAAGGCCAAGCTGCGCGACGCCACCGGCGAGCCCCGGTTTGCAGCCGTGCTCGGGCTGGGCGGCGCCAGGGCCGAAGCGCTCCTGGGCCGCTTCGTCGCGATGCTGCCGGATGCACCGGGCGGCAAGGTCGACGGCGCGTTCGGCACCGTGATCCGCCTGGCCAACGCCTTCGGCGCCCCGCGTTACGTCTGGCTGGCAAACGAAGACGCGGCCACGTCCGCCCTGCCCGTGCTCGCCGGCGGACTCGCCCTGGGCGGCAACCAGGCCTGGCAACTCGCGGCGATCCACGCCGGGGTGCCCCAGATTACCGCGGCCACGCAGGAGCAGTTCGTCCCGCAGATGGTCAACCTCGAGCTGCTGGGCGGCGTCAATTTCAAGAAAGGCTGCTACCCTGGCCAGGAAATCGTCGCGCGCAGCCAGTATCTCGGCAAACTGAAACGCCGCACGGCGCTGGCCACGGTCGAGAACGCGGCGGCGCGCGCCGGCGACGAAGTCTATTCGATGGACGACCCGGGCCAGCCTTGCGGCATGGTGGTTAACGCGGCCGCGAATGGCCTGGGCGGCGCGGATGTGCTGGTCGAGATGAAGCTTGGCGCGCTGGGCGAGGACGTGCGCATCGGTGCGGCCGGCGGCCCGGCCCTGCGTTTCGAGCAGATGCCCTACCACCTCGACGCGCTCGACATCTAGCGATGATCGACCTGTACGTCTATTACAAGGTGCGCGTGATGGATGCCGCGCTCCTGGCGCCGCGCGTGCGCGCCATGCAGGTCCGGCTTGCGGCGGGCGGTGCGGCAAGCCAGCTCAAGCATCGGCCGGAAACCCGCGACGGCTTGCAGACCTGGATGGAAGTCTATCCCGGCGCACCCGACGGCTTCGACAGCGTGGTGGAAGCAGCCGCACGCGACGCCGGCCTCGACATGTACATCCAGGGCCCGCGCCGGTCCGAGATTTTTATGGACTTGCCCCCATGTGCCTGATCGTTTTTGCCTGGCACGTGATGCCGGGCGTGCCCGTCATCGCCGCGGCCAACCGCGATGAATTCTACGACCGTCCGGCCACCCCGGCCGCCCCCTGGCCAAAGCACCCGCACGTGATCGCGGGGCGCGATTTGCAGGGCGGCGGCAGCTGGATGGGGATCACGACGACCGGGCCGAACGGCCCGAAATTCGCCGCCCTGACCAATATTCGCGGTCCGCGGGAACGGCGCGAGAATGCGCCCACGCGCGGCGACCTGGTGGCCGGATACCTGGCCGGCTCGCTCGATGCCGAGGACTACCTGGAGCAGATCATCGCCCGCGGCGACGTCTATAACGGCTACAACCTGGTGCTGGGCGACCGCGACGCGCTCTACTGGTATTCGAACCGGGGCGGAGACGATCCGCGCAACGGCAAGCCGCTCGAACAGGGCCGCATCTACGGCATCTCCAACGGCCTGCTGGACGCGCCCTGGCCCAAGGTGCTGCGCACCAAGGCGCAGTTCGCCAGCCTGCTG
Organism: Telluria sp. ZB4P37; assembly: GCF_059685855.1. Taxonomy (NCBI): domain Bacteria; kingdom Pseudomonadati; phylum Pseudomonadota; class Betaproteobacteria; order Burkholderiales; family Oxalobacteraceae; genus Telluria; species Telluria sp. ZB4P37. Next base: position 24,140 of record NZ_JCASID010000010.1, read on the forward strand.
TGCCAGGGCGCGCCGGAAGACGCCTATTTCGAGATGCTTGCCGATACCACCCGCGCGCCCGACCTGCGCCTGCCGGAAACCGGCATGCCGATCGAGGTCGAGCGCATGCTCTCGCCGGTGTGCATCGAGTCGCCGGGTTACGGCACCCGCACCTCGACCGTGGTCAAGCTGTACCGGGAGGGGGAGCCGGAGCTGCACGAGCGCGTCGTGCAGCCGGAGGGGCAGGAAGCGGTGTAAGCAGGGCGACGCTCAACGCCGTCCCTCGGTCCCCGCCGTCAACGCGCATCCCGCTTTCAACGTGCATCGCCTTCGTTGCCAGCGCGTGAATGTCTTCCCCGCACAGGCGGGGATGCAATTTGCTTGCTTTGATGTGACGCCCGCAAGATTGGGCCCCGCCTTCGCGGGGGCGACGGGGAGGTGCCAACCGGTTTGACCGGCTCGGTTCAACGTCGTCCCTTGATCCCCGCCGTTAACATTTCCCGCACCTGGGGCGTCGCCGCGTACGGATCGGCCGGCGTCTTCCCCTGCACGATCGCGTCGAACCGCTCGGCCGCCGCCCCCAATGCCTGCGGGTGCGAATAAATATAAAACTGGCCGTCGCGAATCGCCTCGAAGGTGATCCGCGCGACATCCTGCGCCGTCACCCTGCCCGATTCCAGCGCTTTTTCGGTGACCATCTGCGCAGCCGCCTGGCTGGCGGTGCGGTGCAGGTGGCAGGCCAGTTCATGCGGGCGGTTACGCTCGGAATGCGCGATCCCGGTCGGTACGAAGTAAGGGCATAGCACCGAGGCCTTGATCGGCGCGTCGACCAGCTGCAGGTCGTGGTAGAGGGTCTCGGAGAGCGCCACCACGGCATGCTTGGACACGTTGTAGACGCCCATCGCCGGCGGCGTGAGCAGCCCTGCCATCGAGGCCGTGTTGACGATATGCCCCTGGTAGTCGCCGTCGCGCTGCGCGCACTCGAGCATCACGCGGGTGAACGCGCGCACCCCATGGATCACGCCCCACAGGTTCACGCCCAGCACCCATTCCCAGTCTTCGACCGAATTTTCCCAAATCAGGCCGCCGGCGCCGACCCCGGCGTTATTGAAGACCAGGTGCACCGCGCCGAAGCGGGCGATGGCCGAATCGGCCAGCTCCTGCACGTGCGAGCCCTTGCTGACGTCGCACACCATCGACAGCACCTCGGCGCCCTGCGCCAGCAACTCTTCGGTAGCGTGCTCGAGGGCCTTGGCCTGGACGTCTGCCAGCACCAGTTTCATGCCCAGGCCGGCGGCCGTGTTGGCGAACTCGCGCCCGAGGCCGCTCGCGCCGCCGGTGATGACGGCGACCTTGCCGCGAAAATCCTTCATGCTGCTTCTCCCCGTGTTAAGCGACCATGCACCGCTCGTGGTCAGACCGCCGAGACGCCGCCGTCGACCGCCAGCGTCTGCCCGGTGATATGCTTGCCCGCATCGGAAGCGAACAGCACCACCGCGCCCTTCAGGTCCTCGTCGTCGCCCAGGCGGTTCAGCGGCGCGTCCTTGGCCAGGTTCTCGGCCCCGAACGCCGCGAGCACGCCCTTGGTCATCTTCGACGGGAAGAAGCCCGGCGCGATCGAATTCACCGTGATCCCGTAGCGGCCCCATTCGCCGGCAAGCGCGCGCGTGAAGTTCACGACCGCGCCTTTTGAGGTGTTGTAGGCGATGGTCTGCATGGTGCCCGGCGGGTTGCCGGCCAGGCCGGCGATCGACGAGATACTGATGATACGCCCGTAAGCGCGCGGGATCATGGACAGTTTGGCGACCGCCTGGGTGACCAGGAAAATACTGCGCACGTTCAGGTTCATCACCTTGTCCCAGGCTTCGAGCGGATAATCTTCCGCCGGGGCGCCCCAGCTGGCGCCGGCATTGTTGACCAGGATGTCGACGTGGCCGAGTTTGGCAATGGCTTGAACCGCAAAGGCGTGCGCCTGGGCTTCGTCGGACAGGTCTGCCGCGATGCTGCAGGCGTCGATCCCGCGCGCCTGCAAGTGGGCCACGGCTTCGTCGAGTTCTTCCTGCTTGCGCGAGGACACCAGCACGCGTGCGCCCTGTTCGCCCAGCGCTTCTGCCATCTGCAGGCCGAGGCCGCGCGAGCCGCCGGTGACGATGGCGGTTTTGTTTTTTAACGAGAACAGTTCCTGGGTGGTGCGCATGGCGTTGTCTCCGTGTGTTTTTGTTGTGGTTCTGCTGGTGCGTACTTCGGATGGGAAATTGGGTAAAAACCGTCATTCCCGCCACTGGCAGGAATGACTCCCGGCGAAGGCCGGGATCCAATTTTGCCAGCCTACAACTACCGCCCGCTCAAACCTCATAATCCATGCACTGCCGCCCTTCGCGAATCGCCCCGATGAACGGCACCAGCGCCTTGTGCGTCGGGTGGTTCGCATACGCCTCGAGCGCCGCGCGGTCGGTAAATTCCGAGTACAGCACGATGTCGTAAGTCGCTTCCAGTCCCGTCTGCGCGATCGTGACCTCGAAGGTCAGCATTCCCGGCACGATGTTCGCGCATTCATCCAGACGGCGCTTCATTTCGCGCGCATTGGCGGCGCGGTCGGCGCCTTCTGCCTCGTCCTTCAATTTCCACATCACGATATGCTTGATCATTCCTGCTCCTGTTTCATGATTGCCGGGCCCGGGTCTGGGCCAAACGAGAATAGCATAATCAAGTACGGTCGTTCGCAAGCTGAACGACTGAAAATATTGCGCATTGCACCACGCTTTTCCCAGGCGTAAACCCGCATCGCCACGCTGCGCGACGCCTACCCTGTAGCTCATCGGTAAGCTTCGTGTAAGTTTGAAGACAGCACCGTGTAAGGATACCGGCACACACTCCGCTCAAGCTGACAAACCATCAGCCTTTCCGACGACACTAAAACCTAAACGGAGACACCCATGGCAATTACACCCGGCATGACCGCGGGAGGAAAAGCGGCAGCTTCCTCCAGGGGACTGACCAAGGAAGAGAAAAAAGTGATTTTCGCTTCCTCGCTCGGCACGGTATTCGAGTGGTACGACTTCTACCTGTACGGCTCGCTTGCCACCATCATCGCCAAGCAGTTCTTCATCGGCGACCCAACCACCACCTTCATCTTTGCCCTGATGGCCTTCGCCGCCGGCTTCATCGTGCGCCCCTTCGGCGCGCTGGTGTTCGGCCGCCTCGGCGACATGATCGGCCGCAAGTACACCTTCCTGGTCACCATCCTGATCATGGGCGCCTCGACCTTCCTGGTCGGCCTGCTGCCGAGCCATGCGACGATCGGCGTCGCTGCGCCGATCATCCTGGTGAGCCTGCGCATCCTGCAGGGCCTGGCCCTGGGCGGCGAATACGGCGGCGCAGCCACCTACGTGGCCGAGCATGCCCCTGAAGGCAAGCGCGGCCTGTTCACCTCCTACATCCAGACCACCGCGACGATCGGCCTGTTCCTGTCGCTGATGGTGATCCTGGGCACCCGTACCGCGATGGGTGAAGACGAGTTCCAGGCCTGGGGCTGGCGCATTCCGTTCCTGCTCTCGGTGATCCTGCTGGGCGTGTCGGTCTGGATCCGGATGTCGATGGCCGAGTCGCCTGCCTTCGCCAAGATGAAAGCCGAGGGCAGGACCTCGAAAGCCCCGCTGTCGGAGGCATTCCTGAAGCCGAAGAACGCCAAGGTCGCCTTCCTGGCGCTGGCAGGCCTGACCATGGGCCAGGCGGTGGTCTGGTACACCGGCCAGTTCTATGCGCTGTTCTTCCTGACCAAGACCCTGAAGATCGACGAGCCGCTCGCCAACATCCTGATCGCCATCTCGCTGGCCCTGGCCACGCCTTTCTTCATCTTCTTCGGCTCGCTGTCGGACCGCATCGGCCGCAAGTGGATCATCCTGGGCGGCTGCCTGATCGCCGCGGCGACCTATTTCCCGATCTTCAAGGCCATCACCCACTACGGCAACCCGGCGCTGGAACGCGCGATCCAGACCGCTCCGGTGAAGGTCATGGCCGACCCGGCAACCTGCCACTTCCAGGTAGACCCGACCGGCACCAAGAAATTCCCGTCTTCGTGCGACATCGCCACCCGCATGCTGACTGCCGCCTCGGTGAGCTACAACATCGAGGCAGCGCCTGCCGGCACCGTAGCCTCGATCAAGATCGGCGAAACCGCCTTCCCATCGTTCAACGCGGTCATGACGCCGGATAACCTGAATTTCGACGCCGACTCGAAAGCCAGGGAAACCGCGTATAAAAAGGACGTGACCGGCGCACTGAAGGCGGCGGGCTACCCGGAGAAGGCCGACACCGCGGCGATCAACAAGCCAATGGTCGTCCTGCTGCTGTTCATCCTGGTGCTCTACGTGACCATGGTTTACGGCCCGATCGCGGCCATGCTGGTCGAGATGTTCCCGACCCGCATCCGCTACACCTCGATGTCCCTGCCCTACCACATCGGTAACGGCTGGTTCGGCGGCATGCTGCCGACCGTCACCTTCGCCCTGGTGGCGTTCAAGGGCGACATCTACTACGGCCTGTGGTACCCGATCATCATTGCGCTGGCCACGGTCGTGATCGGCGGCCTGTTCGTCCGGGAGACGAAGGACAACGACATTTACGCCGCTGACTAAGGTCTGCTAACCGCCGATTAGTCCGGCGGCAAAAAGGGGAATGCGGGCAGGATTGCCGCATTCCCCTTTTTTTATCGATTGCCGATAGCCGTAGGGTGGGCAAGTTTCTTACCCGAGCAGTGATAGGCTGGATTCGCACAGCCGCAAGGGCATCATCGCCATGATGCGACCGCGTGGGCGGGAAGACCCGCCCACCTTACAAATGCGCATCAGCCGTTGAAGCCCTTGCCCTCGGCCGCACGCTGCCCGAGCAGCGGCGCCGGCTTCCACGCCTCGCCATGGCGCCCTGCGGCGTACTTGCGCACGGCCTCGAGCACCTTCGGCAAGCCGACCGCGTCGGCATAGAACATCGGGCCGCCGCGGTGCAGCGGGAAGCCGTAGCCGGTCAGGTAGACCATGTCGATGTCCGATGCCCGCAAGGCGATGCCCTCTTCCAGGATCCTGGCGCCTTCATTTACCAGGGCGTACACCAGGCGCTCGACGATCTCGGCATCGTCAATCGCGCGGCGCGCCAGGCCAAGGTCCTGCGAATGCTGCACGATCATGTCGTTCACCAGCGCCGACGGATAAGCCTTGCGATCGCCCGCCTGGTAGTCGTACCAGCCGGCGCCGGTCTTTTGCCCGAAGCGGCCCTGCTCGCACAGCAGGTCGGCGGTTGTCGAATAGGCGATCTGCGGCGATTCGACCGCGCGGCGCTTGCGGATATACCAGCCGACGTCATTGCCCGCCAGGTCGCTCATGCGGAACGGTCCCATCGCGAAGCCAAACTTTTCGATGGCGGCATCCACCTGCTGCGGCAGCGCGCCTTCGTCGAGCAGGAAGTAAGCCTGGCGCAGGTATTGTTCCAGCATGCGGTTGCCGATGAAGCCGTCGCACACGCCCGAGACCACCCCGGTCTTCCTGATCTTTTTCGAGAGCGCAAGCGCGGTGGCCAGCACGTCCTTGCCGGTCTGCTGGCCGCGCACGATTTCCAGCAGCTTCATGACGTTGGCCGGGCTGAAGAAATGCAGGCCGATCACGTCCTGCGGGCGTGTCGTGAAGGCCGCGATGCGGTCCAGGTCGAGCGTCGAGGTGTTCGAGGCCAGGATCGCGCCCGGCTTCATGGTCGCGTCCAGCTGCTTGAAGACCGATTCCTTCACGCCCATGTCCTCGAACACGGCTTCGATCACGATGTCGGCCTGGGCGATGCCGGCATGGTCCAGCGTGCCCGTGATCAGCCCCAGGCGCTGCTCGGCGTTTTCCTGGGTCAGCTTGCCCTTCTTGACCGTGTTCCCGTAGTTCTTGCGGATCGTGGCCAGGCCCTTGTCCAGGGCGTCCTGCTTCGTCTCGAGGATCGTCACCGGGATGCCGGCGTTCGCGAAATTCATGGCGATGCCGCCGCCCATGGTGCCGGCGCCGATCACGGCGGCGCGCGCAATAGTCCGCACCGGCGTGTCGGATGGCACGTCCGGCACCTTGCTGGCGGCGCGCTCGGCCATGAAGGCGTGGCGCTGGGCTTTCGATTCGGGCGTCTGCATCAGGTGCAGGAAACGCTCGCGCTCGAATTTCAGGCCGTCTTCAAACGGCATGGTGATCGAGGCGGCGACTGTGTCGACGCATTCGATCGGCGCCGGGAAGGGGCCGGCCAGGGCCTTGACCGATTCGCGCGAGGCGGCGATGAAGCCTTCGTGGTTCGGATAGTCGACGCTGCGCTCGCGCACCTTCGGCAGCGGACGCAGGTCCGCGACCTTGTTGGCGAAGCCGATCGCCGCGGCGAGCAGGTCGGTCCCGGCCGGAAAGACCTGGTCGAACAGTGCCGTGCCTGCCAGTTTTTCCGACAGGATCGGCGTGCCCGACACCACCATGTGCAACGCCATTTCCAGGCCGACCAGGCGCGGCATGCGCTGGGTGCCGCCGGCGCCGGGCAGCAAGCCCAGCTTCACTTCCGGCAGCGCGATCTGGGCGCCCGGCAGCGCGACGCGGTAGTTGCAGCCCAGGGCCAGTTCCAGCCCGCCGCCCATGGCGACGCTGTGGATGGCCGCGACCACCGGCTTGCTGCAGTCTTCGACCACGCGGATCAGGGTGTGCAGGGTCGGCTCGGTCAATGCCTTGGGCGAGTTGAATTCGCGGATGTCGGCGCCGCCCGAAAAGGCCTTGCCGGCGCCGGTGAGCACGATCGCCTTGATGGCGGGGTCGCTTTCTGCCCGGCGCATGGCCTCGACGGCGGCAGCGCGCGTCGCCAGGCCGAGGCCGTTGACCGGCGGATTATTCAAGCTGATAACGGCAACGCTGCCCTGGACGGTGTAGTCGGCACTCATGTCTCTTCCATCTCCTTATAAGTAGTACTGGCGATCTTTCAACTATACCTGAAGTAAAAGAACGCTCGTATTATTTTCCCCCATGCCAGAATGGCGCCCTCACGATACTGGAACGACGCCATGGAAAAACTGATCGCGCAACTATACCGTCTTTACCTGATGCCCGAGCTGGCGTCGCCTGAGGCGCTGGCCCAACATTTCCAGGGCCTGCATGCGCTCAGCATCCCACTCGCCTCGCTTGATGACCTGACGCGCGCCATCGTCATCGACTTCCCCAAAGTCCGCGGCGGAGATCCCGAGCAGCATTGGCACAACCTGTGCGGGGTGGCCAACCGGCTGCAGGAGGCCTATGGCTTCCCGTCGCCGGCTGTGAGCATCAATGGCTCAAGCGGTTACCAGCTCTGGCTTTCCTTGCTTGATCCGGTGCCGCTGGGCGACGCGCGCCGCTTCGTGGCGATGCTGCGCGACGCCCATTTCCCCGAGCTGGACTTGCAGGTGGCGGTCGAGGCCGCGCTACCGCCCTGCCTGAATCCCGCCTCTGGCAAATGGGCGGCCTTCATCCACCCCGGCATGGGCGCTTCGTTCGCCGAGGAAGCGGGGCTGGAAATGGCGCCGCCGGTCATGGCGCAGGTTGCCTTCCTGGAGGGTCTGGACAGCATCGGCAAGGCCCAATTCTTCGATGCGCTGGTAGCGATGAAACAGGGGGAAGCGCCGGTGCAGGCGCCGGCGCCCGCAGCGGAACCGGTGCGCACGCTGCCCGACGGCCTGCTGCTCAAGGATGCCGGCCTGGAAGACATCGTGCGCCACCTGCATGCGCTGAACATCGAGCCCACTTTCCGGCACCTGCTGCCAGCCAGCCGCTAGCGCGCGACACCGCGCCTGGAAAGCGCCATTCGGGCGTTGCAAGCGGGTGTCGGCGCGCTGAAGGCAGAAATCAGCGGCGCGGCATCAGGTCCTGCAAGGCCACCACCGTCGATTCGACCCCCATCCGCACCGCCGGCCCGTGCTCGACCTTGAACAGCGGGCTGTGATGGCTCGGCAGGCGCAGCTTGCCGGCCTTGGCGGCGGCAATGGTCTCGGGCGCCGTGCCGCCGACCGTGAAATACACGCTCGGGATATAGGGGGCGGTGACGAATTGCGGGAAGTCTTCCGAGCCCATGCCTTCGCGGAATTCTTCCGCACCGAAGGCGTCCGGCCCCAGCTTGCCGGTCCACGCCGCGCGCAGGCGCCGCACCAGATCGACGTTGTTGAGCACCGGCGGCGCCGGCGTGTCGACCAGCTTAACCTCCGGCAGTTCGTTGTCCGCCATGCCGGCGGCGCGCGCCGTGTGCTCTGCCATGCGCTTGATGCCGTTCAGCAGCAGGTCGCGCGTCTTCGCGCTCTCGCTGCGCACGGTCAGCTGCAGCCTGGCATTGTCGCCGATGATATTGGCCTTGCTGCCGCCATGGAAGGAACCAACCGTGATCAGTCCCGGCTCGCGCGGCCCCAGCTCGCGGCTGACGATGGTTTGCAGGCCCATCACGATCATCGCACCCAGCACGATCGGGTCCTTGCCGCGGTGCGGCTGGGCGCCATGCGCGCCCACGCCCTTGATCAGGATCTCGACGGTATCGGCGCCCGAGTACGGCGACACCTCGGAGGCATGCACCCTGCCGGTCGCCATGTCGGCCTTGACGTGGAAACCCAGCGCGAAATCGGGCTGGCCGAATCGTTTATAGAGGCCATCCTTCATCATCGCCAGCGCACCGCCGATGCGTTCCTCGGCCGGCTGCCCGACCAGCATCAGGGTGCCCGACCACTTGGCGCGATCAAGGGCCATGCGACGCGCCGTGCCGACCAGGCTGGTCATGTGGATGTCGTGGCCGCAGGAATGCGCCACGGGTGTCATGTTGCCTTCCATGTCCTTCTGGGTGACCGTCGAGGCGTTGGGCAGGCCCGACTTTTCCTGCATCGGCAAGCCGTCCATGTCGGCGCGCATCATCACCAAGGGGCCGGGACCGTTCTTCAGGATCGCCACCACCCCGGTGCCGCCGACGCCTTCGGTCACGGTGAAGCCTGCTGCGCGCAGCTCTTTTGCCATGCGCGCCGCGGTTTTCACCTCCAGGAAGGACAGCTCGGGATTGCGGTGGAAGTAGTCGAGCAGCGGCGCAAGATGGGCGTCGTAGTCCTGGGCGACAGCTTTGGACAGTTCGTTCGCATGCAGCGCGCCGGGCAGCAGCGCTGCCGCCAGCAGTAAAGGAAGCAGTTTTTTCATGGTGGGGTCGAGGTCCTGGTCAGGCGGTTGGCAAACGGTGTTCGTGGTAGATGTCGCGCAGCTTGTTCTTCTGGATCTTGCCGGTGCCGCCCATCGGCAGCGCCTCGGCAAACACCACGTCGTCCGGTATCCACCACTTTGCCACTTTTCCATCATAGCTAGCCAGCAGTTCTTCGCGCGTGACCTCCATGCCCGGGCGCGTGACCACCACCAGCAGCGGGCGTTCGACCCATTTCGGGTGCTGCACGCCGATGCAGGCCGCCTGCAGCACGGCCGGGTGGGCCATCGCGATGTTTTCCAGGTCGATGGTCCCGATCCATTCGCCGCCGGATTTGATCACGTCCTTGCTGCGGTCCGTAATCTGCAGGTAGCCGTCCGGGTCGATGGTGGCCACGTCGCCGGTCGGAAACCAGCCCTCCTGCAGCACGTCCCCGCCCTCGCCGCGAAAATAGCCGGACACCACCCACGGCCCCTTCACCAAAAGGTGGCCGTAGGTCGCGCCGTCCCAGGGCAATTCGGTGCCGTCGTCGTCGACGATCTTCATGTCCACGCCATAGATCGCATGGCCCTGCTTGCGCAGCACGGCGCGCTGGGCCTCGAACGGCATGGCCTTGTGCTTGCTGCTCAGGGTGCAGGCGGTGCCGAGCGGCGACATTTCCGTCATGCCCCAGGCATGCACCACTTCCACGCCCAACTGGTCGATCAGGGTATCCATCATGGCCGGCGGGCAGGCCGAGCCGCCGATCACGGTGCGGCGGAAGCTCGAGAAGCGCAAGCCGTTCTGCAGCACGTAGTTGACCAGTCCCAGCCACACGGTCGGCACACCCGCCGAGAAGGTCACGCCCTCGCTCTCGAACAGCTCGTAGAGCGACTTGCCATCCAGTGCCGGCCCCGGGAACACCATCTTGGCGCCGGACAGCGGCACCGAATACGGCAGGCCCCAGGCGTTCACATGGAACATCGGCACCACCGGCAGCACGGTGTCGGCGCTCGAGACGTTCAGCGCGTTGGGCATGCTCGATGCGTAGGCATGCAGCACGGTCGAGCGGTGCGAGTACAGCGCGCCTTTCGGGTTGCCGGTCGTGCCCGAGGTGTAGCACAGGGCTGCCGCCGAGCGCTCGTCGAACTGGGGCCAGGCGTAGTCGCTTGAGGACGTAGCGATCAGGTCCTCGTAGCACAGCAGGGTCGGGATACTGGTTTCGAGCGGCATGTGGGCCCGGTCGCACATGGCGACATAGCCCTTGATGGTCTTGCAGTGGTGCGCCATCTGCTCGATCGCCGGCAGGAAAGTCATGTCGAAGAACAAGTACAGGCCTTCAGCGTGGTTGATGATGTAGGCGATCTGTTCCGGGTGCAGGCGCGGATTGATGGTGTGCAGCACCGCGCCCGAGCCGGACACGGCGTAATACAGCTCCATGTGGCGGTAGCCGTTCCAGGCCAGGGTCGCAACCCGGTCGCCCATGGCCACGCCCAGTCCTTGCAAGGCCTGGGCCATGCGGCGGGCGCGCGCCTCGCAGTCGCGGTAGGTATAGCGGTGCAGGTCGCCTTCCACACGGCGCGAGACGATTTCGCTGCTGCCGTAGTGGCGGGCTGCAAATTCGATAATGCTCGAGACCAGCAGCGGCTGGTCCATCATCTGGCCCATCAAGGGGCTGAGCGGGTAGTCGGTCATGCGGTTTCCCATGGACGAATTGGCAAAATTGGCAAGCTTGCCTCCAGTGTCATCCGGCGCGTTGAATTGAGTCAATGCAAATCTGGTGCGCCGCCCAAAGCCATGCAGGGCGGTTGCGGGATGTAAGCAGGGTGGCTGGGCGCACCGTGCGCCAATCGAATCTGCCCGGTACGGTAGAATCCCTGCCAATAGTGCGAAAAAACGCGCACCTCGACCTTACTTGTACTGGAACTGCCATTACTGCTGACGAACTCCCCTTCCACAACTCGTTTGCCGAGTTGCCACCGGCGTTCTACACCCGGCTGATGCCGACGCCCCTGCCGGCGCCGGCCCTCATTGCGGCGAGCGCGCCCGCAGCCAAGCTGGTCGGGCTCGACCCGCGGGACCTGGCGCGTCCCGATTTCGTCGAAGTCTTTACCGGCAACAAGGTTGCGGTGCGCTCGCAGCCGCTGTCCGCCGTGTATTCGGGACACCAGTTCGGCGTGTGGGCTGGCCAGTTGGGCGACGGCCGTGCGATCACCCTGGGCGACCTCGCCACCGACAACGGCCAGATGGAAATCCAGCTCAAGGGCGCCGGCCTGACGCCCTACTCGCGCATGGGCGACGGCCGCGCCGTGCTGCGCTCCTCGCTGCGCGAATTCCTGTGCTCGGAAGCGATGGCCGCGCTCGGCATCCCGACCACGCGCGCATTGATGGTGACCGGCTCGCACCAGCCCATCATGCGCGAGACGGTCGAGACCGCCGCCGTGGTGACCCGCATGGCGCCGACCTTTGTCCGCTTCGGCTCCTTCGAGCACTGGTACCACCGCGGCAAACAGGATGAACTGCGCGTCCTGGCCGATTACGTGATCAAGAACTGGTATCCGGAGCTGGGCGGCGCCGCCAACCCGTACAAGGAATTGCTGGCGGAGGTCACGCGCCGTACCGCACGGATGATCGCGCTGTGGCAGTCGGTCGGCTTCATGCACGGCGTGATGAATACCGACAATATGTCGATCCTGGGCTTGACCCTCGACTACGGACCCTTCGGCTTCATGGAAGCGTTTGATGCCAACCATATCTGCAACCATACCGACCAGGGCGGACGCTATTCCTATGCCAACCAGGTGCCGGTCGGCCACTGGAACTGCTACGCGCTCGGCAACGCCCTGCTCCCGCTGATCGGCACGCCGGAGGAAGCAGAAGAAGCACTGGACGCCTACCGCCCGGCCTTCGGGGCCAAACTCGACGAGCTGCTGCACGCCAAGCTCGGCCTGCTCGACGCGCTCGAGGGCGACGAAGCGCTGTTTGACGCCATGTTCAAGCTGCTGCAGGCGAACCACGCCGACTTCCCCCTGTTCTTCCGCCGCCTGGGCGAGCTCACACTCGACGGCGACCTGGCGCAGGACGCTCCCTTGCGCGATCTGTTCCTCGACCGCGAATCTTTTGATGCCTGGGCGCTGCAATACCGCGCCCGCCTGCGGCAGGAAAACAGCAGCGACGGGCCGCGCCGCGCCGCCATGCACCGCGCCAATCCGAAATACGTGCTGCGCAACTACCTGGCGCAGACGGCCATCGAACAGGCGCAAAATGGCGACTACAGCGGGGTGCACAAGCTGTTGGCGGTGCTGGAGCGTCCCTTTGACGAGCAGCCGGAGAACGAGGCCTACGCGGCCCTGCCCCCGAGCTGGGCAGCCCATCTTGAAGTAAGCTGCTCATCGTGAGCCGCGCATCCTGACATTTGCAACGAACCGCGAGACCGACATGACCGATAAAGTAAGCAAGACCGATGCGCAGTGGCGCGACCAGCTCGAGCCGATGGAATACCAGGTGACCCGCCAGGCAGCCACCGAGCGCGCCTTCACCGGCAAGTTCTGGGACCACCATGAGCACGGCATATACACCTGCGTGTGCTGCGACACGCCGCTGTTCGAGTCGGACGCCAAGTTCGATTCCGGCTGCGGCTGGCCGAGCTATTTCCGCGCGCTCGACCCGGAAAACGTCATCGAAAAAACCGACCGTACCCACGGCATGGTGCGCACCGAGATCATCTGCGCGGTCTGCGACGCCCACCTCGGCCACGTCTTCCCCGATGGCCCGCCGCCGACCGGCCTGCGCTATTGCATCAACTCCGCATCGCTGCGCTTCGAACCTGCCTGAGGCCCTTTCATGATCAAGTTTTTGTTCGACATGCTGCCCGTGATCCTGTTTTTCGGGATGTACAAGTATGGCGAAAGCAACCAGGACTGGGCCCACGGCCTGGTCACCGACCACCTCGGCTTTCTGATCTCGGGCGGCGCGGTGCCGGCCTCGCAGTCGCCGATCCTGCTGGCCACCTTCGTCACGATCCTGGCGACGGTGCTGCAGATCGTGTACCTCCTGGTGCGCCGGCGCAAGGTCGATGGCATGCTGTGGCTGTCGCTGGGCGTGGTGGTGATTGCGGGCGGCGCCACCATCTACTTCCACGACGACACCTTTATCAAGTGGAAACCGACCATCCTGTACTGGGCCTTCGGCGCCGCCCTGCTGTTCACCCACCTGGTTTACCGCAAGAACCTGATGCGCTCGGCGCTCGGGGGCGCCATGACCCTGCCCGAAGCGGTCTGGAACCGCGTGCTCTACGCCTGGGTGGCCTTCTTTACGGTGCTGGGCTTGCTGAACTTGCTGATGGCCTTCGTTGTCTTCCGTAGCGACACCGGCGCCTGGGTCAGCTTCAAGCTGTTCGGCATCACCGGCATCCTGTTCGCCTTCATCGTCATTCAATCGTTAATGCTGTCTAAACATATTCAGGAGGATGCATGACTGATCTAACCCGTACCGAACGCCTGCGCGAGCGCCTGCAGGCTGAGCTGGCCCCGACCCTTCTCGAGATCACCGACGACTCGCACCTGCACGCCGGCCATGCCGGCGCGGCCTCGGGCGGCAGCCATTACAGCGTGAAAATCGCCTCCGAAAAGTTCACAGGCCTTACGCTGGTCATGCGCCATCGTCTTGTGTATGATGCCGTTCACGAAATGATTAACAAGGCGGAGATCCATGCGCTGGCCATCACGGCCATCACACCGGCTGAAGCCGGCTGAAACCGGCCCTTTCGGGGCAGCTCTTCAGTCAGCTTTAAGAAAACTCGCCGACAATCTTTCGCGTAAGGCGAAGTAGAAGACGTACACAACACGAAGTAAAAGAACTGAGCAATCTCGTCCAAGCAACTCTCCCCACAGGAATTCCAGAAATGACTTTGAAGCCAGCACGCCTGCTGTTAGCCCTGATCGCCGTTGTCGCGGCGCCTGCCTTTGCGCAGAACCTCGCCGTGGTCAACGGCCAGCCGATCCCGTCGTCGCGCGTCGACGCGGTGGTCAAGCAGGTGGTCGCCGCCGGCCAGGGCCAGGATTCGCCGCAACTGCGCGAAGTGATCAAGCGCGACCTGATCTCGCGCGAAGTCCTGATGCAGGAAGCCATCAAGCAAGGCTACGACAAGAAGCCGGAAGTCAAGGCAGCGCTGGACAATGCGCGCCAGGCGATCGTCGTCAACCAGCTGGCCCGCGACTACATCACCAAGAACCCGGTTACCGACGCCGACATCAAGGCCGAATACGACCGCTTCACCAAGCAGACCGGCGACAAGGAATACCACGTCCGCCACATCCTGCTCGAGACCGAAGCCGAAGCCAAGGCCGTGATCGCCAAGATCAAGGGCGGCGCCAAGTTCGAAGAGCTGGCCAAGGGATCCAAGGACACCGGCACCGCCAACAATGGCGGCGACCTGGACTGGGCAGCCCCTGCTTCCTTCCCGCCAGAATTCGCAGCCGGCTTCACCGGCCTGCAAAAAGGCGGCGTCACCGAGAACCCGGTGAAGACCGCCAACGGCTTCCACGTCATCAAGCTCGACGACACCCGCGCCGCCAAGCTGCCGACCCTGGAAGAAGTCAAGCCGCAGATCGCCGACGCCATGGCCCAGAAGAAGCTCGAAGAGTACAAAGAGCAAATGGTCAAAAAGGCAAAGGTGCAGTAATATGTGTTACCGCCGGTGAGAAATTCACCGGTTTTTTTGCCGCCTGCGGCGAACTTTTTCGTGTTTAGATAGGACCTCAACAATGATTTTGAAGCCAGCCCGCCTGTTGTTAGCCATGATCGCATTGGTTGCCGCGCCTGCGTTCGCGCAAAACGTTGCAACCGTCAATGGCAAACCCATCCCGGCGGCCAAGGTTGACCAGATGGTCAAGCAAGTCGTCGCCCAAGGTCGCGCCACCGATTCGCCGCAGCTGCGCGACGCGATCAAGAAAGACTTGATCGGCCGCGAAGTCCTGATCCAGGAAGCCGACAAGCAAGGCGTCGGCGGCCGTGCCGACGTGAAGGCGGCGATCGACAACGCGCGCCAGAGCATCATCATCAACGCAATGCTCGCCGACTACGTCAAGAAGAACCCGATCAAGGATGCCGAGATCAAGGCCGAGTACGACAAGTACAAGTCCCAGGTCGGCGACAAGGAATACCGCGCGCGCCACATCCTGGTGACCACCGAAGACGAAGCCAAGGCCATCATCACCAAGCTCAAGGGCGGCGCCAAGTTCGAAGAGCTGGCCAAGCAGTCGAAAGACGGTTCGGCAGCCAACGGCGGCGACCTGGACTGGGCAAGCCCGGCCAACTACGTGCCTGAATTCTCGAAAGCCATGGTCGCCCTGCAAAAAGGCGCCATCACCGAGACCCCGGTCAAGACCCAGTACGGCTTCCACGTGATCAAGCTGGAAGACACCCGTAACGCCAAGGTGCCGGCACTGGAAGAAGTCAAGCAGCAGGTGGCGGAACAACTGCAACAGCGTCAGCTGGCCCAGTACCGCGAAAGCCTGGTGAAGAAGGCCAAGATCCAGTAATCCTGGTCTGGCTGGACGAAGAAGCGCTCCCGAGGGAGCGCTTTTTTATTGGGCGCGCCGCGTGCGCAGCGTCCTACTCCGCAGCGCTCGGTGTTCCTATTGCGGCGGCACCGCGAAGGATTAGGATAGCTCCTACTGTCACTTATTCGGGAGCTTATGATGGCCAATGAAAACGTGGATCCGTCCGGCAACACGCGCGACGACGAACGCAACCGCGCCGATGCGCTGTCTCCTCCCCCGGGGGCGGGCGGCGGGGATATCCGGCATACCAATTTCCCGCATGCGCCGGCCGAGGGCAATGTCGGCCCGGCCGGCGCGCCGCAGACCAGCCGGGGCAGTGCCGGGAAACCGGCGACCGGGGGTGGCGGGAGTGGGCAGGATAATACCGGCGCGGCCGGCGGGCTGGACAATGCGGGCGCGGGGGCTGGTGCGGCGCCTGGTACGCCCAAGGGGAATGGTTCGAAGGATGAGCCGATTTGGGGGAGTTGAGGTACTCGGCTGCGCTACGAAATTAAGTTCCGGCAAAGGCCGGAACCTAAGTTCGCCAGTGCCGCCACGTACGTAGGCACCCAATCACCAGCCGTAATGACCCGAAAAAAAAGCGCCTCCGAAGAGGCGCTCCTGCTTGCGGGCTTAGCCCACCCACTTCCGCGCATTGCGGAACATGCGCATCCACGGCGATTCATCCTGCCAGGCATCCGGCGCCCACGAATGCACGACAGTGCGGAATACGCGCTCGGCGTGCGGCATCATCGCGGTGAAGCGGCCGTCCTCGGTCGTGACGGCAGTCAGGCCGCCCGGCGAGCCGTTCGGATTGAACGGATAGGTCTCGGTTGCCTGCCCGCGGTTGTCGACATAGCGCAGCGACTTGATCGCGGCATTGACGTCGCCGGTCAGCGAGAAGTCGGCAAATCCTTCGCCGTGCGCGATCGCGATCGGCGCCTGGGTGCCTGCCATGCCCTGGAAGAAGATCGACGGCGAGTCCAGCACTTCGACCATGCCGAAGCGCGCTTCGAACTGCTCGGACTTGTTGCGGGTGAACTTCGGCCAGGCATGCGCGCCCGGGATGATCGATTTCAGGTTGCTCAGCATCTGGCAGCCGTTGCACACGCCCAGGCCGAAGGTGTCCTGGCGGGCGAAGAAGCCGGCAAAGGCGTCCGCCAGCTGCGGGTTGAACAGGATGGTCTTGGCCCAGCCCTCGCCCGCGCCCAGCACGTCGCCATACGAGAAGCCGCCGACGGCGATCACGCCCTGGAAGTCGTCGAGCTTGGCGCGGCCGGCGATCAGGTCGCTCATGTGCACGTCGATCGCGGCAAAGCCTGCCTGGTGCATCGCCCAGGCGGTTTCGATATGCGAGTTCACGCCTTGCTCGCGCAGGATCGCCACGCGCGGGCGTACGCCCGTTGCGATGAAGGGCGCGGCCACGTTCTCTGTCAGATCGAAGGTGATCTTCGGCGACATGCCCGGATCGCTTTCGTCGAGCAGGCGGTCGAATTCCTGGTCGGCGCAGTCCGGGTTGTCGCGCAGGCGCGCGATGCGCCAGCTGGTCTCGCTCCACAGGCGGTGCAGGTCCGCGCGCTTGCGGTTGTAGATCACCTTGGCGTCGCGCGTGAACTCGATCGCGCCGCGGTCGTTGAGTTTGCCGATGATGTGGCTGCAGGCGCCCAGGCCCTGCTCGCGCAGCACGGCCATCACGGCCTGCTTGTCCTCCGCGCGAACCTGGACCACGGCGCCCAGTTCTTCATTGAACAGCGCGCGCAGGGTCAGCTCGTTGCGGCGCTCGGCCACCTGGCCGGCCCAGTTCTTGGCATCGCCCCAGTCGGCGCCATGCCCGTCTTCCATCGCCAGGATGTCGAGGTTGACCGACACGCCGGCGCGGCCGGCAAAGGCCATCTCGACCAGGGTGGTATACAGCCCGCCGTCCGAGCGGTCGTGGTAGGCCAGCAGCTTGCCCTCGCGGTTGAGCTGCTGGATGGCGACGAAGAACGCTTTCAGGTCTTGCGGCGCATCGAGGTCCGGCACGCTGTCGCCCAGCTGCTGCGTCACTTGCGCGAGCGCAGAGGCGCCCAGGCGGTTCTTGCCGCGACCCAGGTCGACAAGGATCAGGGCGGTCTCGCCCAAATCCGTACGCAGTTGCGGGGTGAGCGAGCGGCGCACATCCGCCACGGGTGCGAACGAGGACACGATCAGCGACACCGGCGAAATCACGGCCTTGTTCGCGCCATCGTCGTTCCAGGTGGTGCGCATCGACAGCGAGTCCTTCCCGACCGGGATCGACACGCCCAGGGCCGGGCACAATTCCATGCCGACGGCCTTCACGGTGTCGAACAGCGCGGCGTCCTGGCCCGGCTGGCCGCAGGCCGCCATCCAGTTGGCCGACAGCTTGATGTCGGAGATGTCGTTGATCGCGGCAGCGGCGATGTTGGTGATCGCCTCGCCCACGGCCATGCGGCCCGAGGCGGCGGCGTTGATCACGGCCAGCGGGGTGCGCTCGCCCATCGCCATCGCTTCGCCCACGAAGCCTTCGAAGGACATCGCGGTGACCGCGCAGTCGGCCACCGGCACCTGCCACGGGCCGACCATCTGGTCGCGTACCGTCATGGCGCCGACTGTGCGGTCACCGATCGTGATCAGGAAGGATTTGTCGGCGACGGTTGGCAGCAGCAGCACGCGGCGTGCGGCTTCCTCGAGCTCGATGCCGGTCAGGTCGACCGCCGGGAAGCTGTAAGTGACGTGTTCGACCTCGCGCAGCATTTTCGGTGGCTTGCCGAGCAAGACGTCCATCGGCATGTCGACCGGCGACGCGCCTTGCGACTCCTGGTCGATCACGCGCAACTGGCGTTCTTCGGTGGCGGTGCCCACGACCGCATATGGACAGCGCTCGCGCTCGCACAGCGATGCAAATTTATCAAGGTCCACTGGCGCAATCGCCAATACATATCTCTCCTGAGACTCGTTTGACCAAATTTCTTTCGGCGCCATTCCGCTCTCTTCGAGCGGTACCTTGCGCAGGTCGAACAATGCGCCGCGCTTGGCGTCGTTGACGATTTCAGGAAAGGCGTTCGACAGGCCACCGGCGCCCACGTCGTGGATCGAGATGATCGGGTTGTCCTCGCCCATCTGCCAGCAGCCGTTGATGACTTCCTGGGCGCGGCGCTCCATCTCCGGGTTACCGCGCTGGACCGAATCGAAGTCCAGGTCGGCGGTATTGGTGCCGGTCGCCATCGACGAGGCGGCCGAACCGCCCATGCCGATGCGCATGCCCGGGCCGCCCAGCTGCACCAGCAGGCTGCCGACCGGGATCTCGTCCTTGTGGGTGTGCGCGCTGGAGATGCTGCCGATGCCGCCCGCGATCATGATCGGTTTGTGGTAGCCGTACACGGAACCGGCTGCGCCGACGTTCTGCTCATAGGTGCGGAAATAGCCGCCCAGGACTGGACGGCCGAATTCGTTGCTGAAAGCGGCGCCGCCCAAAGGGCCGTCGGTCATGATCTGCAGCGCCGAGGCGATGCGTTCCGGCTTGCCGTAGACGGCGTCAAGGCGGCCCGCATCGCCACCAGTGACATCGGAGGCGTTTTCCCACGGGCGCCGGGCGTCCGGCAGGTAGAGGTTCGAGACCGTGAAGCCGGTCAGGCCGGCCTTGGGCTTGGCGCCGCGGCCGGTCGCGCCTTCGTCGCGGATCTCGCCGCCGGCGCCGGTGGAGGCGCCCGGGAACGGGGAAATCGCGGTCGGGTGGTTGTGGGTCTCGACCTTCATCAGGATGTGGGTCAGGTCCGTGGCCGGGGCATATTCCTGCCCGGGGCCGCGCGGGAAGAAGCGCGTCACGCTGGCGCCTTCGATGATCGAGGAGTTGTCGCTATAGGCGACCACGGTGCCGCGCGGGTTGAGCTGGTGGGTGTTCTTGATCATGCCGAACAGCGAGCGGTCCTGCTTGACCCCGTCGATGATCCAGTCGGCGTTGAAGATCTTGTGGCGGCAATGCTCGCTGTTGGCCTGGGCGAACATCATCAGCTCGACGTCGGTCGGGTTGCGCGCGGCGCGGGTAAACGCTTCGTTCAGGTAGTCGATTTCATCCATCGACATCGCCAGACCCAGCTCGGTGTTCGCGCGCAGCAGCGCGTCAACACCCTGCCCCAGCACGTCGATGGTTTCCAGCGGCTTGCCTTCCAGCTCGTCGAACAGGCGCGAAGCCTGGTCGGCGGAGCGCAACACGGTCTCGGTCATGCGGTCGTGCAGGAGCGCTGCGACTTGCGCGAGCTGGTCGTCCGCCAGCTTCTTCGGGGCGCCGATGCCGGTGCCGAGCAAACCGCCCTTGAGCACCACCGTGTAGCCGACGCCGCGCTCCATGCGGTGCACATGCGCCATGCCGCAGTTGTGCGCGATGTCGGTGGCCTTCGAGGCCCACGGCGAGATCGTGCCCAGGCGCGGGATCACGAAGAATTCCTCGGTCACGCCTTCGTACAAAGTCTGTGCCGCCGGTTCGCCATAGGTGAGCATGGCGGTGAGGCGCTCGGTATCGGCGATGGTCAGCGGTGCGCTGGCGTCGATGAAGTGGAAGAAGCGGGCCTGGACTGCAGCAATCGATGGGGCGACGGCTTGGAGTTGCGACAGGAGGCGTTGGCTACGGAAGGCGGACAGGGCATTAGAACCCGGCAGAATCAACATGGCTGAGAAGTCGGTTGATGCAGCGTCGCTGCTTGGGTGGAAGATAGCCCGTTATTATACAGTGTTGCAATGCAGCGTTGCATTCCCGGCAGCGCCGACCTTGTAGTACGGACATTTCTTGATCCTTCTGGAACTTATCGGTATTGTAACGGGTACATAATTACAGAAGGTGCGCCGCCACTCGCGCGCGCCCAACGGGGAGCGAGAGCGAAGATGCAAGAGAATGCAAACTTGTCGGTGCTGGTGGTCGACCCAAATCCTGGCATGCGCGCCAGCCTGCAGAACATGCTGAACCAGGCCGGCATCACCAAGGTCGAATCCGCGGTCACTGCCAGCACGGCGATCAAGCAGCTGGGAAAACGCAGCTTCGACGTGATCCTGTGCGAATACGACCTCGATGGCCCCGGGGGCGACGGCCAGGACGGCCAGCAGCTGCTGGAAGACCTGCGCCACCACCGCCTGATCACCGCCTCGACCATCTTCATCATGCTCACCTCCGAGGGCGTCTACGGCAAGGTGGTCAGCGCGGCCGAACTGACGCCGACCGACTACGTCCTCAAGCCCTTCACCGTGGACATGCTCAGCGGCCGCATCAAGCGCGCGCTCGAACGCCGCACCGCCCTGCTCCCGGTCTGGCGGCTGGCCGCGCAAGGCAAGCCGGTAGAGGCGATCCGCGCCTGCGGCACCGCGGCCCTGGCGAATCCGCGCTACGCGCTCGACTTCCTGCGCCTGAAGGCCGAGCTGCACGTCTCGGTGGGCGAACACCTCGAAGCCGGCGCGCTCTACCGCGACGTGCTGGCCGAGCGCCCGCTGGGCTGGGCCGGCCTGGGACTGGCCCGCACCATGGTCGCGCAAGGCCAGTTCGACGAGGCGCGCGAGACGCTCGAGCACCTCGTGCAAGGCAATCCCCGCCTGATGGGCGCCTACGACCTGCTGGCGCGCTGCCACGAGCAGCTGGGAGCCACCGGCGAAGCACAGAAGATTCTGGAAGAAGCGGTGTCGATCTCGCCGCACATGGTGCGCCGTCTGCGCAAGCTCGGCGAAGTCGCGCTCGAAAACGGGGACGCAGAAGCGGCCGAGAAATCCTTCAAGCAGGTGGTGACCAAGGCGCGCTATTCGGAATTCCGCGATCCGGAAGACCACGTCAACCTGGTCAAGGCCATGGTCACGCGCGGCGACGTGCAAGGCGCCGGCGGCGTGATCCGCGACCTCGAGCGCTCGCTACGCGGCAGCACCAACCTGGATGCCTGCAAGGCCTATTCGAGCGCCCTGCTGCACGAAAAAATGGGCAATGTCAGCGCCGCCGTGGCCGAGCTGCAGATGGCGGTGAGCGCCACGCGCGCCAGCAGCGGGCTGTCGTCGAACCTGAAGATCGGCCTGGCCCAGGCCTGCCTCGAGCACCAGATGGACGAACAGGCGTCGAGCGTGATGATGACCGTGATGCATGACGCCTCGAGCCCGGTGACGGTGGACCAGGCAATCGGCGTGTTCGTGCGCGCCGGCCGCCCCGACCTCGCCGACGGCATGGGCCAGCAGCTGCGCGCCCAGGCTCAGATCCTGCTGGGCGTGGCCGACGAGAAGCGCAACATGGGCGACGTGCGCGGCGCCGTGCAGACCTTGATGGAAGCCCTGCATATGGCGCCCGGCAACCAGCAGGTGATGGTGGCGGTCGCCGGCGGCATCCTGCGCCAGGTGAACGAGCTGGGATGGGACCACGCCTTGAGCGAAGTCGCTGCCGAACAGATCGACCGCTTGCGCGCACTCGATGCGAACCACCCGCGGCTGGCGGCGCTGGTGGAGGAATTCCAGCAGGCCAGGCGCAAGTACGGTATTTCGGGCTAACCCGCGGTTCATCGGCGCCTGCTTTGCCCAATGCCGCTGCAGCGCCGAACCGGTGCAGCGGCGGCAGCAGGCCAATCAGTCGATACTGACTTCCTTGCGGTTATCGCGCGAGACCCGGTCGATCATCTTGTTGTAGGGGTCGACGCCGACTTCGAACGGCTGCTCATTGAGCGTCACAGTGACCACAGGGTTGTCGCTCGAGAGCACGCGCTTCTCCAGCAGCAGCACGCGCTCGTCGGCTTCCTTGGCGCCCTTGGCGCGTGCAAAAATCCCGATTTCCACCGGCTCGTCGTAGGCACGAGGCGTTTCCTTGCCACGGCCGTCCGCTTCCATCTTCGCCAGGTGCAGCTTCATGGTCACGTCCCATTTGCCATCAGGGCGCTTTTTCGCTGTCGCATCGAGCACGCGGTTATCGTAGAAGACGATTTTCTCGAACAGGTCCGCGATCAGGGCGTGCTTGGATTGCGGCGCCTCGGCGCGAATATATTCCAGCAGTCCGGTGGACGTGGTGAACGGCGACTCCTGGTAACCCTTGTCCACCAAGAACCGCTTCAGGGCCCGGTTGAGCGCCTCTTCGCCGATCTCGTCGCGCAGGCGGTAGAACACCAGGCTGCCCTTGCGGTAGTGGACGTAGTCCTGGTTTTCCACCCGCGCCAGCGGCAGCTCCTCGATGCTCTCGCCACCGCGCGAACGCAGGTAGCGATCGAGCTCGTGGCGCAGGAAGCGGCGCATCTTGTCGCGGCCGTATTCCTTCTCCATCACCATCAGCGCCGAGTACTGCGACAGCGACTCGATCAGCATGCTCGCGCCCTGCACGTTGGCAGCCGTCACCTGGTGGCCCCACCACTGGTGCGCCACTTCGTGGGCGG
The DNA here is from genome assembly GCF_059685855.1 of Telluria sp. ZB4P37. Lineage (NCBI taxonomy): Bacteria > Pseudomonadati > Pseudomonadota > Betaproteobacteria > Burkholderiales > Oxalobacteraceae > Telluria > Telluria sp. ZB4P37. The sequence continues at coordinate 47,202 of NZ_JCASID010000010.1, forward strand.
TGACGTAGAAGACATAGTCGATGTCTTCCTTGTCGCGCAGGTCGGCGATGAAGCCGATCGATTCCGAGAAGGGGATCGTGCCCGCGAACGATTGGGCGAAGGCGCTGTAGTTCGGGAATTCCAGGATGCGCACCTGCTTGTGCTGGTAAGGCGTGAACCGGGTGCTGAAATAGTCCAGCGCCTTCTGGGTGCCCGCGATCATCCGGTCGACGTTGTAGGCGTGCTTGGGGTCGTGGTAGACCTCGATCGGGATGCCGTGCCAGGCGTCCTTTTTCACCTGCCAGTCGGCCGACAGGTAGGCGAAGAAAGGCATCATCTTCTGGTCCATCTTGTACTGGTAGTAGTTGCGGCCGTTGGCCTTCCACGACTTCTGCAGGTAGCCCGGCGCCAGGGCGATCTGGTCGCCACTGGTCGAGACGACCGTCTCGAAATTGATCCAGTCAGCATCCGCGCCGAACATCGAGTTGGCACGGGCGGCCTTGTCTTCCAGCTTGGCCATGCGTTCCGGCTCGCCCAGGCCGCGCTTGCGGCGCTCGTTGCGGTCGGTCAGCTCGAAGCCCGTCTGGTAGCCGATCATGGGGAAGAACTGGCGGTTGTTGAAGAAGGTCCCGATCAGGTTGATGGTATCGGGCGTGCCGCCATTCGAGAAGCCCGGACGGCGCACGTCCACGGTGAAATCGAGCGGCAGGCGCGCGCCCGGCTGCAGCGGCTGGGCCAGCTTCACGATCCTGAAGCCGGCCTCCCTGTCGTCGAGCTCGACCCGGTGCGCCGGAAGGCCCGACAGGGTGGTCACGACGTCGGAATTGAGCTGCAGGCGCAGGGTATCGAGCGCCTGGGCGGTCTTGTTTTCGAGGACGTAGCTGCCCTTGATCATCAAGCGGCGTTCTTCAGGATAGATATCCACGGCGGCGCGCACGTCGATGATCTTCGCATGCGGCAGGTCCTTGTACTTGCGGTAGGTTTTTTCGTACAGCGCCTGCTTGTCCATGCTCACGTCTCCGGCTTCGTAGCGCGCCAGCGTGTTCGTGTTGTGGAAGATCCATCCGCCCACGCCGGCGAAGGCGAGCAGGCACACCGCCAGCGCCGCGCCGGCAGGCCCCTTCAGGCGGCGGCCGGCTTCCCGCACGCGGCTGTGCCATTCGCTCGACGAACCACGCACCCAGAAAGCCTGGGCCACGATCAGCGCCGCCACCGTGAACAGGGTCCAGTACAAGGCAAACCAGGCCCAGCCCGCGATGAAGTGGCCGAAACCGTTCATGTCCGAATACGGCGTGCGCGGCAGGCCGGCGATGTTGTACAGGTTGTGATCGAGGTGCATGACGCCCGCCACCACCTGCCACACCATCAGCAGGATCATCAAGAGGTAGCCGATGAACTTGTTGTTCGTGACCACCTGCAGGACCACCGCGAACAGCCCCATGAAGACGTAAGGCAGGCCGGCGATCAGCACGCCCTTGAGGTAAACCAGCGGCTCGATGGGCGCGCCGCCCTTGACCAGCTGGATCGCGATCGCCGCAACGATCCCGGTGAGCAGGAAGGCCAGCACGACGCCCGCCAGGGCCAGGCTCTTGGCCGCCAGCGGCGCCCAGTCTGGCACCGGCATGGCGTCGTTGACGTCGGCGATCTTGACCTGGCGCTCCTTGAAGATCAATTCACCGGCATAGAAGGTCACGATGATGATGAGCAGGAAGTTGAAGCTGCCGTTGAGGAGCTCGACCATCAGGTGGCTCATCGGATACACGGTGGTGCCGAACATCTCGCCCATCTGCGAGGCGGCGCCGACCATGTTCAGCACACCGAACAGCAGCATGACCAGGAAAGGCACGCTCCTGAAGACGGCCAGGGCGTCGAACGTGAAGATGTGCCAGCACTGGACCCAGTGCGTGGCGCGCGTGAAGCGCGGCTCGATGCGCGGCAGGGCCGGTTGCGCTGCCGCCGGCGCGCCTGGCGCCTGCATCTTGGCCTTGCCGAACAGGCGCTTTCCGGTACCCGCGCGCTGCGGCTTGAACAGCACCAGCGTCAGGCCGAACAGCACGAGCGCGACCACGCCCCATAGGACCCGGTTGGCCAGCATGTAACCGGCGATGCCGGGCAGGCCGGCGTTGGCTTCGGCGGTAGAGAAATAGCGGGTGGCGCGGCCGAGTGCGCGGATGCCGAAGGGGTCGACCAGCACGGCCACCCACTCGTTGTTGATGTTCGACGTGAATTTGCCTGCCACGATCCACAGCACGAAGAAGGCCAGCACACCGACATAGACCAGCATGATCGAGCGCGTGGTGGACGCCAGCAGCATCAGAAGCGCGCCCACGAAGAACAGGTTGGGCACCACGATCACGCCCAGCGTCCACAGGTAGGCGCCGCCGGGGAATGGACCGACGCGCTGGGTGTCGACCCAGGGCATCAGGGGGCCGAGCATCATGCCCACCACGACCAGTGCGAAGATGACCAGGCAGGCCACCAGGCCGGCGGCGAAGCGGCCGACCAGGTAGTCGCGCTTTTTCATCGGGGTGGCGAACAGCATGTCGGAAATGCCGACTTCGCTGTCGCGCAGCACGGTGCCGGCGATGAAGATGGTGACGACGAACATCGACATCAGGCTGAAGACGCTGAGCAGCTGGGCGACCACCACCGGCGCATTGCGGTTCACGTTGCCGATACTGCCGCCGACGGTGATCGCATCGGTGGTGGAAGCGCCAAAGGCGAGCGCGCCGAACAGCAGCGCGCAGACCCACAGCAAGGGCTGGCGCAGCTGGGTACCCAGCTCGAAGCTGAAGAATTCTCTCAACATGGCCGCTCCTTACGCCGTCACGGGAACGCTGGCCGCCGGCGCCGCCGACTTGGCCGGCGCGCTGCGGCCGGCGTTGCGAATCTGGAGGAAGTAGACGTCTTCCAGGTCCGGCTCGACACTGCGGAAACCATCGTCGGGCTGCGATTCGGCATACACGTTGATCTGCGGCTGGCCCGCCACCAGGCGGGTGGACAGCACATTGAAGCGTTCCTGGTATTCGGCCAGTGCGTCCTGGCTGACCGTGCGGCGCCAGACCCGGTTCTTCAGCGTGTCGATCGCGGCCTGCGGCTCGCCCTGCAGCAGCACCGTGCCCTTGGCGATCATCGCCATGCGCGGGCACAGGTCCGTTACGTCCTCGACGATGTGGGTCGACAGGATCACGACCACCTGCTCGCCGATCTTGGCCAGCAGGTTGAGGAAGCGGTTGCGCTCATCCGGATCGAGGCCGGCGGTCGGCTCGTCGACGATCACCAGGCGTGGCGCGCCCAGCAGGGCCTGGGCGATGCCGAAGCGCTGGCGCATGCCGCCCGAATAGGTGCCCAGGCCGCGCTTGCGCGCTTCCCACAGGTTGGTCTGGTGCAGCAAGGATTCGACCGCTTCCTTGCGCTCGCCCTTGCTGCCGATGCCCTTGAGTACGGCGAAATGGTGCAGCAGCTTTTCGGCGCTGACTTTCGCATACACGCCGAAATCCTGCGGCAGGTAGCCGAGCTGGCGGCGCAGCGCTTCCTTTTCTTTCAGGACGTCGAGACCGTGGAAATGGATGCTGCCGCTATCGGGATCCTGCAGCGTGGCGATGGTGCGCATCAGCGAGGACTTGCCGGCGCCGTTCGGTCCGAGCAGGCCGAACATGCCGTTCGGGATCTCGAGACTGACATTGTTGATGGCCTTGACGCCATTGGCATAGGTCTTGTTGAGCTGCTTGATCGATAGCATCGGCTTGTTTCTCCAGGGTGTATAGATGGTTTTCTTCCTTGTCGCGCAGGGCGAACGGCGGGAGATTATTTCCTCTTGGCTAATGTATCGTTAATAAAACACAATGTCTGCATAATGTGACAGGCGGTGGAAAAGCGGGGCTGAACGACGAAAACCGCGGTATATGCAGGAGCCATGAAAAATTTATCGAGTAGATTGATCCATCGCAAACTGTTCTTAGCGGTGGCAAATAGACTCTTAACATCCAGCAAATCGCTAGCTAAATGGCCAGATCCTTGGCGGAAAATATGGGCTTACCTAGAGAAACAGAACATGAACCGTTTCTTGCCGCGCGGCTAGCGCGTGGCCAGACTCGAACGAAGTCCCCGGCCCTTTCCGAGACCTATGCCCTGCAGGTTTATGAGAACCAGATCCCACCATTCGCAGAACCTAATCTGGAAAAACTGTACGGGAGTATCTACTGCACGCTTGCGAGAATTCGCTTGTATGAGTCCATGGAAGGTATCAGCACATTTGTCGCAACAGCCGGAGACGACATACGCATCCTTATCCTGTTTCGCTGTTGTGGCGGCGCGGTCCAGGTCATCAACCAGCAAATACAATTAAGTGAAGACGAGATTGCTTGCTTTGCAAGTAAGATCTTTGCCATGTATCCGCGTGTAGGCAGGATCGACTTCTACGCATTGAACTGCACGATCCAATCGTCCGGATTCCACTATCCTTATCAACAGTTCCCGCAAATTGAAGAAAATGTCATCGCGTTCAGCGGTAGTAGCGACGACTATCTTCTCAAGCTCGGTCCGAAAACCCGGTCTGGAATACTGAGGTGCTCAAGAAAAACAATTGCTGACTATCCTTCCTACCGTTTCGAAGTGTTCCGTCAGGATCAAGTAACAACCGAACTCGTACGTGCTGTCGTGCGGCTGACCGAAATGAGGATGAAATTCAAGCATAAGTCACCCTACCTCAAGACCGACGCCATCGCCGCCCTGACGCAACTCGCACGCACGCACGGTTACATCAGTACCATCACGATCGACGACGAAATCTGCGCAGGCAACCTGTGCTTCACGGTTGGAGACAGGCATTTTGCCCAGGTGCTTGCGCATGATCCACGGTTTAACCAGTATTCGCTCGGGCACCAGATCAATCTGCAAAGCATTTCGTACTCCATTTCTCAGGGTGCGAGAGAAATATGGATGATGGGCGGGCGCAGTCAGGAAAAGGCGCGTTTCCTGGCGCGGCAGCGCTTTTTGAATAGCATCGTTATTTACCGGTCACCACTGGATGCAGTTCGCAATTGGCCGACGTTTCTCCGCATCGTATTCAACAAAACAGCGTTATCGGCAAGGCAGCGACTCCGGAAAAAATCGCTGGAGAACAACACTGGCGGACGGATGCTCGCCAGACTCGTTCGTCTGGCACGGCATGCGCGGTCCATAGCGGGACAGGTCACCCAATTTGGAAAGGCCTTCAGGGCGGCGCGCCAGGATGTGAACGATCCCGAATAGGCAGACCAGTCTGCGGTGTCCCATACCCACCACCACCCGGCGTTTCGATGACGAACACGTCGCCAGGCGCCATCCCCACCTTGCCGATATGCCCCAGCGTTTCCACGCTGCCGTCAGCGCGCAGCACCGTGTTGCGCCCGCGTTCGGCCGACTCGCCGCCCGCCATCCCGAAGGGCGCGTGAATTCGGTTGTTCGACAGGATCGCCGCCGTCATCGGCTCCAGGAAGCGGACCTTGCGCACGCCGCCATTGCCGCCATGCCAGCGCCCTGCTCCACCGGATCCGTGGCGAATCTCGTAGCTCTCCAGGCGCACCGGGAAGCGGAACTCGAGGATTTCAGGGTCGGTCAGGCGCGAATTGGTCATGTTGGTCTGCACGACGTCGGTGCCGTCGAAGCCCTCGCCTGCGCCGGAACCGCCCGAGATGGTCTCGTAATACTGGTAGCGCGCGTTCCCGAAGGTGAAGTTGTTCATGGTGCCCTGGCTGGCGGCCATGGCTCCGAGCGCGCCGTACAGCGCGTTGGTGATGCAAGTCGAGGTCTCGACATTGCCAGAGACGACCGAGGCCGGGTAATGCGGATTGAGCATCGAACCGGGCGGGATGATCACCTTGAGCGGCTTGAGGCAGCCGGCGTTGAGCGGTATCTCGTCATCGACCAGCGTGCGGAACACGTAGAGCACGGCCGCCATGCATACCGCCGACGGGGCATTGAAATTGTTCGGCAGCTGGCCTGAGGTGCCGGTGAAGTCGATCTCCGCGCTGCGGCTGTCGCGGTCCACGCGGATCGCCACCTCGATGCGCGCGCCATTGTCGAGGTCATAGCTGTAGCGGCCATCGCTCAGGGCCGAGATCACGCGCCGCACCGCCTCTTCCGCGTTGTCCTGCACGTGGCCCATGTAGGCGCGCACGACCTCTAACCCGAAATGCGCCACCATCTTGTGCAGCTCTTCGACGCCCTTCTGGTTGGCGGCCACCTGGGCGCGCAGGTCGGCCATGTTCTGGTCCGGATTGCGCGCCGGGTAGCGCGCGCCGGTGAGCAATTCGCGCGTCTCCTGCTCGCGCAGGATGCCGTCAGCGCCATCGACCAGCTTGAAATTGTCGATCAGGACGCCCTCCTGCTCGATGTGGGTCGAGTCCGGCGGCATCGAGCCCGGCGTGGTGCCGCCGATGTCCGCATGGTGGCCGCGCGAACCGACGTAGAACAGGATCTCCGCGCCCGATTCGTCGAACACGGGCGAGATTACGGTGACGTCCGGCAGGTGGGTGCCGCCGTTGTACGGATCGTTGAGCATGTAGACGTCGCCCGCGCGCATGCGCCCTAGATTCTCGCGCATCACCGTCTTGATGCTCTCGCCCATCGAGCCGAGGTGCACCGGCATGTGCGGCGCATTGGCCACCAGGTTGCCGCCGGCGTCGAAAATGGCGCAGCTGAAGTCCAGGCGCTCCTTGATGTTCACCGAGTAGGCCGTGTTCTGAAGGCGCAGACCCATCTGCTCGGCGATCGACATGAACAGGTTGTTGAAGATCTCGAGCATGACCGGATCGGCCGTGGTGCCGATAGCGCGCCGTTCGGGCAGCGCGTCCACGCGCGTTAAGACCAGGTGGTTGTGCGGCGTGCCCTGCGCCTGCCAGCCCGGCTCGACGACCGTGGTGGCATTGGCTTCGGCGATGATTGCCGGGCCGCGCACGATGTCGCCGGGCTTGACAGCCTCGCGCAGGAAGACGCCGGTATCGTGCCAGGCGCCGCAGCTGTACATCGGGACGGTCTCGTTGGGCGCGGGCCGCCCGCCACCGGAGCCCGCCACTGCTGCCGCTTCGAGCGGCGCGTCCGAACGCCCGATGGCTTCGACCGACACGGCCTCGACCACCAACCCGCGCGAAGGCATCAGGAAGGAATAGCGGCGCTTGTACAAGCCTTCGAAAGCGGTCTGCATGGCCTGCGCATCGGCAAACGGCACGACGATGGCCGAATCCGTGCCTTCATAGCGCAGGTGCACGCGCCGGACCAGTTCGATACGTTCGGCCGGCACGCCTTGTGCCAGTAGCTGGCCCCTGGCCGCTTCGCCCAACGCGTCCAGGCGCGCACCGAGGCTGTTGGCGCCGGCATCGGGCAGCCGCAGCTCGACCGCCTGCTCGCGCATCGCGGTCTGGTCGGCCAGACCCATGCCGTAGGCCGACAGCACGCCCGCCAGCGAATGAATGAATACTGTCTTCATGCCTAGCGCGTCGGCCACCAGGCAGGCGTGCTGGCCGCCGGCGCCGCCGAAGCTGGTCAGCGCGTATTCGGTCACGTCGTGGCCGCGCTGCACCGAGATCTGCTTGATGGCATTGGCCATGTTGCCGACCGCGATCTGGATGAAGCCCTCGGCCACCGCTTCCGGCGCCGGCCTGCTCTTGGCGCCGGCGGCGATCTCCTCGGCCATCGCCGCGAAGCCCGCGCGCACGGCCTCGACGTCCAGCGGCTCGTTACCGCGCGCGCCGAACAGCTGTGGGAAATGGCGGGGCTGGATTTTACCCAGCATGACATTACAGTCGGTGACGGCGAGCGGCCCGCCGCGGCGATAGCTGGCCGGGCCGGGGTTGGCGCCGGCGCTGTCCGGCCCCACGCGGTAGCGGGTGCCGTCGAAATGCAGGATCGAGCCGCCACCCGCGGCCACCGTGTGGATGCTCATCATCGGCGCGCGCATGCGCACGCCGGCCACTTGCGTCTCGAACACCCGCTCGAATTCGCCCGAGAAGTGGGACACGTCGGTCGAGGTGCCGCCCATGTCGAAACCGATCACGCGCTCGAAGCCGGCGAGCTGGCTGGCGCGCACCATGCCGACGATGCCCCCGGCAGGTCCGGACAGGATGCTGTCCTTGCCCTGGAAGGCGCGCGCGTCGGTGAGGCCGCCGTTCGATTGCATGAACTGCAGGTTCACGCCGGGCAGGTCAAAGGCCACCTGGTCGACGTAACGGCGCAGGATCGGCGACAGATACGCGTCCACCACGGTGGTGTCGCCGCGCGCGACCAGCTTCATCAGCGGGCTCACCTCATGCGACACCGACACCTGGCTGAAGCCGATCTCGCGCGCGATCCTGGCCACGGCCGCTTCGTGCTGCGTGTAGCGGTAGCCGTGCATGAAGACGATGGCGAGCGAGCGCAGCCCGTGGTCGTAGGCTGCCTGCAGCGCCGTGCGCGCGGAAAGCGCGTCGAGCGGCGTCACCACTTCACCGTGCGCACCCATGCGCTCGACGATCTCGATCACCTCGCCGTACAGCAGCTCGGGCAGCACGATGTGGCGGTCGAACAGGCGTGGGCGGTTCTGGTAGGCGATGCGCAGCGCGTCGCGGAAACCGCGCGTAATGGCGAGCACGGTCGGTTCGCCCTTGCGCTCGAGCAGCGCATTGGTGGCGACCGTGGTGCCCATCTTGACGGCGTCGATTTGTCCAGTCGGTACCGGCTCGCCCATGTTGACGCCCAGCAGGTGGCGGATTCCGGCAACCGCGGCGTCGCGGTACTGTTCGGGATTCTCGGACAGCAGCTTGTGCGTGACGAGCTGCCCGTCGGGCTTGCGCGCCACGATGTCGGTGAAGGTGCCGCCGCGGTCGATCCAGAACTGCCAGTCCATGTAAGTACTCCTGCCGATGCCGTTGACTGAATATTGTAGCTTGGGCGCGCGACCGTGTTGGCGAAAATGCAGCACAATCCCTCGCATGGACAATCATCTTTATACCGTGGCGCAGCTGCGCGCCATCGAGGCCTCGGCCTATGCGGTTCTGCCACCCGGGACCCTGATGCAGCGCGCGGGCGCGGCCGCCGCGAAGTTCGCCATGCAACTGCTGGGCGAGCGGCGCGACAAGCCCGTGCTGGTATTGGCCGGGCCCGGCAACAATGGCGGCGATGCGCTCGAGATGGCGGCTATTCTCGCCGACGCCGGTATCGACGCGCTGGTGCTGCACTTGCCGGGGCAACGCGACGCCTCGAACGAGACTGCCAGCGCGCACGAGCGCGCACGCGACGGCACGGTCGGCTTCATCGACATGCTGCCGCCCGATGGCGATTGGGCCCTGGTGGTGGACGGCCTGTTCGGCATCGGCTTGACGCGCCCCATCGACGACGAATACCGCGAGGTTATCGCCTCCTTGTCCGGCATCCGCTGCCCCATCCTGGCGCTGGACGTGCCCAGCGGGCTCGATGCCGATACCGGCGCCATCAATGGTCCGGACGGCATTGCCGTGCGCGCCACGCACACGATCACCTTCCTGGGCGACAAGCCCGGGCTGCATACGGCCGACGGGCGCGATTACGCGGGCCTGGTGCACGTGGACATGCTCGACATCAAGCCTGAGCACCTGCCGCACTCGGACACGCGACTGGGCACCGACGACGTCTTCGCGCATCGGTTGGCGGCGCGCCGCCACAACACGCACAAGGGCAGCTTCGGCGACCTTGCCATCATCGGCGGCGCCCACGGCATGGCAGGCGCCCCGGTGCTGGCCGCGCGCGGCGCCTTGTTCACGGGCGCGGGCCGGGTGTTCCTGGCGATGATCGATCCGGGGCCCGGCTACGACAGCGTGCAACCCGAAATCATGTTCCGCGCCGCGGACGAGTTTGACATCGACAAACGCACGCTCGTCATCGGGCCCGGGATGGGCGGCTCGGCAAGCGCGATGCGGCTGCTCGCCAAGGCCCTCGACAGCGACAGCCCACTGGTCATCGATGCCGACGCCATCACGCTGATCGGTGCCAGTCCCGACTTGCTGGCGCGCGTGGCGGCGCGCAGTGCGCCGACGGTGCTCACGCCGCACCCGCTGGAAGCCGCGCGCCTGCTCGGCCAAGACGCCGGCGCGATCCAGGCCGACCGGCTGCGGGCCGCGCGCGAGATGGCCGTGCGTACGCATGCCACCGTGATCCTCAAGGGTTCGGGCTCGGTTATCGCGCGGCCCGAAGGCGACGTGGTGATCAACCCGACCGGCAATGCCGGACTGGCGACCGCCGGCAGCGGCGATGTATTGGCGGGAATTTGCGGAGCGCTGCTGGCGCAGGGCTGGCCGGCGTGGGAAGCGGCGTGCGGCGCGGCCTGGATCCATGGCGCCGCTGCCGACCTCCTGGTGTCCAATGGCGTCGGCCCGATCGGAATGACGGCGGGCGAGTTGCCCGCGGCGGCGCGGGCGGTGCTGAACATGCTCGTGCTTGACGCCGCCGACGGCGATTAAACCAGGCGGCCGGCCGCGATGGTGATGGTGCGGCCGCAGCGCGCCGCCATGGCCGGGTCGTGCGTGACCAGCACGAGGGTCGAGCCGCGTTCGCGGTTCAGTTCGAACATCAAGCCGATGATCGACTCGCCGGTAGCGGCGTCCAGGCTGCCGGTCGGCTCGTCGGCGAACAGCAGCGGTGGCTCAGTCACGAAGGCGCGCGCCAGGGCGACGCGCTGCTGCTCGCCGCCCGACAGGTATTTGGGGTAGTGTTTGAGGCGGCTCGACAGGCCGACGCGGCCCAGCATGGCTTCCGCCTTGGCACGGGCGTCGCCGTCGCCGCGCAATTCCAGCGGCAGCATCACGTTTTCGACGGCATTCAGGTGGGCCAGCAACTGGAAGGACTGGAACACGAAGCCCAGATTGGCCTTGCGGAACGCGGCGCGGCCGTCCTCGTCTAATGCAAAGATATCTGTGCCGTCGAGCAAAACCTTGCCGCCGGACGGGGTATCCAGGCCGGCAAGCAGGCCGAGCAGCGTCGATTTGCCTGAACCCGAGGCGCCGACGAGCGCGAGCGTCTCGGCCGGTTGCACGGTAAAATCGATGTTTTGCAGGATGGTGAGTTCGCCGCTGGCGTCCGCCACCCGCTTCGAGAGGCCGCTGACTTCGATTGCAGGCGGCTGCCCCGACCTTGCGGCATTCGCCGTCGCACCACCCTTGGAAACCTCGGAGTTATCACGCATGCTAGCTGTTCTTAAAAAATATTCTGTCGTTGCGGTCCTGACGCTGGCAGCGTCGGCGAGCGCCTATTCTGCACCAAAAACCGTGCTCGTGGTGGGCGACAGCCTCTCGGCTGAATACGGCATCACGCGCGGCGCGGGCTGGGTGGCACTGCTCGAACGAAAGATGAAAGCAGAAAAGATCCAGGCAACAGTCATCAACGCCAGCATCAGCGGCGAGACCACCATCGGCGGACGCACCCGCCTGCCCGCCCTGCTCGACCAGCACAGGCCAAGCGTGGTGGTGATCGAACTGGGCGCCAACGATGGCTTGCGCGGCCTGCCCGTGGCCTCGGCCGAGGGCAACCTGCGCGCCATGATCGACATGGCCCACAAGAAGAACGCCAGGGTGATGCTGGTGGGGATGCGCATGCCGCCGAACTACGGCCGCGCCTACACCGACAGCTTCTTCAACATGTTCAAGACGGTTTCGAAAGAAACCAAATCGCCGCTGGTGCCCTTCATGCTGGAAGGCGTGGCCGACAAGCCCGCTTTGTTCCAGCAGGATCGCCTGCATCCGACCGCGGCCGCCCATCCGATCATCCTGAATAACATCTGGCCGCAGTTCGCCACCCTCGTGAAGAAACAATGAAATACCCTGCCGTCCTGAGTTTTGCCGACATCCTTCCCGAACTCGACGCGTTCGACGCCATCATCGATGCACGCAGCGAGTCGGAATTCGCTTTAGACCGCATTCCCGGCGCGATCAATGCGCCCGTGCTGGACGACGAACAGCGCATCAAGGTCGGCACCCTGTACAAGCAGGTCGGCGCTTTTGAAGCCAAGAAGGTCGGCGCCCCGCTGGTGGCCGCCAATATCGCGCGCCACGTCGAGACGCTGTGGGCGGACAAACCCAAGGGCTGGAAGCCGCTCGTCTACTGCTGGCGCGGCGGCAACCGCAGCGGCTCGATGGCCCACATCCTGGCCAAGATCGGCTGGCCGGTGATCCAGCTCGATGGCGGCTACAAGGCCTATCGCGCGCACGTGGCAAGCAGCCTTGAGACCCCGTCAAGGCTGGACTTCCGTGTCGTGTGCGGCACCACCGGCAGCGGCAAGAGCCGCCTGCTCGAGACGCTCGACAGCATCGGCGCCCAGGTGCTCGACCTGGAACGCCTGGCCGCCCACCGCGGCTCGGTGCTGGGCCACCTGCCGAACGAACCGCAGCCGAGCCAGAAGATGTTCGAAAGCCTCATCTGGGACAAGCTGCGCCGCTTCGATCCGTCGAAACCGGTGTTTGTCGAATCCGAAAGCAAGAAGGTCGGCAACCTGCGCGTGCCGGACGCGGTCATGCAGCGCATGCGCGCCTCGACCTGCATCTCCCTGGCGCTGTCGCGCGAGAACCGCGTGCGGCTGCTGATGGAAGACTACGAGCACTTCTGCGCCGATCCGGACGCGCTCAATTCCCAGCTCGATCACCTGGTGCAGCTGCACGGGCGCGCCAAGATCGACGCCTGGCATGCGATGGCCAAGGGCGGCGCCATGCCGGAGCTGGTGGCGCAGCTGCTGGAGGAGCATTACGATCCGGCGTATGTGCGTTCGATCGACCGGAATTTCGTGCAGGTGGCGAAGGGGGAGGTCGTGGAGTTGAACGATATTGCGGAAGATGATTTCGTCGCGGCCGCGCGCAGGTTGCATGCGGCGTAGGGACGCGAAAGTCCATCGTGGCGGCTGGCCCTTGGCTGGTTGAGCGCGTAGGCAGGTCTCCTGCCCACGCGGTCGACTACACGATGCTCCGACACAAAAACAAAAAGCCCGGCATGCTCACGCAGCCGGGCTTTTTTAACGCGCCAGGTCTTACTGCGCGTCGGTCTTCACACCCAACTGCGACGGCTGCACATCCACCTTGGCCTTGGCCTTGGTCTTGAGCGCTTCGACATAGTTGAACATCTCCGCCTGTCCCACGAGGGTCGAGATCTGCTGCGCTTCCTGCTTGCGGCGGTTCGCGTCCGGCTGGGCAGGCTGCGAGATCTTGCCGATGCGGTAGACGCCATAGCCCTGGCCCGGCACGTCGACACCGACATAGGCCGGGAGCTTGGTCACGTCGGCCTTGAGCACGGCAATCGCCGCGGTGGTGTTGATCGTCGGCTCCTTGGTGCGCGAGATCATCTTCGCTTCGCCAAAGCCGGTAGCGTCGCCCGAGGCCTTGGCGGCAGCCAGCTTGGCTTCGCCGGCCTGGCGTGCCAGGCGCGCCGCTTCTTCCAGCGTCACGCGCTGGCGGATGGCGGCGTCGACTTCGGCCAGCGGACGCTTGGAGGCCGGCTTGAACTCGACCACGCGGCCGGCGATCAGCACGCTCGGCGCCACTTCGACGGCTTCGGTGTTGCGCTTGTTCTTGACCGCATCCGTGCCGAAGATCGCGGTCAGGAATTTCGGGTTGTTGAACGGCGCCTGGGCCATCTGCGGGCTCGGGGTGCGGGTCAGCGCGTCGACGGTCTCGATCTTCAGGCCCAGCTTGTCGGCGACAGGTTTCAGGCTGTCCGACTGCTCGTACACCATGTTGGTGAAGATCTCGGCCAGTTCCGAATACTTCTTCGACATCTTCTGCTTCTTCAGGTCGGCGGCGATCTGCTCTTTCGCGGTGTCCAGCGGCTTTTGGGCGGCCGGCTTGATCGAAGTGACCTTGATGATGTGGTAGCCGAATTCCGACTGCACCAGCGCGCTCGTCTCGCCCTCCTTCAGGGCGTAGATCGCGTCCTCGACCGGCTTGACGAAGGCGCCCTTCTCCACCACGCCGAGGTCGCCGCCGGCCTGGGCCGAGCCCTGGTCCTGCGACTGCGCCTTGGCGATCTCGGCGAAGTTGGCCGGGTTCTTGCGCACCTCAAGCAGCACGGCTTCGGCTTTCGCCTTGGCCGCTGCCTGGTCGGCCGGCTTCGCGTCGCGCGCCAGATTGATCAGGATATGGCTGGCGGTACGCTGTTCCGGCGTCGTGTAGCTCTTGACGTTCTTGTTGTAGTAGTCGGCCACTTCAGCGTCGGTGACCTGGGTCTGGCTGGCGACGACGTCGGCGTCGAACACGACGTATTCGGCCTTGACCTGCTCGGGCACGGTGAACAGCTGGGCGTTCTTGTCGTAATAGGCCTTGACCATCGCATCGGTGATTTTCACCTGCGGCAGGTAGGCGGCGACCGGGAACACCAGTTCCTGGACTTCGCGTTCCTGGTCGTTGATGTCCGACAGGCGGGTCGACACGCTGCGCGGGGCAAAGGCGGTCGCCTCGATCGAGCTGGAGATCTGCTGCACGGCCAGGTCGCGGCGCAGGCGCTGGTCGAACATCGCCGGCGTCATGCCCTGCGCGGCCAGCGCGGACTTGTACTGTTCCATGTCGAACGTGCCGTCCGGCTTGCGGAAGGCATCGATCGCCAGGATGTTCTTTTGCAGGGCGGCGTCGCTGACGGTCAGGTTGCCGCGTGCGATCTCGGCGGCGACGGCGCGTTCGGCCACCAGGTTGTTCAGGATCGCCTGCTTGGCTTCCGGGGTTTCGAACAGCTTCTGGTCGAACTGCGCTCCCATCATGCGGCGTGCCTGGTCGATCTGGCGGCGCTGGGCTTCTTCCCATTCCTGCTGGGTGACCTGCTGGCCGGCGACGGTGGCCACGCTGGATGCGGCGTCGCCGCGGTTCTGGTAGCTCTCAACACCGACGAGGACGAACGACGGCACGATCAGCACGAGCAGCAGGCCCTGCATCACGCGCTTGTTGTTACGGACAAATTCAAACATGGTCAGCCATTCAAGGTTGATAATGTAAAAAAAAAGGCGAACTCGCGTTCGCCCCTTCTTGTTTCCCGCACCGCTTTTGCAGGCGGCCGGGTACTTCTGAATTCTGGCGGAGCGGACGGGACTCGAACCCGCGACCCCCGGCGTGACAGGCCGGTATTCTAACCAACTGAACTACCGCTCCAGAATAATGTTGTGGATGTTGGCGGAGCGGACGGGACTCGAACCCGCGACCCCCGGCGTGACAGGCCGGTATTCTAACCAACTGAACTACCGCTCCAACAAAAACACGTCATTCACCACCTTTTCAGGCAGTTCCCCTGCATGTCACTGCAGAGAAGGCATTAGTTTACAGCATCTTTCAGTGCTTTACCAGCCTTAAATTTTGGAACCTTGGCAGCCTTGATCTTGATGGGTTCCTTGGTGCGCGGATCGCGGCCGGTGCGTGCGGCGCGGTCTCCGACGGTGAAGGTGCCGAAACCGACCAGCGTGACGCTGTCGTTCTTCTTCAGGCTTTCCGTCACAGCGATGATCATCGCGTCGAGTGCGCGCGTGGCCGAGGCCTTGGTGATGTCCGCGGACTTCGCGATTTCTTCGATCAGTTCTGTCTTGTTCACTCTAACCCTCGTTTATTCGTTCGACGCTCATGCGTCTACATGCAAAAGTGCAAGCGCGTATTAAACAAGGGCAACATTAGTCTGTCAAGCAACATGCGTGGGGCATGAGGGTGTTGGCGTGCATATGTCGTTGTTTGGGTGAGCGGGAGGTGCTGAACGCGTCGCTGACAAGCGGCGGGAGAGATGCCGGCCTCCGCCGGGCTGACGGTTTTAAGGGAGGCGGAATATTGCCACCGGCATTTTTCCGCCCAAGTCCTCCGCGCATCCCGGCCCCAAAAAAAACAGGCGCCCGAAGGCGCCTGTCTTACCGATCAATTACAACCGATCAGTGCTTGACCACATCCGTCTGCCCGTCCGCCGCCGCGGCAGGCGCCACGGCCACCGTGGCCGGTGCGTCGACGATCGGCTCCGGCAGGCGTTCCAGGGCAACCTCGAGCACCTTCTCGATCCAGCGTACCGGCACGATCTCGAGCTTGTTCTTGACGTTGTCAGGAATCTCGGCCAGGTCCTTCACGTTCTGCTCGGGGATCAGGACCGTCTTGATGCCGCCGCGGTGGGCCGCCAGCAGCTTCTCTTTCAGGCCGCCGATCGGCAGCACTTCGCCGCGCAGCGTGATCTCGCCGGTCATCGCCACGTCCGCACGGACCGGGATGCCGGTGAAGGCCGAGACCAAGGCGGTGGTCATGCCGATACCGGCTGACGGACCATCCTTCGGCGTCGCGCCTTCCGGCACGTGGATGTGGATGTCGTTCTTTTCGAACGCTTCCGCCTTGATGCCGAAACGCTGTGCGCGGCTACGCACGACGGTGCGGGCTGCCTCGATCGATTCCTTCATCACGTCGCCCAGGGTACCGGTGCGGATGATGGCGCCCTTGCCCGGCACATTCACGGCTTCGATCGTGAGCAGATCGCCGCCCACTTCGGTCCAGGCAAGACCGACCACCTGGCCGACCTGGTTCTGCTTCTCGGCCACGCCGAAGTCGTAACGGCGCACGCCCAGGAACTTGTCCAGGTTCTTGCCGTTGACGATCACGCGCTTTTCCGTCTTCTTCAGCAGCAGCATCTTGACGACCTTGCGGCAGATCTTGGAGATTTCGCGGTCGAGCGAACGCACGCCCGCTTCACGGGTGTAGTAGCGGATGATGTCGCGCACCGCGGTCTCGTCGACCTTGATCTCCTCTTCCTTCAGGCCGTTGGCTTTCAGCTGCTTCGGCAGCAGGTAGCGCTGGGCGATACTGGTCTTCTCGTCTTCGGTATAACCCGACAGGCGGATGACTTCCATGCGGTCCAGCAGCGCCGGCGGGATGTTGTACGAGTTCGAAGTCGCCACGAACATCACGTCCGACAGGTCGAAGTCCACTTCCAGGTAGTGGTCCGAGAACGTGTGGTTCTGTTCCGGGTCCAGCACCTCCAGCAAGGCCGACGACGGGTCGCCGCGGAAGTCCGCGCCCATCTTGTCGATCTCGTCCAGCAGGAACAGCGGGTTGCGCACGCCGACTTTTGCGAGCGACTGCAGTACCTTGCCGGGCATCGAGCCGATATAGGTACGGCGGTGGCCACGGATCTCGGCCTCGTCGCGCACGCCGCCCAAGGCCATGCGCACGAACTTGCGGTTCGTGGCGCGGGCGATGGACTGGCCCAGCGAGGTTTTACCCACGCCCGGAGGACCCACGAAGCACAGGATCGGGGCCTTCAGCTTGTCGACGCGCTGTTGGACTGCAAGATATTCCAGGATACGTTCTTTAATCTTGTCCAGGCCATAATGGTCGGCTTCGAGCACGTTCTGGGCGTTCTCGAGGTCGATGGTGACCTTCGACTTCTTCTTCCATGGCAGCGACACCAGGGTGTCGATGTAGTTGCGCACGACGGTGGCTTCGGCCGACATCGGCGACATCAGCTTGAGCTTGCGGATTTCGGCCTGCGCCTTTTCCAGTGCCTCTTTCGGCATCTTGGCGGCAATCACCTTCTTCTCGAGCTCTTCGATGTCGGCGCCCTCTTCGCCTTCACCCAATTCTTTCTGGATGGCCTTGACCTGCTCGTTCAGGTAGTACTCGCGCTGCGACTTTTCCATCTGGCGCTTGACGCGGCCACGGATGCGCTTTTCGACCTGCAGAATGTCCAGCTCGCCTTCCAGCTGGCCGAGCAGGTGCTCGAGGCGCTTGGCGACGTTGAAGATCTCGAGGATGACCTGCTTCTGCTCGAGCTTGAGCGGCAGGTGGGCCGCGACCGTATCGGCCAGGCGGCCGGCATCGTCGATGCCTGCCAGCGATGCGAGGATCTCCGGCGGAATCTTCTTGTTGAGTTTGACGTACTGGTCGAACTGCTGGACGATCGCGCGGCGCATGGCCTCGACTTCGGAGTCGTCGCCGACTTCCGAATCGACCGGGGTCAGTTCGGCGGTAAAGTGGGTCGCGCCGTCGGTGATGGTGTCGATACGCGCACGCTGCGACCCCTCGACCAGGACCTTCACGGTACCGTCGGGGAGCTTGAGCATCTGCAGGATATTGGCCACGCAGCCGATTTCGTAGATGTCTTCGGCCGAAGGTTCGTCCTTGGCGGCGGCTTTCTGGGCGGCCAGCATGATGCTCTTGCCCTGCTCCATCGCGGCTTCGAGAGCCTTGATGGATTTAGGGCGGCCCACGAACAGAGGTATCACCATATGCGGGAACACGACCACGTCGCGCAACGGCAAAAGGGGCAGCGTCGTTTGCTCGGTTAATTTCGGAGTTGTCATGGCGTACCTTATAAAAGCGTGTTGCTGAACTTGGGCACTCGCAGGGAAAATCTCAAGGCCACTGCGAAAATATTTTCTTCAAGTAAAAGTTTATCAATTATCGAAGAATATAGCCGTTCCAATAAAATCCGCTTTTCAAATGAAAAAGCCACCGCCCGGGCTTACCCCGGCGAGTGGCTTTTCGATTGAAGCCTGCGTCTTTTATTGAAGTAAATTGTACCTTCAAGAATCCGTACGGCAAGAGTTTTGTTGCAAGCGTGCAGGTCTTTTTTTAGTTTTCGCCGGAAGCTTTTGGCGATTCACTGTAAATAAGCAAAGGTTTAGCTGCATTCGTGATCGTATTTTCATCAATGACGACTTTTACGACATTTTGCTGACTCGGCAATTCATACATCACGTCCAGCAGCGCGTGTTCCAGAATGGAACGCAGGCCGCGGGCACCGGTCTTGCGCGCCAATGCTTTACGGGCAATCGCGTGCAGGGCCGCAGGACGTATTTCGAGTTCGGCGCCTTCCATTTCAAGCAGCTTCGAGTACTGTTTGATCAAAGCGTTTTTCGGCTCGATCAGGATCTGGATCAGCGCCTCTTCGGTCAGCTCGTTGAGCGTGGCGACCACCGGCAGGCGGCCGACCAGTTCAGGGATCAGGCCGAACTTGATCAGGTCTTCCGGTTCGGCTTCCATCATGATTTCGCTGGCCGCACGCTGGCTCTGGCTCTTGACGGTGGCGCCGAATCCGATGCCGCCCTTGTCGGAGCGGTTCTGCACGATCTTGGCCAGGCCGTCGAAGGCGCCGCCGCAGATGAACATGATGTTGGTCGTGTCGATCTGGACGAAGTCCTGGTTCGGATGCTTGCGTCCGCCTTGCGGCGGTACCGAAGCCATGGTGCCCTCGATCAGTTTCAGCAGTGCCTGCTGCACGCCCTCGCCCGACACGTCGCGCGTGATCGACGGGTTATCGGACTTGCGCGAGATCTTGTCGATCTCGTCGATGTAGACGATGCCGCGCTGGGCTTTGTCGACTTCGTAATTGCAGCTTTGCAGCAGCTTCTGGATGATGTTCTCGACGTCCTCACCGACATAGCCGGCTTCGGTCAGCGTGGTCGCGTCGGCGATCACGAAAGGAACGTTGAGCATGCGCGCCAGGGTCTGGGCCAGCAGGGTCTTGCCGGAGCCGGTCGGGCCCACGAGCAGGATATTGCTCTTGGCCAGTTCGACTTCGTCTTTCTTGCCCAGGTGCTTGAGGCGCTTGTAATGGTTGTACACCGCCACCGACAGGATGCGCTTGGCCGTTTGCTGGCCGATCACGTACTGGTCGAGCAGTTCGGTGATTTCGTGAGGCGTCGGCAGGTCGGACTTGGCGCCCGCCACCGACTCGACATTGGAAGTCTCGTCGCGGATGATGTCATTGCACAGATCGATGCATTCATCGCAGATGAATACCGACGGTCCCGCGATCAGCTTCTTGACTTCGTGCTGGCTCTTTCCGCAGAACGAGCAGTACAGAAGTTTCTCGCCGCTGGAGGATTTTTTGTCAGACATGGGGCAGCTTATCTATTTAGTTGCTTGAATATAACGCTAATACGGACACGCAACAAGTGCGCGTACGAACATGCTACCCGAAATAAAAACGAAACGCCCGAACGTCATGCGTCCGGGCGTTTTTTGGCAACACCTTCACGGCGTCGCAACGCGTCTACTTAGGCGCGATTGGTGAGAACGCGGTCGATCAGGCCGTACTCGACCGATTCTTCCGCCGACATGAAGCGGTCGCGGTCGGTGTCCTTGTGGATCTGCTCGATCGTCTGGCCGGTATTGTCGGCCATGATGCGCGCCAGGCGCTCGCGCAGGTACAGGATTTCCTTGGCCTGGATCTCGATGTCCGAGGCCATGCCCTGTGAGCCACCGGACGGCTGGTGGATCATGACGCGCGAGTTCGGCAGCGAGAAACGCTTGCCCTTGGCGCCCGCAGCCAGCAGGAAGGCGCCCATCGAGGCCGCCAGGCCGGTGCACAGCGTGGAGACGTCCGGCTTGATGAAATTCATCGTGTCGAAGATCGCCAGGCCCGCCGAGACGGAACCGCCAGGCGAATTGATGTAGAGCGAGATGTCCTTGTCCGGATTCTCGCTTTCCAGGAACAGCATCTGGGCCACGATGAGGTTGGCCATCTGGTCGTTGACAGGACCGACCAGGAAGATCACACGTTCCTTCAGGAGGCGCGAATAGATGTCATAGGCGCGCTCGCCGCGGCCGCTTTGTTCGACCACCATCGGCACGAGGCCGAGTGCTTGAGTATCCAATGCCGGATTATGAATCATACCTGTCTCGTTCCTTGTTAAAAGAGGCTGAAGAAAAAGCCGGCCCTGAGGGCCGGCATCTTCTTAACCCTGAGCGTTGCCACCCATCAGTTCATCGAAAGCGATGGTCTTGGTGCTGACCTTTGCCTTACCGAGCACATAGTTAACGACGTTTTCTTCCAAAACAAGTGCTTCGACTTCGCCGAGGCGGCGACGGTCGCTGTAATAATACTTGAGGACTTCTTTTGGATCTTCGTAACTTTGCGAGAAGTCTTCGATCTGGGCTTTGACCTGTTCCTGGGATGCCTGCAGATTGTTATCGCTAACCAACTGCGACAGGATCAGGCCCAGGCGCACGCGGCGCTCTGCCTTGTCGGCGAACATCTCGGCCGGGAAAGGCATTGCCTTGACGTCCATGCCACGCTGCATCATGTCCTGGCGGGTCATATCGGCCAGGCGCTCCGAATCCTGCTGGATCATGGCCTTCGGCACTTCCATGTCGGTCGCCTTGACCAGCGCGTCCATCACGGCTTCCTTGTTGCGGGCCTTGACGCGGGCGGTGACTTCACGCTCGAGGTTGGTCTTGATGTCGTCGCGCATCTTTTCGACGGCGCCGTCTTCGATGCCGAGCGACTTGGCGAACTCGGCGTCGATTTCAGGCAGGTGCGCCCACTCGAGCTTGTTCAGGGTAATGGTGAAGTCGGCGGTCTTGCCGGCGACATCTTTACCGTGGTAATCCTCAGGGAAGGCCAGCGGGAAGGTCTTGCTTTCGCCGACTTTCAGGCCGATGGTCGCTGCTTCGAATTCCGGCAGCATGCGGCCCTCGCCCAGCACGAAGGCGTAGTTGTCGGCCTTGCCGCCGTCAAATTCGACGCCGTTGATCTTGCCGACGAAGTCGACGGTGACGCGGTCGCCGTTGGCAGCCACCGGCTCGCCGCCGTCGCCGTGCTCGCCTGCCACGCCCTTGGCGTGGTAGTGCACGCGCTGCTTGCGCAGGATGTCGATGGTCTTGTCGATTTCAGTGTCGGTCACGTCGGCAGCGACGGTTTCGACTTCCATCGTGGACAGGTCGGCCAGCACGACTTCTGGATAGACTTCGAAGGTCGCGTCGAATTCGAGCATGCCTTCCGGCGCGTCCTGCTTCGGCTCGATTTTCGGGAAACCGGCAACGCGCAGCTGGTTCTCGTTGGCTGCTTCGTTGAACGCGCGGCCGACTTTGTCGTTCAACACGTCCGATTCGATCTGGTAACCGTATTGCGCCGCGACCATCTTGAGCGGCACTTTGCCAGGGCGGAAGCCAGGGGCTTTTGCCGTCTTGGCCTGCTGCTTGAGGCGCTTTTCGACCTCCGTACGGACGTCAGCTACCGGAAAAGAGATCGTCAAGCGACGCTCGAGTTTACCCAGGGTTTCGACTGCAGTTGCCATTATAAAAATCGTCCAAAAAAATAATTATTCGTGGTGCGAGGAGGGGGACTCGAACCCCCACACCATTGCTGGCGTCAGGACCTAAACCTGGTGCGTCTACCAATTTCGCCATCCTCGCGCAGGATTGCATTTTCTGCCACAAAAACAAAGGGCGCCCGACAGTGAAACCGGCCGCCCTGCACTCCTCTGTTTATGGGCTACAACTTCAGCCAATTATTTTACTGGATTTTCTGTCACTATTGGGCGTTTTTTGCTTGGCGTGCGGGGGATGGGGCTCTTCTGTATAGTGAGATGAGAACTCTGCGGTATGCAATGTTGGTCACGCTGCCATATGCATGTGTAATTTAACCGCGTGGGCAAGGGACTTGCCCACGCGGTCAATTTACGTCCGAATCACGCGACTTTCGGGCCGACCGGCTTCTTGACCCTGAACCACGCGGCGTAAAGCGCTGGGAGGAACAACAGCGTCAGCGCCGTCGCCACCAGCAGCCCACCCATGATCGCCACCGCCATCGGCCCCCAGAACACCGAGCGCGACAGCGGAATCATGGCCAGCGCCGCGGCTGCGGCCGTGAGCAGGATCGGACGGCAGCGCCGCACCGCCGACTCGACGATTGCATCCCAGGCCTCGGCCCCGCCCGCGATATCCTGCTCGATCTGGTCCACCAGGATCACCGAATTGCGGATGATCATGCCGAACAACGCGATCACGCCCAGGTTGGCCACGAAGCCGAAGGGCCGGCCGAACACCAGGAGCGCCATCGCCGCGCCGGCAATCCCGAGCGGCCCGGTCAGGAATACCAGCAGCGCCCGCGAGAAGCTGTGCAGCTGGAGCATCAGGAGCGTGAACACGATGAACAGCACCAGCGGCACATTGGCCATGATCGAGGCTTCGGCGTCCGAGCTGTCGGCCGCCGCGCCTTCGACCGTCACGCGGTAGCCGGCCGGCAGCTTGCCGCGGATGGCGGCAAGCTTTTCGTCCACCTGGGCGGTGACGGTCGGGCCCTGGATGCCTTCGACCACGTCGGACTGGACCATGATGGCCCACTCGCGGCCCTCGCGCCAGACCACGCCCGGTTCCCACACGAACTGCACCCGCGCCACCTGACCGAGCGGGACGAAGCGCCCGCCCGTGGTGGGCACCAGCGCTTCCGACAGCCGGGTGATGGTCGAGCGCTCGGCCAAAGGCTGGCGCACCACGATGTCGATCAGGCGGTTGGCCTCACGGAAATCCCCCACCGGCGTACCGGTGAGCGTGGTGTTGACGACGCGGCGCACGGCCTGCGAGGTCACGCCAAGGGAGCGCAGCCTGTCCTGATCGAGGTCCAGGCGCAGCACTTTCACCGCCTCGTTCCAGTTGTCGTTGACGCCCACCGTGTTCGGGTTGGCGCGCAGGGTGTCCTTCACTTGATCGGCCAGGGTGCGCACGATGCCGATATCGGGCCCCAGCACCTGGAACTGCACCGGATAGGCCACGGGCGGGCCATTCGGGAGCAGCTTGACGCGGCCGCGCACCTCGGGAAAATCATTGCGGAAGACCTCCTCGATCTTCAAGCGCAAGGCGTCGCGCGCGGCCGCATCGACGGGCAGCACGACCAGCTGGGCGACGTTCGACTGCGGGAAGATCTGGTCGAGCGGGAGGTAGAAACGCGGACTGCCGGTGCCGACATAGCTGGTCACGCTTTGCACGCCCTTTTGCTGGTTCAGAAAATGTTCGAAACGCTTCACCACCGCTTCGTTGGCGGCGAAGCTGGTGCCCTCCGGCGACCACATTTCCACCATCAGCTCAGGGCGGCTGGAGTCGGGGAAGAACTGCTTCTCGATGAAATTGAAGCCGAATACGCCAAGCAGAAACACGCCCAGGCTGAGCGCGATCGTGGTCTTGCGCCACTCGACGCAGCGGTGCACGAGGCGGCGGAAGCGCACATAAGCCGGGCTGTCGAAGACCTCGTGCGAGGATTCGCCCTGGCCGTGCGGCTTGACCCGCAGCAGGACGTAGCCGATATAGGGCGTAAACACCACCGCCGCAACCCACGAGATCAACAAGGCCAGCGCGTTCACCGAGAACATTGTGAAGGTGTACTCGCCGGCGGCCGATTTCGCCAGGCCGATCGGCAGGAAGCCGGCGGCCGTGATCAGGGTACCGGTCAGCATCGGCATCGCGGTCGAGGTGTAGGCGAAGGTGGCCGCCTCGAAGCGCGACATCCCCTCTTCCATCTTCCGCACCATCATCTCGACCGCAATGATGGCGTCGTCCACCAGCAGGCCCAGCGCGATAATGAGCGCGCCGAGCGAGATCTTGTGCAGCGAGATATCCAGCAGGCGCATGAACAGGAAGGTAATCGCCAGCACCAGCGGAATCGTGAGCGCCACCACCAGGCCCGGGCGCACGTCGATGCGCAGCTTGGGCTTGGTATGCAGGCCCAGCGCAATGAACGAGACCGCCAGCACGATGATGACTGCCTCGACCAGCACCTTGACGAATTCGTTGACCGAAGCGGTAACGGCCGCCGGCTGGTCGGTCACGCGCTCCAGCTCGATGCCGACCGGCAACTGGGCGCGGATGCGGGCGACGGTGGCATCCAGGCCTTCGCCCAGGCGGATGATGTTCCCGCCCTTCTCCATCGACACGCCCAGGCCGAGCACTTCCTTGCCGTTGAAGCGCATCTTGTCCTTGGGCGGGTCCTGGTAGCCGCGCTTGATGGTCGCGAAGTCGCCCAGCCGGAAGGTGGTATTGGCGGCGCGCAGCTGCAGGTTTTCCAGCAGGTCCGCCGTCTTGAGCGCGCCGGTCACGCGCACCTGCAGGTAGTCCGTGGGCGTGACCAGCACGCCGCTGGCCTCGACCTGGTTTTGCGTGGCGATCTGGTTGACGATCTGCTCGAAGGGAATGCCCAGCTGGGCGAATTTCTTGCTCGAGAATTCGATATAGACCTTCTCCTCCTGCACGCCGAACTGCTCGACTTTCGAGACCAGCGGCACGGTGAGCAGCTGCTGGCGCACGAAGTCGGCATAGTCCCGCATCTCGGCCTGCGAGAACCCGTCGCTCGACAGGGCGAAGATCGAGCCGTAGGTGTCGCCGAATTCGTCGTTGAAGAAGGGACCGGTCACGCCTTGCGGCAGCGTGCGCGCCATGTCGCCGATTTTCTTGCGTACCTGGTACCAGGTCGGCGCGGTGTCCTCGGGCGGCGTCGATTCGCGCAGCTCGATGATGATGGTGGTCTCGCCCGGCTTGGAAAAGCTGCGGATGCGGTCGATGTATGGCGTTTCCTGGAGTTTGCGCTCGAGCGGGTCGGTGACCTGCTCGGCCATCTGCAGGGCGGTGGCGCCCGGCCAGACGGCGCTGATCACCATCGCGCGGAAGGTGAAGGGCGGGTCTTCGTCCTGGCCGAGCTGCTGGTAGCTGAGGATACCGCCGATGAGCAGCGCGGCGATCAGGTAGCGCGTGAGCGGGATGTGCTCCAGCGCCCAGCGCGAGAGATTGAAATCCCTCACTTGCCTGCTCCCGTGGCCGCCATGCCGGCGCCGACCGCCGCGGCTTCCGTGTCGCCCCGGCGCGCCACGTCGGCGCTCAAGATGCGCACCTTCTGGCCCGGTTTGAGCAGGTGCACGCCGGCCGTGACGACCGTCTGGCCGGGCTGCACGCCGCTCGATACCAGCAGGTCGTTGCCGGACTGGCCGGCCAGCTGGACGCGGCGCAGCTGCACGGCCTCCTTTTCGACCACCCAGACGCTGGTCGCGCCCTTGTCCTGCACCAGGGCGCTGAGCGGCAGGCGCAGCGCGGATCCGTTGGCGGCGGCGCCCGTTGCCAGCTCCACGGTGGCGGTCATGCCCAGGCGCGCGTCTGCTCCAGGGGGGAGCGCCACCTTGACCGCATAGGTGCGGGTAGCGGGATCGGCCACCGGCGAGACTTCGCGGATCTTGCCGGGAATGCGTTGGTCGCGATTGGCCCACAGGCGCACGTTCACGCCGCTCACCTCGCGCAGCTGGCCGACCCGGTCTTCGGGAACACCGATCACGACCTCCTTCTCGAGGGTGCGGGCGACCCGCAGCACCGGCGTGCCGGCCGCCACCACCTGCCCGACTTCGGCGTCGATGGCGGTAACGACACCCTCCACGTCCGAGGCCAGAACGGCATAGCCGGCCTGGTTGGACTGGCCGCGCAAGAGCGCGCGCGCCGCATCGACATTGGCCTGGGCCGCGCGCAAGGCCGACTGCTTGGCGTCCAGCACCGCCTGGCTGACGAAATTCTGGGTACGCAGGTTCTGGTGCCGCTTGAAGTCGGCCTGGGCCAGGTCGCGCTGGGTTTCGGCGGCGCGCAGCGCGGACCGGGCCTGGGATTCGGCCAGGCGCAGGTCTTGCGGGTCGAGCCGCATCAGGACCTGCCCAACCTTGATGCTGGCGCCCACGTCCACCTTGCGCTCGACGATCTTGCCGCCGACCCGAAAGCCCAGGCGCGACTCGTAGCGCGGGCGCACGTCGCCCGAGAATTCCACGTGCTCGGTCCCGTTCCCGGCGGCGAGCCGGATCACGCGTACCGGGCGCACTTCTTCGGTCCTGGGGGCGGGCTCGTCGCATGCGGCAAGCATGGCAAGAATGAGCGGCGCCACGAGGGCGGCGCGCGTGAGGCGGGAGGATTGGAACACGGTGGACCCCTTGGCGTTGTCGTGCCCATTTAGGGCATTTGTTATCGAGCAATTATAATCTTGGAAACCCCCAAAAAACTGGCTTTAGAGGCAACAGTCAAATATGCCCGTCGAGCATTACGAAAACTTTCCGGTTGCATCGTTCTTGCTGCCGCGCCGCCTGGCGCCGGCCGTCGAGGCGATCTATGCCTTCGCCCGCAGCGCCGACGATATCGCCGATGAAGGCGATGCCATGCCGGCCGAGCGCCTCGCAGCGCTGGCAAGCTATGCCCAGGCATTGGAAGCCATCGAGCGCGGCTCGGTTCCCGCGGACCCGATGTTTGCCCGGCTGGCGGGCGTGGTGGCCGAGTTCCGGCTGCCGGTGGCGCCGATGCACGACCTGCTGTCGGCCTTCCGCCAGGACGTGGTCACCACCCGCTATCCCGACTACACCGCCCTGCTCGACTATTGCCGCCGCTCGGCCAACCCGGTCGGGCGCCTGATGCTGGAACTCTACGACGCCGTGGACGAGCGCAACCTGCGCGATTCCGACGCGATCTGCACTGCCCTGCAGCTGATCAATTTCTGGCAAGACGTTGCGATCGACCTCAGCAAGGGCCGCATCTACCTGCCCCTGGAAGACCTGGAACGCCATGGCCTGGGCGAGGCCGACCTGCTGGCCCACCCGGCCACCCCGGCCTGGCGCGCCCTGATGCGCTTCGAGGTCGAGCGCGCGCGCAGCCTGATGCTGGGCGGCGCGCCCCTGGCGCGGCGCCTGCCGGGCCGCATCGGCTGGGAGCTGCGCCTGATCGTGCAGGGTGGCATGCGCATCCTGGACGCCATCGAGCGCGCCGATTACGACGTCTTCGGACGCCGGCCCACCCTGGCCGCGGCCGACTGGCTGGCGGTGGGCTGGGGCGCGCTGCGCATGTAGCTCTGGCGTCCTCTCGCACCGGGAGGCGCATCGGCGATAGAATAGCGGGTTTGCATCGCCACCCTAACAAGCAATCATTACATGTCCCCCGACGAATACTGCCAGCAAAAGACCGTCCAGAGCGGCTCCAGCTTCTATTACAGCTTCCTGTTCCTGCCCCAGGAGCGCCGGCGCGCGATCACCGCACTCTACGCCTTCTGCCGCGAGGTGGACGATACGGTGGACGAAGCGACCGACCCGTCGGTGGCGCGTATCAAGCTGGCCTGGTGGCGCACCGAAGTCTCCAGCATGTACAAGGGCACCCCGACTCATCCGGTGACCAAGGCGCTGCAGCCGCACATCGCCGTCTACCGGCTCGAAGAGCAGCACCTGCAGGCCATCATCGACGGCATGGAGATGGATCTCGACCAGAGCCGCTATCTCGATTACCCCGGGTTGCAGAAATACTGCTGGCGCGCGGCGGGCGTGGTCGGCATCCTCTCGGCGAGCATCTTCGGCCATACCAACCCGCAGACCCTGGCCTATGCCGAAAAGCTCGGCCTGGCCTTCCAGCTCACGAATATCATCCGCGACGTCGGCGACGACGCGCGCAAGGGCCGCATTTACCTGCCGGTCAACGAATTGCAGCAGTTCGGCGTGACCGCCGCCGACCTCCTCAAGTTCCGCCACAGCGAGAAATTCGAGGCGCTGATGCGTTTTCAAACGGAACGCGCCCAGCGCACCTACGATGAGGCGTTTGCCCTGCTGCCGAAGGAAGACCGGCGCGCCCAGCGCCCGGGCCTGATGATGGCCGCGATCTACCGCACCCTGCTGGAGGAAATCGAGCGCGACGGCTTCCACGTCCTGAACCAGCGTATTTCACTCACGCCCCTGCGCAAGCTGTGGCTGGCCTGGAAGACCTATGTCCGCACCTAGCGGTGGGCAGCGGGTCCTGGTCGCGGGTGGCGGCTGGGCCGGTTGCGCCGCTGCGGTGGAACTCGCGCGTGGTGGAGCCGAGGTCACGCTGGTCGAGGCTTCTCGCACCCTGGGTGGCCGCGCGCGCGGGGTCGAGGTGCAGGGCAAGATGCTCGACAACGGCCAGCACATCCTGCTCGGCGCCTATGGGGAGACGCTGCGCCTCTTGCGGCAGGTCGGCATCGACCCGGACCAGGCCTTGCTGCGCCTGCCCGTGCAGATGCGTTACCCCGAGGGCAGCGGCGGCATGGATTTCGTCGCGCCGCGCTGGCCGGCGCCCTTTCACCTGTTTGGTGCGCTGCTGCGCGCCACAGGCCTGGGGCGCGCCGACAAGCTCGCGCTGGCGCGCTTTCACAGCGCCGCGAAGTGGATGGGCTGGGTGCTCTACCAGGACTGCACGGTGGACGAACTGCTGGAGCGCTTCGGCCAGACCCCGCGCCTGAACCGCCTGCTGTGGCATCCGCTATGCATCGCCGCCCTGAATACGCCGCCCGCGCGCGCCTCGGCCAAGGCGTTCCTGGCCGTGCTGCGCGACAGCCTGGGCGCGAAGCGGCGGGCGGCTTCGGACATGCTGCTGCCGCGGATGGACATGGGGGCCTTGTTCCCGCAGGCCGCGGCCCGCTATGTCGAGGCGCATGGCGGCAGTGTGCGCACGGGTGTCAAGCTCACTGCCCTCGCCCGCGACGGCGACGGCTGGCAGGCGGCGATGGGCGACTACCGCGCCTCGTTCGATGCGGTGGTGCTGGCCACGCCCGCCAGCCAGTCGGCGGCCCTGCTCGATGCCCATCCGGAAACCGCGGAGCTCTGCACCCAGCTCTCAAGCTTCAGCTACGAGCCGATCGCCACCTGCTACCTGCAATACGATGCGTCGCTGCGCCTTGACCTGCCTTTCTACGCGCTGCTGGACGACCCTGATTGCGGTCGCTGGGGCCAGTTCGCCTTCGATCGCGGCCAGCTCGACGCTGCCCAGCCCGGCCTGCTGGCGGTCGTGGTCAGCGCCGCCGGCGATGCCGCCCAGCTCGGCCAGGACGCGCTGGCCGCGCAGATTGCCACCCAGCTGGCGCAGGATTTGCAGCGTCCCGATCTCGCCACTCCGCGGTGGACCCAGGTGATCACCGAGAAGCGCGCGACCTTTTCGTGCACGCCCGGCCTGGCGCGCCCCGGCAACGCGACGGCACTGCCGGGACTGGTGCTGGCGGGCGACTACACGGCCGGCGACTATCCCGCCACGCTGGAGACGGCGGTGCGCAGCGGCGTGGCAGCCGCCGCGCTTATCCGGGCCCGCGGCGCCCTGCCCCGCGAAAAGCGCAGCCCGTCGCACGACGGTGGCGGCCAGGAGCAGGCTTTCGTAAAGTAGCAGTACAGGTACTGCTTTTACTGCGCTCTCTTTACGGGAATTGACAACATGAACATCCGACTCGGTGTACGCACGCTTGTCCTGCTAGCCTTTGTCGCCGCCAGCACGGCGGTGCTGGTGCAGCCTGAGCTCATCGGCGGATCAGCGACAGCCACCGCCATGGCGATCGGCAGCATCCCGGTCGTCGGCCACCACTGAATCAAAAGGTATGCAACACATGGGCAAACTGGAATATCTCGACGCGCTCAAGCGCGCCATGACGGGCCTGCCGCCGGAAACGCAGGCCAAGACGCTGGCCTGGTACGAGCAGCGCTTCGTCGACGGCATCGCGGCCGGCCGCAGTGAAGACAGCATCGCGGAGGAGCTGGGCGACCCGCGCAAGGTCGCGGTCACGCTGCGCGCCAGCGCCCACATGGACGCCTTCAAGGAAAAGAAGTCCCCGACCAATGCGTTGCGCATGATCGTTGCCGGCGCCGGCCTCCTGGTGTTCAACCTGTTCATGGCGATTCCAGCCGCGGTCTATGGGGCGCTGCTGGTCGCGGCCTATGCCTGCGCGCTGGGCTTTTATGTGTCCGGCATCGCGATCACGGCCAGCGGCCTGGCCGGCGCCAACGAGCTGGTGCTGAACAATCCGCTGCACCGGGTCGAGATCGGCGAGGATGGCGTGCGCCACGAAACCAGCGAAAACCGGCGCACGCGTGTGTCGATCAGCGAACAGGGTATCAATATCTCCGACGACGAGCCCGAGCCGGTCGAGGCGATCGACGAGACCAAAGACGGCGCCGGGTCGGCTGTGGTGATGCGGCGCGCCGGGAAAGTGGCCGACGGCGGCATCCAGATCAGCACCGACATGGATGGCCAGTCGCGCACCACCCAGACCATCGTCGGCCTGGGGCTCGTGCTCGGCGCGATCCTGCTGTTCCTGCTGTCGCTGGTCGTTACCAAATACACCTTCATCGGATTGAAGCGCTATGTCCGCATGAATTTGTCGCTCTTGAAGGGAGCTTGACCATGCGCGCCCTCCTGAAAGTCGGCTTCAGCCTGCTGCTGCTGGCGTTTGTGCTGATCGGCCTGAGCTACGGCATGCTGCGCGCGAACGGCGTCGCGGCCGCCGCCGAGGGCCGCCAGGTGACGACCGAAACCCGCGAACTGCCTCCCGGCGTGAATGCGGTGGACCTGAACGGCCCGATCGACCTCACGCTACGCTACGGCGCCACCCCTTCGCTCAAGGTCAGCGGCGAATCGCGCCTGCTGGGCAATGTGGACGTGAACGCCGAAGGCGCCGTGCTGCACATCGATATTCGCGGCATGGTGCTGCGCCACCGCCGCCCGCTCGAAGTCGAACTGGTGCTCCCCAGCCTGGCCGGCGTGACGGTGGACGGCAGCGGCGAGAGCAGCGTCAACGGCTTCTCGGGCGAGCGCATCGAAGTCCGCATGGAAGGCCCCGGCAGCCTGCGCTTCAACGGGCGCTTCCGCCACGTGAACGCCGCACTGAGCGGCAGCGGCGAGCTGGACCTGAATGCCGGCGCCGGCGTCGAGCGCCTCGAAGCGGCCCTGTCCGGCTCCGGCCACATGACGGTGGTGGGCAGCACCCGTGAACTGGAAGCCAACGCCAGCGGTTCGGGCGAGTTCGATGCCCGCCATTTGCGCGCCGATGCCGTCAAGGTCGGCCAGACGGGTTCCGGCAGCTCGACGGTGCAGGCACGAAAAACCGTGGCGGCCGCGATTTCAGGCAGCGGCGACGTCGAGGTGATCGGCAATCCGGCCGAGCGCAGCGTGAGCCGCACCGGGACCGGCAGCGTCACCTTCTCCGATTGAACCAATCGAGCGCGTCGCGCCCCGCGGCGCGCCCGCTGCCGAAGCAGGCGGTCAGCAGATAGCCGCCGGTCGGCGCTTCCCAGTCGACCATCTCTCCCGCCACGAACACTCCCGGCAGCGCACGCAGCATCGCGCTGCCGTCCACCAGGGCTTCGAAACGCACGCCGCCGGCGCTGCTGATCGCCTCCTCGATCGGGCGCGGGCGCCGCAAGACCACCGGCAGCGCCTTGAGCGCAGCCGCCAGCCGCCCGGTATCGGCGTAATCGTCCTTCGACAGGCATTCGTGCAACAGGCCGGCCTTGACGCCCTTGATTCCGAGCCGGCTTTGCAGGTGGCTCGACAACGAGCGCGAACCGCGCGGGCGCTCGACCTCCGCCAGGACGCGGGCGCCATCGAGGTCGGGCAGCAGGTCGAGCCAGATGGTGGCGCTGCCGCTCGCGGCGATCTGGTCGCGCAGGGGCGCCGAGATCGCATACACCAGGCTGCCCTCGACGCCGGACTGCGTCACCACGAACTGGCCCTGGCGCCGCTCCAATGCACCGTCGCGCCCGCGCCAGGCAATCGCCACGGTGGTGAGCGGCGCGCCCGCATGCTTCGCGCTGAAATGCGCGCTCCAGTCGACGTCGAAACCGCAGTTGGACGGCACCAGCGGCGCGACCTCGACGGCGCGTTCTTCCAGCAGGGGCAGCCAGGCACCGTCCGAGCCGAGCCGCGGCCAGCTGGAGCCGCCCAGTGCCAGAAGGGTAGCGTCGGCGTCGACCAGGGATTCGCCCTCCGGGGTGTCCATGCGCAGCTTCCCATCCTGCCACCCGAGCCAGCGATGCCGCATGTGGAAGCGCACGCCGGATTCGCGCAGCCGGTGCAGCCAGGCGCGCAGCAGGGGTGCAGCCTTCATGTCGGTCGGGAACACGCGGCCCGATGTGCCGACGAAGGTATCGACGCCGAGCCCGTGGATCCAGTCGCGCACCGCCTGCGGTTCGAAAGCCTCCAGCCAGCGCGCCACCTCCGGCTCGCGGGCCCCATAGCGGCGGCAAAAGTCAGGCAGGGCTTCCGAATGCGTGATGTTCATGCCGCCCTTCCCGGCCAGCAGGAACTTGCGCCCGACGGACGGCATCGCGTCATACACGTCCACCTGCACCCCGCCCGCGCTGAGCGTTTCGGCCGCCATCAGGCCGGCGGGGCCGCCGCCGATCACGGCAACGCGTTGGGTGGGCTGGGAAGGCTCGGTCATGGCGAAAACGAAGGGCGGGAAAGGAGCGGCATTGTAGTCGAAATGCGCCCCGCTTAAAAAATGTAAAGGGAGCTTGACATCATAAAATCCCGGGCCTACGATGTAAAGCATACTTTACCTCGAGGCCACCATGTACGAGAAACGTATCAAGAATGCCTACTTCCGCGAGATGCTGGTCGCGGTCCTGGTCTATGGCGCCCTGCTGTTGCTGGCCATCCGCGTTGGGCGCCCGATGGAGGAAGGGATGGCGCGCACGCTGCTGCTGGTCTCGCCAATGATCGGTTTCGGCCTGATGCTCTGGGCGATCGCCCGCCACATCGGGCGCGTGGACGAATACATCCGCCGGCTGATCCTCGAGTCGGTCAGCCTGGGCGCGGGCATCACGGCTGGCCTCACCTTCACCTACGGCTTCCTCGAGAACGCGGGCTTCCCGCAGCTGTCGATGTTCTCGGTCTGGATCGTGCTGTGCCTCTCCACCATGGTCGCCTGCGTGCTGCGCCGATTGAAGGGCCGATGAACAACCACGTCAAGGCACTGCGGGCCGAACGCGGCTGGAGCCAGGCCGAACTGGCCGAAATGCTGCAAGTCTCGCGCCAGAGCGTCAACGCCATCGAGACCGGCCGTTACGATCCCAGCCTGCCTCTCGCCTTTGCGATTGCTCGCCTGTTCGGCCAGGCGATAGAATCGATTTTCATCCCTGATGCGGAGACTCCATGAAAGCAGCCCTCTTCCTGGCCCTGGCGCTTGCCGCGGCTCCCGCATTGGCGGCCGAAGCACCGCGCCAGCCCAACCGGTTCGAGCGCGGCATTGCCCCGGCCGAGCGCTTCGAGGTGGACGGCATGCTGGTGGAGCGCCACGGCAGCGGCGGCCGCCCGCTGGTGCTGATCCCGGGGATCGCCTGCGGGCCCTGGGTCTGGCAAGACCTGATCCGGCGCCTGAGCGCCGAGCACACCCTCTATGCAGTGACCCTGCCCGGCTTCGACGGCCGCCCCCTGCCTGCCGGCGCACCGCTCGATGCGGCGCGCGCGGCCTTGAAGGAACTGCTGGCCGCGCGCCGCCTTGTGCGCCCGGTCCTGGTCGGCCACGCCATGGGCGGCACGCTCGCGCTGGCAGTGGCGCAAGACCTTCCCGCGCAGGTGGGCGGCGTGATCTCGGTCGACGGCCTGCCGGTCTTCCCGGACAGCGAAGACGTCCCGCTCGAACAGCGCGCCGCAGCGGCGGACGCCATCCGCGGGCGCATGAATGCGGCCCCACCCGCGGCTTTCGCCGAGCAGCAGCGCGAATACATGTACACCGGCGGCATGGTCGACATGGGCAAGGCTGCGGACGCCGCTGCGCTGATGCTGCGCAGCGACCGGGCGGCCGTCAGCGCCTACGTGGCCGCTTTGTTCGCGCTCGACCTGCGCCCCGGCCTGCCGAAGATCGCCGCGCCCGTGCTGGTGCTGGCGCCCTATTTCGCCATCGACGCCAGCCGCGAAGGCATCACGGCGCCGATGAAGGCCGAGCAGTATCGGCGCCAGATGGCCGGCACGCCGCGCCTCGAGGTAGCGACCATTGACGACTCCCGCGATTTCCTCATGATCGACCAGCCCGAGGCATTTGCCGAGGCTGTCCGCCGTTTCCTCAACCGTCCCTGAAAGAGCACGCCATGCGACAACTCATCCATTGGAGCGGCCAGTACCTGCTGGCCGCCAGTTCGATGTTCCTGCTGATCGAAGCGGTCGATACCCTGCGCGGCGAAACCTTCGGGGCGGCCTGGCGCGAATCGCTGGCCTGGGCAGTGCTGGCGGCGGCGATCTTCATCGGCTCGCGCTACTACCAGGCGAAACGGGGCGCACCCTGCGTCGTTCGCCCCGACAAGCCGGCGAAAAAGCGCTGAGCCTTTCATCTTCCACGGTATCCATTTGCCATATCTACAAGATTCCGCTTGACAATAGATCTGGCAGGAATATTCTTGTACCCGCTACAAGGAACGATGACGCCCGTACAACGAGGCCGCCACGATTCCGCGAGCGTGTTGTTTTATCATCTTGGAGGATGTGTATGTCGGTAATGACCAGGGCAGCAATGTCCCGCAGGGCGATGCTGGGCGCAATCGCGACCACGCCGCTATGGATGCAGTCCGCATGGGCGCAGCCAAACAATCTGAAGATCTCGCACCAGTTCCCCGGCGGCAGCATCGCCGAGGGCGATTTCCGTGACCGCTTGTGCCGCATGTTCGCGGCCGACGTCGAACGCCGCACCCGCGGCGCATTGAAATTTTCGATCTATCCCGGCTCGTCCCTGATGGGTGCGAACGCCCAGTTCCCGGCACTGCGCAGCGGCGCGCTGGACATGGCCCTGGTGCCGCTGTCCTATGCCGGCACCGAGGCGCCGGAAGCGAACATCGGCCTGATGCCCGGCCTGGTGACCTCTTACGAGCAGGGTTACGGCTGGAAGAACGCCCCGGTCGGGCGCGAGCTGACCCGCATCCTGAACGAACAGGGCCTGGTGGTGGTCAGCTGGATCTGGCAGGCCGGCGGCGTCGCTTCGCGCGGCAAGCCGATCCTGCACCCGGAAGACGTGGCCGGCCTGAAGGTGCGCGGCGGCTCGCACGAGATGGACCGCCTGCTGGCGGACGCCGGCGCCACGGTCGTGAACATGCCATCGAACGAGATCCATGCCGCGATGCGCGCCGGGACACTCGACGCGGCATTGACCTCGTCGACTTCGCTGATGTCCTTCCGCCTGCAGGACAGCGCACGCGCCCTCACCACCGCACGCGGCGGCGCCTACTGGTTCATGTTCGAGCCCCTGATGATGTCGCGCACGGTATTCGACCGCCTGAGCAAGCAGCAGCAGGCGGCCGTGATGGCCGTCGGTGCGGACCTGGAGACCTTTGCGCTCAAGGCCGCGCGTGCGGATGATGCGGCCGTGGCCTCGGTCTACCAGAACACCGGCGCCCGGGTCGTCGACATGAACGCGGAAGCGCTGCGCAAATGGCAGTCGATTGCCCGCACCAGTGCCTGGCGCGAGTTCGGCGAGCGTAATGCGAATTGCGCGAAGCTGCTCGAATTGGCCGAACAGTCGATCGCGATGATTTGATGTACCGGATGGGCGGGGTCCCCGCCCATTTTGTTACCCGCCCGTCACGGGGGGAAAGAACGCGACTTCTGCTCCGTCTTCAACCACCGTCTCCGGCCCGCACATCACCTGTTTGTGGGCCATCCGCACCGCCCGGTCCGGGCCGAGGGCTTCCGCCCACGCGCCGCCGCGCGCGACCAATGCCTCACGCACGTCCCCGACCGTGACGGCCTCGCCCGGCAATTCAATCGCTTCCTGCCCCATCCCCACCGCTTCGCGTACCGACGCGAAATACCGTAACGTGATTTTCATGCTCTTCCTAATGCTGTAGTTCCGCGAACGGGATGAAGCGTACCAGGTCGCCCGCTGCAATCGCCTGGCCCGGCGGATTGTCCACCAGCCCGTCGCCCCAGACCGTCGAGGTCAGCACGCCCGAGCTCTGGTTCGGGAACAGGTCCAGGCCCCCGGCGGCGTTGAGGCGCACGCGCAGGAATTCGTTGCGGCGGTCGGCCTTGCTCAAGCTGAAATCGGCGCGCACGGCATAGCCGCGCGGCTCCACCGGCCCGCTGGCCCCCTGCAGGCGCAGCAGGAAAGGCCGCACGAACAACAGGAAGGTGATGAAGCTCGACACGGGATTGCCCGGCAACCCCATGAAGTACGCAGAACCTTCTTCCGCCCGGCGCACCTCGCCAAAGGCCAGCGGTTTGCCCGGCTTGACGGCGATCTGCCACATGTTCAGCCGCCCTTCCGCCTCGACCGCCGGCTTGATGTGGTCTTCCTCGCCGACCGACACGCCGCCCGATGTGATGATCAGGTCGTGCTCCTGCGCGGCGCGGCGCAGGGTGGCGCGCGTGGCCTCCAGCGAATCCGGCACGATGCCGAAGTCGCTGATCTCGCAGCCGAAATTCTCCAGCAGGCCGCGGAGCAGGAAGCGGTTGGAATTGTAGATCGCGCCCGGCTTGAGCGGCTCGCCCGGCATGGCCAGTTCATCGCCGGTAAAGAACACGGCGACGCGCACCCGGCGCAGCACCGGCAATACGGCCAGCCCGACGGATGCTGCAAGCCCCAGTTCCTGGCTGCGCAGGCGGGTGCCGGCCGGCAGGATTACCGCACCCTCGGCCACGTCCTCGCCGCTGCGACGGATCCATTCGCCCGCGCGCGGCGCGTGGTGCACGGTGACGCTGTCGCCCACCGCCTCGCACTGCTCCTGCATCACTACCGCGTCCGCACCTGCCGGAATCATGGCGCCGGTGAAGATGCGCGCGGCGGTGCCCGGCTCCAAGGGCTGGCCGACACTGCCGGCCGGGATGCGCTGGGCTACGCGCAGGGTCGCGCTGCCGCTCGCGCAGTCCAGAGCGCGCACGGCATAGCCATCCATCGAGGTGTTGTCGGCCGAGGGCACGTTGAGAAGCGAGCGCTGGTCTTGCGCCAGCACGCGGCCGTTGGCCTCGATGGTCGGGACGAGCTCGATGCCTTCGACGGCGCGCGCGGCGTCAAGCAGCTGGGCCAGTGCTTCGCGCACGGAGAGCATGGGCGGCTTCATCTCACAGCCCCGTATGCTCGGCGATATACGCCTTCATGCGCACGACGTCGGCCGGCATCACGACAAAACGCTGCGGCAGCGATTCGATGTCCTCGAAGCCAGGCGGACGCTCGGCATCCGTGCCCAGCGCGTCGAGGATGGTCTCGTTGAATTTGGCGGCCAGCGCGGTTTCCAGCACGATCATCGGCACACCCGGCTGCATATGTTCGCGCGCGACCTTGATGCCGTCGGCGGTATGGGTGTCGATCGTGATGCCGTAGTCGTCCGCCACGTCGCGAATCGTCTGCAGGCGGTCAAGGTGCGTGGATTTGCCCGACGCGAAGCCGTACTGGCCACATAGTTTCCATTCATCGCCGTCGCTGCCCGGTCCACCCGACAGGTCGAAGCCGCCGTGGGTATCGATTTTGCGGAACAGCGCATGCGTGCGCTCGGGGTCCCTGCCTACCAGCTCGTACACGAAGCGCTCGAAATTGGATGCCTTCGAGATGTCCATCGACGGGCTGCTGGTGTGATAGGTCTCGGAAGCCTTGCGCGCGCGGTAGCGGCCCGTGCGGAAGAATTCGTCGAGCACGTCGTTCTCGTTGGTGGCGGCGACCAGCTTGTCGATCGGCAGGCCCATCATGCGCGCGATATGGCCGGCGCAGATGTTCCCGAAATTCCCCGATGGGACGGTGAACGAGACCTTCTGGTCGTTATTCGTCGTGGCCGCGAGATAGCCGCGGAAGTAGTAGACCACTTGCGCGACGACGCGCGCCCAGTTGATCGAGTTGACGGTGCCGATCTTGTGGCGCGCCTTGAAGGACAGGTCGTTCGACACCGCCTTGACCAGGTCCTGGCAGTCGTCGAACACGCCCTCCACAGCGATATTGAAGATGTTCGGGTCTTGCAGGCTGAACATCTGGGCGGTCTGGAAGGCGCTCATCTTCCCATGCGGCGACAGCATGAACACGCGCACGCCGCGCTTGCCGCGCATCGCGTATTCGGCGGCGCTGCCGGTGTCCCCGGAGGTGGCGCCGAAAATGTTCAACGCATCGTTGTTCCTGGCCAGCGCATGTTCGAACAGGTTGCCGAGCAGTTGCATGGCCATGTCCTTGAAGGCCAGGGTCGGACCGTTCGACAGCGCCTGCAGCACCAGCTTGCCGTGCGGGCCTTCCTCCAGCACGCGCAGCGGGGTGATCTCGCCGGACGATTCGTCGGGACGGGCGTTGCGGTAGACCTCCGGCGTATAGGTTTTCGCGGTCAATGCGCGCAGGTCGGCATCAGGGATATCGGTGGCGAACTTGCGCAGGATCTCAAAGGCCAGGTCGGCATAGGACAGCGCGCGCCAGGCATCGAGCTCGGCTTTGGAAACCTGCGGGTAGTCTTCAGGCAGGTAAAGGCCGCCGTCCGGGGCCAGCCCGGCGAGCAGGATGTCGGAGAAGTGCTGGGGATTGCGTGCTGCGGACGCGCTCGTCGCGCGGGTGGACACATATTGCATACGTTGGACGATCCGGTGGTGGCACAAGTTGAAACTTATTATAGCGCCTACCGCGAAGGCCCCTCGGCGCTCCATCTTTCCTCCACATTCGAGCGACAAGATGAGCTTGTCGCACTCCCCATCAACCCACCTGAACGAAAAGACAAGATGCCTCTACTTCGCAGCGCACTCGGCCTGGCCCTCCTGCTCGCCCTTCCCTTTGCCGTCCACGCCGGTCCCGTCAAGGACCACCAGGGCCGCTGGTTGGGCGACATGGTCATCCCCAAAGGTCCGACCCTCAAGATCGGCGCCGAGTTCTACACCCGCGCCGATGGCTCGCTGTGGGCGAGCATCGCCAGTCCCGACCAGGGGGCCTACGACCAGCCGGTATCGAGCGTCAAGGAAGATGGCAATACGGTCGAGATCGACCTCAACGTCGCCACCCTGAAGATGACCTGGGCGAACGACCACTTCGATGGCCTGTTCTCCCAAGGGGGCAGGGCCTTCCCGTTTGCGCTGCATCGCGTCGCGGAGTTTCCCCGCAAACTACGCCCGCAAACGCCGAGGAGCCCTTTCCCCTACCGGGACCAGGAGCTGACGATAACCGCCCCGGATGGCGCGCTGCTCAGCGCGACCCTGACGATCCCGGGCGGCAAAACGCCTCCGAACCTCGTGGTGCTGGTGGGCGGGACCGGTCCTGCGACGCGCAACGGCGAGATGGCCGGCCACCAGCTGTTTCTGGTCATGGCTGACTACCTGACGCGCCAGGGCATCGCGGTACTGCGCTACGACAAGCGCGGCAATGGCCGCTCGACCGGCGACTACGCGCAACTCACAACGGGCCAGCTTGTCGGCGACCTCGGCGCCATCATGAAGGCGATGGATGCACGGACGGGGTTCGGGCGCGTGGGCATCGTCGGTCTGAGCGAAGGGCCCGGCATTGCCGCCGCGGTGGCCGCGCGGCAGCCGGAAACGGTGGATTTCATCGTGTCGCTCGCCGGGGTCGGACTGCCAGGGCTGGAACTGCTCCTGCTGCAGGACCGCATCGTCGCAAGGGACAACGGCGCCGGGCCGGCCGAGGTGGAACAGCTGATGGCCTATGTGCGGGCGTTCTACGACACCATCCTCGCACATGCCGAGCCACAGCCGCGTATCGCGGCGCTGAAGGCGCTATACGCAAGCCTGCCGGCGCAGGATCGGGCCTTGGTGGAAAAATACGAAATGAACGTCGGTTCGCTCTCACTGGCGGAAGCCAAAGAACCCCATCTGCGCACCCTGTTGCTGCACAATACGCAGCCGGATTGGCGCCGGGTGAAAGCGCCGGTGCTGGCCCTGAACGGCAGCCTGGATCACCAGGTGCCCGCCGAGGAGAACCTCGCGGGCATCGTCGGCGCGCTCAGGGCCGGCGGCAACCAACAGGTCGAATCACAGGTGCTGCCCTCGCTGAACCACGTATTCCAGACAGCGAAGACCGGTGCTACCAGCGAATACGACAAGATCGAGGAAACGATCGCGCCGGAGGCACTGGCGCGGATCGCCGCCTTCGTCAAGAAGCAGAAGCACTAACGCCGGACAAAACCCCGAGGGCAAGGCGCATCATCGACAGCGGTACGCCAGTACGGCGAGAGATGCAACGCAGCCGTCGGGGGAATTGTCCGGCCTTAGCAGGCGGCGTGGTTGACGGTGATGACATGCACCGCCAGCCCGCCCAGCGAGGTTTCCTTGTACTTCACCTGCATGTCGGCCCCGGTCTGGCGCATCGTCTCGATGACGTTATCGAGGCTGACGAAGTGGGTGCCGTCGCCTTTCAGGGCCAGCGAGGCCGCGGTGATCGCCTTGATCGCACCCATGCCGTTACGCTCGATGCAGGGAATCTGCACCAGGCCGCCGATCGGGTCGCAGGTCATGCCCAGGTGATGCTCGATGCCGATTTCGGCTGCGTTCTCGATGCGCTCGTTGGAGCCGCCCAGCGCCGCCACCAGGCCGGCCGCCGCCATGGCACAGGCCACGCCGACCTCGCCCTGACAGCCGACTTCTGCGCCCGAGATCGAAGCATTTTTCTTGCACAGCATGCCGATGGCCGCCGCCGTCAGGAGGAAGACGCGGATGCCGGCCACCGCGTCGCTCGGGCGGCAGTCTTCGGCGTAATACCGCACGACGGCAGGAATGATGCCGGCCGCGCCATTGGTCGGCGCCGTCACGACCCGTCCTCCGGCTGCGTTTTCCTCGTTCACCGCCATCGCGTACAGCGTCACCTGGTGGGTGGCGTCGTGCGGCAATTCGTTGATGCGGTTCCCAAGGTCGCAATGCGCCGCTTTCCACAGCTTGGCCGCGCGGCGCTTGACGTTCAGGCCGCCGGGAAGCTGGCCTTCCGTGGCCAGGCCATGGGCGATACAGTCGCGCATCACGACCCAGATCCGGTCCAGGCCCGCATCGAGCTCGGCTTCGGTCATGCGCGCCAGTTCGTTCGCACGCAGCATGTGCGGGATCGACAGGCCGTGCTGCCTGCCTAGCGCCAGGAGCTGCTCCATGGTCGCGAACGGGAACGGGATATCCCTTGATGCAGACTGCTCGGCACGCGCCTGGCTTTCGCCCGCCGCCGTGATGAAGCCGCCGCCGACCGAGTAATAAACCCGGTCGATCAGGCTGCCGTCAAGCAGCCGCAGCACGAAGCGCATGCCGTTCGGGTGCTCGGGCAGGGTCGAAGCCTTGTGCCAGACCAGGTTGGCCTTTTGCGTGAAGGGCACTTCCTTCATGCCCAGCAGGCGGATAGCGCCGTCCAGCTCCGCTTCGGCCAGCTTGTCCTCGACCGTGTCGGGATCGATGTCCTGCGGGGTTTCGCCCATCAGGCCGAGGATCACGGCCTTGTCGGTCGCGTGGCCGACGCCGGTCAGGGCGAGCGAACCATACAGGTGGGCTTCGACGCCGACCGCATTCTCGAGCGAACCGCATTCCAGCAGGAAGCGGCGCGCCGCCACCATCGGGCCCACGGTATGGGAGCTCGATGGGCCAATCCCGATCTTGAACAGATCAAATACACTCATGTCCATCTGTTTGTCTCGACTATTCTGGTTTTTATTGTTGTGATTTTATGTTGACGTTCAGGCGCGCTTTTACACACTAACGCCGACGTCGATGTTCTTCAGCATGCTGGCGACCATCTCCTCGATGCCGATGCCGGCCTTCCAGCCCCAGTCGGCGGTCGCGCGGCTGTCGTCCAGGCTCTTCGGCCAGGAATCGGCGATTGCCTGGCGGCTGTCCGGCGCATAAGCCACTTCGAATTCTGGCAGCGCCTTCTTGATGGCCGCCGCCAGTTCGCGCGGGTTGAAGGACACGCCCGCCACGTTGTACGACGA
This sequence comes from Telluria sp. ZB4P37, assembly GCF_059685855.1. Classification (NCBI taxonomy): domain Bacteria; kingdom Pseudomonadati; phylum Pseudomonadota; class Betaproteobacteria; order Burkholderiales; family Oxalobacteraceae; genus Telluria; species Telluria sp. ZB4P37. The sequence continues at coordinate 89,509 of NZ_JCASID010000010.1, forward strand.
ACGAATCGCGACTTTGGTGGATGGCGCATCCATCAGCTCGATGGTAGCGCGGATCGCGTCCGGCATGTAGATCATCGGCAGGGTCGTTTCCGGCCCCAGGAAGCATTCGTAGGTCTCGCCCTTGAGCGCTGCGTGGAAGATGGCGATCGCGTAGTCGGTGGTGCCGCCGCCCGGAGGTGACTTGTAGCTGATGATGCCCGGATAGCGGATCGAGCGCACGTCCACGCCGTACTTGCTGTGGTAGTACTCGCACAGGCGCTCGCCGGCCAGCTTGCTGATGCCGTAGATCGTGGTCGGGTCCATCACCGTGTACTGCGGCGTGTTTTCCGCCGGGGTATTCGGGCCGAAGGCGGCGATCGACGACGGCCAGAAGACCTTCAGCGGTTTACCCGCCTCGCCACGCTCGCGCGCGACTTCCAGGATGTTGAGCAGGCCGTCCATATTCAGCGACCAGGCCTTGAGCGGCGCCTTTTCGCCGGTGGCCGACAGCAACGCCGCCAGCTGGTAGACCTGGGTGATGCCCTCTGCATCGACCAGGCCGGCCAGGCGCTCCTTGTCCATCACGTCCAGCTGCATGTAGCGCGCCGCGCCGTACACATTGGTCGTGCTGATGTCCGAGGCGATCACATTGTCCTGGCCGTGCTGCTCTGCCAGTGCCGTGACCAGTTCGCTGCCGATTTGGCCGTTCGCGCCGATGATGAGGATGCGTTCCATGTGATTTCCGTTGTTAAGCTTTGATTAATTATTCTTGAGGATGCCGAGTTCGCGGCCGGCCTGCTCGAAAGCGGCCAGCACGGTGTCGAGCTGCTCGCGGGTGTGGGCGGCGGAGAGCTGCACACGCACGCGCGCCTGGCCCATCGGCACCACCGGGTAGAAGAAGCCCGACAGCAGCACGCCCAGTTCGAACATGCGGGCGGCGAATTTCTGGGCCACGGGCGCCTCGAACAGCATCACCGGCACCACCGGGTGGGTGCCCGGCTTGATGGTAAAGCCGATGCGTTCGATCTCCTTGCGGAAGTAGGCGGTGTTCTCGTGCAGGCGGTCGCGCAGCTCGGTCGACTTCGAGATGCGGTCCAGCACCGCCAGCGAGGCGCCGGCGATCATCGGCGCCAGCGTGTTCGAGAACAGGTAGGGACGCGATTTCTGGCGCAGGGTCTCGATGACTTCCTTGCGCCCGGACGTGAAGCCGCCCATCGCGCCGCCCAGGGCCTTGCCCAGGGTGCCGGTGATGATGTCGATCTTGCCGATCACGCCGCAGTGTTCGTGGGTGCCGCGGCCGGTCGCGCCCATGAAGCCGGAGGCATGCGATTCGTCGATCATGGTCAGGGCGCCGTATTGCTCGGCCAGTGCGACGATCCTGTCCAGCTGGGCGATGGTTCCGTCCATCGAGAATACGCCGTCGGTGACGATGATCTTGTGGCGTTTGCCGGCTTCGGTTGCGGCGATCAGCTGCTTTTCCAGGTCGGCCATGTCGTTGTTGGCGTAACGGTAGCGCGCCGCCTTGCACAGGCGCACGCCGTCGATGATCGAGGCGTGGTTCAGCGCGTCCGAGATGATCGCATCGTTCTCGTCGAACAGTGGCTCGAACACGCCGCCGTTGGCGTCAAAAGCCGCGGCGTACAGGATGGTGTCTTCGGTGCCGAGGAATTCGGACAATCTGGCTTCGAGTTCCTTGTGCACGGTCTGGGTGCCGCAGATGAAGCGCACCGAGGAAAGGCCATAGCCGTATTTTTCCAGCGCCGCGGCGGCGGCCTTCTGAGTCTCCGGATCACCCGACAGGCCCAGATAGTTATTGGCGCACATGTTGATCAGGGTACGGCCGTCCTGCGCGACGACTTCGGCGCCCTGGCGCGAGGCCAGCACGCGTTCCGGCTTGAACAGCCCGTCGCTGCGCAGCGTCTCGAGTTTGCCTTGGAGGCCGCTATAGAATGCTTGATCGCTCATGTGTCCCACTCCTGATGGTCTGGTTTGGCCAGGGGCGGCTTGACCGGCGCCTGGCAGTGTTGTACCGTTGGATCCGTTCGATTGATAGAACCGAGTTCTGTATGTCGAACGAAAATTCAATATATTGAATATTACCCCTAGCTAATGTACTTGGCAAGCCGCAGGGGCAAACGCAGTGATCGACTACGGCAATGACGAAAACCATAACAAATAATGCCCCGCCCGAGGTTGGCGCCACGCTACAGCGCATGCGCCTGGCGCGAGGCTTGACCCTGGAAGACCTGTCGCGTATCGCGGGGGTGTCCAAGTCGATGCTCTCGCAGATCGAGCGCGAAAAAGCCAATCCGACCATTGCCATCACCTGGCGCCTGGCCAATGCCCTGGGCGTGGAGATCGGCGAACTGCTGTCCTCCGAGGTGCGTTCGGTGGACCTGATCCGCGTGGTCGACGCCCACGAGACGCCTACCCTGCCCGGCGCGCACGCCGGCTATTCCCTGCGCATTCTGGGCCCGATGGACCTGGCGGGCAAGTACGAATGGTACGAGCTGACCCTGGCGCCCGGGGGCGAGCTCAAATCGCAGGCGCATGATCCGGGAACCAGCGAGCACCTGACGGTATTGACAGGCGCGATCGAGCTGGAGGTGGGAGCGGAGAAGCGCAAGATCAAGCATGGGGGGACGGCGCGGTATCCGGCGGATCATGATCATGTGATTCGCAACGCGGGGAAGACGGAGGCGAAGGCGCTGTTGGTGGTGGTGCAACGGTAACTGCGTTGCGCGTTTGCGTTGTTTGCGGCTCACGCAAACTTGGATCCCGGCCTGCGCCGCGATGACGGTTTTAATGCCAACATACCAAAGACCGTCGTTCCGGCGAAGGCAGGAATAATGCCACTGGCATTATCCTCCCCCAAGTTCCTTGCAAACCGCCACCGCATGAAAACAACAACGGCCGCCGGGACACCAGGCGGCCGTTTTCACATCAAACTGACTGCTTAATTACTACCCCCAACCGCCTTCTCGCCTTCACCAATGCGAAGCTCGCGCGCCAGGAAGCCCCAGCGATCCGCCACTTCCTCGATCTGCTTGGTGGTCGGCTTGCCCGCGCCATGGCCCGCCTTGGTATCGATGCGGATCAGGATCGGTGCGCTGCCTGCCTGCGCGGCCTGGGCCGCTGCGGCGTACTTGAAGCTGTGCGCCGGGACCACGCGGTCGTCGTGGTCGGCGGTGGTGACCATGGTCGCCGGGTAGCAGGTGCCGGCCTTGAGGTTATGCAGCGGCGAGTATTTCACAAGCGCCTTGAACTCTTCCGGGTTCTCCGACGAGCCGTAGTCCGAGGTCCAGGCCCAGCCGATGGTGAACTTGTGGAAGCGCAGCATGTCCATCACGCCGACCGCAGGAATCGCCGCGCCGAACAGTTCCGGGCGCTGGGTCATGGCCGCGCCCACCAGCAGGCCGCCGTTGGAGCCGCCGCCGATCGCCAGCTTCTTCGGCGAGGTCACCTTGTTGGCGACCAGCCATTCGGCGGCGCCGATGAAGTCGTCGAACACGTTCTGCTTCTGCAGCTTGGTGCCGGCCTGGTGCCAGGCTTCGCCGTATTCTCCGCCGCCGCGCAGGTTGGCCACCACGTAGACGCCGCCCATTTCCATCCAGGCCAGATTGGCCGGCGAGAAGCCCGGGGTCATCGAGATGTTAAAGCCGCCATAGCCGTAGAGGTAGGTCGGGTTCGAGCCATCCATCTTCAGGCCCTTTTTCGACACGATGAACATCGGCACCTTGGTTCCGTCCTTGCTGGTGTAGAACTGCTGGCGCGTTTCATAGTCGGCCGGGTTGAAATCGACCTTCGGCTGGCGGAACACGGTACTCTTGCCGGTCTTCATATCCAGGCGGTAGATCGTGGTCGGGGTGGTGAAGCCGGTGAAGGAGTAGAAGGTTTCCGACTCATTGCGCTTGCCTGACAGGCCGCCCACCGAGCCGATGCCCGGCAACGCGATTTCGCGCACCGGTTTGCCCTTGAGATCGTGCACGCGCACGACGCTGCGCGCATCCTTCAGGTATTCCAGCACGAGCTGGTTGTTGATGATGTCGGCGCCGGCCAGGGTGTCGGCGTTTTCGGGAACAATCACCTTCCAGTTGGATTCCGCAGGCTTGTTCACGTCGATCGCGACGATGCGCTTCTTCGGCGCATTGCGGTCGGTGGAAAAGTAAAATACGCTGCCGACGTTGTCGATGAAGGTGTAGCCGGCGTCGAAGTTGTCGACCAGGTCGATGACTGTCGAATCCGGTTTGGCTAAATCCTTGTAGGACACGCGGTATTTCGGCGCGGTGCCCTTGGTGGTGGTGATGATCAGGTAACGGCCGTCGTCGGTGGTCTGGCCGCCGAAGCCCCATTCCTTCTGGTCGGCGCGGTCGTATACCAGGGTGTCGGCGCTTTGCGGGGTGCCGATGCGGTGGAAGTACAACTTCTGGAAGTAGTTGACATCGGCCAGCTTGGTGGCTTCCTTCGGCTCGTCGTAGCGGCTGTAGAAGAAGCCCTTGCCGTCACGGGTCCAGGCCGTGTTCGAGAACTTGACGAACTTGACGTGGTCAACGAGATCCTTGCCGGACTCGATGTCGCGCACGCGGATCTCGTTCCAGTCCGAGCCTGAGGCGGCGGTGCTGTAGGCCAGCAGCTTGCCGTCGGGGCTCACTTCGATGCCGGCCAGGGCAATGGTACCGTCCGCTGCCAGGGTATTCGGGTCGAGCAGCACACGCGGGGTGTCGCCCAGGCTCTTCTGGGTGAACAGGACCGACTGGTTCTGCAGGCCGTCGTTGCGGGTGTAGAAGTAGCGGCCGCCTTCCTTGCCCGGCACGCTGAAGCGCTCGTAGTTCCACAGCTTGGTCAGGCGCTCGCGGATCGCCGCGCGCTGCGGGATCTGGGCAAGGTAGGACTGGGTCACCTTATTCTGGGCCGCGACCCATTCCTTGGTCTCGGCGCTGTTCGCGTCCTCGAGCCAGCGGTAGGGGTCGGCCACCGTGGTGCCGTGGTAGTTATCAATCTGCGGAAGCTGTTTGGTGACCGGGTAGGTCAGTGCCGTGCCGTTGGCGGGGCATTGTGCCGGCGCCGCGTTGGCGCCGAAGGCCGCAGCCAGCAGGGTGACGAGCGTTGCGTGTCTCAGGGTCATGTGGTTCTCGTTCGAGTTATTCATGGGTCGGCGTAGAGCACCGGACAATTTTTGCCCGGCGCTCTTGGTGCCGCAGGTCATCATAACGCGAATTTCGGCGCCCGCCTATGCATGGGAAGGCCCGTCAATACGGGCGCGCCGGGCGCGTACCCGGAAGGCATGGATGAGGCGACCTGGACCTCAGTGGCTCGCGCCCGGACGGCGCTGGCGGCGCGCCGACTGCACCTGGCTGGCCAGCGCCCTGCCCCAGGCGCCGCCGGTGCCCGGCTTGCCCAGCCTCGGGCCGCGCGGGCGGCGGCTGCCTTGTTCGGCACCGGCGGCAAGCAGCATCCATATGTAGGCGCGCAGCGGGTCGCGCTCGACGCCGCGCCCGCTGTTGACCATGCCGCCCAGGTTGTACCGGGCCAGCGCATGTCCCTGCTCGGCCGCCTGGCGGTACCAGTAGGCGGCCAGGGTGTCGTCGTGCGGCACGCCCTGGCCGTTGGCGTACAGCACGCCGAGGTTGTTCTGGGCGCTGGCGTCGCCCTGCTGGGCCGCGCGCCGGTAGCATTCGGCCGCGCGCGCCTCGTCGCGCGCCACGCCCTCGCCCTTGGCGTACATGACGCCCAGGCTGAACTGGGCATTTGCCGCGCCCTGCTCGGCGGCGCGCAGATACCATTCGAACGCGCGCCCGGGGTTGCACGGAGCGCCGCGGCCGCTGGCCAGCATGGCGCCGGCGCAATATTGGGCCTGGGCATGGCCGCGATCGGCGGCGCGCACGAACCAGGACAGCGCGCGCTCGTCGTCGCCCGAGCCGTGGCCGGCCGCGAGCAAGGTGGCCAGCGCATACTGGGCGTCGGTGTCGTTTTTCAGGGCGGCCCGTTCGAGCCAGGCGACCGCGCGTTCGGGATCTGGCCGCACGCCCAGCCCTTGCGCGTAGGCGGCGCCAAGATAGCGCTGGGCCACCGGATCGCCCAGCGCCGCCGCCTGGCGGAACCAGCACAGCGCCTGGGCGTCGTCGGCCTCGACGCCTTCGCCGCGCCGGTACATGAGGGCAAGGTTGAGCTGGGCCGGTGCATGGCCCTGGCGCGCGGCCTTGCGGAACCAGGCCATGGCAAGCGGATGGCTGACCGGCACGCCCAGCCCGCGCAGATAGCATTCGCCCAGCAGGTTCTGCGCGCTGGCCAGGCCTTGCTCGGCGGCGCGGTAGAACCAGCCGAAGGCCATGTCGTGGGATTGCGCCACGCCGCGCCCCTTACGGTAGAGCAGGCCCAGGTTCTGCTGGGCCGATGGATCGCCCTGCGCGGCCGCGCGTCCGAACCACCAGGCGGCGAGTTCGTCGCTGCGCTGGGCGCCCTTGGCGTTGCAATACATGGCGCCGAGATGGTTCTGCGCCGCCGCCAACCCCTGGCTGGCGGCGAGCCTCATCCATTTGAGGGCGAGGGTTTCGTTGCGCTCGACGCCCTCGCCCTGCTTGTACAGCAGGCCGAGGTTGTACTGCGCGTAGGGATTGCCGCGCACGGCAGCGGGATGGAACCACAGGAAGACTTCGTACCCGTCGCGGGCAGCGTTCTGGCGATTCATCCCTTCCCCCCTCCACCCTGGCGGCACGCTCGGCGATTCCGGCAACGCGGGAAGCAGCTCGAACCAGAAGCTCCCATCGTTGCTAAAATTTTAAGAGAGTTGTGCGTCCAGGGTTTGCGTGGGAACAATCGTGCCGGCGGATCGTATTTACACAGGCGTGTTTTGCGGTCGCGGGCCGAGCGAATACGCGAGGATGGCGAGCGCGGCCAGGCACCAGACGATCAGCGCACCGGACGGCAGGTCGAGCACTACCGACAGCACCAGGCCGGTGCCGTAGCCGCCGATGCCCACCAGGTAGGCGAACAGGAGCTTGCGCCGATCGGGATAATGGCGCACCGCCAGGCTCGGCACGATCAGGCTGGCGAACACGAGGTAGACGCCGACCAGCTGCACCGAGGCGGTCACGGCCAGCGCGAACACCAGGTAGAAGCCGAGCCTGCCCAGGCGCTCGCCTCCAAGCGCCAGCAGCGCCAGGATGACTAGCGCGCCCAGTGCCGGCATGGCCAGCTGGCCGTAGCTGACCCACAGGATCTGCCCGGCCAGCAGGTCTTGCAGGTGCTCGCCGCCATGCGGGTTGTGCGCCACCAGCAGCAGGCCGGCGCTGGCCGCCAGCACGAACAGCACGCCGATCTGCGCTTCCTGCACGTCGGGCCAGCGCTTCTCGGTCCAGGTCAGCAGCAAAGCCCCGAGCACGGCGGCGACGCCGGCCGCCACCTGCACTGTCCAGCCGGCCGGATCGAGTCCGCCTGCCCCGGCCACGATCACGCCCAGTGCCGCGATCTGGGCAATCGCCAGGTCGATGAAGACGATGCCGCGCTTGAGCACCTGGGCGCCAAGCGGGATGTGGGTGGCCAGCACCAGCAGGCCGGCCAGGAAAGCCGGCAGCACGATCATGAAGTCGAAATCGCCCATGCTTACCTGGCCGCCCCGGCTGCGAGCGTCAAGCGCATCACGGTGGTGTCGAACAGCGCGAACAGGTTGGTCGATGCCTCGTCGGCGCCCACGGTATAGGGGATCACCACGGCCGGGATCTTCGCCCGCTGGGACAGCCAGAGGGAGGCGCGCGGGTCCTGATAAGCCGCGCGGAGCACCAGTTTCGCGGGACGCCCCTGCAGTTGGGCCAGCAAGCCGCCCAGGTGGGCCGCGCTCGGTTCGACGCCCGGCTTGGCTTCCAGCGTACCGCTTGATGTCATTCCAAGCCAGTTCAGCAGGTAGGCCATGTTCTTGTGGTGCTCGACCACGGCCGCGCCGCGCAGCGGGGCCGCCTGCTGCTCCCACTTGCGCATCGCCGTTTTCCAGCGCGCGGCAAAGTCCAGCTGGCGCTGCGCGTAGAAGGCCGCATTGGCCGGGTCGATCTCGCCCAGGCGCTTGGCCAGCGCGGTGCTGACCAAGGCGATGTTGTGCGGATTGAGGTGCACGTGCGGGTTGCCGAACGCATGGACGTCGCCGTCGGCGCGGTCCAGGCGGGCTGGCACGTCCAGGCGCGGCACGAAGCTGCCGGCTTCGAAATAGCCCGGGCGGCCGCGTTCGATCTTGTCGTTGCCCGATTGCTGGACCAGCAGCGGCAGCCAGCCCGCCTCCAGGTCGAGCCCGGTGCAGACCAGCAGGTCGGCCTTGCGGGTGCGCGCGATCAGGCCGGGCCGGGCTTCAACGCGGTGCGGGTCTTGCAGGGCGGAGGTAGCGCTGGTGGCGAGAACCTTGTCGCCGCCGATTTCCTCGGCCAGCGCCTGCCATTCGGGTTCGCAGGCCAGGATATTGACGGCGGCGGCGGCGCTGCCGCTTGCCAGCAGGCCGGCGATGGCGAAGGCGCCGGCGATCAAGGTGGTGTGAAGTCGGACCATGCTGCGCTCCTTAGAAGTTGTGCGCGGCGTGGGCGCCGAGGCTCATGATGTATTGCAGGGACAGCTGATTGTCGTTGGCCTCGGGGCGCGACTGGTCGCGCGCGAACTGCAGGCGCAGGCGGGAGAATTCCGTGGGGCTGAAATCGACCATCACGCTGGAACGGCGCGGGTTGTAGGCCGCCAGCGCCGGAAAGGCCTCCATGCCGAGGATGCCGTCGTCCACCAGGCCGATACGGGTGCTGCCGGACGACAGACGGTCGTGGCGCAGGCCGGTGCGCCAGTTCGGCGCGAACTGGTAGACGCCCTGCAGGTACCAGCCCGACTGGCGGCTGCGGTAGCCGCCCGTGTCGTCCATTGCCGCCAGGCTGCCGGACTCGCGGCGCTGCAGCCACTCCCCTTGCAGCTTGAAATTATGCCGGGTCGGGTTGCCACCAGGCGCCCATTTCCAGACCGCATCCGCGACCAGTATCTGCGAGCGGCCGCTGAAGGCTGCCGGCATGCCGTCCTGGTCGAACTCGCGCTCGGCCGCGCGGGTGCGCAAGTAGGACAGCCCGGCACGCCAGCTCGCCGAGTCGCCGATGTCCCCGCCCGCGTGGGCAAACACGGTCGCCGCGCCGACGCCATTCTTGTTGCGGTCATTGCCGGGGAAGTTGCGGCCGCTGGCAAGCTCCACGCCGAATTCCAGGAAGGTATCGAGCGGGGCCAGCCAGCGCGCCTGGATGCCATCGGGCTTGTACTGGCCGCCGAAGAAGGCCTGGTAAGCCAGTGGCGCATCCACGAAATCCCAGGTGTGGGCATGCTGGCTGTTCAGGTAGCCGATGCCGGACATGAAGCGGCCCGCTTTGACGTTCAGGCCATTGCCCAGCGCGCGGGTGCGGACATAGGCTTCTTCGACCTCGATCTCGTTCTCGCCGGTGATGGCAAAGGTCGCCTGGCCGGCGAAGTTCGGGTCGATGTTGCTGGAGATGGTGAGCTCGGACTCGCCCAGGTTGAAGCTGCGCGCGCCCGGGCCGATTTCGCCCTCAGGCGGGACGAAGCCCTGGAAGCGGTACTGGCCCGGGTCTTTCGACAAGTTGGTGAAGCTGCCGCCCAGGACCATCGAGATCGCCGGGTTGAAGGCATTGGCGCCGGTCGCAGCAGGCGCAGGGGCGGCGGCAACCACGGGGGCGGCGGCGGGCGCCTGGGCGGCGGCGTTCTGGGCCTGGGCCACGGCCGCCTGCGCTTCCTGCAGGCGCTGCTCCAACGCTTCCAGGCGCACTTCGTAGCTGGCCTTCATGGCCTGGATCTCGGCGCGGATCGCGGCCAGGTCCTTGTCGTCGGCAGCCGAAGCTGGATGGGATACGGCGAATGCGGCAGCCAGCGCCGCGGTCAATACGGTTTTCCTGGACATCTTGTGTTCCTGTTCGATCGGGATAGACGAGCCGCGTCCAGGAGCAATGCTGCCGGGACGGGCTCAGGCAATAGCAGGGTTATCCGAGAACGGGAGGTGCGCGCGAATCGTAGGCGCGGGTTTTCTGGACACGCCAGGCCAGTGCTGCGGCGCCCGATGCGTGGCCAGACGCCATCTCGGGGGCGACGAACTGGCGTGGGGAACTGACGAGGGGAACCGTGAGCTGCGCCAGGCCAAGGCACTGGGCGCAGCTGCGGTCATGCGCGAAGGCGCTGGAGAGTTCGGAGTCTTCCGCCGTCTGCTGCGCGACCGGGCCGCCGATCTGGCTGGCCCAGTGGCTCAGCGCGTGCGACATCGCCATCTGCTGCGACAGCAGCAGAACGAGCGACAACAGCACACGGAACACGGAACGGCGGATCATGATGCCCGCATTTTAATGCGATTAGGTCAGCAATGTAAGCGTTATTGCATCACGCCGCGCGCGCGCCTCTTCCATCCGCTGCCGCTCGAGTTTCATGTATTTATCGAGGAAGACCGGCACTTTGGCGGCGGCCACCTTGTTCACCGAGACCAGCAGGTCGGGCGCGACCCTTTCCAGACCGTGGGTCGATCCAAGATGGCGCGCCGCGTGCAGCAGCACTTCCGCAGCGACTTCCGCATCGGCCTCGGCCCGGTGGGCCGTACCGCGGAACTGGATGCCCAGGCGGCTCGAGAGATTGCCCAGCTTGTAGCTCGGCAGACCGGGGAACAGACGGCGCGAGAGTTTCAGCGAGCACACCAGCCCCGTGTGCGCGGTGGGCCGGCCGATGCGCCAGCCTTCGGCCTTCAGGAATTTCTCGTCGAAGCTGGCATTGTGGGCCGACAGCATGTCGCTGCCGATGAAGTCGAGCAGTTCGGGCACTACATGCCCGGCGGACGGGGCCGAATCGACCATCTCCTGGGTGATGCCGGTGAGCTGGGTGATGAACGAGGGAATCCGCACCCCGCAGTTGACCAGCGAGACATAGCGTTCGCGGATCTCGCCGCCGACGATGCGCAGCGCGGCCACTTCGGTGATGCGGTCGCCCATGTCGGGCGAGAGGCCGGTGGTCTCGAAGTCGAGCATCACGATCGGGCGTTCAAACACACTCATCTTGTTTTTCCTTGTCGCTTACAGGTGCTACTGAAGGAGCTGCTTAACCGAACTTGCGCAGCGCGTCGAGCGCCAGGCCGGCGCCGATGCTGCCGAACAGGTCGCCCTCGACCTTGCGCGCGCCGGGCACCACGGCCGCGATGCGCTCGCGCAGCAGCGACACGCCGCTGGAGCCACCCGTGAAGAATACCGTATCGACATCGCCTGGCTCCACCCCGGCTTCCGAAAACAGGCGCAGCACGGTGGCGCCGACGCTGTCGACCAGCTGGGCGATCGCCGCTTCGAAGCCGGCGCGCTCCACCAGCAGCGATTCGCTTGGGGACAGGCGGTCCAGTTCCAGCCGTACCTGCGGGCTGCTCGACAAGCCGATCTTGGCGCTTTCCACCTGCATGGCCAGCCAGTGGCCGGCGCGTTCGTCGATCAGATTCTGCAGGCGCGCCAGCTTGGCCGGCTCCCTGGCGTCGCGCGCCAGGTCGGCCAGCTGGGCGATGCTCTTGCGCGTATAGGCCTGGTTGATCGTATGCCAGGTGGCCAGGTTGAAGTAGTAGCTGGACGGGATGGCCGCACCCGAGAGCATGCTGCTGCCGAAACCCAGCAGCGGCATCACGCTCGCCAGGCTCAGGTATTTGTCGAAGTCGGTGCCGCCGATGTGCACGCCGCCATTGGCCAGGATGTCGTCGCGGCGCTCGATGCGTCCGGCCCGGTCAGGTCCCAGGCGCACCAGCGAAAAGTCCGAAGTACCCCCGCCGATGTCGGCGATCAGGACCAGTTCCTCGCGGTCTATCTGCGACTCGTAGTCGAAAGCGGCGGCGATCGGCTCGTACTGGAAGGAGATCTCGCGAAAGCCCACCGAGCGTGCCACTTCCTCGAGGGTGTCCTGGGCGCGGCGGTCGGCTTCCAGGTCGTCGTCGATGAAGAACACCGGGCGGCCGAGGACGGCGCTGGAAAATTCGCGCCCGGCCTGGGCTTCGGCCCGGCGCTTGACCTCGCCGATGAACTGGCCCAGCAAGGCCTTGAAGGGCAGCGCGCGGCCGGCGACCTCGGTCTGGCCGTCGATCAGGCTGGTGCCGAGCAGGCTCTTGAGCGAGCGCATCAGCCGGCCTTCATAGCCTTCCAGGTAGTCGGCCAGCGCCGCGCGGCCATAGCTGACCTGTTCGTCGTCGGCATTGAAGAACACGACCGAGGGCAAGGTGGCCTTGCCGTCTTCCATTACCAGCAGGGATTGGCTGCCCGGCTGCAGGCTGCTGCCGGGTAGCCAGCCGACTGTGGAATTCGAGGTGCCGAAATCAAGGCCGCAAGCGAGCGCCATAAGAACCTTTGTCTTTGAAGGGGCGGTATGGTAACAGATAACGGGCGGCATCAACTGCCCGGGCGGGCCTATTTTCAGGGCTGTGGCAAACTGGTAAACATTGGTATTGACACCCATCCAGCGATGAGCTCTGTCCCCAGTCCAGGCGCTTGCCCCCTCCCGGCGGAGTGGCTCATGAAGCGCAACTGTTCGATGACGCCGCGCCAGGCGCTGCTGGTCTACGCGCTGCTGTGCTGCACCACGCTCGGCATCGCCCTGGTGTTCACGCTGCGCGGCGCCTGGATGGTGCTGGCTTTCGCGCTCCTGGAGAGCGCGGCGGTCGGCGCCGCCTTTCTCCACTACAGCCGCCACGCGCTCGACCACGAGCGCATCTGCCTGGCAGAGGGCGCGCTGCTGGTCGAACATGCCGACGGCGCGCGCCGCCGCGTGGTGCGTCTCGACCCGCATCACACACGGGTCAGCCTGCCGGACACCCGGATGCGTACCCTGGTCGTGGTCGAGGCGCGCGGCGTGCAGGTCGAGATAGGGCGTTATCTGACACCCTCCGGGCGGCTGGAACTGGTGCGTACCCTGCGCCGCGCCCTGCGTGGCGGCTCACTCCTCTAGCCCGCGCGCGGCCAGTCCTGTAAGCAACTTCTTACAAAAGCACGGCAACACTACCGATATGGCGCGCCGGGCTTGTTGCGGATAATGCGTTATTGACTACGTGACAATATTTTCACGCATAGCACAGCACAACACAACACAGGATTACCCAACCCATGAGCAATACCCAACAAGCCGGCGCCGTCGTGGTCCATGGCGGCGCCGGCGCGTCGTGTGAGCACGAGGACGGCTGTGTGCTGGCAGCGCGCCGCGCACTGGCGCAACTCGAAGCCAACGGCGATGCGCTCGATGCCGCCATCGAAGCAGTCACCACCCTCGAAGACGACGGCCGCTTCAATGCCGGCAACGGCTCGACCCTGTGCCTGGACGGCGCGACCATCGAGATGGACGCCTCGATCATGGATACGCGCGGCCGCCTGGGCGCGGTTGCCTGCGTGCGCGACGTGAAGAACCCGGTACGCCTGGCGCGCGCCATTGCCGACACCCCGCACGTGATGCTGGCCGGCGAAGGCGCCCAGCGATTTGCGCGCAGCATCGGCATGCCGCAAAGCGCGCCGATCTCGGAACGCCAGCGCGCCGACCACCGCCAGTTGATGAGCGAACTGGCCGGCTCGGTGCCGCTGATGCCGGGCATCGACAACCGCCTGTTCGACCGCTTCTGGAACTACAAGACCCCGCTGCAGCTGCCGAAATCGACCGCCTGCGACACGGTCGGCGCAGTGGTGCGCGGCCCGGACGGCCATTTTGCGGTGGCCTGCTCCACCGGCGGGTCGGCGCCTTCGCTGCTGGGCCGCGTCGGCGACAGCCCGATCATCGGAAGCGGCTTCTATGCCGGCCCCTCCGGCGCCGTCGCGGCCACCGGCGTCGGCGAGCACATCATGCGCCACCTGCTCGCGCGCACCGTCTACGGCTGGATCGAAGACGGCATGCCGCTCGAGCAAGCCCTGAAACGCGGCATCGCCCTGTTCGACAAGGACGTCGCCGTCGGCCTGATCGCCGTGACCCGTACCGAAGCCTATGCCCATTCCAACCAGGGCATGCCTTATTCGAAGATGACCCAGCGATGAGCGAACAAGCACAGAACGACAAGGGCGGCCACCTCGTCATCATCGGCGGCCACGAGGACCGCCAGCACGACATGGAAATCCTGAGCCGCTTCGTTGAACTGGCGGGCGGCATTGATGCGAGCATCGTCGTCATCACCGCCGCCAGCCAGATCGCAGACGAGATATGGGAGGTCTACGACCAGGCCTTCGGGGCCCTGGGCGTGAAGCGCTGCAGCCACCTCTTCATCGACAGCCGCCAGGATGCCAACAGCGAGGAGTTCGTGCGCCTGGTCGACGAAGCCACCGGCATCTTCATGACCGGCGGCGACCAGAAGCGCCTGCTGGCCCTGATCGGCGGCAGCGCCCTGGACTCGGCCATGCATGTGGCGCTCAAGCTGCGCGGCGCCACCATTGGCGGCACCAGTGCGGGCGCGTCGGCCATGTCCGGCCACATGCTGGCGCAGGGCCGCGCCGAGACCCTGCCCGAAAAAGGCTCGGTCAGCCTGGCCGCGGGCCTGGGCTTCCTGCACCGCGTCGTGATCGACCAGCATTTCTCGGAGCGCCAGCGGCTCTCGCGCCTGCTCAGCGTAGTGGCCCAGAACCCCTACCTGCAGGGCATTGGCATCGACGAGGACACCGCCCTGGTGGTCGGTATCGGCACCGGGATCGAAGTGCTGGGACAGGGCGCGGTCACCATCGTCGACGGCCGCACCATGATCACCAACGTCGCCCACATCAGGGACCGCGACACGCCGGAGCTGATCGACGTGCGCCTGCACCTGCTCCCGGCCGGCAGCAGGTTCGACCTGCCCGCCGTGGACACCGCGCCCGGCGAAGGCCTGCCGCCGCCACTGCTCGATTTCTTAGAAAGCGTGACCAAACGGAACCCGATCCAATGAAACTCAAGGAAAAACGCCTGCTGCGCGGCCCCAACCTGTACGCCGACAGCCCCTGCCTGATGGCAGTCATCGAAGACGGAACCACCAAGGCGGCCGGTTTCGCCGCCCGCCTGCTGGCCCTGCTGCCGGCCCTGCCGCCGGAAGCAGCCGTGCGCCTGGCCGACGCGGCGCTGCCGGTGGAAGCACTCGAACCGGTCGTGATGGAACTCCAGCGCCTGGCCGGCGCCGCTGGCAGCTTCAGTGCCACCCTGGCCGTGGCGGGCGCCGCGCGCGCGCGCCGTGTCGTCTGTGGCTACACCACCGAGCAGGTGGCCGAAGCGGCCCTGCGCACCGGGATCGAACTGATCGACACCGTCGCCAGCGAGCGCGACTTCGACCTCGCCGCCGCGGTGGAACGCCTGCACGAGATCGCCGAAGACTATGCCATCGGCACCAGCACCGGCGCCGTGGTGCAGGCGGCAGTCCGGCGCGGCATCCCGGCGCAGCGCATGACCGACGAAGCCAATTTGTTCCAGCTCGGCTGGGGCAGCCGCCAGAGGCGCCTGCAGGCGACCATCACCGGCGCCACCAATTCGATCGCGGTCGGCATCGCCAGCGACAAGCAGCTGACCAAGGCCCTTCTGGAAGCGGCTGGCGTGCCGGTCCCGGACGGCTCGACCGTCTCGACGCTGGAAGACGCGCAGCGCGTGGCGCGCCGCCTGGGCTGCCCGGTCACCATCAAGCCGCTCGACGGCAACCAGGGCAAGGGCGTGACCACCAACTGCGCCACGCCTGACGAAGTCGCGCGCGCTTTCGAGCACGCACGCCGCCATGGCCGCCGCATCATCGTCGAGCAGCACCTGATGGGCCGCGACTACCGCGTGCTGGTCACCGGCCGCAAGGTCGCCGCGGCCTCCTGGCGCCGTCCGCCCGGCGTGACGGGCGACGGCCACTCGACCATCCGCGAGCTGGTCGAACTCGAGAACCGCAACCCGGCGCGCGGCGTGGGCCATACCAACATCCTCACCAAGATCCCGATGGATGCGCTGGCCGAAGAGGCGCTCGCCAAACAGGGCTATGGCTTCGACACCGTGCTGGCCGCGGGCGTCAGCGCCGACCTGCGCGGCAATGCCAACCTGTCCACCGGCGGCACCGCCGAGGATGTGACCGACCTGCTGCCGGAAGAAACCCGCGAGATCTGCATCCGCACCGCGCGTACCGTCGGCCTGGATATCGCCGGCATCGACATCGTCTGCCAGGACATCGCGCAGCCTCTGCGCGCCCAGCAAGGCGGCATCATCGAGGTGAACGCCGCGCCGGGCATCCGCATGCACCAGTACCCGAGCCGAGGCGCCCCGCGCGATGCCGGCGCCGCCATCGTCGACGCCCTGTTCGGCGACTGCGACGGCCGCATCCCGACCATCGCCATTACAGGCACCAACGGCAAGACCACGACCTCGCTGCTGATCGCCCACGCCACCCGCATGGCCGGCCTGCGCACCGGCGTGACCACCACCGAAGGCGTGCGCGTCGACGGCCAGCCTACCCTGAAGGGCGACTGCACCGGCTACCATTCGGCGCGCAGCATCCTGTCCGACCCGAGCGTCGATTTCGCCGTGCTGGAGACGGCGCGCGGCGGCATCCTGAAACGCGGCCTGGCCTATGACCGCTGCGACGTGGCCGTGGTGCTGAATGTTTCGAGCGACCACCTCGGCCTGGATGGCGTCGAGACCCTGGGCGACCTGGCCAGGGTCAAGGCGGTCGTCGCGCGGCGCGCCGCGCGCGCGGTGGTGCTCAATGCCGAAGACGATTATTGCGTCGCGATGGCCAAGGACCTGCGCGAAGGCGTGGAAGTGCTCTACTTCTCGCTCGACGCCGACAACCCGACCCTGCTGCGCCACCTGGAAAACGGCGGCCGCGGCGTCTATCTCGAGGACAACACCCTGGTGCTGGCCAATGGCGCACGCCATGAAGCCCTGATCGACGCACGCCGGATGCCAGTCTCGCTGGGGGGCGCAGCGCGCTACAACATTGCCAACGCGCTGGCGGCCGCTGCTGCACTGAGCGCGACCGGTTTCGGCAACGCCGAAATCGCGGACGGCCTGCGCAGTTTCGTCTCCGACAGCAAGAGCAATCCGCTGCGCTCGAACTTGTTCGACGTCGAGGGCGTGACCGTCATCGTCGACTATGCCCACAATTGTGCAGCCTATGCCGCGCTGGCGGAGAGCGCGCGCGCCATGAGCGCGGGCCGGCTGGTGGGCGTGGTGGCCGCGCCCGGCGACCGCCGCGACGCCGACCTGGTCGACATCGGGCGCACCTGCGCCGCGGGTTTCGATGACCTGGTGGTCTACGAATCGGAGAACCGCGGCCGTCCCGAAGGCGAAACCGCCTCGCTGCTGGTACGCGGAGCAAAGCTGGGCATGATCGAGGCCGACGCCTTGACCGTGGAACTGGATGTGCACCGGGCAATCCGCCACGGATTGTCGCTCTGCCAGCCGGGCGACGTGCTGGCGTTCGGCTGCGGCTCCTCGATCTCGGAACTGGCGGAGGCGCTGCGCCCGACGAAGCCGGAACTGGCGCGCCGCATCGAGGCCGAAGCAATCTGAACCCGTTCGTTCCCAGCCGAAAAAGCCCCTGCGTGGGGCTTTTCCCTTAGGTATTACTTAAACTGATAGATGCCTAGCTGTCTAGAAGCCTGTCTTCTAGCATTTTGTTACAACTTCCGCGTTGCAGCCGTGTATCCTTTCTTCACTTGCCGACTCGCAATTGAAAAATAGTAAAACTTGCACATGAAGACGGAACAAAACGGAATGCAGAAACTTTTCGCCGCCCTGCTCTTTGGCCTGGGCATTGCCGGCACGGCGCTGGCCGCACCGCTCGGCGGTTCACCGCAGGCCTACGCCGGCGTGGCCGCCAGCGCCGTCGAGCACAATGGCGGGAGCAACAAGATCAATCCGAAAGTATTCGGCGGCGTCGCCTTCAGCGACAGCCTGGCAGTGGAAGGCGGCTATATCGACCTGCGCAAGGCCACGGCCGCCCCGGAAGCGCGCACCATCGACCTGGGCGGCTTCGGCACCTATGTCGCGGCGCGCCTGATGCGCCCGTTCACCGAGAAGCTCTCGGCCTACGGCAAGCTGGGAGTGGCGCACAACCAGCGCAAGGTGAGCAACACCGGCATCGTGCGCAAGGATTCGGACACCGGCATCTACGGCGCCTTCGGCCTGCAATATTCGATCACGCCGGGCGTGGCCTTGATCGCCGAGTATGAACGTTACGGCAAGGACAAGAAGACCGGGGCGAAGGCCGATGCCTGGACGCTCGGGATCAACTTCGCGTTTTAAGTCCGGCCAGGATAGAAAAAGCGGCCCGCAGGCCGTATCCGCCGATGGATCGAGGATCGCAGGGTGAGCAGATTCTGCCCACCCACCCTACGAACAGCGGCGGCGCCGTGTAACACCCTATACCTGCGACGCCACCCGATCCGCGCTTTCCGGATCATTCACCCGCAGCGCTTCCACGAACACCTGCAGCGAAGAACCGCAGGCGAACACCAGCACGTCGCCCGGGCGGCACAGGCTCAGGCCGTGGCGGATTGCATCGCCCACCTCGATCACCCGGTGCAGCGTGTCGCTGATGCCGGCCGCCTCCTCGGCGCCCGCCAGGATCAGGTCGACTGCCTCGCCGACTTCGCGGCCGCGGCTTTGCGACTCGTACACCACCAGCTCGTCGAAACGCTCGCCGCAGACGCGCCCGACTTCGATCAGGTCTTCGTCACGGCGGTCGCCCGGCGCCGTGACAATTCCCACCAGTTGCCCCGGCAGCATGGCGCGCGCCATCTCTGCCATGGCGCGGTAGGCGGCCGGATTATGGGCATAGTCGACGATCACGGTCACGCCGCGGATGTCGAACATATTGGTGCGCAGCGGATTGGTGCGGCCATTCGACACGAAGGTCGAGAGACCCGTCGCGATCTGCAGGTTGGTAAAGCCGGATGCCATCAGGGCTGCGGCAGCTGCCAGGCTGTTGGCGATATTGAAGCGCGCACGGCCGCCAAAAGCAACCGGCATGCTCTCGACCCGCAGCAATTCCTGGTGCAGGTTGGCGTCGGCCACGACCACCGCATTGTCCTGCAGGTAGACGGCGCGTCCGCCCTCTTCCAGGTGCGCCAGCAAAGTCGGATTTTCCGGGTCCATCGAGAAGTAGACGACCTCGGTCTCGGGCTTGACGCGGCGCGCCATCGCCACACACAGCGGGTCTTCGGCATTGAGCACCGCGGTTTTCGAAGCCGAGCTAGCAATCACCGCCTTGACCTGGGCCAGCTCTTCGACCGTGTCCACGCCATCCAGACCAAGGTGGTCGGCGGCGATGTTGAGCACCACGCCGACGTCGCAGCGATCAAAAGCCAGGCCGCGCTTGAGGATGCCGCCACGCGCGGTTTCCAGCACCGCGATTTCCACCTCGGGTGAACCGAGCACGGTGCGGGCCGACCAGTAGCCGGTGCAGTCGCCCTTGGCGATCTGCTTGCCGTCGATGAAGACGCCCTCGGTGGTGGTCACGCCCGCCACCTTGCCTGCCATGCGCACAGTGTGGCCGATCAGCAGCGTGGTGGTGGTCTTGCCGTTGGTGCCGGTCACGGCGATGGTCGGGATGCGCCCGTCCGAGTCACCCATCAGCCCCTGCACGATGGCGTCGCCTGCATCGCGCGGCGTACCGCTGCTCGGGTACTGGTGCATGCGGATGCCCGGCGCGGCATTGACTTCGATGACGGCGCCGAGCTGGGCGTCCAGCGGTAGCGCGATGTCCTGGCAGACGATGTCGATGCCGGCCACGTCCAGGCCGATCTTGGCCGCGGCGCGCACGCACAGCAATCTTGTCGATTCCGGCAGCAGGTCGGTCACGTCCTCGGCGGTGCCGCCGGTGGACAGGTTGGCATTGCCACGCAATTCGGCCGCCACGCCCACGGGCAGCACGCTGTCGAAGGTGAAGCCCTGCTTGCCCAGCATGCCCGCCGCGTGCTCGTCGATCGCGATTCTGGTCAGGATGTTGGTGTGGCCGGCGCCGCGCGCCGGGTTGGCGTTCTCGCGCTCCACCAGTTCGCGGATGGTCGCCGTGCCGTCGCCGACCACGTGGGCCGGGCGCCGGCGGGAGGCGGCCGCGACCTGGCCGTTGGCCACCAGCACGCGGTAGTCGCGGCCTTCGACATAGCGTTCGACGATGATGCGGCGGCCATACTCGCGCGCGAAGTCATAGGCACGCGCTACGCCCTCTGCATCACGTACGTCGACGGTCACGCCCTTGCCATGGTTGCCGTCGAGCGGCTTGAGCGTGACCGACGCCTTCATGCGCGCGGCCACCTGCTGGGCGTCGTCGAGGCTCGTGACCACCGATCCTTCGGGCACCGGCACGCCGGCTTCCTTGAGCAGCGACTTGGTCAGCTGCTTGTCGCTGGCGATCTTCACCGCGATGAAGCTGGTGTCGCCGGTGGTGGTGGCCTGCAGGCGCTTCTGCTTCACGCCCCAGCCCAGCAGGAACAAGTTGGCGTCTTCGATGATGCGCTGGGTCGGGATGCCGCGCTCGTGGGCCGCTGCCAGAACGGCAGCGGTGCTGGTGCCGATCGCATAGCGCGCCGCGATCTCGCGCAGCTCTTCCAGGCGCGGGGCCAGGTCGAAGTCTTCTTCGTTGCCCAGCGCCTCGACCAGGTCGACCGCCAGCTGGAAGGCCGGCTGGGCCAGGCGTTCCTGCTCATAGGCGCAGACGATGCGGAACTGGCCGGGGCGGCCAATCACGGGACGGGTACGGCCATAGCTTGCGGGCGCGCCGGCCCGGGTCTGCAGGTCGAGCGTGACCTGCTCGATCACGCGGCCGAGATAGGTGCCTTCGCGCAGGCGCTGGGCGAAGCCGCCGCGTTGCCCGGTCGGCAGCTGGCCATGCAGCGAAGGCAGCGCCGCCAGCAGGGCCTCGTTGAAGCCGGGGATGTCCCTGGAAGAGACGCCATACAGGATTTCCAGGTCGATGATGCTGAGCAGACAGGGTGAATCGGCGTGGACGTTCGGTCCGCGCAAGAAGCGCTGTTCCAGGATTTGCACGAATAGATCCTTGTAATAATTATGGGTGCGGGCCGCACCAGCGTGCGGCGCCGCAGGCAAGCATCAATCCGCCCGGCGTTCAGGCATCGAACAGCTGGGTGTACATGCGGGTGGCCATCAGGCCTGCCGCCGTGTGGTGCACTTCAGGCGACATCAGGCCACCCAGCAGGGCCATCGCTTCCTGCTTGCCGGCGGCGCCCGCGACCTGTTCTTCCAGCAGGCGCAGTTCGTTGTCGGCGTCTTCCAGGCGCGGGTGGCGGCGGATCAGGCCGCGCTCCGGGAAGGCGGCGCTGCGATCCTGCTGCTGGCCCAGGTTGTCCAGGGTGCGCTGGCGCGCGCGCCAGGTCATCACGCGCTTGCCTTCGGCAGGCTTGCCGTCCGGCGTGGTGGTGATCCAGTCGCGCAGCACCTGCAGCTCGTAGGCGCTGAAGACGCCGAACATCTCGGCCTTCTCGCCGCTGACCAGGCCCCAGAAGCGGCTGTGCTCGACATCTTCGCCGCGCTTGATCCAGCCGGCCTTTTCCAGCGCCGCCAGGAAGTCCGGGACCTGGGCCGGCGTGGCCAGCCAGTCGTTCACGGATCGCCCGGCGACGCGGCAGTAATCCGAGTGCATGTTCTTGCCTGTCTTGCTCTTGGCCGCGAGGAGGTCGACCAGTTCGGCCTGCAAATCGAATTCCGCAATCACCGAATTGGTGCTGGCGCCCAGGTCGTTGAGGCGGTAGCCGTCGAGCACGCGGCGGTAGAAGGCATCGCGGGCGCCCACGCGCGGCATCAGGTCGACGAGCGCCTGCACTGCCTTCTGGGCGTGGCCGCTTGCGGCATTGTCCACCGTGACGTGCAGGGTGAAGTAATACGGGTCGATGCCGAATTCGTTCAGCTCGTACGAGGTGATGAGCAGGTGTAGCGGCAGTTGCTCGTAGCCGAGGTTGTAGCCGATGATTTCCGGCAGGAAATGGTCGGCATGGTGGCCGAGCGCGAGCTGCAGCGCACCCTGCACGAAATGGTCGGCGTCGAGCGCTTCCCAGCCGTCGCAGCCGTGGGTGGCCAGCAGCTTGCGGTAGAGCGTGACGTGGTTCTTGTCGGGCACGCCCTCGCCCAGCTCTTCGATATAGGTCTTGATCAGGCCGTGGTAGGCCGGGTTGTCCCAGTGCCGGAGCAGGCCATACAGCCAGGCGCCATCGACCAGCTTGGTCGGAGCCACGGCCTTGATGAAATACAGCGCATGCGAGCGGCAGGAAAAATAGCGGCGCGGCGCGCCGTTCTTGCGCGCGGCAAGGTAGTCGCGGTACTGCTGGCCGACGGCGTCGGTGCGCTCCTCGACCCAGGCCGGCAATTGTGCCAGGGTCGGCGGCAGGTCGGCAGGCAAGTCCTGCACGGCCGCCACCTGGTCAGCGACGTAGGCGCGCGCCGCGTCTGGATTGGCGCCCGGGTTATCGTAGAGCGAGAAGTACAGGTCTTTGGCACGCTCCCGGATCGCGGGAGCGGCATTGGCAGCGACTGTCGTGGCGTCTAACAGCATCGAATTCATGTCTCTCGAATAATAATGTTGGTCTGGGAAGACGATCCGTCCATTATCCAGACTGAATTGTTTCACGAGAATCGGTAGGCGCGCTGCGAGGATGTAAGAGAGAGATTACAAAACTGACAATGGACGAGCTGACAAAGGTTTGCCAGATGGTCAATTTTTTAGCTTAAGGCCGGGCCCCGAGCGCGAGGTCGGCCGCGAGAAGGCCCCCGGAGAGCTTGACCGGCACCGCTCCCGCGGTGAGCATGCGTGCAATCGCACGGTCGCCGTCGCCCGCCTTGACCTCGACCGCACGCATGGCGCCGAGCACCAGCAGCACCTCGAAACCGGCCTCGATCCCGTCCAGCACCGTATTGAGCACGCAGTAATCGGTGGCCAGGCCGCAGACGGCGATGCGCTTGACCCCCTCGGCACGCATGCTGCGCGTCAGCCCGGTCTCGTTGAAGGCCGAATAGGCGTCCTTGGCCTGCGTATCGGCCTTGGAGACGATGATGGCGTCGTCGGGCAAGTGGAGTTCGCTGGAGAAGTGCGCCCCTTCGCTGCCGGCCACGCAATGCGGCGGCCAGGGACCGCCCTGGTCGGCAAACGAGCAATGGTCGCCCGGATGCCAGTCGCGCGAGGCATACACCGGCAGGGCGCGGCCGTGGTACAGCTTGATGAGCGCGTTGATCGGGGCAATGACGCGGTCGCCTTGCGGCACGGCGAGGCTGCCGCCGGGCAGGAAGTCGTTCTGCATGTCGATGACCAGCAGGGCGTCGCTGCTGCCGAGCACGATGGCGCTCATGTTCGTCTCCAGGTTGGCAGGCCCGGACCTGGCCTGGAAGGAAAGCTTAGCACGGGCAATCACGTGCCGGGCGCGGAAACGACAACGCCCGGCCTGCAGTGCGGGCCGGGCGCCGGGTGTGGCCGCTAATGCGGCGACGGGATTACTGGTTCGTGCCGTTCAGCAGCGAACGGCTGCGGGCGTAACCGAAATAGACCCCCAGGCCGATCAGCAGCCAGATGACGAAGGCCACCCAGGTATGCCAGCTCAGGAAGGACATCAGCGCGACGCAGAACACGATGGCCAGGGCCGGGATCACCGGCACGCCAGGGCAGCGGAAGGCGCGCGGCAGGTCCGGGCGGGTCTTGCGCAGGATGATCACGGCCACCGAGACCAGCGAGAACGCGGCCAGGGTGCCGATGTTGACCAGTTCGGCCAGCACGTCGAGCGGCACGACCGCGGCGATCAGGCCGAAGACGATACCGACCATCCAGGTGGCGAAGAACGGGGTGCCGTATTTCGGGTGCACTTCCGACAGTTTCTTCGGCAGCAGGCCGTCGCGCGACATGGCGAACAGGATGCGGGTCTGACCGTAGGCCATCACCAGCATCACGGTGCTCATGCCCAGGATCGCTGCCAGGTCGACGAAGCCGGCGACCCAGTCCTGGCCGGCGTATTGCAGGGCCAGCGAGACCGGATGGTCGACGCCCTTGAAGTTCATGAAGGGCACAATGCCGGTCATGATCGAGGCCACGATCACGTACAGCACGGTGCAGACGGCCAGCGAGCCGATGATGCCGATCGGGAGGTCGCGCGACGGGTTCTTCACTTCTTCGGCGGCCGAGGTCACGGCATCGAAGCCGATGAAGGCGAAGAACACCAGTGCCGCGGCGCTCATCACGCTGCCGAAGCCGAAGGGCATGAAGGGCTGCCAGTTTTCAGGCTTGACGTAGTTGACGCCGACCACGATGAACAGGATCACGACGCCGGTCTTGATCAGCACCATGACGTTGTTGATGCGGGCAGATTCGCGCACGCCCAGCGACAGCATCCAGGTCAGGACTATCATGATCAGGAAGGCCGGCAGGTTGAACAGGGTCTCCACGCCCGGCTGTGCACCCGGCGCGGCGCGCAGGGCTTCCGGCAGCACCACGCCGATGCCCTTGAGCAGCGACTGGAAATAGCCGGACCAGCCGACCGCGACCGTCGATGTGGCGAGGCCGTATTCGAGCAGCAGGTCCCAGCCGATCATCCAGGCGACGATTTCGCCCAGGGTGAAATAGCTGTAAGTATAGATCGAGCCGGCCACCGGCACGCTCGACGCGAATTCGGCATAGCACAGGGCGGCAAAACCGCAGGCCAGCGCGGCGATGATGAAGGAGAGCGTCAGGGCCGGCCCTGCAGTCACGGCCCCGGTGCCGGTGAGCACGAAGATGCCGGTGCCGACGATGGCCCCGATGCCCATGAGGACGAGGTCGAACGGGCCGAGCACCTTTTTGAGGCCGCCCGGTTTCTGGGCTGTCGCCAACATCGTGTCGAGATTCTTGGTTCTGAAAAGACTCACTGCTTGTTCTCCAATCAAAAAAATAGTGTGGCTCCACGGCGTGTAATTATGTCGCCCGGGCGGTTCTCGCCCTTGCGCTCCGTGCATCGCGGTGGTGACCGCCATGCCGGCCGTGGAACCGACTTCGCCTTGCCTGCGGGCTTGCATTTCGCAGACGTAACATTATCACCAGATTGTTGTTTTGAATCAAAGTAAAAGCATGAAACCGGTCATTTCGCTTGTTCTGACACAAAATAAATATTGCGTTGCGCAAACATGCTCATCTTCAGGCCGCGCTTGATTTCCGTAAATCAACAGAACATAATCGGCAGACCTTCATTTGGCCCCGGCCGAACACCCCATGACGACCCCGCTGCCGTCCCGCATGGCGATGAGCACTTGGCGCAGCGCTGCGCCTGCGCTACTGCTGGTGCTGGCGTCGGCATGTGCGGCCGCCCCGGCCGATGGCATCCAGGGGCGCGCGGCGCAGGCCCGCCTGCGCGAACTGGCCCAACTGGCCGAGAAAAACAATCCGGAGGCGCGCGCCCTGCTGGTCCGGGAAGCAGCCGGCTTGCGCGCCGACCTGCCGTATGCGATTCGGATCGCGTATTTGCGCCTGCTGCGCCGCACCCATGCCGACGCCGGCAAACTGCGTGATGCCTATGCGGTGGATGAGCAGCTCATTGGCCTGGCGCATGCCCAGAAGGATGCGGAGCAGACCGCGCTGGCCAGCCTCGGGCGCGTGCACAAGCTCCTCAACGACAACGACCCGGCCGCGGCCATGGCCCTGCTGGAAAGCCTGAACGTCCAGTACCAGGCCTTGGGCAACGTCGAATTCACGGCCAGCGCCGACGTCGCCTATGGCGCCATCTACAACGTCATGGGCCAGCACGACCGCGCCTTCCGCCACTACCTGCACGGGCTCGAACTGGTGCAGCGCCATCCCGGGCTGTGGGCCCCGCGCGAATCCGACCTGGTGCTGGCGCTGGCGCGCCTGTACGTGAATACCGGCGACGCCGCCATGGCGCTCGACACGACCCGTGCCTACCGCGAGGCGGGCGGCGCCATGCCGGCACGGGTGGAAGCCTCGATGCATTTCATGGACGGCCGCGCCTACGTCTCGCTCGGCCAACTGCGCCAGGCCCACGTGTCGTTCGGACGCGCGCTGGCGCTGGCCCGCCGCAATGAACTGAACTGGCTCGAGGCAAACATTTTGGGCAACGTCGCCGATGCCTGGCTCAAGGAGCACCGCTACCCGCAAGCCGAACGCAGTGCGCGCGCCGCCGTTGTCGTGGCCGAAAGCGTGGACGACCAGAGCGCCATCCAGATGGCCTATGCCAACCTCGGTTTCGCCCTGTTCGGCCAGGGCCGGATGCTTGAAGGCAGCGCCTACATCGACCGGATCACGCTCGAACTGCGCAAGGCCGGCGCCTTGCCGGGCGTGGCCAACCTGTTGGCAGAGAAAGGCGCGGCCCTGGAAAAGGCCGGGCTGTACAAACAGGCCTTGCAGACCGTGCGCGAGCGCGAAGGCGTCATCGAAGAGCTGGCGGTGGAGCGGCGCGACAAGGCATTCGCAGCCCTGCAGGAGCAGTTCAATGCCAAGCAGCGCGCCGCGCAGATCGCCGCCCTGCGCCAGGAAAACGCGGTGAAGGATGCCGAGATCCGCAACCGCACCCTGCGCCAGGCCGTCACCTCGCTCGGCGCCGCGCTCGCGCTGGTGCTGTCGGGCGTCGTCTTCATGCTGTACCGGAAATCGCAGCGCACCGGGCGGCGCCTGGCCGAGCTCAATGCCGAACTGGCGCACAGCTCGGCGCATGATCCTCTCACCGGCCTGTACAACCGGCGTTCCTTCGGCGATCGCATGCGCGAGCGCGAGCACCAAGCCATCGAGCAGCGCACGGGCGACCCCGGGCAGGCCGGGTCGATCGACTGCTTCATCCTGCTCGACATCGACCACTTCAAGCGCATCAACGACCAGCACGGCCATGCCTCCGGCGACCTGGTGCTGATCGAAGTGGGCCGGCGCCTGAACGAAGCGGTGCGCGATTCGGACATGGTGCTGCGCTGGGGCGGCGAGGAATTCCTCGTGTATTCGCAGGGCGTGAGCGCGCTTCAATATCCGCTGCTGGTGCAACGCATCCTGAATGCGATCAATGCCGCGCCGGTGGTGCTTGACGACGGCAGCGCGCTGGCCGTCAGCGCCACGGCGGGCGCTGTGGCGCTGCCCCCCAGGCCCGATCCGGCCTTCGGCTGGGAGCAGGCTATCGCGCTGGCCGACCGCGCGCTCTACAAGGGCAAGGAAGCGGGCCGCAACCGCGGCTTCATCGTGGAAAGCGCCCTGCCCGGCCAGGCTCCGGGCGCGGAGCTCGAGCTGCGCCTGCAGCTGGTAATGCCGGACATGTCCTGGCAGCCGGCGCTATAGGCGCCACGCCAGGCGCGGTTTCCCGCGGCATCAAGCCCGCATCAGGGCGCGCTGCCCGGCCAGCGCCGCCACTGCCTGCACCAGCACCGCGGGGCGCAAGGGCTTGGCGAGGAATTCGTCGAAACCCGCTTCCAGCGCGCGCTGCTGGTCTTCGCGGCGCGAGAAGGCCGTCAGCGCGATCGCAGGGATGCTTGCGGCCTGCCGGTCGCGCAGGGCGCGCACCTGGCGGATCAGCTGGAAGCCGTCCACCAGCGGCATGCCGATATCGCTGATCAACAGGTCGGGCGCCCCGCGCTCGAATACCAGCAGCGCATCGTGCGCGCTGCTCGCCGTCAGAATGGTGGCGCCGGTTTCAAACAGCACCTGCTGCACCAGTTCCAGCGAATCGGGTTCGTCTTCCACTACCAGCACGCTCAAGCCGGCCAGCACGGCGCCGATCTGGGCCGGACCCGCGTCTGGCATGCCGGAATCCGGCGCCGGCGCCGGCGGGCCAGGCGCGCGCGCCGAGACGGCCTGCCGGATCGGCAGGTGCAGGGTGAAGGTGGAGCCGCGCCCCGCCCCGGGGCTGGACACCGTGACCGTGCCGCCCTGCAGTTCGACCAGTTGGCGCGCGATGGCCAGGCCCAGTCCCAGGCCGCCGTGGCGGCGCGAGGACGAGGCATCGGCCTGGCGGAAGCGGTCGAACACATACGGCAGGAATTCCGGATCGATCCCGACCCCACTGTCGGTGACGTCGATCGCCACCTGCTCGCCGTCGCGGCGCACGCTCACCGCCACCCGGCCTCCAGGATCGGTGAACTTGATCGCATTCGACACCAGGTTCGACATCACCTGCTGCATGCGGCCGGGATCGCCGGTCACCGGACCGGCGTCGTAGTCGACGTCGGCCGAGAGCTGGATCTGCTTGAGGATCGCCGCCGGGCGCGCGGTCTCGAGGGCCGCGTTGACGAATTCGCTTGGGCTGACCGGCCGCGCCTCAACCCGTACCTTGCCGGTGATCAGGCGGCTCATGTCGAGCATGTCCTCGATCAGCTGCGACTGGGCGCGCGCATTGCGTTCGATCGTTTCCAGCCCGCGCCGCGACATGGCCTCGTCGCGCGCGCCCTGCAGCAGCAGCTGGGACCAGCCCAGCATCGCATTGAGCGGCGTGCGCAGTTCGTGCGAGAGCGTGGCCAGGAACTCGTCCTTCAACTGGCTCAGGTGCTCGGCTTCGACCCGTGCCTTTTGCTCGCGCAGGTAGAGCGCCTGGCGCGCAGACGCCGTCTCCAGCGAAGCGGCCAGGCTGCGGTTGCGCGACGCCAGCCGGGTGTCGAAGATCGCCGCCAGCAGCGCGATGCTCAAGACCGCGAATGTCGCGACCGCGACCAGGATCGCCAGGTGGTCCTGGTTGACCCCATCAACTGCGGCGCGGCAGATGCTGGCAGCCTCGAAGTGGGCGGCGGCCATGCCGGTGTAATGCATGCCGGCGATCGCGCCACCCATCATCACTGCAGCTCCCGCCTGCAGCAGGCGCGGACGGCGCAGGTGTTCGCTCAGGCGAAAGCCGATCCAGAGCGCGCCGGCGGAGGCCCCGATCGCAATCGCGACCGAGGCCAGGAACAGCCGGGGATCGTAGGTGATCGGCGGATCCATGCGCATGCCGGCCATGCCGGTGTAGTGCATGGCATTAATGCCCAGGCCCATCAGGACCGCGCCCCAGGCCAGGTGGCGCCCGCCCAGCTCGCGGTGGCGCAGCTGCCACAGGGCCAGGCCGGATACGACCACCGGCAGCAGCCAGGACACGAAGGTGATGAGCGGATCGTAACCGACCGGCATCGGCAGGCGGAAAGCCAGCATGCCGATGAAATGCATGGCCCAGATGCCGCTGCCCAAGGCAAAGGCGCCGCCCGCCATCCAGGCATGCGGGGCGTGTCCGTGTGATTGCCTGACCCGGACCGCCAGGCTCAGGGCCGTATAGGACGCGAACATCGCGACCAGGATCGAGAGCAGCACCAGCGTTGGTTCGTAGTGGCCGTTAAGCATAGAAGATGGGTCGCGTTTCCCGTTTTGGTGCACACCAGCGCGGCGGGCGCCCTGGCAAGACGAGTGTACACGAGCAGTGCCGGACTCGGCGCTACCGACTTTGCCAGGCGAATCGCGGGCGGGCCGGTGCATGCCGCCGAAGGAATTCATTTCTCCATGGCAATTCTACAGGATGGGGGGAAGCGTGCACGCCCGCGATGCGCGCATGTCACACATTTACCACGCGCGCGGCGCTGCCAGGGCTTACAGCCCGTCGCCGTCCGCCACCACGCGGTCGCGGCCGCCGCGCTTGGCGGCATACAGCGCCTTGTCGGCCGCCTCGATCAGGGTCGCGGCATCATTCAGGCGCTGCGGGTCGAAGGTGGCGACGCCGATGCTCAGGGTCACGTGCGGGCGCAGAGCGCCTGGTGCATGCGGCAGCGCCAGCGAAGCGACGTGAGCCCGGATCGCCTCCGCATGCACGCGCGCCTGCTGGATGGTGGAATCGGGCAGGATCGCCGCGAATTCCTCGCCGCCGTAGCGCGCGGCAACGTCGCCGGCCCGCTTGAGCATGCCGGCCAGGGCCTGGGCCACAATGGTGAGGCAAGCGTCGCCTTCCTGGTGACCGAAGTGGTCGTTGTAGGCCTTGAACGAATCGATGTCCATCAACAGCAGCGAGAGCGCCCCGCCACTGCGCTGGGCCCGGCGCAGCTCGCGGTCGAGCGCGACGTCAAAGTGGCGGCGGTTGGCGATGCCTGTCAGGCCGTCGACATAGGAGCGGGCGCGCAGCGATTCTGCATGGTCGAGCAGGCGCCGCTCGCGGTCGACGGTGCCGCTGACGTCGCGGATCTCGACCAGGCAATAGCGCTCGCCGTCTTCGCTGAATGGCGTTACCGTGACGGCCTGGTCGATGCGCTCGCCATCGAAACTGCCCGCTTCGCGCAGCGGGAACGGCGCCCGTCCGGTCGAGGCGGGAACCGTGGTCGCCACCTCTTCGGTCAGCGCGGCCAGCACGGCTGCCTCCACGCGCGAGCCACGCAACTCCGGGAAGACCTCGAACAGCCCTCGGTCCCGCACCCGCGCCACCGAATAGCCCGAGCGCGGCACCATCCAACTGTTCCACAGCACGATCTCCTGGGCGGCATCGAGCACCACCAGGCCGGAGTTGGCAAGGTTGACAGCGCGAGCGGCGAAGGGGCTCGCAAATTCGGTCTTTGGGTTCATTGCTGAAAGAGAACTACTGTCGAAAAGAAACTTAACGATCATACCTGAGATTGGCGCCTCGCGGGTCAGCTCAGTCGATGGCTTTTTGAGAGCTCGAACCTGGGGGCATGGGGCAAGCGTGGCATTCGGAGGCGACGGTCGCCGCCGTCCCGCCACCTTAGCGTTTCCGGCAATTTACTGTACCAAAAGATCTTTATTAGAGTAATTACTCGGCAGTGACATTTCGAGAGCCTTGGGCCTGCCCTTTCCGATTACGATCCAGTCTTACCGCGTTGTCCCGGCAAGGGCCCGGAGCGCAAGCGAAAACATGATGGATCAACGGAAGGATGCGGCAATGGCTGGCAAGATGATGGAAGAAGAATTTGGCATGGAAGTCTCGGCTGTACCGGCGCAAGCCGCGCCCTGGCCGGCCGCCCCGCACGACCTGCGCCGCCTGCGCATCCGCAAGCGCGAAAGCCAGGAAAAGTTCTGGAGCCGCTTCGGCGTCACCCAGTCCAGCGGCAGCCGCTTCGAAACCGGCGTCCTGATCCCGCCGCCGGTGGCCATTCTGCTGCGCCTGTACGCCAGCGGCACGCTCACCGACGACGACCTGCAGGGCTGATCCACGGCGGCCCCTGCGCCGCCTCAGCCCGCTTTCTGCTTTTCCGCAGTAATCTTTCGGTAATATTCGCTTTTACCGGACGAGCTCCGTGCTTTATCCTTCGGCATCGGCAATTGCGCCCACGCGTCCGCCCTGCACCTCTTGATAAAGCACTTCGGAACCATGAAACGCATCGCATTTCCCAGCGCGACCAGGCTTGCGCACCCGCCCGTCCCCGGTATTCCGGCCCGCCTGCAGCCCGCCGGCGTCAACCCGGGCAGCCACCGCCCCCACCGGGGAGGCTGAACCGTGGACCAGAGACCCGGATCCACACTACGCTACGGCTCACTCCTCATACCGGTGCTGTTCGCCATCGCCCTGGGGCTGCTGCTGCAGCACTTCCTCGGCTCGCTCGCCTGGGCCGGCCTGCTGGCCGTGATTACCTGGCCGCTGCGCGAGCGCCTGGTGGCGCGCGGCTTCCCGCCGCTGGCCACCGCCGCCATGCTGCTGGCGCTGCTGCTGGTCGGCTTCTTCGGGCCGTCGCTGCTCCTGATTAAAGCGCTCGGGCACGAACTCACTAGCGTGCAGCGCCTGCTGGCGCGCCTGAACGAAGTCGGGGTCGAAGCGCCTGGCTGGCTGGCGCAACTGCCGCTGGTGTCCGAGCGTGTGATCGCCTGGTGGAACGAGCACCTGGCGATTCCCGGCGGACTGAAGGCCCTGATCCAGACCACGCTCGGCGACGTCCTGCCCCACCTGTCGGGCGCGGCGCGCTTCTGGGGCTCGACCATTCTGGCCAATGCGCTGTATTTGTTCCTGACCCTGCTGACCCTGTTCATCCTCTACCTGCACGGGCCGGCCGTGGTGCGCTATGTCGACGGCGCCGGCGTGCGCCTGCTGCCTGGCCATTACTGCAACCTGCGCCGCATCCTGCCGCTGTCGGTGCGCGGCACGGCGCTGGGCCTGTGCTCGATCGCCGTACTGGAAGGGGTCGTGCTCGGCATCGCGTATGCCATCGCGGGCGCGCCGGCGCCGGCCCTGCTCGGCGTGATCACCGGCTACCTGGCCCTGATCCCGGGCGGGGCGCCGCTCTCCTTCACCATGGTGTCGCTTCTGCTGCTCGGCCAGGGCCATCCCGGCGCGGCGCTCGGCCTGTTCACCTGGGGCGCGGTCGAGCTGTTCATGGTCGACAAATTCATCCGCCCCAAGCTGATCGGGCACCGCGTCAACCTGCCTTTCCTGGCCGTGCTGTTCGGCCTGCTGGGCGGCGTCTCGACCCTGGGCGTGATCGGCCTGTTCGTCGGTCCCTTCATGATGGCCGTGTTGTACGGCTGGCTGCGGGCGGAACAAAGCCCTGCCTAGCCTTGCTCCTCCCGGCGCGCCGCCCGTTACCGGCAGGCCGGGAATGACAAAAGGGCTTGCTACCTAGCGGTGCAAGCCCTTCTGTCGACAACGAATCTGGTGGGAAGTGCAAGTTTCGAACTTGCGACCCCTGCAGTGTGAATGCAGTGCTCTACCCCTGAGCTAACCTCCCGGTGGCCCGTATTATGCCGCAACTGTTGAGGAATTTCAATATCTAAACCTGCATTCCCCGTCAGGACGAGCTCCACCCGTCCATGGTCATGATCCTGTCGGCGCGCCGAACGGCAGCGCCGATCGCGGGCGACAAGGTTTTGTCGTAAGCATGCGTTTGCAAATGCAAAAAGCGCTGCTCCGCTTTCGCGTGCAACGCTTCTTGATCTTGCTGTCGATTCTGGCCACAGCCGGACCGGATAAATCGAGATGATGAATTCTGGTGGGAAGTGCAAGTTTCGAACTTGCGACCCCTGCAGTGTGAATGCAGTGCTCTACCCCTGAGCTAACCTCCCAAAACGAGGCGTATTATGGCACAGAATCACGCCGCCGTCACCCCTGCGGAGGATAATTGCGCCAGATGCAGCTGCCTTTCACATTCTTGTCGAGGCCGGCCAGCACCAGTTCGTGCGCGGCTTGCTCGTCGCTGCTTGCCGCCACCACGATGATCTCGCCCAGCGGGCCCGCTTCGACCAGCTCGCCGCCGGCATTGGTTTCGGCCGCGACATCCATCGTCAGCGAATTCTGCCCGCGCGTCATCGACAGGTAGACGTCGGCCAGCAGTTCCGAGTCCAGCAGCGCGCCGTGCAGCTTGCGGTGGGCGTTCGAGACTTCGTAGCGGTCGCACAGCGCGTCCAGCGAATTGCGCTTGCCCGGGTGGAGTTCCTTGGCCTGCACCAGGGTGTCGATCACGCCCGCGCAATAGGTGCTGAACGGCGGCAGGCCCAGGCGGGTGTACTCGGCGTTCAGGAAGCCCAGGTCGAAAGGCGCGTTATGGATGATCACTTGCGCCCCCTGCACGAATTCGCGCAATTCCTCGGCGATCTCGTGGAATTTCGGCTTGTCGCGCAGGAATTCGGTGGTCAGGCCGTGGACCGCCAGCGCGGCCTCGTCCGAATCGCGTTCCGGGTTGATATAGCGGTGGAAGTTATTTCCGGTCAACTTGCGGTTGAAGATTTCAACGCAGCCGACCTCGATGACGCGGTCGCCCGTTCTGGGATTCAGGCCGGTGGTTTCGGTATCGAGGACAATCTGGCGCATGGGCGGTACTTAGGAGGGTAAATCGTGGATAAACGGTGATGCAGGCGGGCCGAAGTATAACAGGCTCGCCCTGCCCCAGGACGGCTTAACGGCGCACGGACGCGGCGCCGCGGTTGGCCAGTACGTCTGCCCGCTCGTTGCCCGGATGGCCGTTGTGGCCGCGCACCCAGCGCCATTCGACGGCGTGCTGCTGTTGCGCCAGGTCGAGCGCTTTCCACAGGTCGTCGTTCTTGACCGGTTCTTTCGCCGCGGTTCTCCAGCCGCGCGCCTTCCAGCCATGGATCCATTCGGAGATGCCCTTCTGGACGTATTGGCTGTCGGTATGCAGCACGACCTCGCACGGGCGGTTGAGCACACCCAGCGCCTCGATCACGGCGCGCAATTCCATGCGGTTGTTGGTGGTGTTCGGCTCGCCCCCAAAAATCTCCTTTTCGTGGCCATTAGCGACCAACAAAGCGCCCCAACCGCCCGTGCCCGGGTTGCCCTTGCAGGCTCCGTCGGTAAAGATGTCGACCTTGGTCGTGCCTGCGTTGACTTCGTTTTCTTGCATGTCGCTCATTCTCTGTTCGCGGCCGGAACTGCTTGCGGCCGCTTGTTCGTTTTCTTGTTCCATGCAGGTCCGATGATGTGCATGCCCTTGACCCGCTTGATGGCGTGGACCACGTAGACGGCGCCCAGGTAGGGCCACCAGCGTTGTCCTGCCGTTTCCATCATGGCGAACCGGCTCAGCCAGTGGGCTGTCCGGCACGGCGGCGCGTAGCAGCCGAAATGGCTGCGCGTCACGCCGAGATTGAGCAATTTTAGCCAGTCTTTCAGGCGTGGCATAGAAATGAATTCGCCCGATGCCGGCAGGTAGCCGTTGTTGGTCACCCGGCCGACGCCCTGGCGCATGCCCCACAGGCTGGCCGGATTGAAGCCGCAGATGATCACCTGCCCTTCTGGGATCAGCACGCGCTCGACTTCGCGCAGCACCTGGTGCGGCTCGGTGGCGAACTCGAGCACGTGCGGCAGCACCACCAGGTCGATGCTGTGCGAGGCGAAGGGCAGTTCGGAAAAATCGAGCGCGACGGCGATCTGCTTGCCGCCGGCGGCGAAGGCCAGCTCGTCGCTGGTGGAGGTGCGGGTGGCAGCCTGCCATTTGTTCGGCATGCGGTTGGCGGCCAGAGCATCGAGCTGGGGCACGCCGACCTGCAGCGCGTTGAAGCCGAAGATGTCCGCGGTGAGTTCGTCGAGGCAGGCCTGCTCGAAGGCGCGCACGTAGTCCCCCGCGGGCGATTGCAGCCAGTGGTCGAGCGCTATAATGGATTTCTCGGATACTGCGCTGTCCATGCCATCCCTTCCGCTAACTTCATATGACGACCCCATCTTACCCGGCCCTGGCGGTCCTGACCGTCCCCGCCTTCCACGACAACTACCTGTGGATCATCCACGACGGCGTCCACGCGGCCGTGGTCGACCCGGGCGATGCCGGACCGATCCGTGAAGCGCTGGCCACGCACAAGCTGTCGCTTTCCGCCATTTTACTCACCCATCACCATGCTGACCACATTGGTGGAGTTTCCAGCCTGCTGGCCGAGTGGCAGGTGCCGGTCTACGGGCCGCGCAACGACGGGATCGCCTTTGTTACCGAGGCGCTCGGGGAAGGCGACCGCGTCCGGGTGGCGGGCCTCGACCTCGAGCTCGACGTGCTCGAGGTCCCGGGGCATACGCTCGGGCATATCGCCTACGTCCGGCGCGCGCCTGGAGCCGACTGGCTGTTCTGTGGCGACACGCTGTTCGCGGGCGGCTGTGGGCGGCTGTTCGAAGGCACGCCGGCGCAGATGGCGGATTCGCTGGCCAAGCTGGCGGCACTCCCGGACGATACGCTGGTGTATTGCGCGCACGAGTACACGGTGGCGAACCTGGCGTTTGCGCAGGCGGTCGAGCCGGGCAACCAGGGACTGGCGCTGCGGATGCAGGATGCGACGGCCAGGCGCGGGACCAGGTTGCCGACGGTGCCGTCGACGATCGGGCTGGAGAAAGGGACGAATCCGTTTCTGCGCTATACGGAGCCGGGGGTGGTGCAGAGTTTGGTGGATACGGGCAGGCTCGAAGCGGGTGCATCGCCGGTGCAGGCGTTTGCAGCGTTGCGAGAATGGAAGAACGTGTTCTGACGAGGTCCATAGGGTGGGCAGGAAACTGCCCACCCTATGGGTTATCTCGGCTCCAGCCGCTCAAATCTCTTCGTACAACGGCAGCGTCAAGAACTCCGCAAACGTCTCCGACGTCGACATCTGCTCGAAAATCTCCGCCGCCCGCGCATAGCTCGGGTTGTCGCCATTGGCGGCATCGCCCTTTACCTTCGCCAGCTCTTCCGGAATCATCGCGCGCACCATCTCGGCAGTCACCTTGCGCCCGTCTTCCAGCACGCCTTTGGTCGAGCGGATCCACTGCCATACCTGCGAGCGGCTGATCTCGGCGGTGGCCGCGTCTTCCATCAGGTTATGGATCGGTACGCAGCCATTGCCGGCCAGCCAGGCGCCGAGATAATGGATGCCGACGTTGATGTTATAGCGCAGGCCAGCTTCGGTGATCGGCGCTTCCGGCTTGAAGTCGAGCAGGTCTTTTGCGCTTACCTGGATATCCGGGCGCTGCTTGTCGATCTGGTTGGGCTTGTCGCCCAGCACCTTGGTGAATTCCGTCATGGCCAGCTCGACCAGGCCCGGGTGCGCGACCCAGCCGCCGTCGTAGCCATCCGTCGCATCGCGCGCCTTGTCGTTGCGCACGCCGCCCATTGCGGCCTCGTTCTTCTCCGGGTCGTTCTTGATCGGGATGAGGGCCGCCATGCCGCCGATGGCCGGGGCGCCGCGCTTGTGGCAGGTCTGGAGCAGCAGCAGCGCGTAGGCGCGCATGAAGGGCGCGGTCATCGTCACCTTGGCGCGGTCGGCCAGGCAGAAGTCCTTGTCCAGCTTGAACTTCTTGATGCACGAGAAGATGTAGTCCCAGCGGCCCGCATTCAGGCCGGCGCTATGCTCGCGCAGCTCGTACAGGATCTCGTCCATCTCGAAAGCGGCCAGGATGGTCTCGATCAGCACGGTCGCCTTGATGGTCCCGCGCGGCAGGCCAAGTTCTTCCTGGGTCATCACGAAGATATCGTTCCACAGTCGTGCTTCCAGATGCGATTCCATCTTCGGCAGGTAGAAGTAAGGCCCGGCGCCGCGTGCCAGCTGTTCCTTGGCGTTGTGCACCATGAACAGCGCGAAGTCGAAGATGCCGCCGGAAACGCGCTTGCCGTCGACCAGCACGTGCTTTTCATCCAGGTGCCAGCCGCGCGGGCGTACGACCAGGGTCGCGACTGTGTCGTTGAGCTTGTAGGATTTACCGTTTTGCTCGAGCGAAATGGTCTGGCGCACCGCGTCGACCATGTTGATCTGGCCGGTGATCTGGTTGT
The DNA here is from genome assembly GCF_059685855.1 of Telluria sp. ZB4P37. Taxonomy (NCBI): domain Bacteria; kingdom Pseudomonadati; phylum Pseudomonadota; class Betaproteobacteria; order Burkholderiales; family Oxalobacteraceae; genus Telluria; species Telluria sp. ZB4P37. The sequence goes on from NZ_JCASID010000010.1 coordinate 126,562, forward strand.
CCCAGTTCGGTGTGTTCGAGTCCTCGAAGTCGGTCATGTAACTGTCGGCGCCGGAGTTCAGCGCATTGATGACCATCTTGCGCTCGACCGGGCCGGTGATCTCCACGCGGCGGCATTCGAGGGCTTTCGGGATCGGCGCGATCTTCCAGTCGCTTGAGCGGATGTGCGCCGTCTCCGCCAAGAAGTCGGGGCGCTCCCCTAGATCGAGGCGCCGCGCGCGCTCGGAGCGTGCAGCCAGCAATTCCTGGCGGCGTGGCTCGAAGGCGCGCGTCAGTTTCGTGACGAGGGCAAGTGCTTCCGGCGTCAGGACTTGTTCATAGCCCGGCTTGATGGGGCCCGTGATTTGCATGCCGGCGGGGGTGGCGATTGTCATTGCGCATTCTCCAGTAAGTGTAAAAACCGATGCTCGCCGGGCGGCCGTTGCGGCGCCTTGGCGTTTGTCTAAGCATCAAGTATATTCACTTGAAGATAGCTAAACGATACATTTTCTCACTACATCTGTGCTTTTTTATATCAAATAAGGAGAATGGATGGGCAAATTCAGGCAGATCTCGACCTTCGTCGAAGTGGTGGCGCGCGGCAGCCTGTCGGCCGCGGCGCGAGCCGAAGGGATCGCGCCGGCGATGATCGGCCGCCGCCTCGATGCGCTCGAAAGCCGGCTGGGCGTAAAACTGCTGCAGCGGACCACGCGCCGGCTGGTGCTGACCGACGAAGGCGCCTCCTTTCTTGAAGACTGCCGGCGCATCCTGGCCGAGCTTGAGGAAGCCGAGGCGGCGGCCGCCGAGCGCAGCGTGCGCGCGAGCGGTCATCTGCTGGTGTCGGCGCCGGCCGGCTTCGGGCGCCAGCACGTGGCGCCGCTGCTGCCCTCCTTCCTCGCCGAGCACCGCGAAGTGACGGTCAACCTGAACCTGACGGACCGGCTGGTCGACGTGGTCGGCGAAGGCGTCGATGTGGCGATCCGCATCGCCAGCTTGAGCGACTCGACATTGGTCGGCACCAAGCTGGCCGACAACCACCGCGTCGTGGTGGGCTCGCCCAGCTACCTGAAGCGGCACGGCACGCCGCAGGTCCTGGCCGACCTGGCCAAGCACAACTGCCTGGCGATCAGCAGCCAAGGCAGCCAGCGCGGCTGGACTTTCCTCGACAACGGCAAGCCGGCGGCGCTCAAGGTCGCGGGCAATATGGAATGCAATGACGGTGCGGTGCTGCACGCCTGGGCGCTGGCCGGCAAGGGCCTGGCCTGGCGCTCGATGTGGGAAGTGGGCGCGCAGATCGCGGCGGGCGAGTTGTGCACGGTGCTGGATGCCTACGCGGCGCCGGGGAACGACATCCATGCGGTGTTCGCGCAGCGGCAGCATTTGCCGTTGCGGATACGGGCCTTCGTGGATTTCTTGCGGAGGAGTTATGAGCAGCCGGAGTATTGGCAGGTGCGCTAGCCTGCGACAGTCGCGGGGCGGAACCCTACGCGACACGACGACTCGCAGTTCACCACAAACCATCAGGCGAAAAAAATCCCCGGCAGTCCGGGGATTTTGCTATCGCTGGAAAGCGATTACAGCGGCTGAATGTTCGCGGCCTGCTTGCCCTTAGGGCCAGTGGTCACATCGAACGAAACGCGCTGGTTCTCTTGCAGCGACTTGAAGCCGTTGCTTTGGATCGCCGAGAAGTGAGCGAACAGATCTTCGCCGCCTTCATCAGGGGTGATGAAGCCAAAACCCTTCGAATCATTGAACCATTTTACGATGCCAGTTGCCATTACAATTTCCTATTTCAGTTAAGTTGGGCTTGCGCCCGTTTAAGATCGTTTGAAGAAGCAAGAAAGGAATGACAGACAGACTGCACTACTACCTACAACCCAACGATCCCGTATTATACCGAATAAAAACAAATAAAAACCATGTTCGCAAAATAAAAATTCTCGCGCTCGCAACTATCTCGATAAAAATTCCTTACTTCAACTCTTACGGTCGCGCTTTGCTTTCGGTAGTAGAGAAAATATAGGGCAATGAGTGAAGCCAAGTTTGCGCGGGATCAAACCTTCCATCATTGGCTTATTGCGCTACGGCATTATGCCGCCGGCAAAATGGATGCAGTAATTAATTGAATCCGCGCGGATCACGGCGCCCTGCTTCGACGAATTGTTCCAGCTCCGATGTCCAGCTGGCCCAATCGCTGGCGGCGACGGCATCGAAGGTCATCAGCACGCGCAGGCGCTGTTCCAGCGCGCGTGCGTGGTGACCCAGGCCGCGGTAGCCGAAGGTGGCGGCCGAACCCGCCACCGTGTGCAGCATGGCCTGCAATTCATCGGCGGCGGCAGCCGGTTCGCGTGGGTCGAGGCCGGCCGCAACCGCGGCCATGCGCTCGAGCGTGGCAGGCAGATTGCTCGCAAAGCTGTCGTTGAAGGACGCCAGTCGCGAGAAGAATCCCTTGTCGGCCGCGTGCATGCTTACTTGGTGCCGAAGATGCGGTCGCCCGCATCGCCCAGGCCCGGCACGATATAGGCGTCGGCGTTCAGGTGCGAGTCGAGCGAGGCCACGTAGACCTTCACGTCCGGGTGCGACTTCTGGAACATCTCGATGCCTTCCGGCGCGGCCACCAGGGCCAGGAACATGATCTGCTCGCTCGGAACGCCACGCTTTTTCAGCACGTCGACGGCGTGCACCGCCGAATTGCCGGTGGCGACCATCGGGTCGCACAGAATGAAGGTGCGCTCGTTGGTGTCCGGCAGGCGCACCAGGTATTCGACCGGCTCGTGGGTGTCCGGGTCGCGGTAGACGCCGATGTGGCCGACGCGCGCCGACGGCACCAGTTCCAGCAGGCCGTCGCTCATGCCGATACCGGCACGCAGGATCGGCACGATGGCCAGCTTCTTTCCCGCGATCACAGGCGCGTCGATGGTCACCAGCGGGGTCCGCACCGGGCGCGTGGTCAGCGGCAGGTCGCGCGTGATCTCATACCCCATCAGCAGCGTGATCTCCCGCAGCAGCTCGCGGAAAGTACGCGTCGAGGTGTCGTGCTCGCGCATGTGCGACAGCTTGTGCTGGATGAGCGGGTGGTTCAGGATGTAGAGGTTGGGGAAACGCGGATCTTGTTTCATGGTCGGTATCAACGGAATGGGTGTGGTGCGGTAGACCGGCATTATCCCAGCCAAGCGCCGGTTTGTCCTTTTTTTCTGCACATTTCGACAAGAAAGCTGAAGCTGCCGTCGAATCCTAGGTCACCAGCGCCCGCGCCAGGATCGCCGCGCAATCGCAGGGCGCCGGCAGCCGCCCGAAAGCGCCGCCCGGCGCCACAGCGATGCGCGACGCGACAAACGCGCTCGAAACGAAGCCAGGGGCATGGCGCAGCAGCAGCGCACCCTGCACCCCCAGGACGATGCGCTCGGCCAGCAGGCGGGCGCCGCCCTCCTCCTGTACCAGCACCGGCAGGTCGTCGAGCAGGCGCGTGGCGAAATCGGCGAAGCGCGCGTCCAGGCCATACGCCGGTTCAAGCTCCCCCGCCAGGGCCGCTTGCGCCTCCGTCAGTGACTTGCCGAGCGCGCGCAGCAGGTCCAGGCACATCACGTTGCCCGAACCCTCCCAGATCGAGTTGACGGGAAACTCGCGGTACAGGCGCGCGAGGGGGCCATCCTCGACATAGCCGTTGCCGCCCATGACCTCCATCGCCTCGGCACCAAATGCCGGTCCGCGCTTGCAGATCCAGTATTTTCCGGCCGCGGTCAGGATGCGCCCCAGCAGCGCTTGAACCGGGTCGTCGCCTGCGTCGAAGCAGCGCGCCAGGCGCAGCGCGAACGCGGTTGCCGCTTCGGATTCGAGCGCGAGGTCGGCCAGCACGTTCTGCATCAAGGGCTGCTCGGCCAACACCCGCCCGAAGGCGCTGCGGCCGCGCGCGTGGTGCAGGGCGTGGCACAGCGCCGCGCGCATGATGGCGGCGCTGCCCAGCACGCAATCGAGCCGGGTGTAACCGCCCATCTCGAGGATGGTCGGGATGCCCCGCCCCGGCGCGCCGATCATCCAGCCCACCGCATCCTGAAACTCCACTTCCGACGAGGCGTTGGAGCGGTTGCCCAGCTTGTCCTTCAGACGCTGCACGCGGATCGCATTGCGGCTGCCGTCGGGCAGGTACCGCGGCACGAAGAAGCAGGACAGCCCGCTGCTGCCGCCTTCGTCCAGCTGGGCCAGGATCAGGTGCGCGTCCGACTGCGGCACCGAGAAGAACCATTTGTGGCCGACGATAAGGTAGGAGCCCTGGCCCGCCGCGCCGAAGCGCCCGTTCGCTTCCGACGGCAGCATCGCGCTGGCGCGGGTGGTGTTGGCGCGCACGTCGCTGCCGCCCTGCTTCTCGGTCATGCCCATGCCGATCAGGGCCCCGCGCTTTTGCGCGACCGGGAGCGAGCGCGGGTCGTATTCGTTCGACAGTACCTTGGGCAACCATTCCGCGCCCAGGACCGGGTGGCGGCGCAGCGCGGGCACCGAAGCAAAGGTCATCGTCACCGGGCACTGGGCGCCGTTCTCGACCTGGCCGAACAGCAGGTACTGGGCCGCGCGCGCCACGTGGGCGCCGGGGCGCGGGTCCTGCCACGGGCTGGAATGGGCGCCGGCCCCGATCATCATGGCCATCAGGGTGTGCCAGGATGGATGGAATTCGATCTCGTCGACCCGTCGGCCGGCGCGGTCGAAGTTGATCAGGCGCGGCCCCGAAGCATTGGCCTGGCGCGCCAGGTCGAGGATGTCGGCGCGGCCGAGCGTGGCGCCGAGTGCCTCGAGCCGCGGCGCGGCCCACCCGGCGCCTTCGCGCTCGAGCGCCTCGCGCAGCGCCGGGTCGCAGCCGAACAAGTTGACGTCCGCGAAGGCTGCGGCCTGGTTCAGAACCTCGTGGGTATCGAAAGCACTCATTTCTCGCCCCTCTCGTGGAATGATGTTGCAACTCAGCATCAGAACAGCATGCCCTTGTAGCCAATAATTTGCTTTCTTGCAAGGATCGGCGACAATGGCGAATGCCAGTATGCTTGTCTATGCAACAACTACGCAACAAGTACGCTAGCGCAAAGGACACATCAACACAAGCGGCTGCGCCAGCGCAAGGATCGACCGGGCATGGCAGGCCATTGTGTTATTTAGTGCCTTTTGGAATCTTTCAATGCACCAGTTGCTGTTGGTTTGATAGACTTGCATGGTTTACACAAGGCTGGCGCAAGGCGCGCAAGGATGTCCCGGCCGGCAACAAGTAGGCAGAACCCAAGGCAGAACCCCGAGAATGCACACCAGTTCGATCGCTGCTAACCAGCCACACTCGCCAGATCCGCGCCGCCCGGCGCCGGGCTTGCTCGACAGCTTGCTGGAAGCGGCCGGCGACGCCGTATTCCGCGTCACGCTCGAGGGTCAGCTGCGCGCCGCGAGCCGCCGCGCGCGCACCTTCGCCGGCGTCGATTCGGGCAGCGGTTCGCTGGTGTCGCTGGTACATGACGTCGACCAGGCGGCGCTGCGCGACGCCCTGGCCAGCGCCGGGACCAGCGGCGCGCCGGAGGTGGTAGAGGCGCGCTTTCTCTGCGGCGAGCGCGATCTCTGGTTCGAACTGCGCATCGCACTGATCCCGAGCGGCGACGATGCGCCGCTGCTGGTGGTGGGCCGCGACATGTCGGCCCAGCACGCGACCGAAGAACGCCTGCGCCACATGGCGACCCACGACGCTCTCACCGAGCTGCCCAACCGGGTGCTGCTGTCGGACCGCATCCGCATGGTGATCGCCAATGCGCGCCGCTCGGGCCAGGGTTTTTCGGTTGCCACCATCGGCCTGGACGGCTTCAAGAAGGTTAACGACGGCCTCGGGCACGGCGTCGGCGACGCGGTGCTGCGCATGGCCGCCAGCCGCCTGCGCCGCACCCTGCGCGACAGCGATACCCTGGCGCGGGTCGGCGGCGACGAATTCGTCGCGGTCTTGCCGGGCACCGCCGGCGAAGCCCAGATCAAGCTGGTCACCGGGCGCCTGATGGCCACCTTGCAGTCGCCCTTCGAGATCGACGGCCACACGATCTACCTGGCGGGCTCGATCGGGGTCGCCACCTATCCGGAGCATGCCGAGGACGAAGTGCGGCTGGTGACGCTGGCCGATACCGCCATGTCGCGCGCCAAGGAAACCGGCAAGGCCAGGGCCGTCACCTATAGCCCGAGCGACCAGGGACCACCCGAGCACGACATCTCGCTCGAGGCGGCGATGTTCAATGCGGTGCGCGAAGGCGAATTCCAGCTGTACTACCAGCCGATCGTCGACGCGCGCAGCCGCACCATCGAGGGCTTCGAGACCCTGATGCGCTGGAAGCACCCGACCCTGGGCATGGTGCCCCCAAGCCGCTTCATTCCGATAGCCGAAACCAATGGCCTCATCAACCTGCTCGGGGGCTGGGCCCTGAAGGCCGCCTGCATGCAGATCCGCCAGTTCGAGGAAGTGGCCGGCCGCGAGCTGTACATCTCGGTCAACATCAGCCCGCGTCAGTTCAGGAGCGACAAATTCCTGACGGTGCTCGACGACGCGCTCGCGCTTTCCAGCACGCCGGGCCGCAAGCTGGTGCTCGAGATTACCGAAGGCACGCTGATGGTCGACCCGGTGCACGCCGAAGCGGTGCTCGGCAAGATGGCCGAGCGCGGCGCGCGCATCGCGATCGACGACTTCGGCACCGGCTATTCGTCGCTCGCCTACCTCAAACGCTTCCCGATCTCGGTGCTGAAGATCGACCGCGCCTTCGTGAAGGACCTGCCGCATGCCGACAAGGATGGGGCGATCTGCAGCGCGGTACTCGACATCGCCAGGCACCTCGACCTGTCGGTGGTCGCGGAAGGCGTCGAGACCGAAGAGCAGCTGGCCTGGCTCGACAACCTGGGCTGCCACTACGTGCAGGGCTACCTGACCGGCAAGCCGATGCCGGCGCATGTGGCGATGGCCGCCCTGAAAGAGAATCTCTATACCGAATTACTGCCGGCCGACAAACGGACGGGCACACCATGACGACAACTCGCGATACCAATCGCCCGCCGCGGGCCGAAGCCACCCTCTCCCTGCTGTGGGAACGCATCCGCCGGCAGGGCGACATGCCGGGCTTCACCAAGGCCATCAATGCCATCCTCGCCTCCATGCGCGGCGAGGATGAGCGCGAGTTCTCGATGACCCAGACGGTGCTGTCCGACCCGGTCCTGACGCAAAAGGTGCTACGCCTTGCCAACAGCGGCATGTACTCGGCCTTCGGCCAGCGCATCAACACTGTCTCGAAAGCGGTGCTGGTGCTCGGCACCGAGGCCATCGGCCACCTGGCACTGGGACTGAAGCTGATCGAGGAACTGTCCAAATCCACGCCGAACACCGAGAACGCCCACATCGAGATGGAAAAAGCGGTACTGGCCGGGATGGTGGCGCAGCAGGTGGCCGCCAGCGCCGTCTCGCGCGACCCGGAAGAAGCCGTGGTGTGCTCGATCCTGCATTCGCTGGGCCGCATGATGATCACCTTCTATATGCCCGAGCGCTGGAGCCAGATGCGCGAGAGCGCGGGCGCCGGCCGCGAGGAAGCGGCGGCCGAGACGCACCTGGGCCTGTCGCTGGAGGCGATCGGGCGCGCCACCGCCGAGCACTGGGGCCTGCCGCGCAACCTGGTCGCCGGCATGCGCCGGGTCGAGCCGAGCGAGCGCTTCGACGGCTTCGGCCACGACGACTGGCTGGCGGCGCTGGGCACCATGTCGACCCAGGCCGCAGAGGCGCTCTGGCACGACGACGACACGGGCGCCGCCCGCGTTGCCGAACTGGCCGCGAGCTTCGCGCCGATGCTGGGCGTGGAAGCTGCCAGCCTGCTCGGCGCCATCGACAAGGCGCGCGAAACCGCCGCGGCCGACCTGTCGATTGCACCGCTGGCCAAGCCACAGGAAAAACGCGAGCAGCAGGTGGCCGCAAACCGCAGCCGCACGGCCGGCAACAAGGTATTGATGAGCGGCGTGGCCGACATGCGCGACGCCGGCCTGGCCGCGACCCCGGGCCAGATGATGTCGATGGCGCTGGAAACCATGCACAAGGGCCTGTCGTTTACGCGCTCGTTTGCCTTCCTGCGCAACCGCCGCGAAGCCAGGTATGCGGCCCGACTGGGCCTCGGCGAAGGCAGCATGGCACTGCTGCCGAACCTGGTGTTCGACGAGGCCTACGAGCCGGACGTCTTCCACGCCGCGCTCGGAAACGACCGCGTGATCTTCATCGAGAACGCGCAGGACGAACGCTTCGCGGCCAAGCTGCCGGGCTGGTGGAAAGGCACACTGGGCGAGGCCAGGTGCTTCGTCGTGATCCCGCTGTGCGCCCACGGGCAGCCGGCCGGCTTCATCTATGGCGAGTGGGACGGCAGCTTCCCGTCGGTGGCGCTGAGCCAGACGGAATTCTCGCTGCTGAACGACTTGCGCGGGCTGGTGGTGCGCACCGTCGAGCGGCGGCACCAGCCGGAAGCGGTGGCGACGCGGGCGTGAGCATGGCCGCGGCCTGCGGCCGGACGCCTGTACGAGCGGACATCAACAGCTTCGCGGTCGCAGATTAGTTCGGGCCACTGCCCTCTAAACCGTCGTTCCCGCGAAGGCGGAAACCCGATTTCGACGAGTCGTTGCGAACGCATCCGCGCCGCGCTGACGGGATGCGGCAAACTTGGGGGAACGATGCCAATGGCATCGTTCCCCGCCTGCGCGGGGACGACGTTGATAAAGTGCCGTGGTGTTCAAAGGTGCCGACTTCGGTGGCGCAGACTGGACGACGCCACGTCATACGCTACTGTCTGCAGCATCTCACCCCAGCTTCGGCGTTCCCACCTTCACGTCCCCGCACTGCGCCCGGTGCATCAGCGCGTGGTCGATCAACACCAGGGCCAGCATGGCCTCGGCGATCGGCGTGGCCCGGATCCCCACGCAGGGGTCGTGGCGACCGAAGGTTTCGACCATTACCGGATTGCCGTCCTTGTCGATCGATCGGCGCGGGGTGCGGATCGAGGACGTCGGCTTGATCGCGATCGAGACGGTGATGTCCTGGCCGCTCGAAATCCCGCCCAGCACGCCGCCTGCATTGTTCCCTACGAAGCCTTCCGGTGTCAGTTCGTCCCCGTGCTCGGAGCCCTTCTGCGCAACGCAGGCGAAGCCGGCGCCGATCTCCACGCCCTTGACCGCATTAATCCCCATCATCGCGTAGGCAATGTCGGCATCGAGCTTGTCGTAGATCGGCTGGCCCCAGCCCACCGGCACGCCGCGCGCCACCACGTCGATGCGCGCGCCGATCGAGTCGCCCGCGCGGCGCAACTCGTCCATCGCCGCTTCCATGCGCTCCAGGAGATCCGCATCGGCGGTGGCCGCAAAGAAGGGATTGGCATGCACGTGCTCGAAGGACTGGAACGGCACATCGATGCTGCCCAGCTGCCGCATGCAGCCGAAGAATTCGGTTCCGTGCTGCTCGCGCAGCCACTTTTTGGCCACCGCCCCGGCCCCGACGACGGGCGCGGTCAGGCGCGCCGACGAGCGCCCGCCGCCGCGCGGATCGCGCACGCCGTACTTGTGCCAGTAGGTGTAGTCGGCGTGGCCCGGGCGGAAGGTCTCGACGATGTTGCCGTAGTCCTTGCTGCGCTGGTCTTCGTTGGGAATCAGGAGCGCGATCGGAGTGCCGGTGGTGACGCCCTGGTACACACCGGACAGGATCTGGACCCGGTCCGCTTCCTGGCGCTGCGTCACATGGCGCGAGGTGCCGGGCTTGCGGCGGTCGAGATCTGGCTGGATGTCGGCTTCGCTCAGGGCCATGCCGGGCGGGCAGCCATCGATGACGCAGCCGATGGCCGGACCGTGCGACTCGCCGAAGGTGGTGACGGAAAACAGCTTGCCAAAGGAGTTGCCGGACATGGATCGCTCTGCATGCAAAATAGTGGAATTGGCATTCTACCAGTCCCGCCATCGGGCGATCGGCGAAGGACCTGTGGCGTATATGCCAGATATTCCATCAAACAGTTGCCGAGAGGATACATATTTTATGCTTAAGGCAGCGCTTGGGGGTTTTGTATTGGCAATTGCATATATACTGGGGAGTATCAAAGCCCAGCTCAACTGGAGACGTAGCACATGCCTGCCTCGATGACGCCACCAGGCAACCAGACCGATGCGCGAGACGACGAGACCCTGGTCTTCGTCGATGAAACGCCCGCGCCCCATGCCGCCGGCCCGTTCCAGACCGGCGCAGCATTACCCGGCGAGGCGCTACAGCTGCCGACCTGGCGGATCCTGATCGTGGACGACGACGCCGACGTGCATTCGACCACGCTGTTCGCGCTGAAGAACGTCGAGATGCAGGGCCGCCCGCTGGAATTCCTGCATGCGTATACCGCGTTCGAGGCGCGCGCCGTGCTCGAGCGCGAAGCCGGGATTGCCGTGGTGCTGCTCGACGTGGTGATGGAACGCCCCGACGCCGGCCTGCAGCTGGTGCGCCAGATCCGCGAAGTGCTGGGCATGCACGAGGTGCGCATCATCCTGCGCACCGGCCAGCCCGGCTATGCGCCGGAACTCGAAGCGATCCGCGGCTACGATATCAACGATTACCGCACCAAGTCCGAACTGACCCGCACCAAGCTCTACACCGCGGTGGCGGCCGCCGTGCGCTCCTACCAGCAGCTGCGCGCCATCCAGGCCAGCAGCGCCGGTCTCGAGCACATCCTGTCGGCCGGCACCCAGCTCATGGCCCTGCACGGCGTGCGCGACGTGGGCCAGGGTGTGTTGCAGCAAGCGGCGACCCTGCTGGGCCAGCCGCTAGGGGGCGTGCTGTGCGTGCGCGAGACCGGCCGCGCACGGCCGGACGTGCTGCGCGTGGTGGCGGCGGCCGGCGAACAGAGCCCTCTCGAAGGCGGGGAACTGAGCGCGCAGCGCGACCCGGCCCTGGCGGCCGCCGCCGCGCGCACCCTGCACGAGCGCCGCGCCATCGACACCGACGGCTGGCTGACCCTGCATTTCTCCGGCAAGGAAGGCCGCGATTTCGCCGCCTGCATTCCATCCGGCCGCACGCTCGGCGACATCGAGCGCCGCCTGCTGGGGGTCTTCGCCAGCGTGGTTGCGGTCGGCCTCGAAAACGTCGAACTGGTCACCCACCTGAACCAGGCCGCCTTCCGCGACCAGCTCACCGGCCTGCCCAACCGTACCCGCGCGGTCGAACTGCTCGATGCACTCCTCGCCGGCGCCGGACGCGATGCGGTCACGCTGGCGCTGGTGGACCTCGACCATTTTGCCGAGACCAACGACGCGCTCGGCCACCATTTCGGCGACCTGCTGCTCGCCGCCGTCGGCAAGCGCCTCACCTCGCGCCTCGGCTCCGACGTCAATCCGGGCCTGCAGGTGGCGCGCATCGGCGGCGACATCTTCTGCGTGCTGGGCAACGCCGCCAGCGTGCAGCCGGCGTCGATCCAGGCGCTGTTTCGCGAGCCCTTCCACATCGACGGGCAGGACGTGCAGGTATCAGCTACGCTCGGCCTGGTGCGCCTGGCGGAGCACGACGGCAGCGGCGCCGATGCCCTCAAGGACGCCGACATTGCGCTGAAACGCGCCAAGTCGCAGCAGCGCGCCGGCCACTTCTATTTTTCGCGCAGCATGGGCGTCGAGATCCGCGAGCGCGTGCGCATGATGCACGCCCTGCGCAGCGGCTTCCAGCGCGGCGAATTGTTCCTGGCCTACCAGCCGCAGGTCGACCTGTCCACCAACGCCGCCTTCGGCGCCGAAGCGCTGCTGCGCTGGCGCACCGAGGACGGGCGCCTGATCGGGCCGGACCGCTTCATCCCGATCGCCGAGTATTCCGGCCTGATCGTGGATATCGGCGAATGGGTGCTGCGCCAGGCCCTGACAGAGCTGGTTCGACTGCGCGCGGCCGGCTACCGCAAGTTCACGATGTCGGTCAACGTCTCGCAGGTGCAGTTCCGCCACCCGCATTTCGTCGACATGCTGCGCCGCGCGCTGGACGACACCGGCGCGCCGCCCGAATACGTGGAACTGGAAATCACCGAATCGATGGCGATGGAAGAACCGGCCCTGCTGGTGGAAAAGCTGGCCCAGGTCAAGCGCACCGGGGTGTCGATCGCGATCGACGATTTCGGAACGGGCTTTTCGTCGCTGTCGCATTTGCAGCGGCTGCAGGTGGACCGCCTCAAGATCGACCGCACCTTCGTAACCGAGATTACCGGCTCGGCGCGCGGCAGCAGCATTGCCGAAATGGTGATCCAGCTGGGCCGCAACCTGGGCCTGTCGGTGATCGCGGAAGGGGTCGAGGACGAGCGCCAGGCCCACATCCTGCGCAGCCTGGGCTGCCCGCTGGCGCAGGGCTTCCTGTTCTCGCGGCCCTTGACGCCGGAGGCGCTGGTGGAGTGGCTGGGGAACCAGGGCTTGATCGAGGCCGCGTAAGTCGAGTACCCCCCGCCCTACGAAATCAATCCTCAGCCGCCTGCTCAGCCGGCCAGTCCCGGATATACGCCTTGAGCATCCGGTTCTCGAACTGCTGCGCTTCGAGCACCGCCTTGGCCACGTCGTAGAACGAGATCACGCCCAGCAGGGTGCGGGCATTCATCACCGGCAGGTAGCGCGCATGCTTTTCAAGCATGATGCGGCGCACCTCGTTGACTTCGGTGTCGGGGGTGACGGTGATCGGGCTGTCGTCCATCACCTTGCGCACGGTGCCGGCGCCGATGGTGCCGCCCTGGGCGTGCAGCTCCTTGATCACCTCGCGGAAGGTCAGCATTCCGACCAGGTCGCCGTATTCCATGACGACCAGCGAACCGATATCCTTCTCCGCCATCGTCGCGGCAGCCTGTACCAGCGGCATGTCGGGCGTGACGGTATAGAGGATTTCGCCTTTCACCTGCAGGATCTCGGAGACTTTCATATTGGCCACCCCGTCCGGTTGGTTTGTAATGCCAGAAATATTTGTATTACGCATAACGCCGACTGTAGCCGATGCCCACCAAAAAATCCAGCATTGCACCAAATCAGGACCCTCGGGGCGTTGCGCAAACTTAAAACAATGCTACGATGCCGCCCATCTTGATTGATGGATGAGTTCACCCATGAGCGGTCCCCAGTACCCCGGCTTCGATACGCTGGCCCTGCACGCAGGCAGCGCGCCCGACCCGGCCACCGGCGCACGCGCCACGCCGATCCATTTCACCTCGTCGTTCGCCTTCCGCGATTCGGACCATGCGGCCGCGCTGTTCAACATGGAGCGCGCCGGCCATGTGTATTCGCGCATCTCGAATCCGACCAATGCGGTGCTGGAAGAACGCATCGCGGCCCTGGAGGGCGGCGTGGCCGGCATCGCCACGGCCAGCGGCCAGGCCGCGATGCACCTGGGCCTGGCGACCATCGCCGGCACAGGCAGCCACATTGTTGCGTCGCGCGCGCTGTACGGCGGCTCGCACAACCTGCTGCACTACACGCTGCGCCGTTTCGGCATCGAGACCACGTTTGTCGACCCGCGTGACCTCGACGCCTGGCGCGCCGCGATCCGCCCGACCACGAAAATCCTGTTCGGCGAGACGCTCGGCAACCCGGGCCTGGACGTGCTGGACATCCCGGCGATCGCCGCGCTGGCGCACGAGCACCACCTGCCGCTGATGGTCGACGCCACGTTTACCACGCCCTGGCTGCAACGCCCGTTCGACCTCGGCGCCGACCTGCTGTTCCACTCGGCCACCAAATTTCTGTGCGGGCACGGCACCGCGATCGGTGGCCTGCTGGTCGACGGCGGCACCTTCGACTGGGATGCCGCGCACACCGCCAGCGGCCGCTTCCCGGAACTGTGCGAGCCCTACGAGGGCTTCCACGGCATGGTGTTCGCCGAAGAATCGACCGTGGCCCCGTTCGCGCTGCGCGCGCGCCGCGAAGGCCTGCGCGACTTCGGCGCGGCCATGAGCCCGCACAACGCCTTCGCCATCCTGCAAGGCATCGAGACGCTCGGCCTGCGCATGGACCGCCACGTCGCCAATACCCGCCGCGTGGTCCAATTCCTGCTCTCGCATCCGGCGGTCGACTCGGTCTCCTACCCGGAGCTGGAATCGCACCCGGACCACGCGCTGGCCGGGCGCCTGCTGCCGAAAGGCTGCGGCGCCGTGTTCACCTTCAATCTCAAGGGCGACCGCGCGGCCGGCCGCCGTTTCGCCGACGGCCTGGAGGTGTTCTCGCACCTGGCGAATGTGGGCGATGCCAAGTCGCTGGTGATCCACCCTGCCTCGACCACCCACTTCCGCGTCCCGGCCGACCAATTGGCGGCCTCCGGCATTACCGAGGGGACGATGCGCCTGTCGGTGGGCCTGGAAGATGCCGACGACCTGATCGAAGACCTCAAGCGCGCGCTGAAACTTGCGCAGAAAGGAGCTTGAAGTGCAGATCGACCTCCATGGCGCCCGGGCCTACGCCTATACCGGCGGCAAAGCCTTCGACCCTGCATTGACGACGGTGGTCTTCATCCACGGCGCCCAGAACGACCATTCGGTGTGGGCGCTGCAAAGCCGCTACCTGGCGCATCACGGCTACTCGGTGCTGGCAGTCGACCTGCCCGGCCATGGCAGGAGCGCCGGACCGGCTCTCACCAGCGTCGAAGCGATGGCCGACTGGGTCCTTGCCCTGCTCGAGGCGATGGGGGTGCAGCGCGCGATCCTCGCCGGCCACAGCATGGGCTCGCTGATCGCACTCGAAGCCGTCCAGCGCGCGCCGGAGCTGGTCGCAGGCCTGGCTCTGCTCGGCACGACCTACCCGATGAAGGTATCAAGCGCCCTGCTCGAGACCTCGCGCAGCGATGAGCAAGCGGCGATCGACATGGTCAACATCTGGTCGCATTCCTCGATCGCGCACAAGCCGTCCTGCCCGGGACCGGGCTTTTCGGTGATGGGCGGCGCGCGCCGGCTGATGCAGCGGATGTCGGCACGCAATCCCGACCACCTGTTCCATACCGACTTCACGGCCTGCAACAGCTACGGGGGCGGAGAAGCCGCGGCCGCGGCCGTGCAGTGCCCGGTACTGTTTGTGTTCGGCAAAAAAGACATGATGACGCCGCCGCGCTCGACGAAACTGCTGACTGGCGCCCTCGCCCATGGCAAAATCGTCAGCGTGGACGCCGGCCACCAGATGATGTCCGAAGCGCCCGATGCGGTGCTCGACGCCCTGGCCGGGTTCGCCGCCACGATCACATAGCACGGAGGAGACGCCATGACGGCACGGTATGCGAGCTTTGCGGAGTTCTATCCCTATTACCTCACCCAGCACGCCGACCGGCGCTGCCGCCGCGCCCACTTCATCGGCACCTCGTCGGCGATCGCCTCGATCGCCCAGTACATCGACAGCCTGAACCCGTGGTGGCTGCTGTTTGCCGTGGTCAGCGGCTATGGCGGCGCCTGGGTCGGGCATTTCTTTTACGAGAAGAACCGTCCGGCCTCGTTCGCGCAGCCCTGGCTGTCGTTCCGGGCTGACTGGGTGATGTACTGGCAAATGCTGACAGGGAAGCTGAGCTGGTAAGCCCCTGCTTCAGGCCGGCCGGCCGAAGTGCTGCGCCAGCGTCTGCTCCAGCCCCTGCTCCACCGCCCCTTCCACCTGGCGCGCCAGCGCCGCCGTGTCGAGTGCCAATGGCGTGGCCGGCACCGGCACGGCTGGCTCGTTGCGGCTGACGCCATCCGCGCCGGCCGCATCGAATACGAACAGGCGATAGACGTCGGCCAGCCGGATCGCGTTGGGATCGGCCAGCAGCACCCAGCTGTCGATATTGGCGTGCGCGCCGATCCCCCAGCGCGAGCGGGAGGGCAACTCGTCCTGCACCCGCCCGACCCAGCCGGCTTCCACCATCTTTTCCAGCAGCATCGTCATCTCCTCGTAGCCGATGCGCGTATGCGCGCGGATCGCCGCGCTCGGCACCAGGGCCGTGCCGGTCGCCTGCGAACTGCCATGCAGCACCTTGAGCACCGCCATCGCATCGACAAACGCGCTGCCCGGCACCGGCTGGTACCACCAGCGCTCGTATTTCACCACCGGCAGCGCGGCCGCCAGCACAGCGCCGACCAGGGTGATCAGCCACGAGATATACATCCACAGCAGGAACAGCGGCAGCGCGGCCAGCGCGCCGTAGATCAGGGCATAAGTCGGGAACTGGCGGATGAAGAGCGCGAACAGGCGCTTGGCCAGCTCGAAGGCGAGAGCTGCGGCCAGCCCGCCCCAGAGCGCGTCGCGCCAGAACACGCGGCGGTTCGGTACCGCCATGTAGAGCAGCGTGTAGGCCCCGGTGGTAAGCAACACCGACACCAGTGTATAGAACAGCGTCCCCAGCAAGGGCATCGACCTGGCCAGCCCGCCGGTGGCGGTAAACAGCTGCGAAGTCGCGCTCAGCGACAGCCCGAACAGGATCGGCCCGAGCGTGATCAGGGCCCAATAGACCAGTACCCGCTGCGACCAGGGCCGCGGCCGGCGCACGCCCCAGACCTGGTTGAAGGCGCGCTCGATCATGCCCATCATGGTGGTCGTGGTCACCAGCAGCAGCACCGCGCCCAGCAGCGACAGGCCCTTGGCCTTGCTGGCGAACTGGGTCAGGTTGTAGCTGATCGTGTTGGCGATCGCCTTGGGCATCAGGGTTTGCACGAACCAGGTGTCGAGCGCGCTGCGCAGCTGGCCGAAGACCGGGAAGATCGTCAGGATGGCCAGCACGATGGTGAGCAAGGGCACCAGGGCCAGCGTGGTGGTGAAGGTCAGGCTGCCCGCCACCTGCGGCAGCTTTTCCTCGCGCAGGCGGCGCCGCGCGAAGCGCACCAGGTCGCGCGCCTCCCCAAGCGTCAGCCAGCGGGCACGGTCCACGCCGAAGGCGAACATGTCGGAAGTGGAGCGCGACAGCGAGTGCACGGTTTTTGATAGCATCTGGTGAGTAGAAAGCGGCGTCGATTTCCCCTCGCGGGGGCATGTCATTTGAGCAAAGCGCCCTATAATACCAATGATGAAGCCCACCCACCTGACCATCCTCGTGTTGTACTACTCGCGCCACGGCGCCACCCGCAAACTGGCCGAACTGGTCGCACAGGGCATCGAGAGCGTGCCCGGCGCCGAGGCGCGCCTGCGCACCGTGCCGGCGGTGTCCACCGTGGCCGAGGCCACCGCGCCCGACATCCCGGTTGACGGCGCCCCGTATGTCGAGCTCAGCGACCTGCATGACTGCGCCGGCCTGGCGCTGGGCTCGCCTACCCGCTTCGGCAACATGGCTTCCAGCGTTAAATACTTTCTCGACGGCACCGCGGCCGACTGGGTCAACGGCACGCTTTCGGGCAAGCCGGCCGTTGTATTTACGTCGACGGGCAGCCTGCACGGCGGCCAGGAATCGACCCTGCTGTCGATGATGATACCCTTGCTCCACCACGGCATGCTGGTCATGGGCCTGCCCTACTCGCACCCGGAACTGATGAATACGGCCAGCGGCGGCAGCCCCTACGGCGCCTCGCACTGGGCCGGCGCCGACGGCAAGAAAGGCCTCACCGAAGACGAGCGCGTGCTTGCCGTCGCGCTCGGGAAACGCCTGGCCACTGCCGCAGTCAAACTGCACGGGATGCAATGATGGATACCGCAAAAGTCTTTCACGCCGGGGCCATTGCCAGCCTGATCTGGCTGATCTGCTGGCTGGTGGCCTGGGAAGTCTTCGTCGCGCCGCTACGCCCGGGCGGGTCGCTGCTCGCGCTCAAGGCCTTGCCACTGCTGCTGCCGCTGCGCGGCGTGATCAAGCGCGACCTGTACACGCTGCAGTGGTCGTCGATGGTCATCCTGATTTATTTCGCCGAAGGCGCGGTGCGGGCCTGGGCCGACACCCTGGCAGCCTCGCGCATGATGGCGCTGGGCGAAGTCTGCCTGGTGCTGGTGTATTTCGCCTGCGCGCTGCTGTTCCTGCACCCGTACAAGAAGGAAGCCAAGCGCATGGCGAAGGAATTGCTCGACAAGGTCAAAGTACCGCATGACTGATTTGTTGCTGGGTTCGCTGAGGGAGATCGTCGGCGAAGCCCACCTGGTCACTGACCCGGCCGCCATGGCGCCCTACCTGGCCGACTGGCGCGGCCGTTTTACCGGCCGCGCCCGCGCCGTCGTGCTGCCTGCAGACACCGGCGAAGTGGCACGTGTCGTGGCTGCCTGCGCCGAAGCACGCGTGCCCCTCGTGCCGCAGGGCGGGCGCACCGGCCTGGTGCTGGGCAGCGTGCCCGATGCCAGCGGCGAGGCCATCGTGCTCTCGCTGCGCAGGCTAAGCTGCATCCGCGCCATCGATCCGGCTAACCGCACCATGACGGTGGAAGCCGGCTGCATCCTGTACGACGTCCAGCAGGCGGCCATGGAAGCCGGCATGCTGTTCCCGCTGTCGCTGGCCAGCGAAGGCAGCTGCACCATCGGCGGCAATTTGTCGGCCAATGCCGGCGGCACCGCCGTGCTGCGCTACGGGAATATGCGCGAGCTCTGCCTCGGCCTGGAAGTGGTCACGGCCCAGGGCCAGGTATGGGACGGCTTGCGCGGGCTGCGCAAGGACAATACCGGCTATGCGCTGCGCGAACTCTTCATCGGAAGCGAAGGCACCCTGGGCGTCATCACCGCGGCCGTGCTCAAGCTCTACCCCGAGCCAAAGGCGGTCTTGAGCGCGCTGGTGGCGCTGGAGTCGCCGCAAGCGGCCCTGGGCCTGCTGGCGCTGATGCAGGAACGCTGCGGCGCCTCGCTCACCGGCTACGAGCTGATGTCGGATTTCTGCCTGCGCCTGGTGGCCGCGCAGTTCCCCGACCTGCCGCGGCCCTTCGCCGCCCACTATCCGCAGTACGCCCTGGTCGAGCTGTCGAGCACCGAATCGGAAGACCACGCCGCCGACCTGGTCGAGAACGCGATCGGGGCGGCGCTGGACGCCGGCATCGCGCTCGATGCGGTGCTGGCGACGTCGAGTGCGCAGTCGCTGGGCCTATGGAAGTTGCGCGAGCACATCCCGCTGGCCCAGGCGGCGGCCGGCAAGAACATCAAGCACGATATTTCGCTGCCGGTCTCCAGCATTCCCGCCTTCATCGAGCAGACCCACGCGGCGCTGCAGGCCGCCTTTCCCGGCTGCCAGCTTGTGTGCTTTGGGCACTTGGGCGATGGCAACCTGCACTACAACGTCGCCCCGCCCGAGGGCACCGGCCACGACGCCTTCCTGGCCCACCAGGAGGCGGTCAACCGCATCGTCCACGACAGCGTCGCCATCTATAAGGGATCGATCTCGGCCGAGCACGGCATTGGCGCGCTCAAGCGCGACGAGCTGGCGCGCTACAAGAGCGCCGTCGAACTGGACATGATGCGTGCCGTCAAAGCCGCACTGGACCCGCTCGGCATTATGAACCCTGGCAAAATTTTGTGAGGGGGAAGGCAATGCTCAAGCAGGTTTCCATGGCAGTGCTCTGCCTGCTGGCCGGCGCGGTATCCGGCGCGGTATCCGGCGCGGCGTCCGGCGCAAGCATCTATAAATGCATCGACGGCGGCAAGGTCAGCTATCACGACCGGCCCTGCGGGGCCACGGCGGCCGTGCTGGCCGCCCCTGGCGCGCCGGCCGGCGCCAAGGAGGCGATCGAACGCCTGGCACGCGAGCGCGCCCTGCTGCAAGGAATCGAGAAGGAGCGCGCGGAGCAGGCAGAAGCGTATGCGCGCGACGCCGCCCGCGCCCAGCGCGCCGCCGCCCTCGAGCGCCGCCGCTGCGACAAGCTGCGCCTGCAGCGTAAATGGGCCGATGAAGACATCGCGCGCGCAGGCCGCGAGGAAGCGGAGCGCGCGCGCATCAAGGCAAGGCGCCAGGGCGAGGCATTGGCGGTGGAATGCCCGGCCTGAATCTCCTGTCACGCTGGCTGCTGCTGGGCGAATGGCGCGCCCATCCCGTGCGCGCCCTGCTGGCGGTCGCCGCTATCGCGGTCGGGGTGGCGATGGGCTTTGCCATTCACCTGATCAATGCCGCCGCCTTCAACGAATTCTCCGCCGCCGTCAAGAGCCTGTCGGGCCAGGCCGACGTGCAGGTGCTGGGTACCGAGCCCCTGTTCGACGAAGCGATCTATCCGCGCCTGGCCGGGCACCCCGATGTCGTGGTGGCCTCGCCGGTGCTGGAACTCTCCGCCGGCGTGGCAAGTGCTCCCGGTGCGCTGCGCATCGTCGGTATCGATCCTTTTCGCGCCGGCTTCATCTCGCCCGACCTGACCGGCGTGCCGCTCGATGGCCGCATGACCGACGTGTTGCAGGATGATGCGATTTTTCTGTCGCCGGCCGCCGAAAGCTGGCTGGGCAAGCGGCGCGGCGACACGCTCGTGCTGCGCGCCGGCACCGGGGACGTGGCGCTGCGCGTGGCCGGGCCGGTCGCGAGGGCGCGCGCCGGCCAGCGCATCGCCGTGATGGATATCGGCGCGGCCCAATGGCGCTTTCGCCAGCTCGGGCGCCTTTCGCGGGTGGACCTGAAGCTGCGCGACGGCGTCGACCGCGCCGCATACCTGGCCGCGCTCAAGCGCGAACTCGATGCCGCCCATCCCGGCCGCTTCGTGGTGCGCCAGCCGGACGACAGCGACCAGGAAGATCGCAACGCCAACCTGAGCCGCGCCTACCGCGTCAACCTGACCGTGCTGGCGCTGGTGGCCCTGTTCACCGGCGCCTTCCTGGTGTTCTCGACGCAAGCCCTGTCGGTGATGCGGCGGCGCGGACAGTTCGCGCTGCTGCGCGTGCTGGGCCTGGAACGTGGCCAGTTGCTGCGCCAGGTGCTGCTGGAAGGCGCGAGCCTGGGCGTGGTGGGCGCGGCGCTGGGCATCGCGGTCGGTTATGCGCTGGCGGCGCTGGCGCTGCGCTTTTTTGGGGGTGACCTGGGCGCCGGTTATTTTCCCGGCATCCGGCCGCAGGTAGCGTTCACGCCGGTGGCCGCCGCCGTATTCTTCATGCTGGGCCTGGGCGTCGCCCTGCTCGGCTGCCTGGCGCCGGCCCTGGAAGCGGCGCGGGCCCGACCGGCCGTGGCGATCAAGTCGGGGGCCGACGAAGCGGCCCTGTCGGGTCTTGGCCGCATCTGGCCCTCAGTGGTCTGCCTGGTGCTGGCATCTATCCTCGCCTTCGCGCCGCCGGTGTTCGAACTGCCGCTGTTCGGCTACTTCGCCATTGCGCTTCTGCTCATCGGGGGCATCGGCCTGATGCCGCGCCTGGCAGCTAGCGCCTTCCGATGCCTCGAACGCCTGGTGCTGCGCATGCGCCGCGCGCCGCCGGTCCTGTCGCTGGCGCTGTCGCGGCTGGCGAACGCCCCCGGCCAGGCCTCGATCGCGTTGGGCGGCGTGCTGGCCAGCTTCAGCCTGATGGTGGCGATGGGCATCATGGTGTCGAGCTTCCGGGTCTCGGTGGATGACTGGATGGGCCATATCCTGCCGGCCGACCTGTACGTGCGCACGGCCATGGGCGGCAATACCGGCTTCCTGACGCCGCAGCAACAGGCGGCACTGCGCGCGGCGCCCGGCGTCGCCCAAGCCCAGTTCCTGCGTACCCGGCCGGTATCGCTTCTGCCTGATCGCCCCAACGTGATCGTCATCGCGCGCGACATCGACGCGGGCGCGCCGGGCAAGCTGCTGGCCCTGGTGGGCGAAACGGCCCCGGTGCCCGCGGGTAGCAGGCCGGCCTGGGTGTCCGAAGCCATGCTTGATTTGTACGGCGCACGCGTCGGCCAGTACCTGGCGCTGCCGCTGGGCGGGGGCCAGGCGCGATTTTTTGTCGCCGGCGTATGGCGCGACTATGCCAACCAGAGCGGCTCGGTCGTGATCCGCCTTGGCGACTACCGCGCGCTCACCGGCGAAGCCGAAGTCACCGACGCCGCGCTGTACGCGGGGCGCGGCGGCAGCGCGCAGCAGCTCGTGCAGTCGGTGCGCGCCCTGCCCTTCGGCGCGGCGCTGCAGCTGATGTCGGCCGGCGACATCCGCGCCATGAGCCTCAGGATCTTCGACCGCAGCTTCGCCGTCACCTATCTGCTCGAGGCGATCGCGATCGCCATCGGGCTGTCGGGCGTGGCGGCCAGCTTCTCGGCCCAGACCCTGGCGCGCGCGAAAGAATTCGGGATGCTGCGCCACGTCGGCGTCACCCGCGGGCAGGTGCTGCAGATCCTCGCCTTCGAGGGCGGCTTGCTCACGCTGCTGGGCGTGGCCTGCGGTTTTGCCTTGGGGCTGGTCATCAGCCTCATCCTGGTTTATGTTGTGAACCCGCAGTCCTTCCACTGGACCATGCAGCTGCACCTGCCGTGGAATCTGCTGGGCAGCGTGGCGGCAGTGCTCGTGGGGGCCTCGGTCGCCACGGCGCTGGTGTCGGGACGCTATGCGCTGTCGGGTGGTCCGGTACGCGCTGTCAGGGAGGATTGGTAATGCGCGCTGCGCTGATGGGATTTTTACTGTTGATCTGCCAGTGCTGCCATGCTGCGCCGCCGGAATTCGCCCCCGTCACGGCGGGCACGAAGCTGTCCTTCCCGCGCGACTACGGCGCCCATCCGGAATTCCGCACCGAGTGGTGGTATGCCACCGGCTGGGTCGACACCCCGGACGGCAAGCCGCTCGGCTTCCAGGTGACCTTCTTCCGCAGCCGCACCGAGATCGACCAGAAGAACCCGAGCGCCTTTGCCCCGCGCCAGCTAGTGATCGGCCATGCCGCCTTGTCCGACCCGGAACTGGGCCGGCTGGTGCACGACCAGCGCAGCGCGCGCGAAGGCTTCGGCCTGGCCTGGACCCGCACCGGCAACACCGACCTGAAGCTCGACGACTGGCGCATGGTGCGGGAAAGCTCGGGCAGCTACCGCGTCACCATCCGCTCGAGCGAACTGACGCTGGAACTGCGCCTGCAGCCGACCCAGCCGGTGCTGGTGCAGGGCGAAGGCGGCTATTCGCGCAAGGGCGCCAGCCCGCAGCACGCCAGCCATTACTACAGCGAGCCGCACCTGAAGGTAAGCGGCAGCGTCGGGCGCACGGGCAGCGCGCAGGTCGAGGTGACGGGCAGCGCCTGGCTGGATCACGAATGGTCGAGCGAAGCCCTGCAGCCCGATGCCACCGGGTGGGACTGGGTCGGCGCCAACCTCGATGGCGGCGGCGCCCTGATGGCTTTCCAGATCCGCAAGGAGGGAGGTGGTAAACTATGGGCGCACGCGACCCATCGCGACGGCGCCGGCAAGGTCACCCGCTACGCGCCCGACCAGGTGGTGTTTACGCCCACCGCGCACTGGACCTCCCCGCGCACCAAAGCCGTGTACCCGGTCGCCATGGAGATCGCGACGGGCAGCCTGCGTTGGCAGCTCCGTCCCCTCCAGCAGGACCAGGAACTGGATTCGCGCCGCTCGACCGGCGCGGTGTACTGGGAAGGCGCGGTGACCATTAGCCGCGACGGCAAGCGCCTGGGCCGCGGCTACCTGGAAATGACGGGCTATGTCCGCCCGATGAAGCTTTAGACGAACGCACTTTCGAACAAGAACGCGCAAGCAGACGATGACCTCACGCTCCACCGGCAGCACCGGAAATACTGATACCGACACCTCCCGCAAAGGCAGCCTTCCGGCCCTCAAGGGCCTGCTTCCCTTCCTGCGGCCCTACCACCGCCAGTTTCTGCTGGCCGGCATCGCGCTGCTGCTGGCGGCCGGCGCCACGCTGGCCATTCCCGCCGCCTTCAAGCGCATGATCGACCTCGGTTTCGGGGCCGGCTCCGCGATCACCAGCATCGAGCACGTGGACGCGACTTTCCTGGCGCTGTTCGGCGTCGCCTCGGTGCTGGCGGTAGCCACCGCCGCGCGCTTCTACATGGTGTCGTGGCTGGGCGAGCGCGTGACGGCCGACGTGCGCTCCGCCGTCTACCGCCACGTGGTGCACCAAAGCCCCGAATTCTTCGAAACCACCCGCACCGGCGAAGTGCTGTCGCGTCTGACCACCGACACCACCCTGATCCAGAGCGTGGTCGGCACCAGCATCTCGCTGGCGCTGCGCAATACCCTGCTGTTCGTGGGCGGCCTGGTGATGCTGTTCGTGACCAGCCCCAAGCTCACCGCCATCATCCTCGGGATGCTGGTGCTGGTGGTGCTGCCGATCGTGCTGTTCGGCCGCCGCGTGCGCAAGCTCTCGCGCGACTCGCAGGACCGCATCGCCGACGCCTCGGCCATGGCCGGCGAGATCCTCAACGCAATGCCCACGGTGCAGTCCTTCACCCACGAGGACATCGAATCCGGGCGCTTCCAGGCATCGAGCGACAGCGCCTTCCAGACCGCGATCCGCCGCATCCGCGCGCGCGCCACCCTGACCATGCTGGCCATCGTGCTGGTGTTCGGCTCGATCGTGTTCGTGCTCTGGCTCGGCGCCCATGCGGTCCTGCAGGGCACCATGACCGGCGGCGAGCTGGGGCAGTTCATCCTGTACGCGGCCATCGTGGCCGGCTCGGTCGGCGCGCTGTCGGAAGTGATGGGCGAAGCCCAGCGCGCCGCCGGCGCCACCGAGCGCCTGATGGAGCTGCTCGCCGCCAGGTCAAGCATCCAGGATCCGGCGCACCCGCAGCAGCTTCCACCGCGCACCGCCAACGGCGCGCGCGTGTCCCTGCTCGATGTCAGTTTCAACTATCCCTCGCGCCTGCAGACGGCCGCCCTGTCGCACCTGAAGCTCGACATCCGCGCCGGCGAAACCGTGGCCCTGGTCGGCCCCTCGGGCGCCGGCAAGACCACGCTGTTCCAGCTGCTGCTGCGCTTCTACGATCCGCAGTCGGGCGCCGTGCACCTCGATGGCGTGGACATCCGCGACCTCTCCCTGCACACGCTGCGCGACGCGATCGGCATCGTCCCGCAGGACACCGTCATTTTCTCGGCCAATGCGATGGAAAACATCCGCTACGGCCGTCCCGACGCCACCGACGAGGAAGTGATCGCGGTGGCGAAGATGGCGGCGGCCCACGAATTCATCGAGCGCCTGCCCGAGGCCTATGCCTCCTTCCTGGGCGAGCGCGGGGTGCGCCTCTCGGGCGGCCAGCGCCAGCGCATCGCAATCGCCCGCGCGCTGCTGAAAAACCCGCCGCTGCTGCTGCTCGACGAAGCCACCAGTGCGCTGGACGCCGAATCCGAACGCCTGGTGCAGCGCGCGCTCGAGGCAGCCATGGTCGATCGCACCACGATCATCATCGCGCACCGCCTGGCCACCGTGCAGCGGGCCGACCGCATCGTCGTGCTGGACGACGGCCGGGTGGTCGAATCCGGCACCCATGCCTCGCTGGTGGCGCATGGCGGCGTGTATGCCAACCTGGCGGCGCTGCAGTTCCAGCCGGCGCCCCCGGTGGAACAGCTGGGGTGATCTCTTCGGCATGCATACATCATTGAAAACCGTAGCGAAGTTTTACGCTCTCCGTTGACTTTACCGCAAGCCTATTGCTCAGTAACCCCGGGCGCTGGCAGATTGATTTGCTTATTGTTCCATTACGCGCCGTCGGGACCCAGCTGAACCGCAAGTGCCCGGCCTGCGCCGCGCTGCGCGCCGGGCAGACCTATGTCGGCCTGGTCGCCCCATGGTGTCGCGGCGCCAGGCCGCCGTCCGGCGCTGACCGCGGCTGACCGCCGCCTTCCGGGGCAGCGCGCTTCGGTGTAAAGTGGCAGGCTCGCCCAAGCCCCGGAGCCTGCCTTGACCGACGCCGAACTGCAACGCCGCTGCCACACCATCTTTCCCGGCCACCGCGCCCGCCGTCCCGCCGAACTGTTCGCGGCGATGGCGGCGTGGTGCGAAACGAACGGCGTCGAGCACGACGTCTACGGCGCGGGCAGCCTGCTGCAGGAATTCGAAGCGAAGGTCGCGCGCCTGCTCGGCTTCGAAGCGGCCGTCTTTTGCATCAGCGGCACGATGGCCTCGGCGACCGCGCTGCGCCTGGCCTGCCAGGACCGTGGCCGCGACCTGGTGGCCCTGCATCCCACCTCGCACATCTTCGTGCACGAACGCTCCAACTACCAGCTGCTCGGCCACTTCAAGGCGCTGCAGGCGGGCGACCGCCATCGTCCCTGGCTTGTTGCCGACCTGGCCGCGATTCCCGACCGCCTGGGCGCGGTCGGCCTGGAACTGCCGCTGCGGGAGATCGGCGGGCAGCTGTCGAACTGGGACGAGCTCGCGGCCATCAAGGCCCACTGCACCGCGCGCGGCGCCCACCTGCACATGGATGGCGCGCGGCTATGGGAAGCGGCCACCGGCTACGGCAAGCCTTTGAACGAGGTCGCCGCCGGCTTTGATTCGGCCTATGTCTCGCTGTACAAGGGCATCGGCGGGCTCGGAGGCGCCATGCTGGCCGGCTCGCGCGATTTCGTGGAGCGCGCCGCCGAATGGTTCCGGCGCGAAGGGGGCAACGTCATTCACCGCTCGCCCTATGTGGTGGCGGCGGCGATGCAGTTCGACGAACGCATGGCCGCGATGGCGGATTACCTGGAGCGCACCGCTTTTCTCTACGAGGCGCTGGCTGCGCATCCGATCATCCGCGTGAACCCGGCCGCACCCCAGGTCAACATGCTGCACCTGCACCTGCCGGTGTCCAGCGAACGCGCGCTGGCGATCCGGCAGGAGCTCGCCGAGCAGCATGGGATCTGGATGTTCAACCGTATTGCCGGCGCGGCGCTGCCGGGCACTAGTTCGTTCGAGCTGTACGTGGGCGACAACCTGCTGGCAGCGTCGGACGAGCAGGTGCGCGCGGCGCTGGCCCGGCTTACGCGGGCCTTGGAGGCCTGAATATTTCCCTTCTTCGTGGCCGGAATTATCAGGCGCGCTACGTTACAATATCGCACTGCACCTATTAGCCACCGCAATGCACCAATACCTAGAATTCATGCGCCATGTGAAAGAACATGGCGCCGTCAAGACAGACCGCACCGGCACCGGCACGCTGTCGGTCTTCGGCCACCAGATGCGCTTCGACCTGGCTGCCGGCTTCCCGCTGCTGACCACGAAAAAAGTCCACCTCAAGTCGATCATCCATGAACTGATCTGGTTCCTGCAGGGCTCGACCAACATCGCCTACCTGAAGGAAAACAAGGTCACTATCTGGGACGAGTGGGCCGACGAAAACGGCAACCTCGGTCCGGTCTATGGCTACCAGTGGCGCAGCTGGCCTGCCCACAACGGCCAGCACATCGACCAGATCTCGCAGGTGCTGGACCAGATCCGCAACACGCCGGATTCGCGCCGCATGATCGTCTCCGCCTGGAACGTCGCGGACGTGCCGAACATGAAGCTGCCGCCCTGCCACGCGCTGTTCCAGTTCTACGTCGCCGACGGCAAGCTGTCCTGCCAGCTCTACCAGCGCAGCGCCGACATCTTCCTGGGCGTGCCCTTCAACATCGCCTCGTATGCGATCCTGACCCACATGATGGCCCAGCAGGCGGGCCTGGAAGTGGGCGACTTCATCTGGACCGGCGGCGACTGCCACCTGTACAGCAACCACCTGGAACAGGTGGAACTGCAGCTGTCGCGCACCCCGAAAGCCCTGCCGCGCCTGGTCATCCACCGCAAGCCGGACTCGCTGTTCGACTATCGCTTCGAGGATTTCGAGGTCACCGGCTACGACCCTGACCCGGCAATCCGCGCACCGGTTGCCGTATAAACGACCGCGGGCCGACATATCGCTTGACAGCACCCTTGCAAAGCGACAACATTTCAGACTTATAATTACAAAAGTGTCCAGAACGGTTACAACCATGCGCTCCTCCGCCACTGAACTCCCTCGCCCGCCGGTGACCGCATGAACGCACAGCCACACCTGACCCTGGTGGTGGCGATCGATGCCCAGCGCGGCATCGGCATCGATAACCAGCTGCCCTGGCACCTGCCGGAAGACCTGGCCCATTTCAAGCGCGTCACGCTGGGCAAACCCATCGTCATGGGCCGCAAGACCTTCGATTCGATCGGCCGCCCGCTCCCCAAGCGCCGCAACATCGTCATCACCCGCAACCGCGACTGGTCGCACGAAGGCGTGGAAACCGCGGGTTCGCTGCAGGCCGCGATCGACCTGCTGGGAGGCGAGCCGGCCAGCATCATCGGCGGCGCCCAGGTCTTTGGCGAAGCGATGGCCGTGGCCGACGCCATGATCGTCACCGAGATCGACCACAGCTTCGCCTGCGACACCTTCTTCCCGCCGCTCGACCCGGCCGCGTGGGTCGAAACCGCGCGCGAAACCCACCATTCGGAAAGCGCGGGCTTCGGCTACGCTTTCGTGACCTATGCACGCAAGGAGCAGCGCTAAATGACGGCACAGGCAATTCGTACCCCGGGTACACGCGGCGGCGACGGCTTCGCGGGCAAAGTGGCGGTCCTGATCGCCATCCTCGCCACGCTGGGCACCATGTTCGGTTTCATTGGCAGCGATTCGCACAACAATGCGGCGCTCTACAAGAGCAATGCGGCGATGGAGAAGACCAGCGCCGCCAACGCCTGGGCCCATTACCAGGCCAAGGCCAGCCGCCAGAACCTGGCCGAGCTGGCGTCGAACCTGCCGGGCGTGAACCAGGCCCACTACCGCGACGAGATCCGGCGCTACGGCGTCGAGAAGGATGGCATCCGCAAGGAGGCCGAGGCCTTCGAGGCGGCATCGACGAAATGGAACGAGATGTCCGACCAGGAGCTGCACCGCCACCGCCAGTGGGGCGCCGCCTCGGTCGCCCAGCAGATCGCGATCTCGCTGGCCGCCATCACCCTGCTGTCGCGCCGCACCTGGCTGCTGACCCTGACCTGCGCGGTCGCCGCCTTCGGCGTCACGCTCGCTTTCTTCGCCACGATCAAGGCCGACCCGACGCCTTTCTCGGCCGTGCCGCTGCTGGCCGCGCTGGGCGCCGCCGGCCTGACGGAGGTGTTCCGGCGCCTCGGCCAGAAGCTGACCAGCTAGAGTGCGCCGCCAATTGGGCGCAGCCGTTAGTCTCTGGGCTGGCATGTAAACAAGATTGCAAAAATAATCGCACCGGCGCCCGCGATTTCTGCGAAAATCCGTTTCCTCTTTTTTCCGGTGCCGTGGCCGGCGGATCGCCCCATCCGGGCCGGCCGCTTCCACGGCGCTTCGCTTTGGAGCTGTCCATGAAATTTCGTTTTCCCATCATCATCATCGACGAGGACTTCCGTTCCGAGAACACCTCGGGACTCGGCATCCGCGCACTCGCAGCCGCGATGGAGCAGGAAGGCATGGAAGTGCTCGGCCTGACCAGCTACGGCGACCTGTCCCAGTTCGCCCAGCAGCAGTCGCGCGCCTCGGCCTTCGTGCTGTCGATCGACGACGAGGAATTCGGCAGCGGCTCGATCGAGGAGACCGATACCGCGCTGACCCGCCTGCGCGCGTTTGTGAAGGAAATCCGCCACAAGAACTCGGACATCCCGATCTACATCTATGGCGAAACCCGCACCAGCCGCCACATCCCGAACGACGTCCTGAAGGAGCTGCACGGCTTCATCCACATGTTCGAGGACACGCCGGAATTCGTCGCGCGCCACATCATCCGCGAAGCCAAGTCCTACCTGGACGGCCTGGCGCCGCCCTTCTTCCGCGCGCTGGTGAACTACGCTTATGACGGCTCCTACTCGTGGCACTGCCCGGGACACTCGGGCGGCGTCGCCTTCCTGAAGTCGCCGGTCGGCCAGATGTTCCACCAGTTCTTCGGCGAGAACATGCTGCGTGCCGACGTCTGCAACGCGGTCGAGGAACTCGGCCAGCTGCTCGATCACACCGGCCCGGTCGCCAAGTCCGAGCGCAATGCCGCGCGCATCTACGGCGCCGACCACTGCTATTTCGTCACCAACGGCACCTCGACCTCGAACAAGATGGTCTGGCACTCCACCGTGGCGCCGGGCGACATCGTGGTGGTCGACCGTAACTGCCACAAGTCGATCCTGCACTCGATCATCATGTGCGGCGCGATTCCCGTGTTCCTGATGCCGACCCGGAACAACCTCGGCATCATCGGCCCGATCCCGCTGGAAGAGTTCACCGCCGAATCGATCGCCCGCAAGATCGAAGCCAATCCGTTCGCGCGTGAAGCCGTCAACAAGAAACCGCGCATCCTCACCATCACCCAGTCGACCTACGACGGCGTGGTCTACAATGTCGAGACCCTGCGCGAGATGTTGGACGGGAAGATCGACACCCTCCACTTCGACGAAGCATGGCTGCCGCACGCGACCTTCCACGATTTCTACAAGAACATGCACGCGATCGGCCGCGACCGCCCGCGCGCCAAGGAGTCGATGATCTTCTCGACCCAGTCGACCCACAAGCTGCTCGCCGGCCTGTCGCAGGCTTCGCAGGTGCTGGTGCGCGAATCCGACTCGGTCAAGCTCGACCAGGACGCCTTCAACGAGGCCTACCTGATGCACACCTCGACTTCGCCCCAGTATTCGATCATCGCTTCCTGCGACGTCGCCGCGGCCATGATGGAAGCGCCCGGCGGCACCGCGCTGGTGGAAGAATCGATCCTGGAAGCGCTCGACTTCCGCCGCGCCATGAAGAAGGTCGACGCCGAATTCGGCGACGACTGGTGGTTCAAGGTCTGGGGCCCGGACGTGCTGTCGGAAGAAGGCATCGGGGTGCAAGGGGACTGGATGATCCATGCCGACGACGACTGGCACGGCTTCGGCCCGCTGGCCGAAGGCTTCAACATGCTCGACCCGATCAAGGCGACCATCGTCACCCCGGGCCTCTCCCTGGACGGCAAGTTCGGCGAGACCGGCATCCCGGCCTCGATCGTGACCAAATACCTGGCCGAACACGGCGTGATCATCGAGAAATGCGGCCTGTATTCGTTCTTCATCATGTTCACCATCGGGATCACCAAGGGCCGCTGGAACACCCTGGTCACGGCGCTGCAGCAGTTCAAGGACGACTTCGACCGCAACCAGCCGATGTGGCGCGTGATGCCGCAGTTCGCCGCGGCCAACCCGCGCTACGAAACCCGCGGCCTGCGCGACCTGTGCACCGAGATCCACCTGATCTACAAGGAGCACGACGTGGCGCGCCTGACCACCGAGATGTACACCTCGGACATGGTGCCTGCGATGAAGCCGTCGGACGCCTTCGCCAAGATGGCGCACCGCCAGATCGAGCGCGTGGCGATCGACCAGCTGGAAGGCCGCATCACGGCCATCCTGCTCACGCCTTACCCGCCGGGCATCCCGCTCCTGATCCCGGGCGAACGCTTCAACCGCACCATCGTGGATTACCTGCGCTTCGCGCGCGACTTCAACGAGCGCTTCCCGGGCTTCGAGACCGACGTGCATGGGCTGGTGAAACGCGAGGTGGATGGCAAGCGGGGCTATTTCGTGGACTGCGTGATGCAGGACGCGGGGTAAGGTGTCCTGAGCAAACTTGGGGGAACAACGCCACTGGCGTTATTCCCCCAAGTTCATACCGCAGCGGCTGCCTTCGCAGCACGGCTTCAGCGCCGCTTCAATTCGACCGGCGCAACCGGCGCAGGTAGCGCAGCCTCCCGCAACTCCCCACGCGCCTGATTGATCACCGTTCGCGCCGCCGACAGCCCCAGCAGCGCCATGATGGTCGCCACCAGCAAATCCGGCACCCCACTCCCCGTCTGGAACACGCCCAGTGCCGCAATCAGCACGGCGACGTTGCCGATCGCGTCGTTGCGCGTGCACAGCCACACCGAGCGCATGTTGGCGTCGCCGTTGCGGTACGCGTAGAGCAGGACGCCGACCAGGCAGTTGGCACCCAGGGCGGCAAATCCGATGAGACCCATGGTGTGCGCTTCCGGCACGGTGCCGGTGCGCAGCTGCCAGAAGGCGCTGGCGAGGACGAAGACGCCGTAGGCGCCCATGGTCGCGCCCTTGAACAGCGCGGTGCGCGAGCGCCATACAGGCGCCAGGGCGAGGACGAACAGGGAAATACCGTAGTTGGCCGCGTCGCCCAGAAAATCGACCGCATCGGCCAGCAGCGCAACGGAGTCGGCTGCCCAGCCGCCGACGATCTCGACGCCGAACATGAGCGCGTTGACCCAGAGCGCGATCCAGAGAATGCGCCGGTAGCGCGGATCGGCGGGCGGCCTACCTGAAGAACAGCCGCCGCTGCAGCAATCGGACATCGCAGTCATCCTTCATGACGGGGCCGAGCGAACCCATCAATATGATTCAGTCCTGACAGCCTAGCACGAAAAAATGCATCAGGTTTTCGGCAGCGTGACGCCGTGCTGGCCCTGGTACTTGCCGCCGCGGTCCTTGTACGAGGTCTCGCAGACTTCGTCGGACTCGAAGAACAGCACCTGGGCGCAGCCCTCGCCGGCATAGATCTTGGCCGGCAGCGGCGTGGTGTTCGAGAATTCGAGCGTCACATAGCCTTCCCACTCCGGCTCGAAGGGGGTGACGTTGACGATGATGCCGCAGCGCGCATAGGTCGACTTGCCCAGGCAGACCGTCAGCACGTTGCGCGGGATGCGGAAGTATTCGATGGTGCGGGCCAGCGCGAAGGAATTCGGCGGGATGATGCAGACATCGCTCTTCACGTCCACGAACGAGTTCGAATCGAAGTTCTTCGGATCGACGATGGTGCTGTTGATGTTGGTGAAGATCTTGAATTCGTCGGCGCAACGGATGTCGTAGCCGTACGAAGAAGTGCCGAAGGAAATGACCTTGCGGCCGTCGAGCTCGCGGACCTGCTGCGGCTCGAAGGGTTCGATCATTCCGGTTGATTCCGCCATGCGGCGGATCCATTTATCACTTTTGATGGCCATTGTCGAAATTCCAAGAAATCAATTCCGCAATTTTAAACTAATTGGCCGCCCCTCGTGCCAAGCCGATGCTTGTCGGCAAACTCGAGCCCAGCAGGCGCTGGGCCATCTGGTGCGTCAGGCGCGCCGTCGTTTCGGGTTTTTCCAGCGGATACAGGTGGCCGCCTTCGATCATCACCAGGTTCCCGCCGACCAGCTTGCGCGTGGCGTCGAGACCGGCCTGGCGCAGTTCTTCCGAAGTGGTGCCTGCGATGAAGCCGATCGGTAGCGGATAAGGCTCGCGCAGGAAGTCGCCCATGTGGTGCGGCAGCGTGTTGTAGATCAGGGTCTCCACTGCGCGGTCGAAACGCAGCTGCACGCCGTCCGGGTGCGGCACCAGCCCGTGGTCGAGATAGTCGTCGAGCGCGCCCGGCGCCCAGGCCTGGAACATCGGCTTGGAAATGAAATGCTGGTAGGCGGCCTGGCGGTCGGGCCAGACGTTGCGGCGGCGCTCGGAGAACTTCGCCGGCGAAAAGCGCGAGCCCATGCCGCGGCTTTTGACCAGGCGCCAGAGAAAGGCGCGCCAGCCGGCCACCACCGGCGAATCGAGCATGATCACGCAGCGCGCCAGCTCCGGCCGCTCCCGGGCCGCCATCATGCTCAGCATGCCGCCCAGCGAATGCCCGACCAGGACCGGCGGCTGCTCGTAGGCCTCGAGATGATGAATCAGTTCGTCCACCAGCGCATGCCAGCCATCGCCCACCGGAAAGCGCGGATCGTGGCCGTACATGTCGTGGGCGTGCACTTCGTAATGCGTGCCCAGGGCCTGGAACAGCCGGTTGTAGGTACCGGCGGGATAGCTGTTCCCGTGGGAGAAATGCAGCAATGGTTTGCTCATGGACGGGCTGGCTTCAATGACAACGGATTTCCATTGTAATGAAAGAACCCGCTTCCAGGACTTTGTTTAGAGGGAAACACCTACAGCGGCAGCCGCGACCGGAATCAATCCAGGCCTCCGATTATGCAGGGCGAATGTTTCCTAGAAGCATGTTGATGCTACCATCGCGCCACGAAAATTTTCCCAGGCGAAAAGATGGCAGCACTGGCAATCACCAAGGTCGGCACCCCGGCCGATGAAACCCTTACGGGCGGCAACGGCGACGACACCCTGACCGGGGCCGGCGGGGCCGACATCCTGCAGGGCCTGGACGGCAACGACAAGCTCAACAGCGGCCTGATGCTGGACGCGGCGACCAACACCTGGGTCAAGGACAACAAAGGCGACACGCTCGACGGCGGCAATGGCAACGACAAGCTGTCGGGCGCTACCGGCGACGACATCCTGCTGGGCGGCGCCGGCGACGACAACCTGTACGGGGGCGGCGGCAAGGACCAGCTGTTCGGCGGCGCCGGCGACGACATCCTGTACAACGGCCCGCCCTGGAACCCGCTCACCGACGAATTCGAAGTCGACCTGGTCGGCGACCTGCTCGACGGCGGCGACGGCAACGACACGATCTACGGCGACGCGGCCGGCGACACCCTGCTCGGCGGCGCCGGGGACGATGTGCTCTCGGGCGACGCGGGCGACGACCTGCTCGATGGCGGCAGCGGCGCCAACGTGCTGGCCGGCGGCGAAGGCGACGACACCTATATCGTGCGCAGCGCGCTGGACTACATCTGGGACGAAGGCGGCAACGACAAGGGCATCATTTACGCCGACTGGGTCCTGCCGATCGGCAGTATCGAGAGCTGGACCTGGGCCCCGGGCGTGCAGAAGCTGCCGAACTGGATCGCCGCGCTCGCGGTCGAGCCGCCTGGAACCCGTGCCAGCGGCGAGACCAGGATCATCGACTACCATTTCGCCGAGACCCCGGCGGCGTATTTCAGCGACGAGGACAAGGCCGGCTTCGAGCCCTTCAATGCGGCCCAGCGCGTGTTCGCGCGCCAGGTCTTCGACTACGTCAGCACCGTGGTGAACGTGCAGTTCCGCGAGTCCGGTGGACTCGACGACGAAGGCGTGCTGGTGCTGGCCAACAACCTGCAGCCAGAATCCTCGGGC
This sequence comes from Telluria sp. ZB4P37, assembly GCF_059685855.1. Classification (NCBI taxonomy): domain Bacteria; kingdom Pseudomonadati; phylum Pseudomonadota; class Betaproteobacteria; order Burkholderiales; family Oxalobacteraceae; genus Telluria; species Telluria sp. ZB4P37. The sequence goes on from NZ_JCASID010000010.1 coordinate 161,342, forward strand.
TATGCGAGCAACCGGCACCTGATGCTGACCACCGACGTCAGGGGCAACATGGCGCCGACCACCAGCAATGCGGGCGTCGAGATCCTGCTGCACGAGATTGGCCACGTCCTCGGTCTCAAGCACCCGTTCGACCACGAGGACGCGGACGGCGATATCGGCGAAGGCCCCTTCCTGAGCGGTTTCGAGGACGACGGGCGCTTCACCCTGATGTCGTATAACACCGAAGAAAATCCCTACCAGCTGGCCTACAGCCCGCTCGACCTGGCCGCGCTGCAGTACATGTACGGCCCGGCGCTGCAGGCGGCGGCCGGCGACACCAACTGGGTGCTGAGCGCGCAGCACGCCAACATCATCGGCGACGGCAGCGGGCGCGATACGCTCGACGCCAGCGCCTTCGGCGGCGGCGTGGTGGTCGACCTGCGCCCCGGCTACTGGGGCTATCTCGGCAAGCAGGCCGATTCGATCGTGAAGGCGGCCCAGGTGACGGTCAACTTCGGCACCGTCATCGAAAACCTGCGCGGCGGCGCCGGCAACGACAGCTTGCATGGCAACGAGGTCGCCAACCGCATCGAGGGCGGGGCCGGCAACGACCTGCTTACCGGCGGCGCCGGCAGCGATACGCTCGACGGCGGCCTGGGACGGGACGTCGCGCTCTACGCCGGCAGGTTCGCCGACTACGCGATCAGGATTGGCAAGGACGGCAGCACGGTCACGACCAAGGGCCAGCCGGACGTCGATGCCCTGGCCGGCATCGAAGGGCTGAAGTTCGACGACGCTACGGTGAGCCTCGAGATCGACGGCGTCGCGGGCCAGGCCTACCGGCTCTACCAGGCGGCGTTCAACCGCACCCCGGACCTGGCTGGCCTCGGCTACTGGATCGGCCGCATGGAGCTGGGCGCCGGCTTGACCGAGGTGGCCGCAGCCTTCATCGGCTCGCAGGAATTCATCGGCATGTACGGGGCCCGGCCGGCCAACGGCGATTTCCTGTCCAAGGTCTACCAGAACATCCTGCATCGCGCGCCCGACCAGGCCGGGTTCGACTACTGGCTCGGCGTGATGAACGCGGGCCTGAGCGCCACCGACGTGCTGGCGCAGTTCAGCGAGAGCGGCGAGAACATCGCCGCGCTGGCGGGCGTGCTCGAAGGCGGCATCGCCTACACGCCGTTCGGATGAACCGGCGCCGGGCTTCGTACGTCAGGGCGACACCCCCACGGTGAAGGGTGGGTGTAAAAGCGGGTAAATCTTCCTTTTTTGCAACAGGCTGGCGCGGCCGGTTTGCTATCCTGCGTCTCATGAACCGTGTGCTGCTGATTGACGACGACGTCGAACTCGTCGGGATGTTTTCCGAATACCTGGAGCAGGAGGGTTTCCGGGTCACCTGCGTCCACAACGGCGACGACGGTGCGCGCGCGGCGCTGGGCGGCGAGCATGCGATCGCCATCCTCGACGTGATGATGCCGGGGACGAGCGGCATCGAGGCCCTGCGCCGGATCCGTGCCGGCAGCCGCATCCCGGTGCTGATGCTCACCGCCCGCGGCGACGACGCCGACCGCATCCTCGGCCTCGAACTGGGCGCCGACGACTACGTCGCCAAGCCCTGCACCCCGCGCGAACTGACGGCCCGCGTGCGCGCCATCCTGCGCCGCACCCAGGCCACGCAGGACGACAGTGCGGCCGCGGCCATTACCGTCGGCAAGCTCACCATGTACCCGGAACAGCGCCGCGTGACCTGGGACGGCGTGCCGGTCGACCTGACCAGCACCGAATTCAACTTGCTGGAAGTACTGGCGCGCCAGGCCGGGCGCCCGGTCAGCAAGAACGAGCTGTCCGAACAAGGCCTGGGCCGGCCGCTGGCGCGCTTCGACCGCAACATCGACGTCCACCTGAGCAGCCTGCGCCACAAGCTGGGGCCCCTGCCGGACGGCCGCTCCTGCCTGCAGACGATCTACCGCCAGGGCTACCAGCTGATCCGGGATTAGCATGGGACGCCTGTTCTGGAAATTCTTCCTGTGTATCCTGCTGGCCCAGGTGGCCTCCACCATCGGCATCGGCGGCGCCTTCTGGCTGTATGACCAGTCCCGCAGCCGCGCGGCCGAACTCGATACCGGCCCGCCCGCCTTCGTCGCCCTCGACGCCGCAGCGGCCACGCTCAAGCACGGCGGCATGACGGCGCTGCGCGGCATGATCGGCGAGCTCAAACGCCCGCAGGTCTTCGTGCTCGACGCGCGCCGCCATGAGCTGCTGGGACGCGCGGTGCCGGCCGAACTGCTGGCCGAAGTCGACCGCAAGCTGGCCTCGGGCGAAGCGCTGCGCGGCATCCGCTATCTTGAAAGCCCGAACGGCGAGCGCTACCTGGCATTCGTACAGCGTCCCAACCACAGGATGGGGATGGCCGCGCGCGTGGCCAGCTCTCCCGTGCTGGTGAGCACGGGCGGGCGCCCGCCACGCGGTTTCGGGCACGGGCACGGCCCCGGCCTGAGCCGCGGCGTCGGCCAGGTGACCGGCATCGTCGCCGGCATCCTGGCCAGTTTGCTGTTCGCCGCCCTCCTTGCCTGGTATTTCTCGCGCCCGATCCGCGCCCTGCGCAGCGCCTTCGAGGCCGCTTCGGCCGGCGACCTGGCGCCGCGCTTTACCGGCAATGGCCGGGGCGGTGCGCGCGGCGGCGACGAGTTGAGCGACCTGGGGCGCGATTTCGACCGCATGAGCGCGCAGCTGCGGGCCCTGATGGATGGCCAGCGCCGCCTGCTGCACGACGTCTCGCACGAGCTGCGCTCGCCGCTGGCGCGGCTGCAGGCGGCGGTCGGCCTGGCCCACCAGCAGCCGGACAAGATCGCGTCCACGCTCGAGCGCATCGAGCGCGAGAGCATGCGCATGGACAAACTGGTCGGCGGCCTGCTGACCCTGTCGCGCCTGGAAGCCTCGCCCGCCATCGTGCGGCGCGAGCAGATCGACCTGGCCGAACTGATGGACGAAATCGTCGCCGATGCGCGCTTCGAGGCCGGCAGCGACCTGCCCGGCACCGCCCCCGTGCGCATGCGCGTCGAGGCGCCCGGCCCGGTGATCGTGCAGGGCGATCCAGACCTGTTGTGGAGCGCGCTGGAAAACATCGTGCGCAACGCGGTCCGGCACGGAGGCAGCGGCGGCAAGCTGCGCGCCGTGCTGCGCAGCGACGGGCGAGCGGCCCAGGTCGAGGTGCTGGACCGCGGCCCCGGGATCGCCCCGGCTGACCTGGCCTCGGTGTTCGAGCCCTTCTTCCGGTCGAACCCCGGCGGCGCCAGCGTCGACGGTCACGGATTGGGCCTGGCCATCGCCCAGCGCGTGGTGCTGGCCCACGGCGGCCAGATCCGCGTGGCCAACCGCGACGGCGGCGGGCTGCGGGTGACGGTCACCCTGCCGACGGGGGGCGTGAGGGCTTAGCGGCCGTACCAGTACCGGGGATGGCTGGCGCGGTACGGCTCCAGCCGGATCGTGCTGCCGAAGCTGATCGTGACCGCGCCCGATTCGTCGGTGCGGATGCGGTGGATGCCGAGGGCGTGGTACCGCGCATAGACCTCCGCCTTCGGATGGCGGTAGCGGTTCCGGTAGCCGACCTGGAACACGCCGACCGCGGGACGCACGGCGGCAAGAAAGCCCGTGGTGGATGACGTGCCGCTGCCATGGTGCGGGGCCAGCAGCACGTCGGCGCGCAGCGACCCCGGCACCTGCTCCACGAGCCGCGCCTCCTGGGCCGCTTCGATATCGCCCGCAAGAACGATCGCCTTGCCGCCTGCACTCACGCGCAGCACGCAGCTGCGCGCATTGGGCGTCAAGCCGGCGTCCGCATACGAGCCGGGTGCGGGACCGAGCATCTCGAAGCGCACGCCATCCCAGTTCCAGGCTTGGCCCGCCGCACAGCGGCGGTGGCTGCGCGCCTCGCGCACGACAGGATGGCCGGCGGCGAGCGACGAATGCACCGTTGCCACGACCGTCCCCTTCAGCAGGGTACGCGCGCCGCCCGCGTGATCGGTGTCGCTGTGCGAGACTACCAGCCCGTCGAGCGCCCGGATCCCGCGCCCGCGCAGGTAGGGCAGGATGATGCGGCCGGCGGCGTCGGCGCCCGGCGCGTACTGCGGGCCGGCGTCGTAGAGCAAGCGGTGCGAGTGCGTTTCCACCAGCAGCGCCATGCCCTGCCCCACGTCGAAGGCCGTCACCGTGAAGCTGCCCGCATAGGGCGCGGCCGGCAGTTGGGTAAGCATGGGCGCCAAGGCCGCCAATCCCGCCCAGCGATGCGGCCAGCCGCGCGGGGCCAGCATCCAGGCGGTGCCGGCCAGGGCCAGTGCAAACACCCATGGCTGCGGCGCGGGGGCGCTCCACACGGCCAGCGGGCCTGCGGCGAGCCAGGCCAGGGCGTGCGCCAGCAGCTCGACCAGCAGGTGCGCCAGACCGAGCACCCATCCCGCCAGCGGCGCCGGGAGCAGCGCGCCGGCCAGTGCGAGCGGCGTCACCACCAGGCTGACGACCGGGATCGCGACGGCATTGGCAACCGGGCTGACGATCGACACCTGCGAAAACAGGAAGAGCGTCAGCGGCACCAGGCCGACCGTGACCGAATACTGGGTCCGGGCAGCCATGCCCAGCGTGCGGCGCCAACCTTTGCTAGGTTGCACGCGCCCGAGGTTCGCGTACACGATGACGGCCACCGCGCCGAACGAGAGCCAGAAACCGGCCGACAATACGGCCCACGGATCGAGCACGATGACCACGGCGAGCGCCAGGCACAGGACCTGCGACAGCGCGGCCACCCGCCCGCTCCAGAGCGCGATGGCGACGGCGGCCAGCATGTAGAAGGTGCGCTGGGCCGGAACGCCGAAGCCGGCCAGCAGCACATACAGCAGTGCCGTGAGTGCCCCCGCCAGCGCCGCGGCCTTTTGCGCCGGCAGGACCAGCGGCAGTGCGGCGCCCTCGATAAAGAAGGAACGGCGCCACAGGGCAGACATGGCCCACGCCGCGAGCCCGGCCACCATGGTCACGTGCAGGCCCGAAATCGACACCAGATGGCTGATGCCGGTGCGGTTGAAGACGTCCCAGTCCGACTGGTCGATGCCGCGCTGGTCGCCGATGACCAGGGCAACAATGACACCGGCATAGCGTTTGCCCTCCAGCGCCGCCAGGATGTGGCGGCGCAGCGATGCACGGGAACGCTCCACGACGTGGCCGGCGGATGGGACGAAGCTGTCCAGACGTTTGTTGTAGCCGCCAGCCGGACGCACATAGCCGGTCGCGCGCACGCCCTGCTCCAGCAGCCAGGCTTCGTAGTCGAAGCCGTGCGGGTTGGCGTTGCCGTGCGGGCGCTGGAGACGCACCACAAGGCGCCAGCGCTCGCCCGGTTCGACTTGCGCGCCTTCGGCTCGCGCCATCATCCGGCCATACCATGACAGGGCGATACGTTTGGGGATCGTGGCGTTTGGCGTAACGACCTGCTCGACCTGGAAATTGAAGCGCGTGCCGCCGTCGAACTCGTGCGGCAGGCTGGCGACCGTGCCGATGACTTCGACGTCCTTGCCTTCGAGATCGCGCGGCAGCGCGTCGGCGAGTGCCAGCGTTGCAACGAATGCGGCCCAGGCAGCGCCGAGCAGTGCGGCGGCAAGCAGGCTGGTCATGCGGCGTTTGAGGGCGAACAGGAGGAAGGCGATGGCGGTTGCCGCGAGGATTGCTTTTGACGGTGGCAGCTCGGCGGCCATCTGGAGCGTGCAGGTGCCGGTCAGGAATGCGAGGGTGGCGCAGCGCATTGGCAAATGGGCGGTCGGGCACTGCTTGCCGGCGCTGCCCTAGTTCCCGAACTGGGTTGGCGGCCACTCGAGCTGGCCAATCCGTTGCGATGTTGCTGCGTGCAAGCGAATGCTGGACGTGATCATGTCCCATAGGTCAAGTGCGGCGCCCTCCGATAATGAGGGTGGAACTGTTCCAGCAATGCCGGTGCCCGTGTTCATCCTGAAAACAAGGTGGGGAATGAGTACATCATCCTCTGTTCCGCCTACTTCCCACCAGGAGCTGTAGACACGCGCCTTGTTTTTCTCGACTATCGATTCAAGCAATCCTTCGCCGGCCAGGCCGCTAGTTTGCCGCGGCGCCGCCTGTAACTTCGAGACGCGCATTCTTTCTCCGATGGACAGCCGACCAAGCGCGGACTCGGACCTGGCCAGAAGGCCATGCTCATCGGGCTTGAGTCCGGCTGACAACATCAGCATCAGATCGATGTCGGGGTGACTCGGCAAGCGCGCCAATATCGTTATCCGTTCGCCCTGATTGGCGATGAGCGGACCGCGGGAATAAACGCGACCAACGCAAAACCCGGGTTCCATGGGAATGTCGTTCCTCGGGTTCGGAACCAGCTGAGGGACAAGCCTCGGGAGTCTGCCAACCTGGTCAGGGCAGTAATCGTCGGCCGCCAGATCGATACTGATTCCGGCGACGTGCGCAAGCGCCTCAGCCGCAACACCTTCATACCGGTAGCGCTCAAGTTCCAGACCATTCGTCGCAGTGCCTTCCGTCACAGCGCGGCTGTGAACGAAGATCTTTCCGGCGACGCCGCTGTCGGTCGTCACATCCTTTGCCGATTCAAGATTTCCGTTACCGCCACGCCGGTCCGGTTTGGCCTTGATCTGTGCCTCTCGTTCGGCAAGACGCTGTTGAAACTCGCCGGTGCTTTCAATAAAAGCCGCGATGGCAAAGCCATCAATGCGAGCCTGGGAAAGTTCTACCTGCGCTGCCTCAGGCAGGTCGAGCAGGAACCTGCCGACACAGGCTGACATCATTTTCTTGGTTACTCCTGCCGGCTTTTGCACCTCCACGTGCGCCACCTCATGCTTATCCGGCATCTGACCGACGGCCCAAGCGGCGGCCAATGCCGCACAGGCGATTCCGACGAATACTTTTACCATCTTCCTACGGAGAATCCGGTGCATTACCGCTCCTCGAAATCGGTACGTGGAGACAGGCGTTCGTCCATTTCCACCGTCCCTCACCGCTTGGGCAGGCCCGGCTCCGAATAACTGCGCTATGCGTTGCGCGCCGCCGTGTCGTCTGCGCGGTATGCGCCTTCGTCGCCGTTCTGTTCGTGTCGTACCAGTTGCCAGGCGCTGCGCCGATGGATGTGTTCAGGATGGGAAGATCCTTTCACCGGCACCGGCGCCCGGAATGTGGCGGGCGGAAGCGAACTTCCCGCGGCGAACCATCTTGTCCCATCCAGCGCATGACTGTCCTCGCAACGCCACCAACCGGATGCAGGACAGGTCGTGCCCGTTTTCGCAACGCTGCCGATTGGCGCCTGGGACAAGCCATATGGCACGACGCCGGCAGGCACACTCCCGTTTTCCGACCCAGCCATTGCGTGTGCCAGTATTGGGGACGGTTGCAATCGCGCGGAGCTGCGTTTATCGGCCAGCTTCCACATGGTTCGACTGCCGCTTTCATAACTGGGCCGCACGCCGCGCAATCGTTCCCAGAGCGTTTGGGGTGGCAGCAACAGCGCTTGTGGCATATGCTGTCCGGCCCGAAGATACTGGCGTTGTCCGCCAAGGACATCCACGCCGCTTCCGCCGTCGCAGCATTGCCACCATCCGGTGTGTGGACAAGCTTCGCCCGAGAACGCGGTCGTACCCAGCGCGGTCACGACCGCTTTTGGCGCCGCAGCCTGGGCATCTTCAGTCGGTCTCGGTCGGATACTGCTGGCGATGCGTTCCCACAATGCGAACAGTGCTTCTTCCGATAGCGTCGACTGTACCGGCTTGCCGCCGCTAACGGGATTCGTACCCGAGTCAAGCTCCAGCGTCAGGAGGGGCGCATAGATGTCCTTGCGCTTGCCAGGCATCTCCCATTGAAATGAATATCCGGTCGTGAGGTTCGGTTCACGCACGCGCAGCACAAGCTCCTGGCCTTCCAGGCCATTGATCGCACGCTCGGCTTCTCGTAAGGTCGTGAATGCAAGCCGCATATAGATCGGCTCTCTTTCAGCCGCCTTTGCATTACGCTCCAATAGCCCGGGCGCCGAAGCCATGCGAGACATTGACGAAAAAACGATGTTGACGTCCGCATGACCCGGCAATCCTGCGAAAAGTACCAGGCTCTCGGTACCCAGATGTTCGTAAGGGTCCAGCACGATGGCACGGTCAAAACAAAATCCGGGCTGGCGCGGCACCTGCTCGGCCTCGATCGGGGCGACTTGGGCTAAGAGACGCGCCAGATCGCCCACCTGGTCGGGATCGATCCAGTCGACATTGGCAGTGATGCTTACTCCTGGGAGCCGCAACATGCTGCGAGCACTGACCGTCTCGCTCATCGTCATGCGGTCACCTTCCGGAACCTTGGTGCGCTGGCGGTTATAGACGAATATTTTTCCTTGCGCATTGCCGATGGCAAGCTGCTTCACGGATTCCAGGCTGGGACGGCCATCTTCACCTTGCTGCTCCTTCAGCTTGGTCTCGGTATGGCGCAGACGAGCTGCAAACTCTTCGTCTGTTTCGTCAGCCGTACTCGAAATGTCGTAACCCCCGACAAAGCCGCGCCCAATACTCACCTGTGCTTCGGCCGGGAGATCGATCAGAAACCGCCCTACGCACACTGTTTTCATCTTCTTCGTCATTTGCGCTACCTTTTGCCTGTCTTGTACCGCTTGCACGGAACTTGCGAGCACGGATACAACCGTCATCGCCAACGCCAGAAGTCCTGCTGTCCATCGTGCTCTCCGCCTGCCTGGCCACTTCATTGCACATCCTGCACAATCTTGACAATGAGATGACGTGTCAGGACGAGCATGTCTGCATGCTCGAAGCTCTCCTGATGGCGGAATCCACCCGCGGAAAAAACCTGGCGCACATGCGATTCGGGTCCCGCGCCCGACTGCACTGGAACCGTTTCATCGCCGTGGGCATCCTGCGGCCAGACCTTGAAGCGCAGACGCAGGCCTTGGTCGATCTCGACTTCGCGCGACCCGTCCTCTCCGAGAGCAATCAGCTTTCCCGAATTCACATTGCCTTTCGTCAAGGCAATCGGATTATTGCGAGACTCCCGTGCGACCCATCGAATCTGGCCATACGTCTTGAGCGAACGATCGGTGCCGTGAAATGTATAGGTATTCGGGTGGTAATATGGTTTGCCGATTTCCTTATTACTGCCGCCCACCGTCAGAATTTGCGTGTGAAAGCGTTCTGCCGCATCGATGCTTTTGAGGATTGCTTGCCGGACCCCATTCTTCGATTTGGCATACTTTCCAGCGGGGTCGGCAAGTGCGGGATCGATCATGCGGTACCACGACTGCATGTCACGGTAGAAGTCATACGGGTTACCGACGGGCAGCTCTATCAGGTCGCGCACTTCGTCATTTTTGTTCACCGTTCGCACTGTCTTAATCGTCAACCACGGTTTCGGGTAAAGATGGTTTGGCAGTAACTGCAGAACGCCACTCGAGAGGGCCATTACCGGCGTCGTTTCGGCACTCGTATCACCCACGATCTCGGCAAACTTCGCTGCCCTGACATTGTCGGTGAGTCGGTTGGAGAAATTCCCTCCTTCGGTACCGCATGCAATTCGGCGATAGGCGACTGGGGCGCCTAATGCCGGCATGACGCCGTGAACGATGCCGGCGATATCCGGTGCGCTTCCATCCCCCGGCGGACTTTGCCTGGCGCATGCGCGCGCCACCAGCCCTCCCATTGAATGGGTTACCAATATCACCTGCCGACAATCGTGCTTGCGATCAGTCCAAAACTTCTTGATCTTGTTGATACGCCGACGCAGGGCCATGGCGGAAAGTTCGCATGAGTCCAGCCAGTTATAGCCGAAGGCGTAGACGGGGTACTGATACTCAGCGTACTTTTTCAGCTCCGGTTCGGTGACCCGGGCAATATTGCGTACGCCCCAGCGCTTCGGATCATACTGCATGACCTGGCGCCAGGATGGCCTTACTTCATATACTCCCTGAGGAGACCGCCAGTACGTTTTGTCGAGATGGCGCTGCAATCCGCTGAGAAGGCTCCCGTAGGATGCCGCATGGATTTCTCCCCATCCGCGTTCACGCATGACTGAATCGTCGAGGGCGCAAGCCGGATAGGCGAGATCACCGCCATCATCGACCTCGAGAATTGCAGCATCGAGAATACGTTGCCGTTGCAGTGGATCGCGGTCGGACCATTTCCTGGCTTCGCGATATCCATCCAGCGCCCCGCCAGGCGGGCGCCATGCAGGTTCGCCGGGTTGCAGCGCGTTGTTGGGAGCGGGTTTCAGGTCCCGGCGGGCGCGCAGATTCGAACCCATCATGCCCGGCACAAAAATCACCGGAATCACCTTGCGCGACCCAACCGTCACGCGTGCGCGCACCTTGAAGGAGGTCGGCGTCGCAACCGTATGTGCCACCAGGCTGCCATCGGCTTCGACTCTCGGCTGGTGGATGGGGCGAGTCGGCTCGCTCATGCCTGGCCTGTACCGGGAAGATCCAGGTCGTCGTCCGGCAGCAGGCGCACCTCGATGTCGCCCATCGCATAGGTGTGAAGCACATCGGTGCGCCCTTCGTCGTCGGTTACGCCTTCGATGGTGGTGCCGTCTTCGTGGCGCGCGATGTAGCGCCGGCCCTTGGCGGGCATGCCGGTCTGGCGGTCGAGCACGATGATGCGCTCGTCGGTTTCGAGCTCGGTGGTCGGCAGCGCCAGCCCGACCGGTGCGCCCCCGCCGCCGACCACATGCTCGATCGTCGCGGCCTTGACCACGTGGCGGTTGTTCGACTGGTGGGTAATGGTGCCGGCGTCCCAGTTAGTCTGGGCGCCTTGCGACACGATCTTGACGCTGGGGGCTTCCAGCTCGATGCCGCCGGCTGCGACCAGGCTGATGCGACCGGCCGACTTGATCTCGATGTCGCCGCGGTGGGTCTGGACCACCACGTTGCCGCGTCCTGCGATCAGGCGCAGGCCCAGTTCGTGGGCGAACAGGCTCATGGCGCGCGAGGCCCGGAGGAACAGGCTGCGGCCGGCGGCCACCTCGGCATCGCCGGCCGATACAACGTCGATCTTTTGCTGGGCGCCGAGGGCGATGCTGTCTTCGCTACCGAGGATGATGCCGGCCGGGCCGGTTGCCGCGACCAGCGGCGCGCCGCCGTCGGTGCCGCCGGGGGCCAGGTTGGAGCCGGCGTGCCAGCGGCGCAGTTTATTGTTCAGTTCGGCCAGCCGGGGCTTGGCCTGCTCGTCTTCGCCGTGCTCGCTCGCCAGCCGACCCAGCTCGTCGAGCACGCCCTGCATGAGTTCACCAATGCCGACCAGGCCCTCGCGCTCCAGTTGCCCGGCACCCTCGTTGTCCTTGCCGCCGGCGCTGATCAACACGCCTTTTCCGCCGCGCAGCGCGACGGCCTCGTCGCTGCGCAGCTCGGCGCCCTCGCCGCGCGCCCCGGCCTTGCCATTCGTGCGCGGCTGGGCCAGCCAGCCGAGGTTCAGGCTGGAGGCGCCGTGCTCGCTTGCCAGCTGGACGCCGATCTCGGCGGGGGTATCGTCGAACATGAGTTGCCCGGCACGGCCGGCGCCGACCTCGCGGCTGCGCAGGCCCGACAGGTAGCGGTTGCCGGGCAGCTCGCCCTCGCCGCCCAGCGCCGGCGGTTGTGCGCGCTGGTTGAATAACTGCGACAGGATGACGGGCCGGTCCGGGTCGCCGCCCATGAAGGCCACCAGGACTTCGGTGCCCACGCGTGGCAGGCCGAGCGCGCCGCATTGCTGGCGGCTCCCGGGACCATTGCCGGCCCAGCTCGACGACACCCGCACCCAGGCCGAATCGGCCGGCGTATCGGACACCCCCGCCCCATGCGCATGCTTGTGGTCGGCCGCGCGCATGCCGGGAAAACGGATCTTGACCCGCCCCAGCGAATCGCAATGCACTTCCTCCCCCGGGGGACCGGTAACGATGGCGCTTTGCAGCTCCGGGTGCGGCAGGTCGAGCCGCGGATCGAAGGCCGGCGCCAGCGGGATGCCGCGGCGCACGGCGTCGAAGCGCATCCGCACGCGCACGCCGTCGCCGGCCACCGGGTGCTCGTTCGGGGCCAGCATGGCGCGGTCCGGGCTGTAGGGCCCCATCAGGCGGCGCACCCGGACCGAGAGGTCGGCCGGCAGGTTGTTCTCGGCTTCCATCCACACCGCCGTGACGACGAAGTCGCGCTCGGCTTCCGGGTGGGTGTCGATCTCGGGGTGCCCAAGGAGGGTGAAGTACTCGCCGGCGCCCAGGTCGCGCACGCTGCCTTCGCCGTGGAAGCACTTGGTGTCGAATTCGTGGCGGTTCATGCGCACCTGGCCGAGGCGCCAGTGGTCTTCGACGTCGTTGCCGGCGTGCGGGATTTCGACCAGGTAGTCGTCGAGCGTGGCGGCCAGCGCATTGCCGCTGCGGCCCTGGTCGGCCATGCCGCGCGCGGTGGCGGTCATGAACTGGGTGCCTGCGGGGTTGCGATAGTCCCAGCTGTGGCGGGTGATGCTGCCCGGCTGCAGCCGGCGGGCGGCGCACCAGGACACGATAGTGTCGCGTTCTTCCGTGGCATCCATGCGGTGGTAGCGCACGCTGCCCGCGGCGCTGCGCGGCAGCGAGGCGCCGTCTGAGAACATCACCAGGGTGTGGACGGGGGTGTCGTCGGATTCCTGCTCTGCCGCGCCGGCGCGCGCGCGCCCCGGGCGGAAGGTCCAGCCGATGCCGCGCCGCTTGAGCAGGCGCCGCACGAACGACGCGTCGGACTCGTTGTACTGCATGGTCTGTTCGCGCGGCGGGAACTGGCGCATGTCGAACAGGGGATCGAGTTCGTAGTCGAAGGCGCTGGCCATGACGCTGTTCGATTGGCGCCACTCGTCGAACAGGACCTGCACGATCTCGAGCTCGTTCTGATAGCGGAATACCCGGCTGTTGACGCGCTTTTCCATGACCGCCAGCGCATCGCGCATGACCAGCTGGTAGACGGCCAGGCCGCCGTCATGGTCGCCGGCGCGCGCCTCGGCCACGATGCCGCAGATGCTGCGCAGCTGGCCGCGGTCGGTCACCAGCTGCAGTTCGGCGGGAAGCGCAATGAGTTCCTTGAGCGGGATGCGTGGCGTTTCGGCGACGCAGGTAATGACATATTCGAATCCGCCGCAGATGGATTCGTGGCCCTGCACGCGCTGGGGCAGCAGCAATTCGTCGGAGAGGTGGTCGGCGTGGCCGAGCCGCAGCCGGATGGGCCGATGGGCGCTCGTCAGCGATTTCTCGTGCCTCAGCATCCGCAGGAATTCGCTCGCACTGTCCAAGTCCGTCTCCCTGTTCTCGTGGCTGCCGTCGCAGCGAAGAGTGCATATTGGCAGAACGGAAGAGCCGGGCATTGCGGCCCGTCATCAAGAAAAACGAACTTCCCGGCGGGGAGACGGTCGGGAAGCGGTCAGCCGGGCGACAGTCCCGGGAAGGATGCGAGCCGCGGGATCGCGGCGAGGGAATTGCGGTGCACGGCCTCGCGCAGCTCGGCTTCGCCGATCCCGCGCAGTTCGGCCAGGGCGGTGCCGATGCGCGGCAGCTGGTCGGGGGTATTCCGGCCCGGGTGAATCCAGCTCGGCGCCATGTCCGGCGAATCCGTCTCCAGCACGATGGATCCCAGGGGCAGCTCCGTGGCCAGGCGGCGGATCTGGAGCGCGCGGGTAAAAGTCATGGCGCCGCCGAAGCCCAGGTGCAGACCCAGGTCGATGAAGGTCTGCGCCTGCTGGAAGCTGCCGTTGAAGGCGTGGGCGATCCCGCCAGGTGGGCGGATCTGGCGCAGGTGCTTGAGCACCTGGTCCTGCGAGCGCCGCACGTGGGTCATCACGGGCAGCTCGAAGTCGCGGGCGATGCGCAACTGCGCGCGGAAGAAGCGCTCCTGCTTCTCGCGCATGGCCGGTTCGCACAGCAGCGGGATGAAGTAATCCAGGCCGATTTCGCCGATGCCGACAAAACCCGGGTCGCCCAGCGCCGCTTCCACGGCGGCGCGCAACACGTCCAGGTCTTCGTCCTGCGCCTGGGGCACGCAGATCGGGTGTATGCCCAGCGCATAGCTGACGTTCGGGGCCCTGGATGCGAGATCCGCGACGGCGCCGAAATTACCCCTTTCGACCGCCATCGCCACGATCACCGATACCCCTGCGCCTGCCGCTTGCGCCGCCACGTTCAGTGACTGCGCGCCGAATTCGTGGGCGTCGAGGTGGCAATGGGTGTCGATCCACATGGTTCAGGTCTCGGCCGGCTGCAGCCCGTGTTCGGTCAGGCGCAGCACGCGGTCGCAGCGGCGCGCCAGTTCCATGTCGTGGGTGACGATGACAAAGGCCGTGCCGAGGGTGCGCGACAGCTCCAGCATCAAATCGAAAATGGTCTGGGCGGTGCTGTGGTCGAGGTTACCGGTGGGCTCGTCGGCCAGCACGCAGGCCGGCTGGGTCACCAGGGCGCGCGCCAGGGCCACGCGCTGGCGCTCGCCTCCGGAGAGCTCGCCCGGCCGGTGCACGACCCGCTTGCCAAGGTTCACGCGGCCCAGGATCGTCTCGGCCTTCTGCAGCGCAGTCTCGCGCGCTTCGCGGCGGATCATCAGCGGCATCATGACATTGTCCAGCGCCGAGAATTCCGGCAGCAGGTGGTGGAACTGGTAGACGAAGCCCAGCGACGAGTTGCGCAGGTCGCCGCGGCGGGTTTCGGACAGGGTGGCGAAGTCCTCGCCCAGCAGCGTGACGGCGCCGGTCGATGGGGTGTCCAGGCCGCCCAGCAGGTGCAGCAGCGTCGATTTTCCCGAGCCCGAGGCGCCGACGATGGCGACCCGCTCGCCGCGGTGGATCTCGAAGTCGATCCCGTCCAGCACCTTGACGGTGTAGTCGCCCTGCTTGAAGGTCTTGCCCAAGCCGCGGCAGGATAGCACCGGAGCGTTGTTCGATGGATTACTCATAACGCAGCGCCTCCGCCGGTTTCACACGCGAAGCCGACCAGCTCGGGTAAATGGTCGCCACAAACGCCAGCAGCACCGAGACGCCGCCAATTCTGGCCACGTCCGGCCAGCGCAGCTCGGACGGCACGGCGCTGATCAGGTAGATATCTTTCGACAAGAACTGCACTCCCAACAAATGTTCAATAAACGGGACGATGGTATCGATGTTCAGGGCCACCAGCACGCCCCCGCCGACGCCCAGCAAGGTGCCGAGGATGCCCACCAGCGCGCCCTGCACCATGAAGATCTTTTGAATCGAGCGCGGCGAGGCGCCCAGGGTGCGCAGGATCGCGATGTCGGCCTGCTTGTCGGTCACCGTCATCACCAGCGTCGACACCAGGTTGAAGGCGGCCACCGCGATGATCAGGGTGAGGATGATGAACATCATCTTCTTTTCGGTCTGTACGGCAGCGAACCAGTTGGCATTGAGCCTGGACCAGTCGCGCATTTCCAGGTCGCCCGGCATGCTCTTCTTCAGCTCACCGGCCACGATCGGCGCCTCGTGCATGTCCTCGACCCGCAGGCGCAGGCCCATCGGCGCATCCAGCCGCTCCATGCGCTCGGCATCCTCGATGTGCACGAAAGAGAGGGCCGCATCGAATTCGAAATGGCCGGCCTCGAAGATACCGGCGACGGTAAAGCTGCGGCTGCGCGGCAGCAGGCCGGCCGGCGTCACCTGGCCTTTGGCCAGCAGCATGGTCACCTTGTCGCCGATGCCCACGTTCAGCGCACGCGCCAGCGCATAGCCCAGCACGATGTTGAACGAGCCGGGCTTCAAGGCATCGAGGCTGCCGGCCTTGATCTGTTTGCCGATATCCGAAACCTGCGCTTCCTGGCCGGGCAGGATGCCGCGGATGACCGAGGGACGCATCACGCCTTCGCCCACCAGCATGCCCTGGGTCTCGACGAAAGGCGCGGCGCCGCGCACGGCCGGGTTGCGGGCGGCTGCCTGTGCCGCTTCGCGCCAGTCCGGCATGCTGCCGCGGTTGTCGAACACCTCGATGTGCGCCAGCACCGACAGCATGCGGTCGGTGACCTCTTTCTGGAAGCCGTTCATCACCGACAGCACGATGATCAGGGCGGCAACGCCCAGCGCGATGCCGGACACGGAAATCAGGGAGATGAAGGAAATGAAGCTGTTGCGGCTACTTCCCTTGCCGGCGCGCGTGTAGCGCAGGCCGACCAGCCATTCATAGGGCAGGTTCTGGGTGATGCTCATGCTGTATAGCCTTGTTTTTCAAGGCCGCAGTGTGCCATACAAGCTTCGTTCAGGACAGGGTTCGGCACCGGCTTATTCATAGCGCAGCGCCTCCGCCGGTTTGGTGCGCGAAGCCGACCAGCTCGGGTAGAGCGTGGCCAGGAAGGCCAGCAGCACGGCCACGCCGCCGATCCAGCCGACGTCGCCCCAGCGCAGCTCGGACGGGATCTCGCTGATCAGGTAGACCTCCTGCGACAGGAACTGCACCTTGAAGCTGCGTTCGATGAAGGGCACGATGACGTCGATATTCAGTGCCACCAGCACACCCAGCCCCACGCCCATCAGCGCGCCGAGCACGCCCACCAGCGTGCCCTGCACCATGAAGATGGTCATGATCGAGGGCGGCGAGGCGCCCAGGGTGCGCAGGATGGCGATGTCGGACTGCTTGTCGCGCACCGTCATCACCAGGGTCGAGACCAGGTTGAAGGCTGCCACTGCCACGATCATGGTCAGGATGATGAACATCATGCGCTTTTGCGACTCGACGGCGGCGAACCACATCGCATTGACCTTCGACCAGTCGCGGATGAACAATTCGCCCGTCATGCTGGCCTGGAGCTGGCTGGCGACCTGGGGCGCGCGCTGCATGTCGGCCAGGCGCAGGCGCAGGCCGCCCGGGGCGGACACGGCGGCAAGCTCCTGCGCATCCTGGATGTTGGCGAAAGCGAGCGTCGAGTCGAACTCGAAATGGCCGGCCTCGAAGATCCCGGCCACGGTGAGCGGGCGCGTGCGCGGCATGGTGCCCGCGGCCTGGCCGGGCACGCCGCCGCCGCTTGAGGCCATGAGCAGCGTGATGCGGTCGCCCACGCGCACGTCGAGCGATTGCGCCAGCGCGCGGCCGATGATGATGTTGTAGGAGCCCGGGGCGATGACGTCGAAGCGGCCTTCGCGCATGTGCTTGGCGACGTCCGACACAGTCGTTTCCTGCGCCGGATCGACCCCGCGCAGCAGCACCGGCTTCATCACGCCGTCGCTGAGCAGCATGGCCTGGGTCTCGACGAAAGGCGCGGCGGCGCGCACTTCCGGGTTGCGCAGGGCTTCCTGGCTCGATGCACGCCAGTTCGGCATCGAACCGCTGGCGTCGAATACTTCCACATGGGCCAGCACCGACAGCATCCGGGCCGTCACTTCCTTCTGGAAGCCGTTCATCACCGACAGCACGATGATCAGGGCGGCCGCGCCCAGCGCGATGCCGGCAACCGAGGCCATCGAAATGAAGGAAATGAAGCTGTTGCGCCCGCTGCGCTTGCCCGCGCGGGTGTAGCGCAGGCCGACCTGCCACTCGTAGGGCAGCTTGTGGGTGATGCTCATGAAATCCGGTTGTTGGTTTGCCAACCCGACAGTTTGCCAGACATCGGCGCTTCCTGTCGCAAAAACGTGCGCTCGGGCTCCAGCTCGGCCGCACCGGGCCGGTGCATGACCGTCGCGATAGGAGTATTTGCCTTAAAATGGCGGCATGTCCCACATAACGCTTGTCCTGCCCCACCTGCTCCCGCTTCCCGAATTCGCGCCCGATCTGGTACGAGCCCTGCAGGCCCCGATGCTGGCCTCCCTGCTCACCCGCACCAATGCGTATCAACGCAGCGCGGCGGTGGATACCGCACGCGCCTTGCCGCACGAGCAGTGGCTGGCGCGCATCCTTGGCCTGGCCCAGGACGGGCAGCCGGCCTTCGCCGCCGCCGCCATGTGCGGCTTCGGGATCGATCCCGGCGACGGTACCTGGTTCATCGTCAACCCGGCCCACGTGCAAATCGCGCGCAGCCACTCGATGATGGCCGACCTGCGCCACCTCGGCTTGAGCGAAGGAGAAGGCCGCGCCCTGTTCGAAGCGGCGCAGCCCCTGTGCGAGGAAATCGGCCGGCCCCTGCGCTATGGCGACGCCCAGACCTGGTTCCTGCGCGCCGACGACTGGGCGCATATCGACACGGCCACGCCGGACACCGTGGTGGGCATGGACCTGACCGACTTCGTGCCGCGCGGGCCGCGCGCGCTGGCCTACCGCAAGCTGCAGAACGAAGTGCAGATGGCCTGGTACACCCATCCGGTGAATGCCGCGCGCGAGGCGAAGCGCCTGCCGGCCGTGAACGCCTTCTGGCTGTGGGGCGCTGCCGCCGCCGGCACGCCGCTGGCCGGGCAGGTCACCAGCGTCAATGCGCCGGGCTGGATCCGTGCGCTTTCGAACCGCAAGACCGACTCGCTGGACGACATCGAAGGCGCCCTGGCCCAGGACGGCCTGCTCTACGTCGGCAGCCTGGCCGACGCCGCGATCGCCGCCGACTGGGGCATCTGGCTGCAGCAGGTCCAGCAGCTGGAAGACAAGCTGTTCACCCCCCTGCATGCGGCGCTGGTGCAGGGCCGCGTCAAGCGCCTGGACCTGGTATTGAGCCACCGCGACGCCCTTGCCGAATTCACTACCACCGCCATGGCCCAACGCAAGTTCTGGCGCCGGCCGACCCTGGATCGACTGATTTGAACCCTGCAAGCACTGAAAAAAGCACGAACACCGGCACCATGACCCGCATCACCACCCGCCCCTGCCCCTTCCGCACCTCCGAGATGCTGCGCCAGGGCGGCGTGCACCCGGTCCTGGCGCGCATCTATGCCTCGCGCGGCCTGGTCGATGCCCGCGAGCTCTCCAGCGAACTGGCGGCCCTCGTGCCGCCCGGCGCGCTGATGCAGATCGATGCCGCAGCCGTCTTCCTGGCCGACGCCATCGCGGCCGGCAAACGCATGACCATCGTCGCCGACTACGACTGCGACGGCGCCACGGCCTGCGCGGTCGCCCTGCGCGGCCTGCGCATGATGGGCGCGACCGTCGACTACATCGTGCCGAATCGCTTCGAGTACGGCTACGGCCTGACCCCGGAGATCGTCGAACTCACGGCGCGTGAAAAAGCGCCGGACATCATCATCACGGTCGACAACGGCATTGCCAGCATCGACGGCGTATTGGAAGCCAACCGGCGCGGCATCGAGGTGGTTGTCACCGACCACCACCTGCCGGGCGACGCCCTGCCGCCGGCGCGCGTGATCGTCAACCCGAACCAGCCCGAGTGCGGCTTCCCGAGCAAGCACCTGGCCGGCGTGGGCGTGGTGTTCTACGTGCTGCTGGCGCTGCGCGCCGAAATGCGCCGGCGCGGCGTGTTCGACGCCCGGACCCAGCCCAAGCTCGACAGCCTGCTCGACCTGGTGGCCCTGGGCACCGTGGCCGACGTGGTGCGGCTGGACGCCAACAACCGCATCCTGGTCGCGCAGGGCATCAAGCGCATGCGCGCGGGCCGCATGCATGCCGGCGTGGCCGCGCTGTTCCGGGTGGCGGGCCGCGAAGCGCGCTGCGCCTCGCCTTTCGATCTGGGCTTCGCGCTCGGCCCGCGCCTGAATGCCGCCGGCCGGCTGGAAGACATGTCGCTCGGGATCGAATGCCTGGTCACCGACGACCCGGGCCGCGCCTGGGCCATCGCCCAGCAGCTCAACGACATCAACCTCAAGCGCCGCGAGATCGAAGCGGACATGCAGGACACCGCCCTGCTGCACCTGGACAGCTTCGAGCCGGCCAGCAGCAGCACGATCAGCGTGTTCGACCAGGGCTGGCACCAGGGCGTGATCGGCATCGTCGCCTCGCGCCTCAAAGAAAAATTCTTCCGGCCGACGATTACCTTCGCACCGGGCATGGATGGCTGGATCAAGGGCTCGGGCCGCTCGATCCCGGGCTTCCACCTGCGCGACGCGCTCGACCTGGTGTCCAAGCGCGTACCGGGCCTGATCGACAAGTTCGGCGGGCATGCGATGGCAGCGGGCCTGACCATCCGGGCCGACCATTTCGACACCTTTTCGCAGGCCTTCGAAGCGGTCGGCAATGCCTGGCTGACCGCGGCGCAGCTCGAGCGCATCGTCGAGACCGACGGGCCGCTCGAGGATGAGTATTACTCGACCCAGTTCATCGAGCTGATGGATGGGCAGGTCTGGGGCCAGGGCTTTGCGCCGCCGGTATTCTGCGACGAATTCCGCGTGGTCAGCCAGCGCATATTGAAAGAGCGGCACCTGAAACTGCTGCTGGAAAAGAACGGCCGGCGTTACGATGCGATCTGGTTCGGGCATACCGCCAGCCTGGCGGACCGGGCGCGGGTGGCGTTCAGGCTGGACGCGAACGAATATAACGGCGTCACGAAAGTACAGCTGCTGGTCGAGCACGCCGAATCCGCATGAATTCGGATGGCGGGCGCCGGCCCGCCGTTCATCATTTCTTTGGTGGCGGCAAACCGAAATCCGAGCCGCGGTCGAATACCACTTCCCATTGTCCCGGCGCTTTCAAACGCCAGATCGAATTGAAGCGCCCGATGCGCTTGCCGGCGGCATCGAATACCGGCCCGCCGCTATACGCCAGCGTGCCCGATTCCACCACCTCGACTTCTTCCGGCTCCCACGAGAACGGGGCCTGCGCCCCGGCATAGAACTGGCGCCAGCCCTTGACGATCGCGCCCTTGCCGCGCAGCTTGCCCTGGGCCGACATGAAAATCGCCTCATCGGCCAGGAAACGCGCAAAGCCGTCGATATCGCGGGTTTTCATGGTGGAGGCGAAAGCGCGTTCCGCATCCATGACCTGTTTTTTCAGGTCGCCATTCGATTCGCGCGCGCCGGCAGCCGTGGCGGCAAGCAGCATCAGGCATACAGAAACAACAGAAAGCAAACGCAGGCGCATTGGTTGATCCTTTCCTAAGCCTTTCTAATTTGCAAGATTAATAATTCTGTCATGGGTGTCCACTCATTACAACTCATAGTTGCAATGATTACGGAATCGGAGTATAAAGAGTCCAAATACGGAGGATTCCATGAGCCTAGCCTACTGCTACCCGAAGAGCCGGTTTGAGACGGCGGTGCTGGTCGACCTGAATTCGCGCAGCGAGCGCGAGCGGCTTTCCAGCTCCGCATTAAAAGGTTTTTTCAAGCTGGCAGCCGCCTGGGGCGTGCGCGACGACGATGCGCGCGAGCTGCTTGGCGGCCTCTCGTCGTCCTCGTATTACGACTGGAAGAAGCATCCCGACCGGGTGCTCGAAGTCGACCGCATTACCCGCGTGTCTTACCTGCTCGGCATCTACAAGGCCCTGCACATCCTCTACGGCGACAAGCTCGCCGACGAATGGATCCATCTCCCGAACACCAATCCCGTCTTCGCCGGCCGCACGCCGCTCGCCTATATGCTGGGGGGCGGCCTGATCGCCATGCAGACCGTGCGCAAATTGCTGGACGCGCGCCGCGGAGGCCTCTGATCTTGCCGGTGCTGCATAAACTTACCCAGCTGCGCCAGATCGATACTTGCCGCCTGATCCCGTCGCGCTTCGCCGACGTCGAGGATTCCGTCCTCGCGCCGCTGGCCGAGAACCATGACATCCTGCGCGACCTGTTCGACCTCGACAACGCCACCAACGAGCGCCTGCGCGGCGAGTCCGGCCTGCTGCCCGGCATCGGTATGGACGAACTGGTGTTCGGCGTGCCGAACTTCCGCATCATCAACGCGGCCTACACCTATGCCCGCCCGGAAGGCAGCCGCTTCAACGACGGCGAGCGCGGCGCATGGTATTGCGCCTTCGCGGCCGAGACGGCGCTGTGCGAAGTCATCTTCCACAAGACCGTCGAATACCAGGAAATCAACCGCTTCGACGACAGCGTCACCTACCAGTCGCTGCTGGCGGATTTCAGCGCCGCCTTCCACGACTTGCGCGGCGTGGAGGCGCATACAGCCTGCCTCGACCCGGGCAGCTATATCGCTTCGCAGGCCCTGGCCGGCGAGCTGCTGGAGGCGGGCTCGATGGGCATCATCTATCCGAGCGTGCGCCATCCGGGCGGAATCAACCTTGCCTGCTTTCGTCCCGCACTGGTGGGGAACGTGCGCAAGGCGCAGACCTATCGGTTAACATGGGCGGGTTCGCCGCAACCGGCGGTCGACATTATTTGAAGACGTAAAACGTATGAAGACGAATCCAGAAAAAGACACCGAACTGCACGACAAGATCAACCGCGAAACCGGCCGCGTCAAATGGAGCGAGCTGGATCGCCATTTCGCGAGCGGGTCGGTGATCTACGTAAGCGCGGAGCTGGACCTGATCGACGTGGCGCTGCGCATTGCGCACGACGACAGGGACAGCATTGCGAAGTGGATGGCGGCAGGGACGCTGGCCCGGGTCAGCGACCAGCAGGCGCTGTCATGGACCGAATCGGATGCGACGCTGTGGGCGTCTGTGGTGAGTCCGTTTGTGCTGGTGCAGGTGGAGAAGGGGTCGCTGCATTAAGTTCGTTCGTCGCTGCTCAAGCAAATTGGGTTCCCGCGAAGGCGGGGAATCCAGGCTGAACGCTAACCGCTAACGCTTCCCCTCACCCCGATGCGTCAACGCATGCGCGGCCCTGCGCATCAACCGGGCCGACTTTTGCGGATCGGGCTCCAACAAGGCCAGCTGCTGCCACGCCTCCGGATAATCCAGCTCCGCCGCGGCCTCCAGCCAGCGCCGCGCCGCTGCTTCGTCGCGCGGCACGCCCTGTCCGTCCAGCAGCATGTTCGCCAGCACGAACATCGCTTCCGGCATCCCGCGCGCCGCCGCCACGCCCAGCCAGTGCGCGGCCAGTGCAGGATCGCCGCTGCGGTAGGCCAGGGCCCGCCGGAAAGCGATATCGCCTTCGTCACCATGCTGCGCCATCACGGGCTGGGCCAGCACCAGGGCAGCCAGCGCCGCAATCAAACCCCGCTTCATTTCGACAGGTCCACCGCGTACAGCGCCGCACCCTTGCCGCGTCCGTCGTCCGCCGCCAACTGCGTGACGTTGTGCAGGCCCGCCTCATGCGCCAGGCCGATCATGCCGGGGGCCGAAGAAAACACCACCGGCCCTGCCGTCTTTACTTGCACAAAACGCCAGCTGCGCGCTGTTCCGTTTGCCTGGCGCGTCAGCTGCTTCGCCTTCTTCACGTAAGCAATCAGGATGTCGCGGTTGTTGTCGGGCGAAGCGATGACGGTGAGGCTGCCGTCCAGGGCCGGGAAGTTGCCACCGCCGCTGGCCCGGTAGTTATTGGTCGCGACCAGGAACGCCTGCCCGGGCGCCACCGGCTTGCCGCGCCAGGACAGGTTGCGAATCCGGTCGCCCGGCGCGCTGGTCACGTCGATCTCGTAGGACACCTCAAGCGAAGTCATCGTGTCGAAGTTATAGCCCGGCACCGCCGCATTGACGAGCGGCTGCGCTTCAGGCTTCGACGGATCGATCGTATTGAAACGCTGGGCAGACTTTTCCAGCCATGCCTTGAGCTGGGCGCCGTTGACCTTCACCGCATACAGCGCGTTCGGGTACAAATAGAGGTCGGCCGCATTGTTCAGCGCGAGGTCGCCCGGCTTCACGTCCGTGTAGTCCGCCGGCCCGGCCACGCCGCTTTTAAACGGCGCCGATACCGACAGCACCGGCAGGCCCTTGTACTGCGGCAGGTTGGCTGCGACGTAGTCCGCCACGTAAGCGGCCTGCGCCTGGTTGACTACCTCAATGGCCGAGACGTCACCCACGTCGGCGAAATAGCTCGACATGCGGAAATCGGTCGAGCCCACCGGCGTCTTTACGTAGCGGATGGTCGCCTCGTGCTCTTCCTTCACAAGGGCCATCACGGCGGGATCGGCATCGACGAAGGTCTTGCCGCCCGTTTGCGCGGCGCGCGTTTCGACGACCGTTTTGTCCTTGTCCACCATCCAGCGCTTGCCGTCATGCCTGAGCTGCAGCTGGATCACGCCCAGGTGCTTGCCCCACAGGTTAGCCATCACCGTCGGCACGCCGTGCACTGTTCCCCTGGCCTTGTCCACGCCGGGCAGGTTGAATTGCGGGACGTTGCTGGTACTGTTGGGGAACAGCTGGTGCGAATGTCCCAGCAGCATGGCATCGATGCCTGCGACCCGCGCCAGGTGCCAACTGGCGTTTTCCATCGCCGGCGTGTACGGGCCGTTATCCAGGCCACCGTGGGAGATGGCGATGACGAGATCCGCGCCCTTCTTGCGCATCTGGGGAAGGTATTTCCGCGCCGCCTCGCGCACGCCGGTGGTGTAAACGCGGCCCTCGAGCCAGCGCTTATCCCAGGACATGATGGTCGGCGGCGTGAAACCGATGATCCCGACCCGTACGGTCGCGGTGACCGGCTTGCCCTTCGCATCAAATGCGCTGACCTGCTTGTCGATGATCGTGTAAGGGCTGAACAGCGGCTTCTTCGTCTTGCTGCTGTAGACGTTGGCCAGCACCATGGGGAAGGCCGGGCCGGCGCAGCGCTTTTTCTGTTTGATGCCGGCGACCTGGAAGCGGCTGCCCGTCACCTGGCTGAGGAAGCCCAGCCCGTAGTTGAATTCGTGGTTGCCGATCGCCGCACCGTCGTATTTCAATCGGTTCATGATCTTGTAGATGCCCAGGGTCTCGCCACAGCCCAGCGGCTTCACGAGGGCCTGGTAATCGGCCAGTGCATTACCCTGGATCGTGTCGCCATTATCGAGCAGCAGGGTATTGGCGAATTCCTTGCGCGCCTGCTGGATGAGCGTCGCGGTGCGATCCAGGCCATGCGAAGGCTCGGCCACCAGCTTGTAGTAGTCGTAGCCGACCACGTTGGCATGCAGGTCGGTGGTTTCCAGCACGGAGAGCAGCGTGGTCGTGCCGCTTGCCGGCTTCTTGGCGGCCAAGGCAGGAAGGCTGATGAGCGCGGGCAGCAGCGCGATGTAGGTTTGATAACGCAGGAAGGTGGCCATGGCGGATCCGGGGTAGAGAACCGGGCGATGATAAGGCAGCGCCGGGCCATGGGGCAAGGAATGCCGGCACCAGGGCTAGCCGTGCTGCTGCTCCAGGAGCGTCCTGGGGTATAATCGAAGGTTCGATTTAACCTACTTACCGGATTGCCCAGACCATGGAAGCTGAACGCATCAACGCCATTTCCGCCCTGCTTAACGACCTGACCGGTCGTGAAGCCGAACTTCGGAGGTATCTTTGACTTCGATCGGAAGTCAGAGAAACTAGAGCAGGTCAACGAAGAACTCGAAGATCCGACCGTCTGGAACGACCAGAAGCGGGCCCTGGATCTCGGTAAAGAAAAGAAGGCGCTGGAAGGCGTCGTGCACACGCTCGAGAAGGCGAAAGCCGATCTCGCGGACGCTGCCGACCTGTTCGGCATGGCGCGCGAAGAAGGCGACGACGACACCATGGAGGCGGTCAGCGCTGACGTCGAAGCCGTCGGGAAGATCATCGAGCAGATGGAGTTCCGCCGCATGTTCTCCAACCCGATGGACCATGCGAACTGCTTCATCGACATCCAGGCCGGCGCCGGCGGCACCGAAGCCCAGGACTGGGCCTCGATGCTGCTGCGCCAGTACCTGCGCTATTGCGAACGCAAGGGCTTCAAGGCCGAGATCCTGGAACAATCCGACGGTGAAGTCGCCGGCATCAAGACCGCGACCATCAAGGTCGATGGCGAGTACGCCTATGGCCACCTGCGCACTGAAACCGGCGTGCACCGCCTGGTGCGCAAGTCGCCATTCGACTCGGCCAACGGCCGCCACACTTCGTTCACCTCGCTGTTCGTGTATCCGGAAGTGGACGATTCGATCGAGATCGAGATCAACCCGGCCGACGTGCGCATCGACACCTACCGCGCGTCCGGCGCGGGTGGTCAGCACATCAACAAGACCGATTCCGCGGTGCGCCTGACGCACGGCCCATCGGGCATCGTCGTGCAGTGCCAGAACGACCGCTCGCAACACCGCAACAAGGCCGAAGCGTGGGACATGCTGCGCGCCAAGCTGTTCGAGCTCGAGATGCGCAACCGCATGAGCGAGCAGCAGAAGCTGGAAGACTCCAAGACCGACGTCGGCTGGGGCCACCAGATCCGTTCCTACGTGCTGGACCAGTCGCGCATCAAGGACTTGCGTACCGGTTTCGAGACCGGCAACACCAAGAACGTGCTGGACGGCGACCTGGACGACTTCATCTCGGCGTCGCTCAAGCAGGGCGTCGGCGCGTGATGCGAGCCAAGCGCGCCTTCGTCTTCGACATGGACGGCACCATCGTCGACAACATGGACTTCCACACGCAGTCCTGGATCACCTTCTTCGAGCGGCGCGGACAAAGCATCGATGCGGACGAATTCTTCCGCACCACCGCCGGCCGCCAGGGCAAGGAGATCATCCGCTCGACCCTGGGCGAGCACCTGGACGACGATGAGGTCGCGGTGCTCAACCACGAGAAGGAATCGGTTTACCGCGAGATCTACGCCCCGCATCGCAAGACGGTAAGCGGCTTCGATGTGCTCGTCGCGCGCGCACAGGCCGAGGGCATCGCGCTGGCCGTGGCCACCGCGGCGCCGCCAGCGAACATCGAGTTCACCCTCGATGGCCTGGACCTGCGCCGCCACTTCGGCGTGGTCGTCGGCGCGGCCGATGTCGCCCGCGGCAAGCCGCATCCGGACGTGTTCCTGAAGGCGGCCGAATTGTGCGGCATCGCGCCCGAGGACTGCATCGTGTTCGAAGACGCGCCGCTGGGCGTGGAAGCGGCGCGCCGCGCAGGCATGCGCTGCGTGGTGCTCACCACCACCCTGCCCGCTTCCAGCTTCGCCGAATTCGACAATGTGATTGCCATCGCCGCCAACTTCTCCGAACTGCCGGCCGAGCTGCTTTTCACCTGAATAACCCAATAAGAACGACCACTCCATCATGACTACGGAAAACCAAGACCAGTCGCCATCACCGGCGTTTGATGAAAACAAGATCATGGCCGAGCGCCGTGCCAAGCTGGCCACCATCCGCCAGCAGGGCATCGCCTTCCCGAACGACTTCGTCCCCCAGC
This sequence comes from Telluria sp. ZB4P37, assembly GCF_059685855.1. Classification (NCBI taxonomy): domain Bacteria; kingdom Pseudomonadati; phylum Pseudomonadota; class Betaproteobacteria; order Burkholderiales; family Oxalobacteraceae; genus Telluria; species Telluria sp. ZB4P37. The sequence goes on from NZ_JCASID010000010.1 coordinate 188,397, forward strand.
ACAAGGCTGCCGACCTGGTGGCCAGCTATGAAGGCAAGACCCGCGAAGAGCTGGAAGCCGAACCGATTCCCGTGGTGATGGCCGGCCGCATGATGCTGCGCCGCGAAGCGGGCAAGAAGGCCGCTTTCGCCACCCTGCAAGACAGCTCGGGTCCGGCCGCTTCCGGCCGCATCCAGATCTACGTCACCCTCGATTCCGCCGGCGAAGCCGCCATGGACGCCCTGCGCACCTATGACCTGGGCGACATCCTGGGCATCGAAGGCACGCTGTTCAAGACCAAGGTCGACGAGCTGACCGTGAAGGTCACCAAGCTGCGTCTGATCGCCAAGGCGCTGCGTCCGCTGCCGGACAAGTTCCACGGCCTGGCCGACCAGGAGACCAAGTACCGCCAGCGCTACGTCGACCTGATCATGAACGAAGAGACGCGCCGCACCTTCAAGGCGCGTACCGCCGCGATGTCGTCGATGCGCCGCTTCATGGAAGAAAACGGCTTCATGGAAGTCGAGACCCCGATGCTGCACCCGATCCCGGGCGGCGCCGCGGCCAAGCCTTTCGTCACCCACCACAACGCGCTGGACATGGAAATGTACCTGCGCATCGCGCCGGAGCTCTACCTGAAGCGCCTGGTGGTGGGCGGTTTTGACCGCGTGTTCGAGGTCAACCGCAACTTCCGCAACGAAGGAGTGTCGGTCCGTCACAACCCGGAATTCACGATGATGGAATTCTATGCGGCCTATACCGACTACAAGTGGATCATGAACTTCACCGAGCAGGTGATCCGCCAGGCGGCGATCGATTCGAACGGCAGCGCGGTCTTGACCTATGGCGGCCGTGAGCTGGACCTGTCCAAGCCCTTCCAGCGCCTGACCATCGTCGAAGCGATCGACAAGTACGCGCCTGGCTATACCCCGGAGCAGCTGAACGACCCGGAGTTCATCAAGCAGGAACTGAAGAAATTCGGCGTCAAGCCGTTCGCCACCGCGGGCCTGGGTTCGCTCCAGCTGTCGCTGTTCGAAGAGACCGCCGAAGCCCTGCTGTGGGAGCCGACCTTCATCATCGACTATCCGGTCGAAGTCTCGCCGCTGGCACGCGCCTCTGACGTGCGCGAAGGGATCACCGAGCGCTTCGAACTGTTCATGGTGGGCCGCGAGATCGCCAACGGCTTCTCGGAGCTGAACGATCCCGAAGACCAGGCCGCACGCTTCCTGGCGCAGGTGGCCGCCAAAGATGCGGGCGACGAGGAAGCGATGTTCTTCGACGCCGACTACATCCGCGCGCTGGAATACGGCATGCCGCCGGCCGGCGGCTGCGGCATCGGCATCGACCGTTTGATGATGCTGATTACCGACTCGCCGAACATCCGCGACGTACTGCTGTTCCCACATTTGCGCAAGGAAGACTGAGCGTTGAGCCGCTGACGCGGCTCAATTGAATAAAAAAGGCGGCCGTGCGAAAGCAGGGCCGCCTTTTGGTTTTCAGCAGTACGGGTAACCCTAGTGCTGATCGGCCAATGGTCCTGATTGATATCAAGCGACTATTGAACGACCGTATAGCAAGGCGTATACGCCTTCCCCGGCAACTTCATGCGGCTCTGCTCCACGAAGGACGCCAGCAGCGCATCCATCGGCCCCATGATCGCGCTTTCGCCCTGGATCTCGTACTTGCCGAACTGCTCGATCGCGCGGATGCCCTCTTCCTTCACGTTGCCGGCAACGATGCCCGAGAACGCGCGGCGCAGATTGGCCGCCAGCACGTGCGCTTCCTGGTTGCGGTGCAGTTTCAGGTTGCGCATGTTCTCGTGCGTCGGGCGGAACGGCTTCTGGAATTCCGGATCGATCTTGAGCCGCCAGTTGAAGTAATAGGCGTCGCTGTGCGCCTTGCGGTGGCCCCGCACTTCGGCAATCCCGGCGGACATCTCCCTGGCCACCAGTGCCGGATCGTCGATGATGATCTTGTAGCGGCGCTGCGCCGCCGGGCCGAGGGTCAGCCCGATGAACTCGTCGATCTGGTCGAAATACGCGCGCGAGGTCGCCGGGCCCGTGAAGATGAGCGGGAAAGGCGTTTCGGCGTTTTCCGGATGCAGCAGGATACCGAGGATATACAGGATCTCCTCGGCCGTGCCCGCGCCGCCCGGGAAGACTATGATCCCGTGGCCGGTGCGCACGAAGGCTTCCAGGCGCTTCTCGATGTCGGGCATGATCACCAGGTCATTCACGATCGGGTTGGGCGATTCGGCCGCGATAATGCCCGGCTCGGATATTCCGAGATAGCGCCCGCCGCTCATGCGCTGCTTGGAGTGACCGATCGCCGCGCCTTTCATCGGCCCTTTCATGGCGCCGGGACCGCAGCCGGTGCAGATATCGAGCTCGCGCAGGCCCAGCGCATAGCCGACTTCTTTCGTGTAGTTGTATTCGATGCGGCTGATCGAGTGTCCGCCCCAGCACACCACCAGGTTCGGGCTGCGCTGCGGCTGCAGCACGTTCGCATTGCGCAGGATATGGAAGACGGCGTCGGTGATGCCATCCGGGCGATTCAAATCGAAGCGCGGATTGTCGGTCACTTCGAAATGGACATAGACGATATCGCGCAGCACCGAAAACAGGTGCTCGTGGATACCGCGGATCATTTTGCCGTCGACGAAGGCGATGGCGGGGGCGCCGCGGATATCGAGCTTGATGCCGCGTTCGCGCTGCAGGATGCTGATGTCGAAACTGCGGTAGCGTTCCAGCAGCTCCTTGCCATCGTCGATCGAACTGCCGCTATTGAGCACAGCAAGTGCGCACTTGCGGAAAATATCGTACAAACCGCCCTTGCTGGTGTCCAGGAGCTTGGTGACTTCTGCTTTCGACAGGACTTCGAGGCGGCCTTCCGGAGAAATGAGGATATCGACTACTTCATGGGTCATGATTTTGTTTTCCCTATCTGGCGATGAAACGGTCTGGCTGGTTACCAATATACGCCAAAGTGCAAGGTTTTGCCCCCACGATAAGGGCAATATGCGGGCACCGCACAAGGGCATATCGCGGCAGGTTCCGCACCAATTTCGACCGTCAATACCACAGCCCGAAAAAGTTCGCTTGCGGTGACCGATTTACACTAAAATGCGTGCCAGTTGGAATTTTCGGGCAACCGATCGCTCCATTAAAAAAACGTCTATTCAGATAACTATTTCGGGAGGACCCGCATGAGCGGTGCAGCTGCTACACCTGGCAATAAGGCCATTCCAGAGTTCAAACAGATCATGGGCCACCCGGCGCCACTGTGGATGCTGTTCATGACGGAGTTCTGGGAGCGCTTCGCCTTCTACGGCATCCGTTGGGCCCTCGTGCTCTACATCGTCTCCCAGTTCCACGGCGGCGATGCCGTCGGCCAGGCCGACGCCAACCTGATTTACGGTTCCTACCTCGCGCTGGTGTATGCCGGCGCCGTCTTCGGCGGCTATGTGGCCGACCGCGTCATCGGCTACCAGCGCTCGATCCTGGTCGGCGCCGTCTTCATGGCGGCCGGCCTGTTCATGATCACGCTGCCGAACGAAGATATCTTCAAGCTCGGCCTGGCGACCATCATCGTCGGTAACGGCATGTTCAAGCCGAACATCTCGGCCATGGTCGGCCAGCTGTATTCGCTGCACGACACCCGCCGCGATTCGGGCTTCACGATCTTCTACATGGGCATCAACGCCGGCGCCTTCTTCGCACCGATCGTGACCGGCCTGCTGGCGCAGGAATTCGGCGACGGCTCGACCCCGGCCTACAAGATCGTGTTCGCGGCTGCCGGTTTCGGCATGCTGCTGGCGCTGGTCTGGTTCTTCATCGGCCGCAAGCAGCTCAAGGGCATCGGCGCCCCGGTCGGCGAACTGGCCAGCTCGAAGCGCCTGATCGGCGTGATCGTCGGTGCGCTGGTCGTGATCCCGGTGGTCTACCTGCTGCTGCGCCTGGGCGCGGCCACCCTGCAGATCGTGCTGTCGGTGATGTTCGTCATCCTGGCCCTGATGCTGATCGTCGAAGGCGTCCGCGAAGGCAAGGTCGCGCGCGACAAGACCATCGCCATGATGATCATCTTCTTCTTCAACATCCTGTTCTGGTGCTTCTTCGAGCAGGCCGGCAGCTCGTTCACCTTCCTGGCCGACCAGATCGTCAACCGCGACTTCTTCGGCTGGGCAATCCCGGTGGCCTACTTCCAGTCGGTGAACGCCGTCGCGATCATCATCTTCGCGCCGATCGTCGCCGCGATCTGGGTCATGCTGGGCAAGCGCAACGTCAACCCGTCGATCCCGCGCAAATTCGGCCTGGGCATCATCATCAACGGCCTGGCTTTCGGCCTGCTGATGTACGCGCTGTCGCAGCTGCTGGACCCAGTCGGCCAGATCCCGGCATGGACCCTGCTGGCCGTGTACACGATCCAGTCGATCGGTGAACTGTGTCTGTCGCCGATCGGCCTGTCGATGGTCACCAAGCTCGCTCCTACCCGCCTGGTGGGCCTGGGCATGGGCGGCTGGTTCCTGTCGACCGGTATCGGCAACAATCTGTCGGGCATCTTCGCCTCGCACGTCTCGGGCGACCAGGGCATGTCGGTGGCCTCGGCACTGGACGGCTACACCTCGGGCTTCTGGATCCTTCTGATCGGCGGCGGGCTGCTGTTCCTGCTCGCACCGCTGATCCAGAAACTGATGCACGGCGTGAAGTAAGCGTCTTCCGTACTTCTGAAAACGGCGGCCCGCGGGCCGCCGTTTCTGTTTGTGCGCTGTCGGTATTCTGCTGAATTGGATCGCGGCCCGCGCCGGGATGACGGTCTTGAGGCTAGTGGTGCAATGCCGCGCGGCCACGTCCCAAGGCACGTCATCCCCGCGCAGGCGCACTGGTGTCCAAGATAATTCGATACCTCTTCACTAGAGTGCCCCCGGCCGCTTCGAGGGCACTGTTCTAGCTTGTTTTGGACGCGTTCGGGCAGGCTTCGTGTTGATCACGGGAGGCTCGAACAAAGTGGCAGTAATCAGGCTGAGGCAATGCCATAGCGTGTGGTTGATGCCATGCGCCTGCTTGTACAACGCGACCAGCAAGTATGAAATCAAGGCCGTCACAATTTGGATATGCACGGCATTTGGACTGCGTCCGAAGAATGCTTTGATCTTCAGGTG
>NZ_JCASID010000011.1:0-183320 GCF_059685855.1 Telluria sp. ZB4P37
CCTCCCGTGATCAACACGAAGCCTGCCCGAACGCGTCCAAAACAAGCTAGAACAGTGCCCTCGAAGCGGCCGGGGGCACTCTAGTGAAGAGGTATCGAATTATCTTGGACACCAGTGGGTGCCAGCGGGGGTCATGAACAGGTGCAGGCCGCCACCGTCGGCCAGCTTGCTGCCGGGCTTGGCCTTGTCCTTCCACGCCTTGATCGTCTTCTCGGTCAGCCTTTTCTCGATACCCCCAGCCATGGTCATCCTCCAAGATGTTGTGCGTTCGATACCTTGGATAATACCCTCAAAAGTGCTCGGCAGTGTAAGTACAAGGGATGTCCAGTTTGGACGACCTTGTGTATCTTATGATCAACTTCGGGAGGAGTGGGCGTAGAGGGACGGACGAAAAAAAGCCGTCACGATGGACGGCTTCGGACTACTTCGGACTGCGTTGGTCGCGCAATCAAAAAAATGCGGTTGGTGGAGGCGGCGGGAATCGAACCCGCGTCCGCAAGCACTCTACAGACAGTTCTACATACTTAGCACTATCAATTAATTTAACCTGGACAACGGGGATGTGCACCCTTTGTACAAGCGAGTTACCTATTATTTAACAGTCGACTAAGTAACCCAGCCTACTGCGAGCCCCTGTAAATGACTCTACTGCCTTGCGGCCACCCCAGGGGCGAGGTGTTGTAGAGCTAGCAGCAATTAAGCTGCGAGTGCGTACGAGTTATCGTTTGCAGTTATTGATTTTCTGGATGTATTTACGAGGTAACCAGTCCTCGGTATGCCCTGCGCTGCTTCGCAACCCACGTCGAAACCAGGTCGCCCCCAACGAACTTCCATTGTACTCCAATTTGTCTGCGTGCGTAGCACGGCGTAAATCGCGGCGAATGTCAAGCAGTCCGCGATTATGCACAAAGCATGTCAAAACTGCCATATCATGGTCGGGTTACACAGTCTGCATGTGTTCTTTCGACAAGGAATGACAATGGTCTGTATCGTCTGCGGTAATCGTCAAACGGCAGGGCTCGCGGCATGGCATGCGACCTGCCCGGCCTGCCACTATGAAAGTGCGGCGCTGTCGGTGGCGATCAACGAGCATACGGGCCCCGAGGTCAACGAGGCCGAGCGCGAAGCCGGCTTGAAGGCGCTGCGGCTCGAGAACTTCCGCGCGATCGTCCAGTACGCCAAACGGCATGCGCGGCCCGGGGCACGCAGGCTGCTCGACGTGGGCAGCGCCCATGGCTGGTTCCTGGAGACGGCGCGCGACGATTTCGACGTGCTCGGCGTCGAGCCCGACGCGGTGGTCGGTTCGCGCGCCGCGGCGCGTGGCCTGCCGGTGCGCGCCGGCTTCTTCCCGGATGTCTTGCGCGATGACGAACGCTTCGACGTGATCGTCTTCAACGACGTCATCGAACACATCCCGGACATCGGCAGTGCGCTCGAGGCTTGCCGCCAGCGCCTCGACCACGAGGGCATCCTGATCCTCAACCTGCCCAGCAGCCGCGGGTTTTTTTACCAGTTGTCAAAATTTATCGCCCGCCTCGGGTGGCGTACGCCCTTCGAGCGTCTGTGGCAAAAAGACCTGCCATCGCCGCACGTGCATTATTTCAGCCCGCACAACCTGTCGACGCTGGTCGCGGGGCGCGGTTTCGAGCTGGTCGACAGCGCAGAACTGCCGGCCCTGCGCGCCAGGGGCCTGCGCGAGCGCCTGAGCTGCGCGGGCAATGTCTCGCCGCTGTCGCTGTGGGTCCAATACATCGCCATCCTGTGCGCGATTCCCGTGCTGCGCATTTTCCCGAGCGACATCATCGTCTGCATTTTCCGGAAAAAAACCGCAGGCTGAAGGCGCCTGCGGTGTTTGCGGGGGGAAGTGCAGCTTAGCGGTTGCGGTTGGCAATCTCGTTGCCGAGGAAGCCGCCACCGATCACGCCGGCCACGGTAGCAAGCTTCTTGCCGTTGCCGCCGCCGATCTGGTTACCGATCAGGCCGCCGATGACGGCGCCGGTACCGATGCCGACATAGTTCGGCTGGGCCGGTGCCGGGGCAGGCTGCGCGTAGTAGCGCGGCTCGCTGGCGCGGGTGGCCTTGGCGGTATGGTGATGGTGCACCACGCGGGTCTTCTCGACCACGCGCACCACCGGCTTTTCCCTGATTACTTCTTTCACCACCACAGGCGCAGGCTGGGCTGCCTGCTGCATGTAGGCTACCGGCTGGCCTGCCAGCGGCATCGGCTGCTGGTATTGCTGCTGCGGACCGGCCGCCAGCTGCATCGCCATCTGCGGCGTGACCTGGGCTGCCGCAAACGGCGTTGCCCCCTGGCCTTGCACGGCTGCGGCCGGCACCATCACGAGCTGGCCCTGGGCATTGGTCATCGGGACCATTCCTGGCTGCTGGTAGGCATAGGCCGGGTTGGCTGCCAGGGTGTCGGGCGCGCTGTTCGAGCTCGGCAGGAGGCCGGTAATGGCGGCGGCGCCGGTCAGGCTGACGATCACGACCGATGCGGCGGCGGCGGCCATCAGGGGATGAATGCGGTTAAGGCGTGCGGTGGTTTCCATGTTCTGCTCCTAGATGACAATGTGTTGTCGTATGGGAGTAGATTACTGGCAGGCTCGGCTTGGAGATAGACCGGAGCCTGTATCAGTCGTAAGGAGATGTAAGCGGACCAGGCGGCACGCCAGGGGAAAGACTCAGGCCGCGCGCTCGGCCAGGCGTGCCGTTTCCACCACACTGCGCAGGGTCTGCAGCAGGTCGGTCGGGGTGTCGAGCAGGTAGTCCGCGCCCCAGGTGGACGGCTCGATGGCGCCGCAATAGCCCCAGTTGCAGGCGACCGTGAGCATGCCCGCCGCTTGTCCGGCTTCGATGTCGCGCTTGTCGTCGCCCACGTACCAGCAATGCTGCGGATCGACGCCGAGGCGGCGCGCGCCTTCGAGCAGCGGGTCCGGATGCGGCTTGGCGCGCGGGGTGGTGTCGCCCGAGACCACGCAGCCCGCATGCGACAGGCCGATCTGCGGAATCAGGGGATCGGTAAAGCGCGCCGGCTTGTTGGTGACCACGCCCCAGGCCATGCCGGCCTCTTCGATGCCCAGCAGCAGTTCGGCGACGCCGCCGAACAAGGTGCTGTGCACGGCCATGTTGTCCTGGTAGCGGTCGAACCACTGCAGGCGCAGCTCTTCATAGCCCTCATCGCCGGGACCGAGGCCAAAGGCGGCGCCGATCATGCCGCGCGCGCCGGCCGAGGCCGTCGGACGCAGCACCGCGTACGGGGTCGGAGGCAAGCCGCGCTCGGTGCGCAGCCAGTTGACGGCGGCCGCGAGGTCGGGCGCGGTGTCGGCCAGCGTGCCATCGAGGTCGAACAGGATGGCACGCGGTGCCGGCAGGACGGTCGGGAGAGTCATAGGAAGATGAAAAGCCGGATCAGAGAGGTTTGCTGCACGCCACCATGTAGTTCACATCGGTGTCGTTGTTGAGCGAATAGATCTTGGTGAGCGGATTGTAGGTCAGGCCCTTGAGGCTGTCGACCTGCAGGCCGGCCAGGCGCGCATATTGCGACAGTTCGGCCGGCGTGATGAATTTGCCATAGTCGTGGGTTCCGCGCGGCAGCATGCGCAGGATGTATTCCGCGCCGATGACGGCGAACAGGTAGGACTTCGGGTTGCGGTTCAAGGTCGAGAAGAACACATGGCCGCCCGGTTTGACCAGTTTGGCGGCGGCCTGCACGATCGAGGCCGGGTCGGGCACGTGCTCGAGCATTTCCATGCAGGTGACGACGTCGAACTGGCCAGCTTCCGCATCGGCCATCTCTTCGGCCGCGATGTGCTTGTAGCGTACCTCGACCCCCGATTCGAGGCTGTGCAGGTCGGCGACCTTCAGGGCCTTTTTCGACAGGTCGATGCCCGTAACCTTGGCGCCCTTGCGCGCCATCGCTTCGGACAGCACGCCGCCGCCGCAGCCGATGTCGATCACGTTCTTGCCCAGCAGCGGGGCGCGCGCGTTGATCCACTCCAGGCGCAGCGGGTTGATTTCATGTAACGGACGGAATTCAGAGGTCGGGTCCCACCAGCGGTGGGCCAGCTCGCTGAATTTCTGGATTTCTAAGGGGTCTGCGTTCGTGGTCATAGCGGGATAATACTGGAAATGGATTGAGTTGCGGCGCGGAAAATACGTGTGTGGTAAGGCGAGCAAACTGGGGGAGCCAATGCCCGTGGCATTGGCCTCGCCTTCGCGGGTGCGACGCAGGTGTAGTGAGCGTGATGGCACTCGATACTGAGTCCTGCAGCCCATAACCGTCGGTCCCGCGCAGGCGGGGATCCAAGTTTGACGCGTATTACCAATGTACGCACTTGCCGAAAACGAAAAAAAACCCCGCCGCAGCGGGGTCCTTGGCAAAGCTGCCGGAATTACTTGTTGACGGTACGGGTACCGACGACTTCAATCTCCACGCGGCGGTTCTTGGCGCGGCCGGCGGACGTCTTGTTGCTGGCTTCCGGTTGCTTCTCGCCCTTGCCTTCGGTGTAGATACGGTTTTCTTCCACGCCCTTGCCCTTCAGGTAGGTCTTGACGGCTTCAGCGCGACGGATCGACAGTTTCTGGTTGTAGGCATCGGTGCCGATCGAGTCGGTGTGGCCGACGGCAATGATGACTTCCAGGTTCATGTCGCCCAGCTTCGAGCTCAGGTCGTCGAGCGCCGCCTTGCCGGCTGGCTTGAGTACCGCCTTGTCGAAGTCGAAGAAGGCGTCAGCCGAGTACGACACTTTTTCCGAGGTCGGCACGGGAGCCGGTGCAGGTGCCGGGGCAGGAGCCTGCTCGACGACAGCAGGTGGCGGCGGTGGGGGCGGTGCCACGCATCGGCCGTTTTCCAGCTTCTCTGGTGGTACGCAGATTGGCGCATCGCAGCCCGGCACGGCATCGGCCGGGGTCCAGTAGCCGGTACGCCAGCACAGGCCGAAAGGATTACGGGCGATCACGCCGCGGCTGTCCTGGACATAGGCGCTGTGCGGGGTGCGGGCCTTGATGTCGGTGGTCAGCGGTGCATACGGCGGCGCGCTTTGTGCAAACGCGTTGCCTGCCAGAGCCGAAGCGATCAGCAGGAGGGTTGCCAGTTTATTCATATTCTTTTTCCTTTCGGTAAATTCCGTGCGGCAATGCGTTATGCAGCGGGGTGTTGTGGTCAAGATACTAACACGTCCCTAGCCGTGGTCAGTTTCGCATTGTGAAACAAACAATTAATTTCCTGTCTATTTTGCCACAGGCACTTAAAACGTACGACTGCACCTAAATCAAACTTCATGCATATCTCTATTGTACGTTGTTTTACCGCAACATTGAGGCAAATGCACTATGTCCGGATCGACAATACTGGAAGGCTCGGCCGACGCCTCCCGAGTTGCAGAGGAATTGTGCTGGCAATAAGAGGTGCATGGTAGAATCACGAGTTAGTAAACATAACCATCAGCCTGAAAGCAGTCGACCCGCCCAATGGATCAATTCGCAAAAGAAACAGTTCCCATTTCCCTAGAAGAAGAAATGCGCAAGAGCTACCTCGACTACGCGATGAGCGTGATCGTGGGGCGAGCGCTGCCTGATGTGCGCGATGGCCTCAAGCCGGTGCACCGTCGCGTGTTGTACTCCATGCACGAGAGTAATTACAACTTCAACCGCCCGTACGTGAAGTGCGCGCGCGTGGTTGGCGATACCATGGGTAAGTACCACCCGCACGGCGACGCGTCGATCTACGACACGCTGGTGCGCATGGCCCAGGACTTCTCGCTGCGCTACACCCTGGTGGACGGGCAGGGCAACTTCGGCTCGATCGACGGCGACAGCGCCGCGGCGATGCGTTATACCGAGTGCCGGCTGGACAAGATCGCCAGCGAACTGCTGGCCGACATCGACAAGGACACGGTTGACTTCCAGCCGAACTACGACGGCAAGGAAAAAGAGCCGACCGTCCTGCCGACCAAGATCCCCAACCTGCTGATCAACGGTTCGTCCGGCATCGCGGTGGGTATGGCGACGAACATCCCGCCGCACAACCTGTCGGAAATCATCAACGGCGCCCAGCACCTGCTGCGCAACCCGGACTGCACGATCGACGAGCTGATCGAGATCATCCCGGCGCCGGACTTCCCGACCGCCGGCATCATCTATGGCGTCTCGGGCGTGCGCGACGGTTATCGCACCGGCCGTGGCCGTGTGGTGATGCGCGCCAAGACCCACTTCGAAGAGTATGGCAAGGATGGCGGCCGCATCGCGATCATCATCGACGAGCTGCCTTACCAGGTGAACAAGAAGTCGCTGCTCGAGCGTATCGCCGAGAACGTGCGCGACAAGAAGCTCGAGGGCATCAGCGACATCCGCGACGAGTCCGATAAATCGGGCATGCGCGTGGTCATCGAACTCAAGCGCGGCGAAGTGCCGGAAGTGGTGCTGAACAACCTGTACAAGCAGACCCAGCTCCAGGACACCTTCGGCATGAACATGGTGGCGCTGGTCAATGGCCAGCCGAAGCTGCTGAACCTCAAGCAGATGCTCGAGTGCTTCCTGTCGCACCGCCGCGAAGTGGTTACCCGCCGCACCGTGTTCGAGCTGCGCAAGGCGCGCGAGCGCGGCCACATGCTCGAAGGCCTGGCCGTTGCCCTGGCCAATATCGACGACTTCATCGCGATCATCAAGGCCGCGCCGACGCCGCCGATCGCGAAGGTCGAGCTGATGCAGCAGGCCTGGGATTCGTCCCTGGTGCGCGAAATGCTGCTGCGTACCGCCGAAGGCAGCACCATCGGCGGGGTCGAGGCTTTCCGCCCCGAGCACCTGCCGAAGCACTACGGCATGCAGGCCGACGGCCTGTACAAGCTGTCGGACGAGCAGGCCCAGGAAATCCTGCAGATGCGCCTGCAGCGCCTCACCGGCCTGGAGCAGGACAAGATCGTCAACGAGTACAAGGAAGTGATGTCGCACATCGCCGACCTGCTCGACATCCTGTCGCGTCCTGAGCGCGTGACGACCATCATCAGCGACGAGATGGTTCAGATCAAGAGCGACTACGCCGAAAACGGCAAGGACACCCGCCGTTCGGTTATTGAACACAACGCCAGCGACCTCGATACCGAAGACCTGATCACCCCGCAGGACATGGTGGTCACGCTCTCGCACACTGGCTACATGAAGTCGCAGCCGATCGCCGAGTATCGCGCCCAGAAGCGCGGCGGCCGCGGCAAGCAGGCGATGGCGACGAAAGACGAAGACTGGATCGACCAGCTGTTCATCGCCAACACCCACGACTACATGCTGTGCTTCTCGAACCGCGGCCGCATGTACTGGCTGAAGGTGTGGGAAGTGCCGCAAGGCTCGCGGAACTCGCGCGGCAAGCCGATCGTCAACATGTTCCCACTGCAGGACAACGAGAAGATCACGGTCATCCTGCCGCTGTCGGGCGTGAACCGCACCTTCCCGGAAGACCACTACGTGTTCATGTCGACTTCGCTCGGCACCGTGAAGAAGACCCCGCTAAAGGACTTCTCCAACCCGCGCAAGGCCGGCATCATCGCCGTCGACCTGGACGAGGGCGACTTCCTGATCGGCGCCGCACTCACCGATGGCCAGCACGACGTGATGCTGTTCTCGGACGGCGGCAAGGCTGTGCGTTTCGACGAGAACGACGTGCGCCCGATGGGCCGTACCGCGCGCGGCGTGCGCGGCATGAACCTCGAGGAAGGCCAGCAGGTCATCGCGCTGCTGGTGGCCGAGAACGAGCAGCAGTCGGTGCTCACGGCCACCGAGAACGGCTACGGCAAGCGTACCCCGATCACGGAGTACACCCGCCACGGCCGCGGCACCAAAGGCATGATCGCGATCCAGACCAGCGAGCGTAACGGCAAGGTCGTCGCCGCCACCCTGGTCGAGACCACCGACGAGATCATGCTGATCACGACCGGCGGTGTGTTGATCCGCACCCGTGTGTCCGAGATCCGCGAGATGGGCCGAGCGACCCAGGGCGTGACCCTGATCGCAGTGGAAGACGGCACCAAGCTGTCCGGCCTGCAGCGCATCGTCGAGACCGACCTGGAAGAGGTCGAGCTCGAACAAGGTCCGCAGTAACATCCTACGGGGCCGCGACTGCGCGGCCCTTTTTTTATCCGGTCGACGTGATCAACCAACGCGCCGTGTTCTACAAGCGCCCGGTGGGCGGCAAGATGTGCAGCAAACCCAAGGACGAAAGGACCGCATGACGACCCAGGTATTCAATTTTTCGGCCGGCCCGGCCGTCCTCCCGAAGGAAGTGCTGCAGCAGGCGGCCAGCGAGATGCTGGACTGGCACGGCAGCGGCATGTCGGTCATGGAGATGAGCCACCGCGGTCCGGAATTCATCTCGATCTACAAGCAGGCCGAAGCCGACCTGCGCGAACTGCTCGCGGTGCCGCCGAACTACAAGATCCTGTTCATGCAGGGCGGGGGACTGGCGCAGAACGCCATCATCCCGATGAATCTCGCAGGGTGCTGCGGCCAGCCGGCCACCATCGACTTCGTCCACACCGGAACCTGGTCGGGCAAGTCGATCAAGGAAGCGAAACGCTACGCCAACGTGAACATCGCCGCATCCGGCGAAGCGGGCGGCTTCACCTTCGTGCCGCCACAGGACACCTGGCGCCTCACGCCCGGCGCGGCCTACCTGCACATCTGCACCAACGAGACCATCGACGGCGTCGAGTACAACTTCGTGCCCAAGGTCGATCCGCGCCTGCCGGTCGTGGCCGACATGTCCTCGCACATCCTGTCGCGGAAAATCGACGTGTCGCAGTACGGCGTGATCTTCGCCGGCGCCCAGAAGAACATCGGCCCGGCCGGCCTGACGATCGTGATCGTGCGCGACAACCTGCTGAAGGACGCGCTGCCCGATTGCCCCTCGGCCTTCCACTACAAGACCGTGGCCGAGCACGAATCGATGTTCAATACGCCGCCGACCTATGCGATCTATATCGCCGGGCTGGTGTTCGCCCACCTGAAAAAGCAGGGCGGGGTGGCGGCCATGGAACAAACGAATATCGAGAAAGCGCGCCTGCTGTACGCGGCGCTGGACGCCGACGATTTTTACCAGAATCGCGTGGCGCTCGATTGCCGTTCGCGCATGAACATACCGTTCTTCCTGCGCGACGAATCCCTGAACGACCAATTCCTGGCCGGCGCGAAGGCGCGCGGGCTGCTGCAACTGAAGGGCCACAAGTCCGTCGGCGGCATGCGGGCATCGATCTATAACGCGATGCCGCTCGAGGGGGTGCAGGCCCTCGTCGATTATTTGAACGAATTCGCGGGACGGTAAAGCCGTAGGGTGGTCGGCTCTGCCGACCGCGCGTTCAACGAACGCATGCACCGCCGCGTATCACTCAACGCCCGATTTCTGGTTGAAACATATGTCCGAAAAACTCACTCCCTTACGCGAACAGATCGATGCGATCGACGCGCAAATCCTGGATCTCCTGAGCCGGCGCGGCCGCATCGCGCAAGAGGTCGGCCACGTCAAGGCCGAAACCAATGCCCCCGTCTTCCGCCCCGAGCGCGAAACCCAGGTGCTGCGCGGCGTGGCCGAGCGCAATCCCGGCCCGCTCAAGGATGGCGACGTCCAGACTATCTTCCGGGAGATCATGTCGGCCTGCCGCGCGCTGGAAAAGCGCGTCACGGTGGCCTACCTGGGCCCCTCCGGCACCTTCAGCGAGCAGGCCGTATTCCAGCAGTTCGGCACCGCGATCGAGACGCTGCCCTGTGTGTCGATCGACGAAGTCTTCCGCGCCACCGAAGCCGGCACCGCCGACTTCGGCGTGGTCCCGGTCGAGAATTCGTCGGAAGGCGCAATCAACCGCACCCTCGACCTGATGCTGGCCACCACCACAGTCATCAGCGGCGAGATCTCCATTCCGGTCCACCACAGCCTGATGACGAAAACCGGTTCCATGGATGGCGTGACGGTCGTCTGCGCGCATTCGCAGGCGCTGGCACAGTGCCAGGTCTGGCTCAACCTGCACCATCCGGGTATCGAGCGCCGCGCCGTGGCCTCGAACGCGGAAGCGGCGATCCTGGCCAGCCAGGACCCGACGGTCGCGGCGATCGCCAGCGAAATGGCGGGCGAGCAGTATCAATTGGGCGTGGTGCAGGCCCACATCCAGGATGACCCGCACAACCGCACCCGCTTTGCGGTGATCGGCAGTTTGCAGACCGGTCCCTCGGGCCGCGACCACACCTCGGTCGTGCTCGCCGTGCCGAACAAGGCCGGCGCCGTCTACAACCTGCTGGCGCCGCTGGCGAAACACGGCGTGTCGATGACGCGTTTTGAATCGCGCCCGGCGCGCATCGGCACCTGGGAATACTATTTTTATGTCGACATCGAAGGCCACGTACACGATGCGGCCGTCAGCCGCGCGTTGGGTGAGCTGAAAGACAACGCGGCCTTCTTCAAGGTGCTCGGTTCCTATCCGCAGAGCCTCTGAATCCCCCTTTTTACTACTTATTCGAGAATCCCATGTCGCAATTCGGTCCAGATTACGTTCGTGCCATTGCCCCTTACCAGGCCGGCAAACCCATCGCAGAAGTCGCTCGCGAGTTCGGCCTTGACGAAGCCAGTATCGTCAAGCTTGCTTCGAACGAGAACCCGTTCGGCGTGCCGGAATCGAGCCGCGCCGCGATGGCGCAGGCGGCGGCCGACCTGGGCCGCTACCCGGACGCCAACGGCTTCGAGCTGAAGGCGGCGCTCTCGACCCGCTACGACGTCCCGGCCGAGTGGATCACCCTGGGCAACGGCAGCAACGACATCCTGGAGATCGCCGCCCACGCCTTCGTGCAGAAGGGCGAATCGGTCGTCTACTCGCAGTATTCGTTTGCCGTGTATGCGCTGGCGACGCAGGGCGTCGGTGGCCGCGCGATCGTCGTCGCAGCCAAGGACTATGGCCACGACCTGGACGCGATGGCCGCCGCTATTCAAAGCGATACCCGACTGGTCTATGTCGCCAACCCGAACAACCCGACCGGCACCTTCATTGCGGCCGGGCAGATCGAAGCCTTCCTGCAGAAAGTGCCAGGCAATGTCGTGGTGGTGCTGGACGAAGCCTATAACGAATACCTGGCGCCGGAACACCAGTTCGAGTCGAGCGGCTGGGTGCGCAAATACCCGAACCTGGTGGTCTCGCGCACCTTCTCGAAAGCCTACGGCCTGGCCGGCCTGCGCGTGGGCTTCGCCATCGCCCAGCCGGCAGTGACGGACCTGATGAACCGCATCCGCCAGCCCTTCAACGTCAACTCGCTGGCGCAAGCCGCCGCGATCGCCGCGCTGAACGACAAGGAATTCCTGGAGAAGGGCGCCCGCAACAATGCCGAGGGCTACGCGCAGATGACTGCGGCCTTCGAGGAACTGGGCCTGGAATACGTGCCGTCCTTCGGCAACTTCGTGCTGGTGAAGGTCGGCAGTGACGATGCGGCCGGCGCGCGCGTGAACCTGGCGCTGCTCAAGCAGGGGGTGATCGTGCGCCCGGTCGGCAACTACGGCCTGCCGCAATGGCTGCGCATCTCGATCGGCCTGCCGCAAGAGAATGCCACCTTCATCGCAGCTTTGAAGAAGGCCCTGACTTGATGATCGAGCGGCTGGTCATCGTCGGCGCCGGTCTGATCGGCGGTTCGTTCGCGCTGGCGCTGAAGGAGGCTGGCGCAGTACGTACCGTGGCCGGCCTGGGACGTTCGCCGGAAGCGATGGCGCGTGCATTGGAACTCGGTATCGTCGACGAAGTCTGCGCTACTGCCGAAGAAGCCATGCGCGGCGCCGACCTGGTGCTGCTGGCCGCGCCGGTGGGGCAGACCGGGCTAATTCTGGCTTCGCTCCTGCCTTGGCTGGAGCCCTCGACCGTCATCACCGATGCCGGCAGCACCAAGTGCGACGTCGTGGCCGCAGCGCGTGCAGCGCTTGGCGCACGCGTCAATCAGTTCGTGCCGGGCCATCCGATCGCGGGCAGCGAGTCGAACGGGCCGGACGCCGCGATGGCGGGCCTCTATCGCGGCAAGAAGACGGTGCTCACGCCGCTGCCTGAGAACGACGCGGCGCAGGTGGCACGCGTGGCTGACGCCTGGCGCCTGTGCGGCGCGCTGGTCCACACCCTGAGCCCGCAGGACCACGACCGCGTGTTCGCCGCGGTCAGCCACCTGCCGCATTTGCTGGCCTATGCGCTGGTGGACGACATCGCCGCCAAACCGCACGCCGGCATGCTGTTCCAGTACGCCGCCAGCGGCTTTCGCGACTTCACGCGCATCGCCGGCTCCTCCCCCGAGATGTGGCGCGACATCAGCCTGGCCAACCGCGACGCCCTGCTCCACGAGCTCGATGCTTATCTGGCACAATTAACGGCGTTGCGGGCCACCTTGGCAGCCGCCGACGGTCCCGGCCTCGAAGCAGTTTACGCCAACGCGCAGCGCGCGCGGCGCGAATGGATCGAGGCGATCGAGGCCGGCTCGCCCCCGCCGCTTCACCAGGATACCGAATGACGCAGTCTAAACACTACCCCGAGCACATCGACCTGGAGCCGGTCATCCACGTTGAAGGATCGGTTCGCCTGCCTGGTTCCAAGAGCATCTCGAACCGCACGCTGCTGCTGGCGGCACTGAGCGAAGGCCCCACCACCATCCACGACCTGCTGGCGTCCGACGACACCATGGTCATGCTGGGCGCGCTGCGCTCGCTCGGCATCAAATGGGATGAAGTCGACGAACGTACCGTGATCGTCCACGGCAACGGCGGCGTGCTGCCAGTCCACCAGGCCGACCTCTTCATGGGCAATGCCGGCACCGCGATCCGTCCGCTGACGGCGGCTTTGGCTGTGATCGGCGGCGACTACACCCTGCATGGGGTCTCGCGCATGCACGAGCGCCCGATCGGCGACCTGGTGGAAGCACTGAACGAAGTCGGCGCGCAGATCGAATACACGGGCGAACCGGGCTTCCCGCCGCTGCGTATCCGCCGCGGCCACATCCACGCCCACCGCATGGCGGTGCGCGGCAACGTGTCGAGCCAGTTCCTGACGGCGCTCCTGATGGCGGCGCCCCTGATGGCGCTAACGCATGCGGTGTCGATCGACGTGGTCGGCGAGCTCATTTCCAAGCCCTATATCGAGATCACCCTGAACCTGATGCGCCGCTTCGGCGTGACGGTGGAGCAGAATGGCTGGGCCTCGTTCACCGTGCATCCGGGCCAGCGCTACACGTCGCCGGGCAGCATTCACGTCGAGGGCGATGCCTCGTCGGCCTCGTACTTTTTGGCGGCCGGCGCGATCGGCGGTGGACCGGTGCGGGTCGAGGGCGTGGGCGAGCACAGCATCCAGGGCGACGTGCGTTTTGCCGACGCACTCGAGCGCATGGGCGCCATCGTCACGCGCGGCGAGAACTGGATCGAGGCGCGTTCGAACGGCGTGTTGAAGGCCATCGACGCCGACTTCAACCATATTCCCGATGCCGCGATGACCATCGCCGTGGCCGCGCTGTACGCGGACGGCCCGAGCACGCTGCGCAACATCGCCAGCTGGCGCGTGAAGGAAACCGACCGCCTGGCCGCGATGGCTACTGAATTGCGCAAGCTCGGCGCCGAGGTGGAGGAGGGGCCGGACTACATCCGCATCACCCCGCCCGAGCAGCTCAAGCCCGCCACCATCGACACCTACGACGACCACCGGATGGCGATGTGCTTTTCGCTCGCTTCGCTGGACGGCAAGGCGCGGCGCGGCAACGCGATGCGCATCAACGACCCGAAGTGCGTGGCCAAGACCTTCCCCGAGTATTTCGAAGCATTCG
Organism: Telluria sp. ZB4P37; assembly: GCF_059685855.1. Lineage (NCBI taxonomy): Bacteria > Pseudomonadati > Pseudomonadota > Betaproteobacteria > Burkholderiales > Oxalobacteraceae > Telluria > Telluria sp. ZB4P37. Next base: position 13,807 of record NZ_JCASID010000011.1, read on the forward strand.
CGGGGATCGCGAAGAACGAGTTGTTTTAACACCAAAAAAAGAATCTATGCCGAACAATCCCATTCCAGTGATCGCCATCGACGGCCCGACCGCCTCGGGCAAGGGCACGGTCGCGTCGAAAGTCGCCGAGCGCCTGAGCTTTCATTTGCTCGATTCGGGCGCGCTGTACCGCCTGACCGCCTTGCAGGCGCTGCGCCGCGGCCTCGAGCCGCGCGACGAGCATGGCATCGCCAAGCTGGCCGAGCACCTGCCGGCGCGTTTCAATGGCGGCGACATTTACCTGAACAGCGAGAACGTGACGGCTGCGATCCGCGCGGAAGAAGTTGGCAACATGGCGTCGAAAATCGCCGCACTGCCGACCGTGCGCCACGCGCTGTTCGCACTGCAGCTGGGCTTTCGCGAAGCACCCGGCCTGGTGGCCGACGGGCGCGACATGGGCACCGTAATCTTTCCCGGCGCGAAGTTAAAAATTTTCTTGACCGCAAGCGTCAAGGCGCGTGCCGAGCGCAGGTATAAGCAATTGATTGACAAAGGAATTTCTGCTAATATGGACGATCTGCTGGCGGATTTGCAGGCGCGAGACGAGCGCGACACGAATCGCGCGATCGCCCCGCTGGTCCCCGCAGCAGATGCGCATCTCCTCGATACCTCGAACATGACGGCTGCGGAAGCGGCCGAGCAGGTTCTTGCGTGGTATGCGCATGCTTAGTTTTTTAGTTTAGAAATGGCGGTTAGGGCTGACTTAGTTAGCCAGGAGACCGTCATTCCCGCGCAGGCAGGAATCCAGGTTGGGTGCATATCGTTGGCTCGAGTCATCGCCGTGGTACGCATGCAAAATTGGATCCCTGCCTTCGCGGGGACGACGTGCTGGAGGAGGTGGTCGTGGTAACTGGTTCGATGTTCATGAGCCGGTGATGCGAAAACCAAGCACATCACATCGTCCACGTAGGGTGCCTGCAGCGGCAATTCCGTCGCCGCAGGTGTGTTTCAACCTAACCCCAGTTCAGTCTGCATTATCGTCGGCCTGCTGGGCTAACTCGAGTAATAACCTTTATGTCTACTGCAACCACCGAAGCAACCGGTATGGAAAGCTTTGCCGCCCTGTTTGAAGAATCGCTGTCGCGTCAAGACATGCGTTCGGGCGAAGTCATTTCCGCTGAAGTCGTTCGTCTGGATCACAACTTCGTGATCGTCAACGCTGGCCTGAAGTCGGAAGCCTTCATCCCAATCGAAGAATTCAAGAATGACCAGGGCGAACTGGAAGTCGCTGTCGGCGATTTCGTTTCCGTGGCCATCGAATCGCTGGAAAATGGTTTCGGCGATACCATCCTGTCGCGCGACAAGGCCAAGCGCCTGGCATCGTGGCTGGCTCTGGAAAAAGCAATGGAATCGGGCGAGATCGTCACCGGTACCGTCAACGGTAAAGTCAAAGGCGGCCTGACCGTCCTGACCAACGGCATCCGCGCGTTCCTGCCGGGTTCGCTGGTCGACACCCGTCCGGTCAAGGACACCACCCCGTTCGAAGGCAAGACCCTGGAATTCAAGGTCATCAAGCTCGACCGCAAGCGTAACAACGTCGTGCTGTCGCGTCGCGCCGTCATCGAAGCTTCGATGGGCGAAGAGCGCCAGAAGCTGATGGAAACCCTGAAAGAAGGCACCGTGGTTACCGGCGTCGTCAAGAACATCACCGACTACGGCGCGTTCGTGGACCTGGGTGGCATCGACGGCCTGCTGCACATCACCGACCTGGCATGGCGTCGCGTGCGTCACCCGTCGGAAGTGCTGTCGGTTGGCCAGGAAATCACCGCCAAGGTCCTCAAGTACGACCAGGAAAAGAACCGCGTCTCGCTGGGTGTCAAGCAGCTGGGCGACGATCCTTGGACCGGCCTGTCGCGTCGTTACCCACAGAGCACCCGCCTGTTCGGTAAAGTCACGAACCTCACCGACTACGGCGCGTTCGTCGAAGTCGAGCAGGGCATCGAAGGCCTGGTGCACGTGTCGGAGATGGACTGGACCAACAAGAACGTGGCGCCAAACAAGGTTGTCCAGCTGGGCGACGAAGTGGAAGTCATGGTCCTGGAAATCGACGAAGAGCGTCGCCGTATTTCGCTGGGCATGAAGCAGTGCAAGGCGAATCCGTGGGACGACTTCGGTGTCACCCACAAGAAGGGCGACAAGGTCAAGGGTTCGATCAAGTCGATCACCGACTTTGGCGTCTTCATCGGCCTGCCAGGCAACATCGATGGCCTGGTCCACCTGTCGGACCTGTCGTGGACCGAAGCCGGCGAAGAAGCCGTGCGTCGCTTCAAGAAGGGCGACGAGCTGGAAGCAGTGGTCCTGGCAATCGACGTCGAGCGCGAGCGTGTTTCGCTGGGCGTGAAGCAGCTGGAAGGCGACCCGTTCAACAACTTCTCGTCGCTGAACGACAAGGGCACCCTGGTCACCGGCACCGTCAAGTCGGTTGAGCCAAAAGGCGCCGTGATCGCCCTGAGCGACGAAGTCGAAGGCTACCTGCGCGCTTCGGAAATCTCGCGTGACCGCGTGGAAGACGCCGGCACCCACCTGAAAGTGGGCGACAAGGTCGAAGCACTGGTCATCAACATCGATCGCAAGGCTCGCAGCATCCAGCTGTCGATCAAGGCGAAAGACAATGTCGAGACCCAGGAAGCAATGAGCAAGCTGGCCAACGACAACAGCGCAGCCACCGGCACCACCAGCCTGGGCGCACTGCTGAAGGCCAAGTTCGATAACAAAAACTGAGCAAGAACTAATAGTCCTTGAGGCGACCAGATGACCAAGTCCGAGCTGATCAACCGACTGGCTGAGCGTTATTCCCAGCTGGTGGCGAAAGACGCGGAATTCGCTGTCAAGACCATCCTCGATGCGATGACCAACGCCCTGGCGACCGGGCAGCGCATCGAGATCCGCGGTTTCGGCAGCTTCGCGCTGAACAGCCGGCCCCCGCGCATCGGCCGCAACCCGAAGTCCGGCGACAAGGTGATGGTGCCCGAAAAACGGGTGCCTCACTTCAAGCCTGGCAAACAGTTGCGCGAGCGGGTGGACGCCATGGTCGGGCAACCGATCATCGAAGACTGAAGTCGTCTGCGAGTCTGCAGACAAGAACGGCGTCCCTTTGGGGATGCCGTTTTTTTTGGCGGGTGCGTGTGTTGGCGGTATGCGTGCAAACTTGGATCCCGGGATGACGTTGGGAGAGAGCGGTGGTTAAGCATGCGTCGCTGGTGTTTGTACCGCTCACCTAAAAACCGTCGTTCCCGCCACTTCCGCCGCGTCCAGTTAGCCGGTCCTTGCACCACGAACCGTCCAGCACCGCCACGCCTTTTGAAATATCATGTTGGATATGCGACACTGCGCCATTGCGCACTCAACCAGCGGCCACTCCCGATGAAATTCGTTTCGACCATCGCCGGCTTCATCCTGTTCGTGCTGTTCTTCGGCTTCGCCCTGAAGAACACCCAGGAAGTCGACCTGCATTTCTTCCTCAACTACGAACTGCGCGGCCCGCTCGTGCTGATGCTGCTCGCCTTCTTCATTGCCGGCGCCGCCCTCGGCATCCTGGCCCTGACGCCGACCATGTTCCGCCAGCGCCGCCAGACCTCGCAGCACAAGCACACCATCCAGGCCCTGCAGAGCGCCGCCGGGACCGGCGCCGCCCAGCCGCAGCCGGATGCCGTGAACCCGGCGCTGTAAGCCTTGCTTGCTCGCCACACAGAATAAAAATACATGGAATTCGAAATCTGGATGCTGCTTGGCATCCCCTTTTTCTTCGGCCTGGGCTGGATCGCCGCCCGCGTCGACATCAATGAAATCGTGTCCGAGTCGCGCTCCCTGCCGCGCGGCTACTTCAAGGGCCTGAACCACCTGCTCAACGACCAGCCGGACAAGGCCATCGATTCCTTCATCGAGATCGTCAAGCTCGATCCGGAATCGGCCGACATGCACTTCGCCCTCGGTAACCTGTTCCGCCGCCGCGGCGAGACCGAGCGCGCCATCCGGGTCCACCAGAACCTGCTGTCGCGTCCCGACCTGCCCGGCGAAGAGAAGGCCCAGGCCCAATACGAACTCGGCATGGACTACCTCAAGGCCGGTCTGCTCGACCGCGCCGAAGAGACCTTCAACCTGCTGGTCGACACCACCTATGCCGTGCCGGCGCGCCGCGCGCTGCTGGAAATCTACCAGCGCGAAAAGGAATGGCGCCGTGCGATCGACGTTGCCGTGGGCCTGCAGGAATCGGGCGCCGGCGCGCGCCAGAAGGAAATCGCCCAGTTCTACTGCGAACTGGCACAGGACGCCATCGTGCACCTGCAACCGACCGACGCCATGCAGCTGCTCGACCAGGCGCTGCAGGTCGACCGCTCCAGCGTGCGCGCCACCATCCTGTATGGCGACGCCGAGCTGGCCCAGGGCGATACCGAGGGTGCGATCATGACCTGGCGCCGCGTCGAGCACCAGAGCGTGCCGCACGTGGCCCTGGTGGCAGCCCGCCTGATGGACGGCTACCGCAAGGTCGGCCGGCCGCAGGAAGGCGTCAACCTGCTGCGCGCCTACCTGCTCGAGGCTTCCTCGATTGACCTGGTGGAGGTGGTGTTCAAGGCCGTCATCGAACTCGATGGCGTGGAAGCGGCCAAGGGCCTGGTGATCGAGGAGCTGCGCCGCAATCCGACCCTGCTGGGACTGGACAAGCTGCTGGAGGCGCGCCTGATGGACGCCCCGGCCCATATCTGGGAAGAGCTGTCGATGGTGAAGAACCTGGTGCAGCGCTATACCCAGAAGCTGGCGCGCTACCAGTGCAGCCACTGCGGCTTCAAGGCGCGCCAGTTCTACTGGCAGTGCCCGGGCTGCAGCCGCTGGGAGACCTACCCGCCGCGCCGTACCGAAGAACTCAACGTGATGAACTGATGCGGCACCTGGCCGCATCGAGAAGAGCCCATGACTGACCTGACCCCGAGCCGCCTGCTGGCGGCTGACAGCTTCCGCCAGCAGGCGGCCCCGCAACTCTCGAACGTCCGCCTGCTGGTGGTGGGCGACGTGATGTTAGATCGCTACTGGTTCGGCGAGGTCTCGCGCATCTCGCCGGAAGCCCCGGTGCCCGTGGTGCGCATCGAGCGCCGCGAAGAGCGCCTGGGCGGCGCCGCCAACGTGGCGCGCAATGCCGCCGCGCTGGGCGCCCATACGGGCCTGCTGGGCGTGACCGGCAACGACGAAGCGGGCGACGAAGTCGAGAAGCTGCTCGCGGGCGCCGCCATCCACAGCTACCTGAAACGCGACGACGCGATCTCCACCATCATCAAGCTGCGCGTCATCGGCCGCCAGCAGCAGATGGTGCGCATCGACTTCGAGGATGCACCGACCGAAACCGTCCTGCGCGACAAGCTCGACCAGTTCAAGGCGCTGCTGCCCGACTACGACGTCATCATCATGTCCGACTATAACAAGGGCGCGCTGGTGAACGTGGCCGAAATGGTGAAGGCCGCGCGCGCGGCCGGCAAGATCGTGCTGGTCGACCCGAAGGGCGACGATTTCTCGCCCTACCAGGGCGCCACCATCCTGACCCCGAACCGCTCGGAGCTGCAGCGCGTGGTCGGCACCTGGAAGACCGAGGAGCAGCTCACGGAAAAGGCCCAGCGCCTGCGCATCGAGCTGGGCCTGGACGCCTTGTTGCTCACGCGCTCGGAAGAGGGCATGAGCCTGTACAGCGCCGACGAAGTGCTGCACGTGCATGCCGACGCGCGCGAAGTGTTCGACGTCTCGGGTGCGGGCGACACGGTCATTGCGACCCTGGCCGCCATGCTGGGTGCGGGCGCGCCGCTGGCCGAAGCCCTGGCGACGGCCAACCGGGCCGGCGGCATCGTCGTCGGCAAGCTGGGCACGGCAACCGTTACCCGCGAAGAACTGTTCCCGGTTTGATCTGCATCAAGTCCTGGCCGTCAACGGTGGCGGGGCAGTTCCGTTAGTGCAGGGTGGGCGGCGTCGTCGTCCATCGTGCGAAAACCAACGGAGAAAAAATCACATGATCAAGAAACTGATGCTTGCTGTCGCCGCACTGGTCGCTTCGACCAGCTTCGCCTTCGCCCAGGTGGACGTCAACAAGGCCGACGCCGCGCTACTTGACGGCGTCAAGGGCGTGGGCCCGAGCATGTCGAAAATGATCCTCGACGAACGCGCCAAGGGCGAGTTCAAGGACTGGGCCGACTTCCAGCAGCGCGTGAAAGGCGTCGGCGACAAGAAGGCCATGAAGCTGTCGGAAGCCGGCCTGCAGGTCAACGGCAAGGCCAAGGAAGGCGCGGCGGCCAAGCCGGCTGCGGCGAAGGCGGAGAAGACTTCCGCCAAGCAGGACGCCAAGGCCACGCCTGCGGCGCAGAAGGCGGCGATGTAATCCGGCTGCCCCCAGCTAAAACCCGCGGCAACGCGGGTTTTTTTATGGCACGCGGGACGATGCGATCCCGAATCAAGCGCTCAGATTCGGCATTTTTCATGAAAGATTGTCGAGAAAATCAAATATTTGTTGGATTGGAACAACATTATTGACGAATTTGTCAATGAGAAACTGTCCGTACGGTATTCTACTGATTGCCGTTGGGAAACTAAAGGCGTGCATCCCGCGCGCCGGTCCAGCCCCTTCATTACGATATCGCCATGACAAAGAAGTCCCTCACGATCGGTGCCCGCCTCGCAATCGGCTATGGCGCCGTATTCTTCCTGATGATAGTCCTGACTGGCCTGGCGATCAGCCGTGTCGGACAGATCGACCGTACCCTGAACCGCATCAACGACGTCAACAACGTCAAGCAGCGCTACGCCATCAATTTCCGCGGCAGCGTCCACGACCGTGCGATTGCGCTGCGCGACGTGGTGCTGTCCGCCGACCCGGCCGCCGCGGCCGCGCCAAACGGCCTGATCAAGACACTGGACGAGAATTACGCCCGTTCGGCCGCCCCGATGGACAAACTGTTTCTGGAACTGAAGGAAATTTCTCCGGCCGAGAAAGAAGCGCTGGCCGCGATCAAGGAACAGGAGCGCCGCACCAAGCCGCTGATCGAGCGCGTCAGCGCGCTGCAGGCCGCAGGCCAGGTACAGGAAGCCAATGCCATGCTGGCGCAGCAGGCGGCGCCTGCCTTCGTGGATTGGCTGGCCAGCATCAACCGCTTCATCGACCTGCAGGAAAAGCTCAATAACGAGGATGCCGCCGGCGCCCGTGCCGTGGCCTCCGGTTTCTTCGGCTGGATGGTGCTGCTGTGCGTGGGCGCCATCGCAGCCGGCGCCATGGGCGCCTGGTACATCGCCCGCGGCCTGCTGCGCCAGCTCGGTGGCCAGCCGGACTACGCCGCCTCGATCGTCGGCGCCATCGCGGCGGGCGACCTGGGCGTGAGGATCGAAACCGCAGCAAGCGACCGGGGCAGCCTGCTGTTCGCCATGAAAGGCATGCGCGACAGCCTGGTGGGCATCGTCGAGCAGGTGCGCAACGGCACCCTGAGCATCGCCAGCGTGTCGACCGAGATCGCCAATGGCAACCGTGACCTCTCCGGACGTACCGAGCGCCAGGCCGGCACCCTGGAAGCGACTGCCGCGTCGGTCGAGCAGCTCACCGCCACCGTGCGCCAGAATGCGGACAATGCACGCCAGGCCAATGCGCTGGCGGAATCGGCGTCGGAAGTGGCCCTGCGCGGCGGCGCCGTCGTGTCGCAGGTGGTGGAGACGATGGCTTCGATCAATGCCTCCTCCAAGAAGATCGTCGACATTATCGGCGTCATCGACGGCATCGCCTTCCAGACCAATATCCTCGCGCTGAACGCAGCCGTGGAAGCGGCCCGAGCTGGCGAGCAGGGCCGTGGCTTTGCCGTGGTGGCGACCGAAGTGCGCAGCCTGGCGCAGCGCTCGGCTGCGGCGGCAAAGGAAATCAAGGAACTGATCGGCAGCTCGGTCGAGCGCGTCGACGCCGGCGCGCGCCTGGTGGACGAAGCAGGCACGACGATGGACGATATCGTCAGCTCGGTGCGCCGCGTCACGGACATCATGGCCGACATCACCCATGCCAGCGCCGAGCAGAGCACCGGCATCGGCCAGGTCAACGAGGCAATTGGACAGATGGACGAAGCCACCCGCCAGAACGCGGTGCTGGTGCAGCAGGCAACCGCCTCGGCTGCATCGCTGGAAGCGGAAGCCGAGCGCCTGGCGCAGGTGGTGAGCGTGTTCCGGCTGGATGCGGCGCGGCAGCCGGGCGCCACACCGCCAAGGCTGGCGCTCGCCGCTTGACCACCGCAAGGGCTGCCGCGGCAGCCCTTTTTTTCATGGCATGGCCAAGCCATGCACCTCAGGTCCTGTATTGACTGACACGGGGCAATCCGCATGAGAAGATGTGCATATCACCCTGCAAACAAACCAGAAAGGTACTCATGCCTCACGCACGCATTTCTTCGTCCTTGTTGGCGGCACTGCTCGCTTCCGCCGCCGCTTCCGCCGCCGCTGCTCCTGCGCCGGCGACCCCGGCCGCCCCGAACCTCAAGCGCCAGCAGGCGCAGATCAACAAGATCGTCGCCGAGATCTCCCCCAAGCGCATCGAAGCCCATGTCGCCAAACTGGTGAGCTTCGGCACCCGCCACACGATGTCGGAAACCGAATCGGAGACCCGCGGCATTGGCGCGGCGCGGCGCTGGATCAAGAGTGAGCTGGAGCGCTGCGGCGCCGGCACCTCACTGCAAGTCGCCTTCGACAGCCACATCGCCCCAGTCTCGGCGCGCATCTCGCGCCCGACCGAGATCGTCAACGTGGTCGCCACGCTGCCGGGCACCCAGGACGCCTCGAAAGATCGCCTCTACGTGGTCAGCGGCCACTACGACTCGCGCGTCACCGACGTGATGAACTACACCGCCGACGCGCCGGGCGCGAACGACGACGCCTCCGGCACCGCCGCCGTGATGGAGCTGGCCTGCGTCATGGCCAAGTACAAGTTCGACGCCACCATCGTGTTCATGGCGGTGGCTGCCGAGGAGCAGGGCCTGCTGGGCGCGCGCCACTGGGCCGAGCAGGCACGCAAGAAGAACCTGAACGTGGCCGGCATGTACACCAACGACATCATCGGCAGCTCGCGCGCCGACAATGGCAAGGTGGACAACAAGCAGGTGCGCCTGTTCTCGCAGAGCGTCCCGGCCACCAAGGAAATGAGCGAGGCCGTGCGCCAGCTGGTCGCCACCGGCGGCGACAGCGATTCGCTCTCGCGCCAACTGGCCCGCCACACCAAGGAGCAGGGCGAGCGCTACGTGAAGGACTTCAAGGTCTCGGTGATTCACCGCGCCGACCGATACCTGCGCGGCGGCGACCACATGCCGTTCCTGGAGCAGGGCTATGCGGCGCTGCGCTTTACCGAGCCGGCCGAAGACTTCGCGCACCAGCACCAGGACTTGCGTACCGAAGACGGCAAGGTATACGGCGACCTGGCCAAGTTCAACGACTACGATTACATCGCCAAGGTGGCCCGCGTGAATGCGGCCTCGCTGGCCTCACTGGCGCTGGCCCCAGCCGCGCCGCAGCAAGTCAAGCTGCGCACCGACAAGCTGACCAACGATTCGACCCTGGTGTGGCAGGCGAATGCGGAACCGGACCTGGCTGGCTATCGCATCGTGTGGCGCGACACCACGGCCGCCAACTGGCAGGGTTCAAAATGGGTCGGCAACGTCGTCGAAGCCACCGTGGACCTGTCGAAGGACAATGTGTTCTTCGGCGTGCAGGCGGTGGACAAGGACGGCAACGTCAGTGTCGCTACCTACCCGCTGCCGCAGCGCTGATATAGCGCAATCTTTCAGGACCGGAGGGCGGCCTCGAGCTAGAGGCCGGCCTCATACGCCAGCTTGCTGTCCGGATTAGAATAGCGGTTTAGGAAATCGCGAGAGAGCAAGGCATGGCTTACAAGACCATCGAAGACACGATCGGCAATACCCCGCTGGTGCGCCTGGTGCGCCTGCCCGGCGCAGACGCCGCCGCACGCAACAACATCATCCTTGGCAAGCTGGAGGGCAACAACCCGGCCGGTTCGGTAAAGGACCGCGCCGCCATGTCGATGCTGCGCGGCGCCGAAGAGCGCGGCCAGATCAAGCCGGGCGATACGCTGATTGAAGCGACCAGCGGCAATACCGGCATCGCGCTGGCGATGGCGGCCGCGATCCGCGGCTACAGGATGGTGCTGCTGATGCCGGACAACCTGTCGATCGAACGCCGCCAGAGCATGGCCGCCTACGGCGCACAGATCATCCTGACGCCGAAGTCGGGCGGCATGGAATACGCACGCGACATGGCCGAACAGATGCAGAAGAACGGCGAGGGCATCATCCTCGACCAGTTCGGCAACCAGGATAATCCGCGCGCCCACTACGACACCACCGGTCCGGAAATCTGGCGCGACACCGAAGGCCGCATCACCCATTTCGTCAGCGCCATGGGCACGACCGGCACCATCATGGGCGTGTCGCGCTACCTGAAGGAACAGAACGAAGCGGTGCGCATCGTCGGCGCCCAGCCGGAAGAAGGCTCGTCGATCCCGGGCATTCGCAAGTGGCCGGAAGCCTACCTGCCGAAGATCTACGAGCGCGCGCGCGTGGACCAGGTCGAGGCGGTGAGCCAGGCCGCGGCCGAGCAGATGGCGCGCCGGCTGGCGACCGAGGAGGGCATCTTCTGCGGCATCTCGGCAGCCGGCGCCTGCGAAGTGGCGCTGCGCATCTCGCAGACGGTCGAGAACGCGACCATCGTGTTCGTGGTCTGCGACCGCGGCGACCGCTATTTGTCGACGGGCGTGTTCCCCGCTTGAGCTAAACCCGCAGCCAATAAAAAAGCCATCCGACGGATGGCTTTTTGCTTATCTCGCGTCCAGGAAGCCGATGCGGCGACGTCGAGCTGCACGCCGTGTTATCAAACTCCTGGCTACAACTGGCGAGGCAAGCGAAGGGCCTTGGCCCAGCAGCTTGCCCGCCGGCGATTACGCCTCTTTCGATGGCGACGCGCCTTCTTTCGGCTTGAACTGCTTGTCGCTGATGCGGAACTTGGCGCGGCGGTCGCCCATCAGGTAGCGCAGGTCGCGGATCGACAGGTCGCTGACTTCGTGCATGCGGATCAGCAGCGAAGCGCCGACCGGCAGGCGGTGGTGGCGGATCTTCGAGATCACCGGCGGCGCCACTTCCAGGGCGCGCGACAGTGCTGCGTCGTTCTTCAGGCGCAGGTTCTCGATGAGGGTGTCGAGCAGGCGGTTCGGGTTGTATTGCAGGAGTTCATCGGACTCCGAATCGCTGTTCATATCGATGCCGACTTGGTTTGTCATGATTCAATATCCTATTTTGGGTTGACGGAGTCCCCATGCGGCGCTCGACTCCGAATCTGGTATTTCGTAATTATCTATTCAATTGTACAACTAATTCTCAATCTGATACTCACTAGCAACAAGAATCAGACAGCTATCCTGAGTATTGTTGTCTGAACGCAACAATAGCCCCAATGCAATTCTCTCATAAAGTCACGGAAATATTAATTGTTTTTTGATTAAGCGTGAGTGTAGAACCATCCGGCCCTAGATGCCGCACAGTATGGAAACGGTCGACAGGATTGCAAGAAAACGGGGAGTATGAGACGCGAGGGGATGTTTCTGTGGAGAATCTAGGTCAGATTGGTGCATACCCCCGGGGGGTATGCACGAAAAAGGGGAGTGTTGATGCGGCTACAATAAACATTCAGGCGTTACAACTCGATACAAACTTTCCCAATAGGCAAGGGCTAATCGGCGCGCGACTGCCGAACTGCACGGCCCAGCTCGATGACCGACATGGCATAGAAATAACTGCGGTTGTACTTGGTGATGGCAAAGAAGTTATCGTTCGCGACCCAATATTCAGTTGCCTCGGCGCCATTTTGCAGGTCGACCAGCCCATACAGGCGCTCGGCCGGCAGGGGCGCCGTGGCCGTCACACCGGCCGCGCGCAGCTCTTCCGGGCGCAGGGTGGCGGCTAGGCCCCGGTTCAGCAGGTTATCCCAGGCGTGGTTGGGCGATACGTCGGCCGCGACCGCAGGCGCGCCGCGGTATTCCGGGTTCCAGCCGTGCTGGACCAGGAAGTTGGCCACGCTGCCGATCGCATCCTCAGGTGAGTTGCGCAGGTCGATCTGGCCGTCGCCGTTGAAGTCGACGCCAAATTTCAGGATGCTGCCCGGCATGAACTGCGGCATGCCGACTGCACCCGCAAACGAACCGAGCAGCGAGAAAGGGTCGACGCGGTGTTCGCGCGCGAACAACAGGGTTTGCGCCAGTTCGCTGCGGAAGAACTGCATGCGGCTCGCGCGGTTCGGCGTGTCAGGATATCCGAAGGCGAGCGTGGCAAGCGTATCGAGCACGCGGAACTTGCCGGTGTCGCGGCCATAGATGGTCTCGACACCGATGATGCCGACGATGATCTCGGCCGGCACGCCATAGGCTGCCTCGGCGCGTGCGAGGGTCGCGGCATTCTCGTTCCAGAAACGTACGCCGGCGGCAATGCGGATCGGTTCGATGAAGCGGCTGCTGTAAACCTGCCAGTTCTTCGGCTTACCCGGCGGCATGGGCTTGACCAGTTGGACGGCCGAATCGATGAAGCGGGCCTGGCCGAACAGCGACTCCAGGTAAGCGCGCTCAAAACCGTGCTGGCTCACCATCTCATCGATGAACTCGCGCATGGCCTGCCATTCGAGGAAATTGCTGTGCTCGCCGTCGTAGTCGATCACGGCGGCAGCCGGCTTGGCCTTGATGACGTGGCTGGCCTTGATCGAGACCTGCTTGCCGGCCTTCGAGGCCTTGGCCTTGGATTTGCCAGGCTTGGCCTTGGCGAAAGCGGTACCGGCGTGCGGATCCTTCGCGGCGGCATCGGCTTGCCCGATCGGGGCAAAGGCCAGTGCCAGCGCGGCAAACAGGGGAACAATGGATTTCATCTAACTTGCGACAATAAACTCTTCAAGATAGCGGCCAGCCGCAGGCTGGCCTGGGGCTGGGGTGGCGCATAGCGCCATGCGCTGTAGCGGCGCAAGAACTCGGCGGCGGCTTCACGTGATGGCGGCGCCAGCTGCTGGGTGGCCGCGATCCGGGCCGCATAAGAGGTGGGCCCTTCGTCCGCTGCACGGGCCAGGCCCAGGTAGGCAAGGCGCTTGCATAAGGAAGAGTATACCGCTTCGATAGGATCAATTTCCCGACGGCGAAGCAAAAATCTGCCCAAAAGCAACACAATCAAGGCAAACGTTGTCAGGGCGATAAAACGCCAGCCGCCCATGCCCGACTGCAGGCTTTTGAGGACGCCGCGCTGGCGTTCCGGCGTATAGTTCAGCACCCACTGGTTCCAGCCGTTGTTGACCGCGCCGATCGCATTGCGCAGGCGCCCCAGTACCGAATCACGCCCCAGGCCGAACATCGACATGCCGCGCAGCGCATCGATACCGAAAGGCGCCGGCGCTTCCACGGCCGAGGCCAGGCCTCGCCGCACGCGTTCCGGCGCCACGGCGGCGGTCGGATCCACCCGCACCCAGCCGCGCCCCTGCATCCAGACTTCGGCCCAGGCGTGGGCGTCGGACTGGCGCACCGTCATGTAGCCGTCGATCGGATTGAGTTCGCCGCCCTGGTAGCCGGTGACCACGCGCGCCGGGATGCCGGCCGCGCGCATCAGGAAGACGAAGGCGCCGGAATAATGCTCGCAAAAGCCCGAGCGCGTCCCGTACAGGAATTCGTCGACCGAGTGGCGGCCGAGCAGGGGCGGCTCGAGGGTGTAGCTGAAAGGCTGTTCGCGGAACTGGCGCAGCACGGCGTTGACGCGGCGCGCGGGCTCCGGTTCACGGCGCAGCGCAAGCCCCGCGGCGAGGGCGCGTGGATTGAAACCGTAGGGCAGCAGCAGCCACTGGTTCGGGTCGTCCAGCGCATCAAGGCGATCGAGCGTGTAGGCGGGGTAGGAGGCCATCGTGTAGCGCACGCGCTGCGCCAGCGGGCGGCTGCCGGTCATCTCGAGTTGGTGCGAGACGCTCACCTTGTGTCCGGCGATGGCCGGCAGGTGGCGCGGCATCTCGAGCGTGAACAGCCAGCGGGTGTCGGATGGTTCCAGCGTGACCTCGTAGCGCTGCGGCTCGCCGCGTACGCGGAGTAGCACGCTGGCGCGCGTCGGGGCCGAGCCGCCGCGGGTCCAGGCCACGCCATCGAAGGCGTCGAGCACCAGGCCGCGCCAGTAGAGCTGGCCCTTTTCCGGCACGCGTCCATGAAAGCGCACCCGGAACGCCGGGTCGTTCGACATCGCCAGGTTGGACATCTGGCCCGGGGCCATGCGGTCGGACAGGCCGGATTTTCCGCCGCCGCCTCCACCGTCGCCGCCCGGCATGCTCCACAGCGGCCCGCCCAGGCGCGGGAACACCACGAATAGCACCACCGCGATTGGCGCGGCGAACAGCAGCATCCTGGCGCCCAGGCGGAGGCGCTCGCGCAGCGGCGGCACCTTGCCGGTGAACTGGAACGACAACTGGGTGGTAAGCAGGGCCAGCACCGCGGCCACCATCAATAACGCGCTTCCGATGCCCTGGGCATAAAAGAAGTTGGTCAGCACCAGGAAGAAGCACAGGAAAATCACCACGTACAGGTCGCGGCGCGCGTGCATCTCCAGCATCTTGAAGGCGACCAGCAGCACCAGCATCGCCACGCCGGCGTCGCGCCCGAGAATGGTCCCGTAGCTGAACTGCACGCCGGCCATCGCGACCGCCGCAATCGGCAGCAGCACCAGCGTGGACGGCATGCGCTTGCCGCGCAGCGTGACGGCGGCGCGCCAGGCCAGCGTGGCGGCGCACAGCAGCGACACCCACAGCGGCAGGTGGGCGGCATGCGGCGCCAGCACCAGCAGCGCGCTCCCCAGGAGCAGCAGGGTGTCGGCTTTGTCGCGCGGCAGCGCCTTGAGCGCCTGCACCTTCATGCGGCTTCCTTCAGGCCATACAAGGCCAGCGCGCGCAGGCAGGCCGCCTGATGGGCCGCGCCCATGGCGGCCTCGTAGTGGGTGGCGTCCAGGCGGAAGGCATAGGGCAGGGCGCGCTGCTCGGCGTCGAGCACCCAGCGCGTCATGCGCGACAGGCGCAGTTCCAGGTCGAGGGTGCCGGGGAGGGCGGCGAAATCGAGCACCAGTTCGTCGCTGAGGCCGCCTTCGAAATGCTTGGTCACGAGCTGGCCGCCGAGCGCCGGGTCGAGCCGCGCGATCTGGCGCCAGGCCAGCTGGCGCGGCGAGTCGCCCGGCTGATAGTTGCGCACGCCGGCGAAGTCGTCGTTGCCCCCGGCGCGGCCGCTGCCGGCGCCGCTGCCGTTTGAAGGCAGGGGCGGCGTGCCTTCTTCCGGGCGCGGGTAGACCAGGGCCCGCGCGGCCGGACGCCAATAGCTCCAGGCGCGGAACAGGCCGAGCGGAAAGCCCGTGGACAGCACCACGCGCGCCGGCTGCAGCCAGCCGCGTTCGGTGGTCGGCACGCCGAGCAGCACAGCCGCGCTGCCGTGGGCCGCGATATCGGTGACGTGGCGCGGCTCGCGGATGTCGGCGAAATCGATCCAGACGCCGTAGCGCGCCAGCGCCGTGCGGTTGGCCAGGTGCAGTTCGAACTGGGCTTCCTGGCCGGCGAAGACGGCGGGCACGCGGCCCTGCTGCAGGCGCAAATGGGCCAGGTTACGATAGGTGAAGACCATGTCGACCAGGGCGCAGGACAGCGCCAGGAAGGTCAGGGCGAAGCCCAGGCCGAGCGTGTAATTGATCGACCCGATCAGGAGCACCAGCAGCAGCACGGCGAAGCCGATGCCGGCGCGCGAAGGCAGGATGAAGATGCGGTGCTGGCTCAGCACCACTTCGCCGGCATCGAGCGTGCCGCGGCGCGGCAGCCACTTGCCGGTCGTGCGGCGCGCCCAGCCCCGCAGGCCTCCGGTTGATCGTCCCAGCTCCGCCGCCATTTACAGCGCGACCGACTTCTGCAGCTGCAGCACCAGGTCGCGGCTGGCCAGCGCCATCCCCTGCGCCGCCTTGAGCGGGCGCAGGCGGTGGGCGCACACCGGCACCAGCACGGCCTGGATGTCTTCGGGGATCACGTGGTCGCGCCCCTCGAGCGCCGCCCAGGCGCGGCCGGCCTGCAGCAGGGCGATGGCCGCGCGTGGCGACAGGCCTTCGGCGAACAGGCCGTTCTGGCGCGACGCCTGGGCCAGCGACTGTACATACGTAATCAAGGATGGCGAAGCGTGGATTTCCTTGAGCGCGCGCTGGGCCTGGGCCAATTCAAGCGGCTGCATCGCCGGCTGCAGGGCGCGCAGCATGGCGCGCCGGTCTTCGCCCATCAGCAGCGCGCGTTCGGCGGCGGCGTCCGGATAGCCCAGCGACAGGCACATCAGGAAGCGGTCGAGCTGCGACTCGGGCAGCGGGAAGGTGCCGACCTGGCTGGCCGGGTTCTGGGTCGCGATGACAAAAAAGGGCTCGGGCAGCGGACGGGTGACGCCGTCGGCGCTGACCTGGCGTTCTTCCATCGCTTCCAGCAGGCCGGACTGGGTCTTGGGCGTCGCGCGGTTGATCTCGTCGGCCAGCAGCACCTGGGTGAAGATCGGGCCGGGGTGGAACACGAAGTCGTTCTTCTCGCGCTCGTAGACCGAGATGCCGGCCACGTCGGCCGGCAGCAGGTCGCTGGTGAACTGGACCCGGTTGAACTTCAGCCCCAGCGAGATCGCCAGCGCATGCGCCAGCGTGGTCTTGCCCACGCCCGGCAGGTCTTCGAGCAGCAGGTGGCCGCCCGCCAGCAGGCAGGTAATGGCCAGGCGCACCTGCTGGTCCTTGCCGACGACGACCTGGCCGACCTGGCGTGCGGCGGCATGCAATTGATTGAACATGGTTGGGTTCCGGTGATTCATTCGATACGGGGCGCCATGCTGCCCGTGCGCAGGCGAACGCCGACATGGTAGATTAGCGCCATTGGCAAGCTTCTTACTCCGTCGGCAACAAGCCTTCGCATTGATTCTATGCGAGAAAGGGCGCGCGGGTGAACAGGCGCGGCCGCGCATGCATGGAGCATGAGCGGTCCGGCACTAAAATACGCACGCACAGAACGAGCACAATGAGCACAGCAATCTACAGCCACCCCGACTGCCTGCGGCACGAGATGGGCGACTGGCACCCCGAATCGCCGGCGCGCCTGCAGGCGATCGACGACCAGCTGATCCGGGCCCGCATCGACAGCCTGCTGGAAAAACGCAGCGCGCCGCTGGCCGACATGGCTGACATCCTGCGCAACCACACGCCCGGCGCGGTGGCGCTGGTGCGCGACCACGTACCGCCGGAAGGCGATTATTATCCGCTCGACGGCGACACCATCCTCTGCCACTACAGCTACCAGGCGGCGCTGCGCGCGGCCGGCGCGGCGGTGGCGGCCACCGACGCCGTGATCCGCGGCGAAGTCGACAACGCCTTCTGCTCGGTGCGCCCGCCGGGCCACCACGCGACACCGAGCGAGCCGATGGGGTTTTGCTTTTTCAATAACGTCGCGATCGCGGCGCGCCATGCGATGGAAGTGCATGGGTTGGAGCGCGTGGCCATCGTCGACTTCGACGTCCACCACGGGAACGGCACGGCGGACGCCTTCCGCAACGATCCGCGCGTGCTGATGGTGAGCCTGTTCCAGCATCCCTTCTACCCGTATTGCGACCCCGAGCCGATCACGGCCACCAGCGTGAACGTGCCGGTGCCGGCGCTGTGCGACGGCGAGGTGGTGCGCAATCTCGTGACGGAGCTCTGGCTACCCGCGCTGCATGCGCACCGGCCGCAGATGATCTTCGTGTCAGCCGGCTTCGACGGGCATTGCGAAGACGACATGGGCGGCATCGGCCTGGTCGAGGCGGACTATGCGTGGATCACGCGCCAGGTGATGGGCATCGCCAAGCAGTATGCGCAGGGGCGGATCGTCAGCTGCCTCGAGGGCGGGTATGCGCTGTCGGCGCTGGGGCGCAGCGTGGTGGCGCATGTGAAGGTGCTGGCCGAGCTCGAGTAGCGTGTGCGGCTGCTCGGCGAAATCAGCGGGAACAACGGTTTTTCGGTAGCAGGTCCAAGGATGCCCAACCGTCATCCCTACCATGAGAACCGTCATGCCCGCCACTGGCGGCTATGACTTCCCGCGTAGGCGGGAATCCAAATTAATTATTCCTGCAGCCAGCCTCAGCGCGGAACGCAGCCTCCATCCCCCGGATCTAACACTTCCTCGACACTTCGCCTGCGTGCCGCCGTGCTGTTCGACGCGTCCGTACACGGCGACACGAACAACCGGGAGAAGACCGTGAGATCAATCCGCATCCTCGGTGCGCCGTGCCTGTTCCTCGCGTCCAGCCTGGCAGCGGCCGCCAACTACACCCTCTGGATCAACGGCCGCACCGGCGGCGGGGCGATCGGCAACTACAACGACTTCAGCTACTGGGGCCCGTCCTCCACCGCCGCAGGCGTGAACAAGAAGGCGGTCAACTGGGACGGCCGCAACAGCATCGCCACGCAAAACGGCAAGATCCGCGACGCCCTCGACTGCTTCTGCACCGGCGCCAACTGGTGCTACATCGTCACCCACAGCGCCGGCGACCTGATGATGGGCTACACGCTGGCCAATTACGGCGGCTCGCAGCGCCTGAAGAAGAACGCCAGCCCCAACACAGCCGGCACATGCGCCAACAGCGACGGCAGCTATCAGGCCGGGTGGAACATCAAATGGGTGCGCGCGGCCTCCGGCGCGGCCGGCGGCTCGGAGCTGTCCGATGCCGGGTCCTGGACCACGTCCGAGCCGCTGGTGCAGGACCTCAAGACCAGCACGGCGCGCGCCATGTACAACCACAACACCACCTACAACATCTGGTTCTACATGTATGCGGCGGCCAGGGGCACGGCTTATTCGCTGCTGCTGCCGGGGCAGGACGACGAAGTCGTGGCCTACCACAGCACCGGGGGCGTGTCCGGCAGCTCGGGCAGTTCCTACTGCAACCCGCGCGACTGGTTCTGCAACGACCTGACCCTCGGCACCGCGGCCAACCAGGGCGGGCGCGTCAAGTGGGCCTACCACTCGGTGGTCTTCCGCGACGACGGCGAGGACTACAGCCACTACCTTGGTGGCAGTTGGGGCGGCATCGTCGGCGTGGTGCGCAGCGCGGTGGTGAACACGGCCCAGTAAGCCGTCCGATCCAATAAAGCGACACTCCACTGCTTTTCCAATTGTGCAAATTGACAGGGGTAAATGTCGGGCATAGAGTCGAACTCAGCCGTACATACGGCCGACAACGACGACAAAAGGAGAAAGACAGTGAGACAAATTCGCGTCATCTGCGCGCTGTGCCTGTTACTCGCGTCAAGCCTGGCATCCGCCGCCAACTACACCCTGTGGATCAACGGCCGCACCGGCGGTGGGGCGATCGGCAACTACAACGACTTCACCTACTGGGGCCCGTCCGCGACTGCGGCGGGCATCAACAAGAAGGCCGTCAACTGGGACGGCCGCAGCAGCATCGCCTCGCAAAGCGGCAAGGTACGCGATGCGCTCGACTGCTTCTGCACCGGCACCAACTGGTGCTATGTCGTCACCCACAGCGCGGGCGACCTGATGATGGGCTACACCCTGGCCAACTACGGCGGCTCGGCGCGCCTGAAGAAGAACGCCAGCGCCGCTACGAGCGGCGTATGCGGCAACAGCGACGGCACTTCGCAGACCGGGTGGAACATCAAGTGGGTGCGCGCGGCGTCCGGCGCCGGCGGCGGCTCCGAATTGTCCGACGCCGGCTCCTGGACCACGTCCGAGCCGCTGGTGCAAGACCTCAAGACCACCACCGCGCGCGCCATGTACAACCACAACACCACGCGCAACGTCTGGTTCTACATGTATGCAGCGGCCAGCGGCACCGCCTATTCCGGCATCCTGCCGGGCCAGGACGACGAAGCCGTGGCCTACCACAGCACCGGCGGCGTATCCGGCAGTTCGGGAGGCTCGTATTGCAACCCAGGCGACTGGTTCTGCAACGACCTGTCGCTGGGCACCGCGGCCAACGAGGGCGGCAGCGCCAAGTGGAGCTACCACTCGGTAATCTTCCGCGACGATAACGAGGCCTACAACCACTACGCCAACGGCAACTGGGGCGGCATCGTGGGGGTCGTGCGCAGCGCCGTGGTGAACAGTGCCTACTAGGCGGACGCCTGCTGAGTCACGCGGCTGGCGCCGCTACACCTTGCCCCTCGGGCTTGGCGTGGCCGCGCTGGCCGCAGTGGGACTCTGGCTGCAAGGCGGCGCGGAACAGTCGGCTCCCCCCGCCGCCTCCGCGCCGCCGCCCATCAAGCCCCAGTTCTTCGGCCAGGTCGGCGGCAGCGACGGCGTGGTGATCCCCAACGAGCGCGCCGAGCGCCGCCGCCAGCTGCTCGAGCAGGTCCAGCTCACCGACCACACCTATTGCAGCTACCGCGAGGGCAGCAAATACCCGATGGAGTCGCGCCCGGCCGCGCACAATCCGGACCAGCTGCAGCCGAACCAGCCGGTCACCGAGATGCACCCGATGCGGGTTGAAGGCGGCGGCACCAGCGGCACGGTGCTGCTGCAGACCTCGCAATCCCATGTCTACCTGGCGGCCGGGGAATCGGCCGCCTTCTCGCTGCGGGCCGTGAATGCGCAGGGCGAGACCGTGCCGCTGGTGGTCACGCGCGCGGTCGCCCAGGGCATGACCTACGGCGCCAGCCGTGCCACGGGGCAGGTGGCGCTGGCCTTCCTGGACGATGGCGCCGGCGCCGATCCGGTGGCGGGCGACAATGCCTTTGCGGGCGTGCTGTCCCCGGCCCAGACCGGGCTGGCGGGCTTTCACGGCACCATCCGCACCGAAGTACGTTATACGGCGGGCGGACGAAACGGCTTCGCGCTGTTCGACGTGGTGTACACGCCGACCCTGCCGGCCACCTGGAGCGGGCAGGTGCGCGAGGCGGTCGAGGACGGGTCGCTCAACTTCTACCTGCGCGCGGACGTGCGCCAACCGGGACGCTATATCGTCACGGGGCGGGTGGACGACGCGCGCGGCAGGCCGTTCGCGGTGGCGACTTTCAACGAGGTGCTCGAGACCGGCCCGCGCGAGATCAAGCTGACGGTGTTCGGCAAGCTGATGACGGACGAAGCGCCAGCCTTGCCCTTGAGCTTGCGCGACGTCGACGGCTACCTGCTGCGCGAGAACGTCGACCCGGACCGCCTGCTCATGCCGCGCCTGCAGGGACGCGTGTATGCCAGCCGCACCAGGTCGATGAACGGAGTATCGGATGCGGAATGGCAGAGCGAGGAACGCAGCCGCTACCTGGCCGAATATGCAAAGGACCGGAAGATGGCGAGGGCTAAGCTGGAAGCGTTCGAGCCGGGCCAGCCGCTGCCGCCGAGCGCCTGCGAGCCGCCGGCGCCGGCGCGCCCCTAGACCGGCAGCAGGGGAAAGCGGTCGACCAGGCAGGCGGCGCCGATGACGCCGCACAGCATGCCGAACGCGAACCAGCGTGCAAAGGTTTTTTTGAAGCCGGGGTGAGTGACGAGACGCATCGTAATTCTCCGCATTGCAGCGTGTGATAAAGAATCACGAGTCTGCGCCGATCACCATCAAATGCGTTGCAATGCATCAACAGATCGGCCAGAACGTCGGTCGGTTGCTTCGATGCCGCAGCACCAGCGTAAAATAGCGCCCTGATTGAAGATGAGAGAGTAGAGCATGTCGATACAATGGTTCCCGGGGCACATGAATGCGGCCAAGAAGGAAGCCGCCGAGCAGATGGAGAACATCGATCTGGTGATCGAAGTCCTCGACGCACGCCTTCCGGAGGCGAGCTGCAACCCGCTGGTGGACCAGCTGCGTAATTTCCGCCAGCGCCCCTGCCTGAAAATCCTGAACAAGACCGACCTGGCCGATCCGGTCGCCACCGCCGCGTGGAAAGCCTTCTACGAAGCGCGCAAGGGCGTGACCGCCTACCCGATGACGACCAAGAGGCCGGCCGACGTTGCGCGCATCCCCGACCTGGCCCTGTCGCTGGCGCCGCATCGCGGCGTGCCGACCAAGCCGCTGCGCATCATGATCATGGGGATCCCGAACGTTGGCAAATCGACCCTGATGAATGCGCTGCTCAAGAAACGCGTCGCGAAGGTGGGCGACGAGCCGGCCGTGACCAAGGTCCAGCAAAAGCTTTACCTGGGCAAGCACACTGTGCTGGTCGACACCCCCGGCATGCTGTGGCCGAAGATCGCCATGGCCAGCGACGGCCTGATGCTGGCCGCCAGCCATGCGATCGGCACCAATGCGCTGATCGAGGAAGAAGTGGCTGAATTCCTGGGCAACCTGCTGCTGGAGCGATACCCGCAGCTGCTCACGGCCCGCTACGGCTTCAAGACCGACGGGATGGACGGCATCTCGGTGATCGAAGGCGTGGCGGCGCGGCGCGGTTTCCGCGTGCGCGGCGGCGAATTCGATTACGAAAAGGGCGCGCATACGCTGCTGCAGGATTACCGCACCGGGGCGCTGGGGCGGATCAGCCTCGAGACGCCGGAAAGCCGCGCTGCGGCGTTGGCGCAGCATGCGGCCGAGGTAGCCGAGAAGGCGCGCCTGGCGGAAGAGAAGGCGGCCAAGAAGGCGGAAGAGGCGGCGCGCGGCAAGCGCGGCACGTGACCCCTAGGGTGGCGGCTCGTGATCTGGTCCACTGGACCAGATCACCCCGCGCGTTCAAATCACGGTGATGCCGCCCGTACGGCGGTTCAAACTACAACAATCACCGCGCGGGCGCGAAGACCCGCCCACCCTGCGAACCGCGCACCCGCGCCAGCTCCATCAACCCGAACAGCCGCGCGCAACGCATCCACGCCAGCGCCAGCACCGCCAGCTGCGCCAGCAGCAGCCCGCCCACCAGGCTGCCCGCACCCAGCGCCGGCACATTCAGCCGCGCCACGGCCAGCGCACCCGCCAGCCCAAGACCCAGCACCGTCACCGCCACATAAAAGCCGAGCGCCGCCACGGGCCGCCGCGCCAGCAATCCCAACCCATCACGCCATGCCAGCACTGCCGATTTGCGCCGGCGGTCCAGCGCCAGCACCGCGCGCCCCGCATCGAGCGTGGCATGCGCCAGCAGCACCAGGATGCCCGCGACGATCGCCGCCCCCAGCTGCGCATTGCCGGCCGAAGATTCCAGCACCGCCGTGGCGGCATGTTCGTCCGCCGCCCCGACCGCCATGGCGCCCAGGAAGCCGGCCAGGCCGAGCGGCACAACCGCCCACAGCATCATGCGCAGCAGCCGCCCGTATTCGTGCACGCCGCCGGCGGCCAGCGCCGCGAAGCCGATCGGGGCCGGGGCGCGCGCCGCGGTGATGGCCGCACCGGTGAGCAGCGGCGACAGCAGCAGCGTCATCGCCAGCGCCACCAGGCCGCCGCTGGCCAGGGCCGAGGCATGCTGGCCGTGCAGGCTCAGGATGTCGGAAATGGCGACCAGGTCGAGCGCCCTGGCCATGGCAGGGGCGTGCACCGAGCGGTCGAAGGCGGCGCCCAGCATGCGCCAGATGGGCAGCACGGCCACCATCGCCGGCAGCAGCAGCGCCAGCAGCCAGAGCAGCATCAGGCGCCATTGCAGGGCAGGGCGGAGGGCACGCAGCAAGCCATGTTGGGCAGGGGCGGCGCAGGGCGCAGTAGCTTGCAGCGCCGGCGCTGCGACAGGAGCATTCATGGTCGTCATACGGTAGCGATCAAGGACAGGATGAGTTGGACAAGGGCCGCGGCTTCGCTCGCCCAGCGGGTCGATGCGCTCGTATCCGGCTGCATGGTGCGGCTGTCGTCGAGCTTGTTCACGTCGAGGTAATGGCTGCGCTGCGGGTCGAGTTCGGCCGACAGGGCGCGTGCCGGCTTGCTCCAGCTGAAGCTGCGCCACTTTTCATCGGCGTCCCACGCGACGGTCTCGCTGCTGCCGTCTTCGAACTTCACGACCAGCGTCTGCGGCACGCCGGCGCCCTCGCGCCGCACCGTCACCTGGGTGCGCCAGGGGAAGGGGCCCGTACCCTTTTTCGCCTTCGGATTGGCTTTTTCCCATTGTTTGCGGATCTCCGCGATGCGTTTGTCCAGTGCAGTCTCGGTCTCTTCAATGCGCTTGCCGTTGGCGATGTGCGTGCCCGCCAGCGGCAGCTCTTCCTCGCTCGATAGCGCGGACACGCGGTCGTCCACGCGCGAGGTCGCATACACCTGCTTGGCAAAGACGTCTTCGACGGCAGCCCGTGCGCGGCTGCCGTCCGCCAGTGCTTCGCGCAAGTCGGCGATGCTCGGGTGACGGAATTGCCAGCGGCGGTAGTATTCCTTGAAACCACGCTCCATCGCCGCGCTGCCGATGCGCGCCTCGAGGTCGCGCAGCACGGTTGCGCTGCGGGTGTAGACCGGGCCGATGCCCTGCAGCCGTTTCCATGCGTTCTGGCCCGGCGCATCGGCCGGCTTGTCGCGCGGCGATGCCATGCGCAGGGTATCGAAGGCCGCAAACGCGGGCGCCACGCCGATCCGCTGGAGGAAATGCGGCAGCGGATGTACCTGCTGGCCGCGCTCGCGCAGCATGCGGGTGTCCCAGTATTCGTTCAGGCCCTCGTCCAGCATCGGTTCCTCGAACTCGTTGCTGGCCAGGATGCCGTAAAAATAGCCGTGGCCGAATTCGTGGATGGTCACGCCATCAAGCTCGTATTCGGCCAGCGACTTGGCCGGCACCTCGGCATAGCCCGAGGCGGTAATGAAAGTCGGGTATTCCATGCCGCCCGCTTCCTGGGCATTGTGTGGCGGGATCACGACGGTCAGCGTGCGGTAAGGGTAGGGGCCGAGCGTGCGCGCGAAGTAAGCCAGTGCATCCTTTGCCGCCTTCATCGCCGGCCGGGCGCTGGCCGCGTACTCCGGCGGGTAGAGCACCCGGATGGTCACGGGCGGGCTGCCCGGGCCGTTCCAGGTCTCGACCAGCGGGGCAGCGCTGCGCCGGTCGGCGGTCCAGGCGAAATCGTGCACGTCGTGCTGCACGTAGCGGTGGGTGAGCTTGCCATTCTTCTCAAACGGTGCGCCCTGCAGTTCGCCGGTGGCGCCGACCGTATAGCCCTTCGGGACGCTCAAGCTGACGTCGTAGCTGCCGAAGTCGGCGTAGAACTCCGAATCCATGTGGAATTCGTGGGCGTTCCAGCGCGGCGCCGTGGCCCCGCGCTCGCCCGGCAGTTCGAGCACCGCGATCTTCGGGAACCACTGCGCCACCAGGTGGAAGCTGTCGAAATAGCCGGTGCGCGCGGTTACGCGCGGCAGCTGGGTCGTAAAGGCCATGTCGAGCGTGGTCGAAGCGCCCGGAGCCACGGCTTGCGGCAGGTCCAGGCGCGCCACCGTGTGGTCGGTGGCCGGGCCCTTATCGGGCTGGACGAAATGCCAGGCTACCTGTGCGCCGCCCTGGCGCACGCTGCGCAGGGCGATATGGCCCCATTCGCCGGCCCCGCTGTCCTTGCCGCTGCGGAAACGTTCGCCGCGCTCGCGCTGTTCGGTGTAAAACGTGCTGCCTTCGCCCTCGAAGGCGTTCATGTAGAGGTGGATGTAGACACTGCGCACCGGGACGGCGCTTCGGTTGCGCCAGGTGAGCTGCTGGCGGCCCGTGACAACGTGTTTCACCGGATCGAGCGTGGCTTCGATCCGGTAATTCGCGACACGGTCCGACAGCGTGGCCAGGCTAGTGTCGCGGATTCCACCCCAGGCAGCCGGGCTGCTCGGCACAGTGACCGCGGCGGCATCCGGCGCCGCCAGGGCGATGCCGTCGAGCGATGGCGGCACGACGCTCGCCGGCGCCTCGGCCTGGGCCAGCCAGGCACTGGCAGCGCCAACGGCCAGCAGCGCGGCCAGCACGGCGGCGCGCAGGCGCCCATGTTTTCCTTGCAGGTGCATGCAGCACTCCTTGTCGATGTTGTCCTTCTACTTGCTCGACTATATCCAGACGGTGGCCGAAAGGCCAAGCTTTTGCGACAGGACGGCGAGAGTGCCGACGGGAGCCGCCGGGCGCGGCCCGGGACTTGTCAGGTTATAATCGTCGGGTTTTGGTGCCCGCGCCCGCGATCAGCGAGCGCAGTTAAACGGGAAACACAAGGCAACAGTGCTGCGCGCTGCTGCCAAGATGTGCTGCCCCCGCAACGGTCAACAAGCGCCGCCTTCTAAGTATGACAGGGGGGTGGCAGGCCGCCTCGATAACCACTGTGCACATGCATAGGAAGGTGAGGCGGTCGGTCTTGCAAGCCCGGATACCGGCCAGGACAGGTGGAAGCGCCACGGGCTCGCATGCCAGTGGCGTCTTCCGTTGACTCCGGTGTGCGGGGACGCAGGCCGGTGCTTTTACCGAGAACCATCACATGAAATTTGCTGCCGTACCACGCAGCGCGCCGGCCCTCACGCCGCTCGCGCTGGCCTGCGCCTTGTCGTCTTCCTTCCTTGCTGCTCCTGCCCATGCCCAGGACCAGGTCGTCCAGGTGCCTGAACTGCCTGCCGTCGTCATCACCGGCGCGCGCTTCCCGGCAAGGGTCGCGGACGCGCCGATCGGCGCCACCGTCATCACCGCCGACCAGATCCGCCGCGCCGGCGCCACGGACGTGAATGGCGCGATCCGCAAGATCGGCGGCGTCCATGGCCGCCAGAGCCTGGACGGCTCGCCCGACTTCGGGCTCGATTTGCGTGGCTTCGGCTCGAACAGCAGCCAGAACCTGGTGATCCTGGTCGACGGCGTGCGCATGAACGAAAACGAATTGTCCGGCGCGACGCTGGCGTCGATCCCGGTCGATACCGTCGAGCGCATCGAGATCACGCGCGGCGGCAGCAGCGTGCTGTATGGCGAAGGCGCCACCGGCGGCGTCATCAACGTCATCACCAAGCGCGGCGCAGCGCCCGGCTACCACGGCTCGCTGAGCGCGGAGGGCGGACGCTTCGACCAGCACGACGTGCGCGCCTCCGTGCGCCATGGTGCAGGCCCGCTGTCCTTCGACCTGGCCGCCGCCCACCAGGGCACCGACAACTACCGCGACAACAACGCCTTCCGCCAGAAGAGCATCAGCGGCGGCTTCCAGTGGGCGCACAACGCGACCCGCCTTGGCATGCGCGTCGACAGCGCGCGCCAGCACATGCGCTTCCCGGGATCGCTCACCGAGCAGCAGTTCCTGGCCAAACCTCGCCAAACCCTGACCCCGGACGATTTCGGTTCCACCGACAGCGACCGCATTACCGCGTTTGCCGAACATCGCATCGGCAGCCTCGAGCTGGCCGCCGAACTGGGCCACCGCGAGCGCGAAGTGCAGTCGGCCTACAACTTCGGCGGCTTCCTGTCCGAGGCGACCTACCGTTCGCGCCAGACCCAGTTTTCGCCGCGCCTGCGCCAGAGCGCACGTTGGGACGGCGTGCAGAACGAGTTCGTGGCCGGCATCGACCTGGTGCGCTGGGAGCGTGCCACCAGCTTTGGTTCCGAGGCCAGCCAGGACTCGAAAGCCGTCTACCTGCGCGACGAGATGCGCTTTGCCGGCGCCCTGAACGCGCGCCTGGCGCTGGGCGCGCGCCACGAGCGCTTCGAGAAGGACGAGGCCAACGCGGCGCTGGCCGTGCCGGCAGGGGAACAGTCGCAGAACGGCTGGAGCGTGGAGGGGAGCATCGACGCCGCCCCCGGCCTCACCCTGCACGCCAAGGCCGGGCAGAGCTATCGCATCCCGAATGCCGACGAAAACGGCTACCGCTCGACCGGTGCGCTGCTCGACGTGCAGACCTCGCGCGACCTGGAACTGGGCGTGAGCGCCGGCAGCGACGCGCGCCGTATCGCGGCCAGGGTCTTCCGCCACCGCCTGCGTAACGAGATCTTCTTTGACCCGACGCTCTCCGGCGGCTGGGGTGCGAACACCAATCTCGATCCGACCCGCCGCCAGGGCGTCGAGGTGGAAGGCCAGCTGGCGCTGGGCCAGGCCTGGCGCTTCAGCGGCCAGTGGCAGCGCGTCGAGGCCGGGTTCACGGATGGCCCGAACGCGGGCCGCGAAATGGTGCTGGTGCCGAAGAACGTCGTCACCGCGCGCCTGGCCTGGACGCCAAGCAGCGCCCACAGCGCCGACCTCGGCGCCCAGTGGGTCGACAGCCAGCGCTACGGCAACGACTTCACCAATGCCTGCGGCGCACGCATTCCGTCCTACGCCACCGTGGATGGGCGTTACGCGTACCGCGTTGGCGCCTGGGAGGCGGCCGTCACCGGCCTGAACCTGCTTGATCGCCAGTACTACAGCAACGCTTACGGCTGCCGTTCGGGGATTTACCCGAGCGATGGCCGCCAGCTGAAGCTGTCGCTGCGCTACGAGTTCTGATGAAGGCGCTGGTCCGCTCCCTGCCGGTGCTGCTGGCAGCCCTGGCTTCGGCAAGCGCGGCGGCGGCGGTCAGCGTGGTCGATGACGCCGGCCGCCGCGTCACCGTGCAGGCGCCGGCGCGGCGCATCATCTCGATGGCGCCGCATGCCACCGAGCTGCTGTTCGCGGCCGGCGGCGGCGCGCGCGTGGTCGGCGCCATGAACTACAGCGACTACCCGGAAGCGGCCAAGACCATCCCCCTGGTCGGCAGCAACAGCCAGATCGACATGGAGCGCGTTCTCAGCCTCAAGCCCGACCTGATCGTGGTCTGGCATACCGGGAACACGGCGCGCCAGATCGCCCAGCTCGAATCGCTCGGCATCCCGATCTTCCACAGCGAGCCGAGCCGGCTGGCGCAGGTGGCCCGCAATATCGAGCGGCTCGGTGAGCTGCTGGGCACCGGCGCCACGGCGCAGGCGGCGGCGGGCGCCTTGCGCAAGAAGCTGGCCGGCCTGGCCGCGCGCTACGGCAAGCGGTCGCCCGTGACGGTGTTCTACCAGATCTGGGACCAGCCGCTGTACACGCTCAACGACGCGCAGATCGCCAGCGACGCGATCCGCATCTGCGGCGGGCGCAACGTGTTCGGCAGCCTGAAGGTGGTGGCGCCGGAGGTCAGCATTGAGGCGGTGCTGGCGGCCGACCCGGAAGCGATTTTGGCCGGCAAGCGCGACGACCCGGCCAATCCGGGGCTCAAGGTGTGGGCGCCGTATCCGGGCATGACGGCGGTGAAGCGGGGCAATCTGATCACGGTGGATGGCGAGCTGCTGACGCGGCCCGGGCCGCGGACGGTGGAGGGGGCGGCGGCGCTGTGCGAGGTATTGGATAAGGTGCGGCAGCGGCGGCCGAAGTGACTTCGGCTGAAAAATTGGGTTCCCGCCTCGCGGAACGACGGTTCTGACGCTTCTGGCCTTAAGACCGTCATTTCCGCCAAGTTGATTGCGTAGCCACTATTCAACATCAAACCGTTAAATCCGTAAGCAAATGCAAAATTACCGCCCCAGCCTCTAGGGACGGGTAAAAAGATGGTAATCTCCCGGCGTTTGCTCAATCACTTGTGGAAGGAAATCTATGCGTTCCCTGCGTTTTGCCCTCATCGCTGCCACCATGGTCGCCAGCACTGCCTTTGCTTCCCCGGCAGACCCGAAAAACGGCGTGGATTACCAGACCTTGACCGCACCGCAGCCGGTCCAGGCGGCGGGCAAGAAGGTCGAAGTCATCGAATTCTTCGCTTACCACTGCCCGGCCTGCAACATGGTCGAACCGATGCTCAACGGCTGGGTGAAGAAGCAGGGCGACAACATCGTCATGCGCCGCATCCACCTGCCGTTCCAGGGCCCGGCCGATCCGGAAGCGCATCTGTTCCTGACGCTCGAAGCGATGGGCAAGCTGGAAGAATTCCACGGCAAGGTGTTCCGCGCGGTGCACGTCGAGCGCAAGCGCCTGATGACCGATGACGCGATCGTCGACTGGGCGGTCAAGAACGGCCTGGACAAGGCCAAGTTCATGGAAACCTGGAACTCGTTCGGCGTGACCACCAAGCTGCGCCGCCTGAGCCAGCTGCAGGCCTCTTACAAGGTCACCGGTACCCCGACCATCATCATCGACGGCAAGTACGTGGTGTCGCCGGGCCAGGTGGCCGAAGCGAACAAGATCCAGGACGTGAAGCAGATGCTGCAGGCCACCTCCCAGGTCATGGACGCACTCGTCGCCAAGGCAGCCAAGACCAAATGAGCAAGGACGTCGAACGCGAAGTCCTCAAGATGTACGATGGGTCCCGGCCCGACGAGGACGACCTGTTTGAGACCAGCAATGTGAACCACATTGCCTGGTCGCTGGCGGCCTTCTTCGCGGGCCTGGCGATCTGGCTCGCCCTCGCCCTGGTGAACGCCGAGAACCAGCGTTATGCCCTGATGACCAACAAGTGCCCCGATCCGCTCTTCAAGGGCGGCATCGACAAGGCCTGCCTCGTGACCGTGCACTCGCGCGACCATTGGTGGGAACACCTCTGGTACGGTTTCACGCACGTGCGCACCGTGCCCGAGACCCGCCAGCGCTGATCGCGTGGCCTAGCGCTGGCCCTGCGGGGTCAGCGCCTTTCTTTCTTCCAGCGACAAGACCTGTACCGGCTTCACCGGCTGGCTGGATTGCGGGTCGAAGAACGGATTGTTCCTGTAGCCGCCACCGAGGCGCGCCTTCAAGAGCATCATCCCTACCTTCGCCACCACCCCGACGAGAGCCAGGCCGTTTGATGTCACCGGCTTGGTTGCCGATTCCGTATTCACGTGCGACTTGAGCGGGCCCAGTGCGCGGTTCATCTCTTCCGGCGAAGCATCCACGCAGGCACGTATCAATCCCACATACGAGGTGCGCGGGTCGCGCGGAGTTGTCCCGATTGGCGTGCGGCAGCAGCTGGCATACCAGCGGTACAGGCCCTTGGAGCTGAGCGACATGCAGGCCAGGTGCTCCAGGCCGGCGTCGAAGCGCACGGCAGCGGGCAGGGCCGCGGCGACTTCGGTGCCGCCGGCGGCATCGAGCGCCCCCGTGCCCAGAAAATGCCCGAACGCCTGGCAGTCCTTGCAATAGCAGACCGCGCGCGCGGCGACGCGCCCCGTGTCGACCTGTCCCTGTAGTTTGCCGCAGCGGCAGCGCAATGCAAGCGTCATCGTGATTCTCCTGAACAGCCGGGTTGAGGACAAAATCGGGCGGAGACCGGCGCGACCCGGAGCGAGACGGCGCCTGGGATAGTGCTGGCCGGCGGGACAATGGCGGCCCGGCGCTGGATCAGCCTGGCCGGAGATTCACCAGCGGCGAAAATGCGGATCTCCGCCGGCTTGTGCAGCACCAGCGCAAGATCGGCTGCGTGCGCGTGTCCGTACGACGCCGCCGCAGTCAGGAGGGCGGCAATGGACCTTGTGCCGGGTCGACGCATGCTCATCATGGCATATCTCCTGATAATCGTTCAGACGGGAAGGGTGATGACGAAGCGCGCGCCGCCCAGCGTTGACGCTTCCGCGCGCAGGGCGCCGCCGTGCAGCGCCACGGCCTTGCGCGCGATCGACAGGCCCAGGCCAAAGCCGCCGGTGGCGCGGTCGCGGCTGCGGTCGAGCCGGTAGAAGGGCTCGAACACTTTTTCGCGTTCGGCTTCGGGGATGCCGGGACCGTCGTCGTCCACCGTGATCTCCAGCGCCTGCGGGCCGCGCGTGGCCGCCAGCAGGATGCGGCCGTTCGCATATTTCTGCGCATTGCGCAGCAGGTTGCAGACGGCCCGCCCCAGCAGGCGGCGGTCGAGCTCCAGTTCGCCCAGGTCGCCGGCCAGGATGCAATCGAGCCGCTGCGGGGAGGGCGGCAGCATCTCCGTGCATTCGCGCAGCACCGGTTCCACCTGCGTGGGCGTGGCCTGCAGGTTGCGTCTGCTGTCGAGTTTGCTCATGTCGAGCAGCTCGTTGACCAGGGCATTGAGTTCGCGCAGGTCGCCCTCCATGGCGGCGATGCGGCGGCTCAGGTCGGGGTCCCTGGCGCGGGCGTCGAGCAGTTCGAGGGCAAACTCGAGCCGCGCGATCGGGGTGCGCAATTCGTGCGACACCGAGTGCAGCAGGCTTTGCTGCGCTTGCAGCAGCTCTTCGATGCGGTCGGCCATGTGGTTGATGCGCCCGGCCAGCGGATAGACGGCCTCGGAGGGCTTCAAGTGGGCGCGCGCCCCTAGCTTGCCGCTGCCGAATTCGTCCGCCACGCGCGACAGCGCCTGCAAGCCCTGCCAGTGCGAGCGCGACCACAGCGCGATCGGCAGCAGCAGGGCGATCGCGACGATCACGTAGCGCAGGGCTTCCATCTTGAGTGCCTGCCCGATATCGATCGGGAGGTTCCCGGCGCGCAGCACTTCTTCGTGGCTGCCGATATAGCGCTCGCCCGCCTGGTCGACCCGGCGGAACAGGGTGCGTTCGGCCGGATCGAGGACGATCTCGCCGCGGTCGAGCGCGGCGCGCCCGCTCCTGCCCAGCGCGGCGCGGGCTTCGGCCAGGGTGATCAGGTCATAGCGCACGTCGGAAACGACGCGCACGTTGTTCAGGCGCGTGAGCCATTCGTCGGCCGGGGCCTTGTCGACGTATTGTTCGAGCAGGAAGATCTGCGCTGCGGCCTGGCTGCGCGCGATGTCGTCGAGCGGATCGCCGAACAGCCGGCTGAACGCAAAATAGATCACGAAGGTGGCGGCCGTGATCGACAACATGACCAGCACGAAGAAGCGGAAAAAAATCCGGTTCACGTACCCATCCTGCATGACTTGCGGTTGCTAGGCGCTGCGTAATACATAGTTTCTCCTTGAGCGCATTGTATAGGAGCAAAGGCTCGCTGGAGCATTGTGCAATAAACAAAATTTCCAGGGCAAGTCGAATGCAAGGCGGGTACGATGTGCATCGCGCCGCCCTTACAAATTGATGACAATTCGCCGACAGTTTAGGGGGGAATAAAACATGCAAGATCCTTAAGATACTCATCATCAGGTATCCGGTTATCTGGTTTTCCGTTTGCCCGCCTGATATGCGAGTGTCGGCGGGTTTTTTTATTCCCAAGGAAACGACTGGCGGAGAGACACGCCGGCAGGAGAAGAACAAGATGAACATGGCTGTGCGCGTCCTGCTTTCTGCCGCCGTGATCGGCGTTGCCCTGGCTGCCTGTGGCGGCTCCACCGTGATGCCGCCCGACCGCACTGCGGGGCAGGGTATTGCGGTAGGCGAGCCGAATGGCGGTGTGCCGGTCGTTTCCGAGTACGTCAAGATGGCGCAGGACGCTCCCTGCGCCGGCACCCGCAACAAGCTGTTCGTCATCGACAGCAAATACGTGCTGTGGGACCGCGCCGGCCAGTGCGCCGACGCGTCCTATTCCCAGACGCTGATGGGCCCGACCCCGCAGGCGGTGCTGTGCAGCGCCGGCCAGACCATCGCCGGCCCGCGTACCAGCTGCAGCGACGCCGGCCTGCGCCCGCTGTTCGACACCATGCTGCAGAACCTCGACAAGGCCGACCTCGGCCTGGGCGCGGCGCACAAGGTCGAAGCGATCGACCTGCTGCCGGCGCCAGGGGGGGCGCTGGGCTACCAAACGCTGTCCCAGACCACCCGCTCCGGCGTCAATGCGCCGCGCAATGTGGTGGTGATGGATGCCGATGCCTGGGCCGCGCTGTGGCGGGAACATGCCGGCCTTGAGCTGCCCCTGCCGGCCGTGGACTTCAGCCGCCAGATGGTCATCGGCGTGTTCCTGGGCGCGCGCCCGTCCGGCTGCTACAGCACCGTCATCTCCAGCATCGTGCCCAGCGACGGCAGGCTCGAGGTGCTGCACGTCGACACCGAACCGGGACCGGGCGTGATCTGCACGATGGCGATCACCTATCCTGCCCACCTCGTCGTGGTCGACCGGAGCAGCGTGCCGGTGATCTTCTCCAAGAAAATTCAGTTCTTAGGGTAACAATTCGTGAGAATTTGTCTTGCTCGACGTAAAATATCGGCACGCGAACTCCCGGTTGTAACGACATGAAAAAGCTTTTCGTCCTGGTCCTGGCCCTCTGTGGCGGCGCTGCGAGCGCCCAGACGCCGACCACCAACCCGATGCCCGACGGCAGCCGCGACATGTATGCGGGGCTGGGCGCCGTCTCGGCGCCGCGGTACGAAGGAGCGGACGGCCGGAAAGTATCCGCACTGCCGGTGCTGCAGGTCCAGTGGAGCGGCGGCGCCTTCATTTCCGGCATGAGCGCCGGCATCCATTTGTCAGGTCATCCGACGCTCGAATACGGCCCGCTGCTCTCGCTCCATCCGCGCCGCAGCTTGTCCGGCACCGGCGGGCGCATCGGCGACACCCAGGGTGCTACCCTGCTGCCGGTTACCGCCCGCGAGGGCCTGTTCGGCATGAACCGGCTGGCCGGCATGGACGAAATCAAACTGCGCCTCGAAGGCGGCGGCTTCTTGAATTATTACGTGGCGCCCGAGTGGCGCCTGACGAGCAGCATCCTGGCCGGTTCCGGCAACGACCGCGACGGCGTGCGCGCCCAGCTCGGCATCCAGCGCCTGGCGCTGCAGGTCGCGCCGCACCACACGGTGTCGCTGTCGGCCGGCGCCAGTTTCGTCAACAGCGCCTACAACCGCGCCTACTTCGGCGTCACCCCGGACGAAGCCTCCGCCGGCGGCAACCTGGAATACCGCCCGCGAGGCGGCATGAAGGACGTGCACGTGGGCGCGCGCTGGAACTGGACCCTGGCGCCATCCTGGATCGTGACCTCGACCGTGCAGGCGGCCCGCCTGACTGGCGACGCACGCCGCAGCCCGCTCATCGAGCGGCCCACCAACCTCACGGTTTCGACCGCACTGGCTTACCGGTTCTGATCATGCGCCTCGCCCACGCCACTGCAAGCGTCTGCCTCCTGTCCACGGCCTCCCTGGCCCTGGCGCAGGCGCAGTTGCACGCGCTGGAATGGGCGAGCTATCGCGACGCCTACCGCGCCATGGTGGTGTTCGAAAAATACGGCGGCGCCAAGAACCTGCTTCACAACCACCTGCAGCTGGTGCCGCGCGAGAAGGGCGTGCTGGGCGAGGGCATCCAGCTCGCGCTGACCGGCAAGACCGTGCAGACCAGCCTTGCGCTCGACGCGCTGGGCCGCGGCGTGCTGCCGCTGGTGAAGGCCGCCTATGACGACAACGCGGTGCTGGCGCCCAACCGCCGGCTGGGCGGCTTCGCGCTGCGCTCGCGCGTGTCGATCGCGCCGCAGCTGGACAACACCTACGACACGACCGGCCTGCGCGCCGCCTGCGAGCAGGCGCTCGCCTTTGCCCGTCACGTGGACGCCACCGCGCGCTCGCGCCAGTGCGTAGGGGTGCGCATGGTGTTCCCGAAGAAGAGCGGCGACGTGTCGGTCAAGCTGCGCCGCCCGGAGGGCGAGCAGCCGCTGCAGCTGGTGGCGGGGCCGGCGTTCGCGGGAGATATCGATAACGACTTCCCGGCGGCGACTTACCGCTTCGGGGCGGAGAGCGGGCAGCTGATTACGTATAGTGCGCCGCTGGCGATCGTGCCTTTGTTCGAGTAGGGCCGCGCTGCGGGCGATATCGTGACAGTGGCTAATTCCACGCCGATGGCGAGAACAGGTAGCCTTCCCCCCACACCGTCTTGATCTTCTCCGACTCCGCATCGTCGAACTTGCGGCGCAGCTTCGAGATGCAGTTGTCGATGCTGCGGTCCAGACCATCGAACTCGATCCCGCGCATCTTCTTGAGCAGCGCGTCGCGCGACAGCACGCGGCCGGCTGCTTCGGCCAGCACCAGCAGCAGCTTGTATTCGGTATTCGACAGCACGCAGGCTTCGCCGCGCCAGGTCACGCTGCGGTCGGTGGTGACGATGCGCAGGGCGCCGAACTGGAGCACGCGCGCGTCAAGGCCGCCCTTGGCCTGGGTGCGTCGCATCAGCGCGCGCAGGCGCGCCAGCAGCACGCGCGGCTGGACCGGCTTGTTGACGAAATCGTCGGCGCCCTGTTCCAGGCCCGAGACCTCGTCGTAGGAATCCTCGCGCGCCGTCAGGATCAGGATCGGCACCTCGGAAATCTCGCGGATCTGGCGGCACACGACCATGCCGTCCAGCCCGGGCAGCATCAGGTCGAGCACCACCACGTCCGGCGACAGCGCCTTGAAGCTCTCCAGCGCCGCGTCGCCGCGCGTGACCAGGTCGACCGCGAATTCATAGCCGGACAGGTATTCCATGACGAGCTCGGCCAGGCGCGCATCGTCTTCCACCAACATCACTCGGTACATGCTCATTTTCTCCTTGGTCCATGATTGTATAAGACCACTTATCTAAAAGCACAGTCCCTACAAAGAGGGGACGTTTGCGTACAGTTTGATGACATTTGATGCGCGATGAATGCAGCCCGGGACGAACATCTTACGCCTGGGCGCGCTTGCCTGCTGAGCTGTGCCACATGACGGCGAACGCGAGGGGCGAGGGTTCGCCGAGAAGGCGAATGCGGATGATCTGTTTGATGCGGGGGGAGTGTTTGAATGCCTGCCTGTTGAAGGGAGGCAGGTCGTAGGGTGGCCGGCTTTGCCGGCCGCGCGTTCAACTGACGTATGCGTCGATGCGTTGCGTCCATTCTCACGCTTGTTGAACCTGTGGGCGTCATTCAGGCCACTGGCCTGAATGACGCCGCCCACCCTACGGATCGCGGCTATCCTGCCGCCGCGATACGCTCGCTGATCGCCACACCCACTTCCGTCGTATTGGCCGTCCCGCCCATATCCGGCGTGCGCGGCCCCTTTACCAGGCAATGCTCGATTGCCGCCATGACGGCATCGTGCGCCTCGGTATGTCCCAAAAACTCCAGCATCATCGCCCCCGACCAGATCATCGCGATCGGGTTGGCGATGTTCTTGCCGTAGATGTCCGGCGCCGAGCCGTGCACGGGCTCGAACAGCGAGGGGAAGCTGCGCTCGGGATTCAGGTTGCTTGATGGCGCAATCCCGATCGTGCCGGCGCAGGCCGGGCCCAGGTCGGACAGGATGTCGCCGAACAGGTTCGAGGCCACTACCACGTCGAAGCGCTCGGGCGAGAGCACGAAGCGCGCCGCCAGGATATCGACGTGGTATTTGTCCCAGCGGACCTCCGGGTAGGACTCGCCCATCGCTGCCACGCGCTCGTCCCAGTATGGCATCGAGATGGCGATCCCGTTCGACTTGGTGGCAGCCGTCAGGTGCTTTTTTGGGCGGCGCTGGGCCAGCTCGAAGGCGTACTTCAGGATGCGGTCGGTGCCGTGGCGGGTGAAGATCGCTTCCTGCAGCACCAGCTCGCGGTCCGTGCCTTCGAACATGCGCCCGCCGACGGCCGAGTATTCGCCCTCGGTGTTTTCGCGCACCACGTAGAAATCGATGTCGCCCGGCTGCTTGTTCGCGAGCGGGCAGGGCACGCCCGCCATCAGGCGCACTGGGCGCAGGTTGACGTACTGGTCGAATTCGCGCCGGAACTTCAGCAGCGAGCCCCACAGCGAGATGTGGTCGGGGACGATGTCGGGCCAGCCGACCGCGCCGAAGAAGATCGCATCAACGCCTGCCAGCTGCTCCTTCCAGTCGTCCGGCATCATCTTGCCGTGCTGCGCGTAGTAGTCGCAGCTGGCCCATTCGAAGCTGACGAAGTCGAACTTGATGCCGAAGCGCCTGGCCACCGCTTCCAAGGCGCGCAGGCCTTCCGGCATGACTTCCTTGCCGATGCCATCCCCGGCGATGACGGCGATCCTGTGGGTGTTCATCGTTTTTCCTCAATAATGGCGTGTTGATATTGGTATCAAGCTTAGCAAAGAAACGAAGTGTTTATAATCCAGGTCATTGTGCGTTCATGGAACACGAATCGTGAATAATGTGGAAAACGGCGACCTGCGGGTCCTGGTGAGCGTGGTGCGCAAGGGGAGCTTCAGCGGCGCGGCCGAGGAACTCGGCATGTCGCCCGCCTTCGTGAGCAAGCGCATCGGCATGCTGGAAGACGCCTTGGGCGTGCGCCTGTTCGAGCGCTCGACGCGGCGTATCGTGATCACGGACGACGGGGCACAGGTGTATGGCCGCGCCCAGCTCATTCTGGAGCAACTCGACGACATGGTCGACGATCTGTCGGAGCGGCGCCGCGAACCGGCCGGACGCCTGCGCATCTGCAGCAGCTTCGGCTTCGGGCGCAAGCTGGTGGCGCCGGTGATCGCCAGGCTGGCCGCCGCGCATCCGACATTGCAGATCCGCTTCGAGGTGTTCGACCGGCTGGTCGACCAGGTAGCCGAGGGATTCGACCTGGACGTGCGCATCGGCGACAGCATCCCGCCACAGCTGGTCGCGCGCAAGCTCATGGACAACCACCGCATCCTGTGCGCCGCGCCCGCCTACCTGGCGCAGCACGGCGTGCCGAAGACGCTGGCCGACCTCGCCGGCCACCTGTGCCTGCCGATCAAGGAGCGCGACCATCCGCTCGGCACCTGGCGCTTGCATGGCAGGCATGGCGAAGAAACCGTGCGGGTGTCGGGCGCGCTGTCGACCAATCACGGCGAGA
This sequence comes from Telluria sp. ZB4P37, assembly GCF_059685855.1. NCBI lineage: Bacteria > Pseudomonadati > Pseudomonadota > Betaproteobacteria > Burkholderiales > Oxalobacteraceae > Telluria > Telluria sp. ZB4P37. The sequence continues at coordinate 52,288 of NZ_JCASID010000011.1, forward strand.
TCGCCCTGATGTGGGCGGTGGAGGGCGCCGGCATCGTGCTGCGCTCGCAGTGGGATGCGCGCGCCTACCTCGACAGCGGCGCGCTGGTGCAGGTGCTGCCGGACTACACGCAGCCGGCGAACGTGTGGGCGGTGTATCCGCAGCGGCTCGCCGGGTCGGGCAGGGTGAGGGTGTGCGTGGACTTCCTGCGCAGTCATCTGCAGGAAGGCGGCTAGCCGGCCGGTGCGATGCGCCCCGGGCCGGCAGGGCCGACCGCACGATGCCGGGATGTTCGCATTGATTGGAATCCTTGGCGTCCTCGTATGTTGGCCGCCTGGCGTCGGGAAAGGGCAGCCCGCGGCCACGGGCGGCCCTTCCCGCGTTCGCGCTCACCGCAGGGACGGCGGCGGCTCGTCGCGGTGCTCGCACAGGCGCCTGGCGCAAGGTCTCAACTGATCGACATCGATGCCGATTCGCTTGGCAAATTCGGCGAACCGGCCCGTGAGCACGCGTTCGCTCAGCAGGCAGCAGAGGAAGTCCTTCCACCCGTCCTTGCCCGGGCCATTGCCGCCGTTACCGTTGTCGCCACCTTCGCCCGGCCGCGGATCGCCCGGCTGGGACGCCCGGCCGATTACGGCCGACAGCAGCTGCTCGCGCGTGAACTTCGCTCCCCGCGAGGCAAGGCCTTCGGCCACCAGGTGGAAACGGTAGGCCCCGTTCTGCGTGGCCAGCATCGATGCCTCGAATACCCCGACATCGGTCTCGTGGAGCGGCAGGATGGTAGTCGACCGGTCCGGGAGCGTCAGTGTCGCGTTGATGAACGGGTGCGTGGCGAGCGGCCGCCCGTATTCGGTGAGCGTGGCGCGCAGGTACAGCGTCGAGCCCGGCGCGACGCCGTTCTGGCTGAGCGTGGCGCGCATGTTCAGGTTGGAACGCGCATGGAACAGGGCATGGAAGGGAAGGCGCGCCGCCTGGCCCGCCACCGCGCCGGCGCCGGGCAGGTTCGCCAGCTTTACGGCGTCGCCCCGGCCCATCAGAGCAAGCAGCAGGTGCCATTCGCCTTCCCAATGCTCCTTGCCATCGAGCAGGACTGGAAGCGTCACGCGCAGGCTGCGCGAGGTCGCCCCGGGCCGGTAGGCTCCGGGCGGGAGCTGGGAAACCCCGATGATCGTTCCGTCCGGGGCCTGCAAGGCAATGGCCAGGAACTGCGGCGCGCGGGTGAGGGCGACGGCATCGAAGGCGATGTCCGAGCGCGTGATCGAGAAGGGGACGCGCGCCACCTCGCCAAAGCCGACCGAGCCCTCCGGATCGCGGATGATGTCCCGGTTGAGGACGCCGGCCAGGATCTGGATGAAGAATTTCTCGAGCAGGAATTCGTCATCCTGTGCAAGGGCGCCCGTGACCAGCATGAACCCGCCCGAATCGTCGGCGATCGCGCGCAGGATGTCGTTCTGGACATTCGCCGCGTCGGCAACGCCCACGGCATAGACCCGGTTGGTGATGAGATGCCGCACGTCGGCGATCCGCGGCGAGCGGTCCTCGATGCCGTCGGTGAAGACGACGGTGGCATTGATCTCGAAGTCGTCCTTGATCGGTGATGCGCCGATCAGGTCCGCGGCCTGCTGGATGCCGGCGCCGATGCAGGTGTGGGGATAGGCGTCGGGCGGACCGTGCTGGGTGATCTTCAGCCGCACATCGTTGCGCACGCTTGACGTGAGCGCACCGGCGGGCTCGAGGTCGCGGATGGTCTGGGCGGCATCGGAAAAGGCGACCATCGCGACGCCATTGTCGTCGAAGAGCTGGTCGACGAAGGTGGTGGCGGCGAACTGGAGTACTTCCAGGCGCATCCGGTTGTTGCCGGCATTGGCGAGCATGCTTCCGGACTCGTCGAGCACCAGGGTGACCGAGGCCCTTGGCCGGCGGACGGAGTTGGCGGCGATCGGGACATCGTCGTCGCGCCAGAGCTCGTCGCCGAAGGTATTGCGCGCCACGACACGCATCAATCCCAGGTCGGATGTTCCGGGAGCGCGGCCGGTGTATTGGACCCAGATCCGGAACTGGTCGGTCGGGAAACTACTGCCGGGGAACGAATACGGACTTGGGTCCGCGAGGGTGAAAGGCCCCGATGTGATGGCGGCCTCGAACATCAGCCCTCCGCAGCCGCTGATCCGGAACAGCGCCGCGCGGTGGGTCGTGTCACCCTCGGGCACGTCGTTGAAGGTGACTTGCGGCGTGTCGAGCACCACCGTGAGCGGATCGCCCGGTATGAACCCCGTCATTCCCTGCGCCTGCGCGGCGGCGAGCAACACATCGTCGCGATGGTAGACGTAGCCGAGCGCAGCATGGTCGAGCATGGACGCGGGCGTCGCGCCTCCGTGCATCGGCGAATTCAGGTCGACGAAGGCATCGTTGTCCTCGTTGCAGGTGCTCGTGGCGCCCGAATATTGCTCGAAGGCCGGCGCCGGGTGATTGAGCTGCCAGATGGCCCAGAGGCGGTCGATATTGCCGTGGTGGAGATAGAACAGGGGATCGTCCGGCGAGCGCCCGCCGCCCATGGTTTCGCCGATCCAGGTGTGGCCGGGAACATGGGTGCCGCATTCGATTGCCCGGAACGCGGAGTAGCTGGTGGGGCCGAGCTCGCCGAGCACATTGGCCAGGCTCGGGAGGACCACGCCGGCGGAGTCGCTGCGGCGCGTATAGTCCCAATGGTCGAAACGGCCGCCACTGTTGTTGCGCCCGCCGAAGAAGGATTTCCACGGCTCGACATCGAGGTCGCGCGAATCCGGCCGCGTCCAGTCCCAGTAGGGCAGGCTGACCCGGTCGTCGAATTGCCGCAGTTCCCATTCCAGCCGGAGCAGGAAGTGGCGGTGCCATGGGAGGAAGGCGGGCCCCCAATGGATGCCGTGATTGAAGTGCTCGTCATGCTCGCCGGCGAAGTCGCTGATGACGCCGCGGCTGAACGCGTCGTTCAGCGCGTCCGCGAGCCGCTCGCGCTCCACCGGGCTCAGGTCGATGAAGTTCTTTCGGCAGCGCATCATCGTTCTCCCCTCCGTTCGCCGGGCTTCGCGCCCTCGGCCTGGCTCAGGTAGCTGCGCACCGCCTCGAGCAGGCTGTCGCATGCGGGCACATAGGCATTGTCGGCCAGGACATAACCGCCGGAGTTCTTGAAGAAACGCCGGCGCGTGCCGTCGATCCACAATTCCTCGTGGTCGGGCCCGTGGACGATCCGGACCGAATGCCCGTCCACGTCATGCTCGGTTGACTCCGGATCTGGCTTCTTTCCCGCTGTGGATGGCATGCCCGCTCCTTTCGTTTGCAGTTCGGACAGGTCGCGGCAAGATGCCCCGGCCTTCCACTGTGTGCAATGACAAAGCAACCCATGTGCCAGCGCTGGATCGACAGGAGCGAGCCTTGATTACCAGGAGGCGACGGGGGACGATGGACGTAGCCTGGGTCAACGCGCACCCGGCCCGGCCCGACCCGGCGGGTCATTTCCGACCCGGCGGAAACACGCCAAGCGCATCCGGAGCGCCGGGCTCACTGACGGAAACGGGAAGGGTCGACCTGGTATTTCTGCAGGAGCTTGCCGAGGGCACGCCTTTCCTTGCCGGCCAGGTGGGCCGCCAGGGTGACGTTGCCGTGGGTGCGGTGCAGGAGCGCCCGCAGGTAGTGCTGGTGGAAGGCGTCGAGTGCCTGCGCGCGGGCCAGCGCATAGGGCCGTGCGGCGTCGACGGCGTCCTGCGGCGGGCACTGGCCGGAATGGCCGGGCGCGATGAAATCCGGGGCAGGCAGGTGGAGCTCCGGCCCGTCCTCGAGCAGGAACACGCGGTGGACCAGGTTTTCCAGTTCGCGCACGTTCCCCGGCCACGCATAGGCATCGAACCAGGCGTGCGCATGCGCAGCAAGCGAGCGGCTTTGTTGATCGCAGGAGCTCTCGTAGCGCCGCGTAAACTTGTTCAGGAAATGATGCGCGAGCAACCATGGATCGCCAGGACGATCGCGCAAGGCCGGCATTTCCAGCGACAGCACATGCAGGCGAAACAGCAGGTCCTCGCGAAACCTGCGCTCGCCGACCAGGGTTTTCAGGTTGCGGTTGGAAGCGACGATGATGCGCACGTCCACCGACTCCGTATGCCGGGCGCCGAGCGGGCGATATTGGCCGTCCTGCAGGAAGCGCAGAAGCGCCACCTGGCCGCGTGCCGGCAATGCATCGATTTCGTCGAGAAACAGGGAACCCTGGTGCGCCAGCCGCAATAATCCCGGCCCTGCGGCGCCCGCGTCCGTGAACGCGCCGCGGGAGTGGCCAAACAGCTCGTTCTCTATCAGGCTTTCCGGTATCGCACCGCAGTTGGCCGGAATAAACGGCTTGGCGCGCCGCCTGCTGCCGTAATGGATGCCCTGCGCCGCCAGTTCCTTGCCAGTACCCGTTTCCCCCTCGATCAGCACGGGCGCATCGACATCCGCGATTCTCGAGATCAAGCGGACGGCGGCCTGGAACCGGGGAGACTGTCCCACCATGCCGTGCATGGAACTGCCGCCACCACCCCCCGTACTGAATGCATTCGTCATGACACTCTTGCGCCGTGGATTTGTCGGGCTTGCCGTAAGGGCAGGTATGCCGCCATCGATATGGCAACGGTATTCTACGAGAGGGCCTGTCTCGCGAGGCCCGTTGCGTCAAGGGTGTGCGATGCGCGCTGATGCCGGTCAAGCCGCCGGGGCGATCGGCAAGGCGTTAACGACACACGGCCCGCAAGCGGGCCGTGCAGGGGATGTCGGGACAGGACCGGCTTACGCCATGTTCTGTTCAGCGAAGTCCCAGTTGGCCACATTCCAGAAGGCTTCCAGGAACTTGGCGCGGGCATTGCGGTAGTCGATGTAGTAGGCGTGTTCCCAGACGTCGGCGGTGAGCAGGGCCTTGTCCGAAGTGGTCAGCGGGGTGCCGGCGTTCGAGGTGTTGACGATGTCGACGCCGCCGTCGGCCTTTTGCACCAGCCAGGTCCAGCCGGAACCGAAGTTGCCCAGCGCGGCCTTGTTGAACTCTTCCTTGAACTTGTCGAACGAGCCCCACTTGGCGTTGATGGCATCAGCAACTTTGCCGCTTGGTGCGCCCGAGCCGTTCGGGGTCATGCAGTTCCAGAAGAAGGTGTGGTTCCACACCTGGGCCGAATTGTTGAACACACCGCCCGACGACTTCTTGATGATCTCTTCCAGGGACATGTTTTCGAACTCGGTCCCCTTGATCATGTTGTTCAGGTTGGTGACATAGGTCTGGTGGTGCTTGCCGTAGTGGTATTCCAGCGTCTCGGCCGAAATGTGCGGCTGCAGGGCGTCTTTGGCGTATGGCAGTGGCGGGAGGGTATGTTCCATGTTTTCTTCCTTATTTGGTTGGACAGATTTTGTTCCAGAGCGGCGTTATTCTAAACCGGATGGCGCGATGTTGCAGGCTTGGCTATGCAAGGTGGCGAGTCACTCGGGCGCATCCTCCAGCACGGCTTGCACGCTGGACACGCCAATTTCCGCGCTGCCACCGGCCAGGCGTACGGTGAGCTTGTTGCGCGCCTTGATCTGGGCCGGGTCGCGCAGCACCTCGCCCTTGGCATTACGGACGATCGCATACCCGCGCTCGAGCGTGCGTTGCGGGTTCAGCAGCTCCAGCTGGGCCGCCAGGGCGCCCAGCCCGTCGCGCCTCCCTTTGACCGCGTTGCCCAGACTTGCGTTCAGGTGGCGCCCCTCGGACAGCAGCTGGGCGCGCAGGGTGCGCAGGTCGGGCCGGTAGCGCATCCAGCGCTGCTGCAATTGGGACAGCAGCAGATTCTGGCGATTCACCGGGGTGCGCACGGCATGGGTCATGGCGGCGGCCATCGACAGCAGCTTCACGCGCTGGTGGCGGATCTGGGCCGACGGGCTGAGCAGGCGGCGGCTGTAGTTGTCCACGCCCTGGCTGGCTTCGGACAGGCTGCGGCGCATCGCGCGGCGCAGGTCCTGGGCGTCGCTCGACAAGGACCCGAGCCAGTCCGCGCGCGGCGTGGCCGCCAGCTCGGCGGCGGCGGTGGGCGTGGCGGCGCGCACGTCGGCGGCGAAGTCGGCGATGGTGAAGTCGGTTTCGTGGCCGACGCCCGAGATCACGGGGATGGTGCAGGCGTCGATGGCGCGCGCCACGCATTCCTCGTTAAAGCTCCACAGGTCTTCGATCGAGCCACCGCCGCGGCAGACCAGCAGCACGTCGGCTTCGCGCCGGGTCGATGCCGTCATGATGGCTTGCGCGATCTTGTCCGCGGCGAACTGTCCCTGCACCGGCGCCGGGTAGAGGATGACGCGCACGTGCGGCGCCCGGCGGCGCAGGGCGGTGAGCACGTCGCGCAGGGCGGCCGCCTGCGGGCTGGTGACGATACCGATCGTGCGCGGGAACAGCGGCAGCGCGCGCTTGCGGTCCTGGTCGAACAGGCCCTGGCTGGACAGCTTTTCCTTCAGCCGCACGAAGGCGTCATACAGCGCGCCGACGCCGGCGCGGCGGATCGTCTCGACATTGATCTGGTAGTCGCCACGTGCGCCGTACAAGGTCACCAGCGCGCGCACTTCGACCTTGTCGCCCTCGCGCGGATTGAAGCCGACATTTTGCGCGCGGCTGCGGAACATGACGGCGCGGACCTGTGCGGCATCGTCCTTCAGCGTGAAATACCAGTGGCCGGAGCTGGCGCGGGTGAAGTTGGAAATTTCGCCGCTGATCCAGGCCAGTGGAAAACTCCGTTCGAGCAGACGGGCAACCTGCTGGTTCAGGGCCGTCACGGTCATGACGGGCGCGGCGGTATAGGCGGGATCAGCGTCGGCTGGACGTTCCATGGGGTGCAAAGAATAACGGACAAAGGTGATGCTTATGTCACATCTACCCGAAAACGACAAGTGCCATCGGCAGCCGTGCGCGTGCACGAATGCCGATTGCCAGGAAGATGCCGTTGTTGCCTTTTTTCAATGCATTCTATTGCTTCCTCTTTGGAATCAAGGGCTTGCATGCGCGCCCCGGCCCCTGGGCACGAGCTTATCCACAAAAACTGTGGGCAACTCATCCATAAGACACAAGACTGCGACATTTTGAGGCTCGCCGCACTCTTCCCTTATGCGTCAAGGACTTAGCATGCATACGGGGGCGCTTGATCACATTGTTGTCCACAGAAGGTGTGCATAGCCTGTAGCGTGTTGGAGCGGTTGAGGGCGCCGGGCAAAATAGTTCCCTGCCCAAAAATGTCGCTGGGAAACTATATTGTTTTAGATCAAAGACTTAATCGATGACGGGTGGGCTTGCTCACAATTTTGTCCACAAAATATGTGCACAATCGTGTCCCCGATGACAAAGCAGCCGCGGCTGCAAGTTGTGCCGAAGGCATTGGCTGAGCTTCCGGCTAGCCAGTGGCGGCCAAGCCACCGCCGAGGTCATTATTTCCCTCACCTGCACGTTTCGGTGGCAGGACTGCTTCGGTCCTTTGAAATCAAGGACTTAAGCTAGACTCCATAGCGTTCACCACATTGTTATCCACAAAATCTGTGCAGAGCTGAACTTACTTTGCATCCTGCGCCAAACTGCTGAACAACTGGTGCATGGATCGGTATTTTTGCACCGAAACCGTGGGAGAATGGCTGAGTGATTAAATTTTGTGCAGTTGGTCTTTTTCTTTTAAAATCAAGGTCTTAAGCCAAAGAAAAGCGGCTTGCTAACATTATTGTCCACAAAAAGTGTGAGGAAGCTCACAGAGCCGTAGTGGAAAAACGCATCACCCGGCGCTGCTCAATTTTTGCGCTATAGAAATTTATCGTTAGAAATCAAGCGCTTGGCATCAACAACAGCCCATTGCACACAATTTTGTCCACAGAATGTGTTCGCAACTACAGCGGTTTGATCTGTCTCAATACTCTCCAACACAGGCGAAGGTGAAAGTGGGCGACCACGTCTGGCACGTGCCGTTTTCTTGCGCACGCCTGAAAACCCCTTTTAAATCAAGGATGTTTGATCGATCGCAGAGCCTTGCGCACATTTTTATCCACAGAAGATGTGCAGAACTGTACTTGCCGCAGTGCTAGCAACTTGTTACATTGCTGAATTGATTTCTCACGCCCCAGGAGTTCGTTTTGCTCGCTATCTTCCAAGCTGCAGGTTGGCCAATCTGGTTCTTGCTGATCGCCTCGATCGTCGCTGTCGCCCTGATCGTGGAACGCCTGATCTACCTGCGCCGCGAAAAGATCCTCCCGAAACAACTCCTGGACGAAGTCATCCGCGTCTACCGCGCCGGCAAGGTCACCCCCGAGGTGGTGGACAAGCTCGAACACAATTCGCCGCTCGGCACCGTGCTGGCCGCCGCGCTGCGCAATGTCGATGCTCCGCGCGACGTGATGAAGGAATCGATCGAGGAAGCCGGCCGCGGCGTCGCCCAGGGCCTGGAACGCTTCCTCACCACACTCGGCACCATCGCTTCGCTGGCGCCGCTGATGGGCCTGTTCGGTACGGTGGTGGGCATGATCGAGATTTTCGGCGCCCAGAGCCCGACCGGCGGCAACAACCCGGCGCAACTGGCGCACGGCATTTCCGTGGCGCTGTATAACACCGGTTTCGGCCTGGCCATCGCGATGCCGGCCCTGGTGTTCTACCGTCACTTCCGCGCCCTGGTCGACAGCTTCGTCATCGAGATGGAACTGCAGGCCGTGAAATTCGTCGATGTCGTCCACGGTGCCCGCAAATGATGGATTTCCGCCGCGGCCGCAAGCGCGAAGAACCGGAGATCAACCTGATCCCGTTCATCGACGTGCTGCTGGTCGTCCTGATTTTCGTGATGGTCTCGACCACCTACAGCAAGTTCACCGAGCTGCAGATCACGCTGCCGACGGCGGACGCCGCCAAGGCCGAGCAGCGTCCCTTCGAGATCAACGTCACGATCGACGCCAAGGGTAACTACACGGTGAACAATGTGCCGGTGTCCTTCCATAGCGTGGCCGGCCTGGCCGAGGACCTGAAGAACGCCGCCCGCAGCGGCCCGAACGGCCAGCCGGCAACCGACCCCGTCGTCATCGTCAACGCCGACCAGTTCGCGATGCACCAGATGGTCATCAACGTGCTGGAAGCGGCGCGCGTGGCCGGCTTCGAAAAGCTGACCTTCGCCGCCCAGACCGGCACGAAGAAGTAAGCGGACCGGGCGCGTTCGATACGCGCCCGCCGCCTCGAGCATGGCATCGCCTTTTCTTGAATCGACCCTGACCCGCGCCTGGCTGCGCCGCGGCCCGCTGGCGCTCGCCTTGCTGCCGCTCGCGCTGGTCTTCCGGCTGCTGGCCGGCATCCGCGCCTTGCTGTACCGCCTCGGCATCAACAAGAGTACGCGGCTGGCGGTGCCGGTCATCGTGGTCGGCAATATCTTTATTGGTGGCACCGGCAAGACGCCGCTGACGATCTGGCTGGCCGAGGCGCTGCGTGCAGCCGGCATGCGTCCGGGTGTGATTTCGCGCGGCCATGGCGGCGCGGAAGCGTCACCGCGCGAAGTCACGCCCCTGTCGAGTCCGGTTGAAGTGGGCGACGAGCCGCTGCTGATCGCGGCGCGCGCCGGTTGCCCGGTCGTGGTCGGGCGCAAGCGCGTGGAAGCGGGAAGAAGACTGCTCGCGGCCCACCCAGAGGTAAACGTCCTCATCACCGACGACGGCCTGCAGCATTACGCCTTGGGGCGCGACATCGAGATCGTCCTGTTCGACGGTCGCGGCGTCGGCAATGGCTGGCTGCTGCCGGCCGGCCCCTTGCGCGAGCCGCCCTCGCGCCGGCGCGATTTCACCGTGGTCAATGCTCCGGAGATCACGCCGGCACTGGCGAAGTCGGTCGGCGGCCGGCCCTTCCAGATGCAACTCGCAGGCGAGTTCGCCGAACCCCTGAGCCGGCCCGGCGCGCGCCTGCCCTTGAAACAACTGATCGGCAAGCGCATCGTCGCTGCCGCCGGCATCGGCAACCCGGGGCGCTTTTTCGCCATGCTGCGCGCGGCTGGATTGACGGTAGGCGAGCTGCCGCTGCCCGACCACCACGACTTCCTCGACCGTCCCTTCGACGCGGTGGATGCCGATGTCATCCTGATCACGGAGAAGGATGCAGTAAAATGTCGGCAGCTTGATAACCTGAAGGACGACCCGCGCTTGTGGGTCGTACCGGTGACGGCGCGGATCGATCCTGCGCTTGCCGAACAAATCGTGGAGAAATGTCGTGGACGCTCGACTGCTTGATATCCTGGTCTGCCCGCTGTGCAAGGGCCCCCTTGAGTACGACAAGAAGGCGCAGGAACTGACCTGCCGCCCGGACCGCCTGGCTTACCCGATCCGCGACGGTATCCCGATCATGTGGGCCGATCAGGCGCGCAAGATCGAGCCGGTGTAAGCGGCCGCATGGGCTTTACCGTCATTATTCCGGCACGGCTGGCCTCGACCCGCCTGCCGAACAAGCCGTTGGCCGACCTTGGCGGCAAGCCGATGATCGTGCGCGTGGCCGAACGCGCGCGCGAATCCGGTGCTTCCCGCATCATCGTCGCCACCGACCACCCCGACATCCTGGCGGCCTGCGCCGCGCACGGCATCGAAGCCTGCATGACGCGCGCCGACCACCCTTCGGGCACCGACCGCATCGCCGAAGTCGCAATGGCACTTGGCCTGGGTGCTGAGGATGTCGTGGTCAACCTGCAGGGCGACGAGCCGCTGATCGACCCGAGCCTGCTGGCGGCCTGCGCCGCGCGCATTCGCGACGGCGTGCCGATGGCCACCTGCGCCCATCCGATCCTCGACGTCGCGGACGTGTTCAACCCGAATGTCGTGAAAGTCGTGCTCGACAAGGCGGGGCGGGCACTGTATTTTTCGCGGGCCACGATTCCCTGGCACCGTGATGCGTTCGCCGCTTCCCGCGACTCACTCCCGGCTGGCTATGCGCCCCTGCGCCACATCGGCTTGTACGCCTACAGCAATGCCTTCCTCCAGGCCTATCCGGCCCTGGAAGCTGCGCCGCTCGAAACCATCGAGGCCCTTGAACAATTGCGCGTGCTGTGGCACGGTTATCCGATTGCCGTGCACGTCACCGAGAGCGCGCCGCCGGGCGGTGTGGACACCCCGGATGACCTGGCGCGCGTGCGCCGCCATTACTCAAACTGACCGCGCGGAAAGTCACATTCCAGGCCTTCTGCGCCAGATCAAAAGTTGCTTGCAGGCGGCCTTTGGATTGGCGTTAATGCCAACTTTTGTGGTAACTTTCGTGTCAAGCAAACCAGATATGCATCAAGCCCGACCGTCGGCAAACATAATAATCATCAACATCCTCTAGGAATCTAGGAAACTCATGCGTCTCATTCTGCTAGGAGCACCGGGAGCCGGTAAGGGCACCCAGGCTAACTTCATCAAGGAAAAGTTCAACATCCCCCAGATCTCCACCGGCGACATGCTGCGTGCGGCGATCAAGGCCGGGACTGAACTCGGCCTGGCTGCCAAGAAGGTGATGGATGCGGGCCAGCTGGTATCGGACGACATCATCATCGGCCTGGTGAAAGAGCGCCTCAAAGAAACCGACTGCGCCAACGGCTACCTGTTCGACGGCTTCCCGCGCACCGTCGCGCAGGCCGACGCCATGAAAGACAGCGGCGTGACCATCGACTACGTGCTCGAAATCGACGTGCCGGACGACCTGATCGTCGAGCGCATGTCGGGCCGCCGCACCCACCCGGGCTCGGGCCGCGTTTACCACACCAAATTCAACCCGCCGAAGGTCGCCGACATCGACGACGTGACTGGCGAGCCGCTGGTGCAGCGCGACGACGACAAGGAAGAAACCGTCATCAAGCGCCTGACGGTCTACCATACCCAGACCGAAGTGCTGCTCGGCTACTACAACAAGTGGGCCCAGTCCGGCCTGCCTGGCGCGCCGAAATACCGCAAGATCACCGGCGTCGGCCCGGTCGACCAGGTGCGCGACGCAGCCTTCGCGGCGCTGTCGGAATAAGCGTAGATGCTTCAAGCAAAACGGCCCTGCGGGGCCGTTTTTCGTTAACCCGTAGGTGGGCGGCTTGTGATCCGGTCCACTGGGCCGCATCACCCCGCGCGTTCAAATCCACGTGAATTGTTGCGCCGGGGGTGTTCGTCGGATGGTTGAACGCGCGGGCGTTCGTCATTCCGGGCATTGCCCGAAATTATCCCGTCCACCCTACAAATACCCTTCGACGGCTGCAGTAAGGGACTCCCGGTCCGAATCCCCCTCATACCGCTCGCCATTGATAAAAAAGCTCGGCGTCCCTGTCGCCCCCAGCGACTTGCCCTGGGCCGCCTGCGCCGCGATCCGCTCGCGGTAGCGCCGCTGCGCCAACTCCTCCTCGAGCCGCGCCCCATCCACGCCCAGTTCGCGTGCCAGCAGCGGCAACTGCCCCGGCGTCACCTGCGCCTGGCGCTCGAACAGTGCATCGTGCATTTCCCAGAACTTGCCCTGCGCGCCGGCGGCCTCCGCGGCCTCGGCAGCGGGCTCGGCAAGTGGGTGCATCCCGAGCGGCAGGTGGCGGTAGACCAGGGCGATCCGCTCGCCATGGCGCTGCTGCAGCTCAAGCAGGGTAGGGCGGGCCCTTGCGCAATACGGGCACTGGAAATCGCCATACTCGACAATGACGACATCGGCATCGCGATTGCCGCGCACGTGGTCGTCTTCCTGGATCTGCACCTGGTTCATCCCTGCTCCTTGCGTCATCGATGCCGCGATCTTCGCATGCGCTCCCGTCTGCCTGCCGCCCGTTACCGGCCGACAATCCGTCATGTGCGCCCCGGTGGGCGGCGCAGGCCGATAATGATCGCCTGACCATTCGAATTGCATGAGGTGCGCCATGAGTCCAATCAAGTCCACCATTGCCGTGCTGTTCGCGCTGGGTGCCGCAAGCGCGCTGGCCCAGAACCAGCCGGCGCTGACGCCGACGCCGAGTAAACCAGTCGACAGCGCCACCTATGGCCCGGTACTCCATCCGCAGGCCATGCCGGCCCCGGCGCCGGCGCCCCCGGCTTCACCGCAGCCATCCGGGGAAGCCCGGCCGCAGGCGCAGGAAGAGCGCGCCGGCCAGCCGCCCACCAGCAAGCACCTGGAGGTCGATCCGTCGGCCCGTCCCGCACCGCAAGCCGCGCAGCCACAGCAGGGTCAGCCGAGCCAGGACGCGGGCAAGCGCAAGCCCCCAAGCAAGAAGGGCAAGCAGGCCCAGCGGCGTTCGGTAGACCAGCGCATCGAGAGCACGCCGCGCGTCGCCACCCGGATGCCCCAGCCGGCGCCCCGCGCCGAGCCTCAGGCTGCGCCGCGGCCTGCCGGCCCGTCCTCTACCCAGGTGGTGGGCTGCATCGGCGGCAATTGCACCGACACCTCGGGCGCCGGCTACAACGCCGCCGGTCCCGGCAATACGGCAGTCAGTAGCAGCGGCCAGCTGTGCACCCGCAGCGGCGCCACCATGCAGTGCTTTTGATCCCGAGGGCAGTGCAGGCATGGTTTTTCCTGTCAAAAGTTCGCTACAATGCCGCTGTTTGACGTTTACGTTAACGTCATGAACAGCGGTTACTAGAACTTCTATAAGGGAAAACCATGCAAATTCAGAACAATGTGTTCATCGTGACCGGTGGCGCGTCGGGGCTTGGAGCAGCCACGGCACGCATGCTGACCGAAGCGGGCGGCAAGGTCGTCATCGCCGACGTGCAGGTCGACGCCGGCACCGCGCTGGCAGCCGAGCTCGGTGGCCAGTTCGTCAAGTGCGACGTCACTTCCGAAGCCGATGGCCTGGCGGCCGTCGAGGCGGCAGGCAAGCTGGGCACCTTGCGTGGCCTGGTCAACTGCGCCGGCGTGGCGCCGGCCATCAAGACCGTCGGCAAGGACGGCCCGCACCCGCTGGATGCCTTCCAGCGCGCGGTGAACATCAATTTGGTCGGTACCTTCAACATGTGCCGCCTGGCGGCCGACGCCATGGGTAAAACCGAGGGCGCCGAATACGGCGAGCGCGGCATCATCATCAATACCGCCTCGGTCGCGGCCTTCGACGGCCAGATCGGCCAGGCCGCCTACGGTTCATCGAAAGCCGCCGTTGCCGGCATGACCCTGCCGATGGCGCGCGACCTGGCGCGCAGCGGCATCCGCGTCATGACCATCGCTCCGGGCATCTTCGAAACCCCGATGCTGATGGGCATGCCGGAAGAAGTGCGCGAGTCGCTGGGCAAGATGGTTCCCTTCCCACCGCGCCTCGGCATGCCGAAGGAATACGCGCACCTGGCCAAGGCCATCATCGAAAACGTCATGCTCAACGGCGAGACGATCCGCCTCGACGGCGCGATCCGCATGCAGCCAAAGTAAGCAATTCCTGAAGGCTCTTGCCAATTGTTGTAGGATAGCCAGATGTCGGGCGCGCGGCGCAAGCTGCGCGCCCGTTTTGTTTTCCGGAGACTTGAATTGAACAAGATGAAGATCCGTGAGGCCGGCCTGGCACTCGCGCTGGCGCTGGCCGCCGCCCAGCCCCTCCACGCCCAGGACACGCGCCAGGCCGCCCCCGAAGCGGCCACAGGCTATGTCGAGAAATCCGGTTGGCCGGCCAGAAACTACATGGTGGCCGCGGCCAACCCGCTGGCGGTGGAAGCGGGCTACCAGATCTTGAAGCAGGGCGGCAGCGCCATCGACGCGGCGATTGCCACCCAGCTTGTGCTGACCCTGGTCGAGCCACAATCGTCCGGCATCGGCGGCGGCGCCTTCCTGGTCCATTACGATGGCAAGCAGACCCAGGCGTTCGACGGCCGCGAGACCGCGCCCTCCAAGGCCGACGAGCGCCTGTTCCAGCGTCCGGACGGCAGCCCGGTGTCGCGCACCGAAGGCGTGGTGGGTGGGCGCTCGACCGGCGCGCCCGGCGTGCTGCGCATGCTGGCGCTGGCGCACAGCCAGCACGGCAAGCTGCCATGGAAGACGCTGTTCGCGCCCGCCGTGCGCCTGTCGGAGGGCGGCTTCAAGGTCAGCCCGCGCCTGCACGCGCTGCTGCTAAGTGACGCCCACCTGCGCAAGGATGCCGAAGCGGCGCGCTACTTTTATGGTAACGGCGGCCAGCCCTGGGCCGTCGGCCACGTCCTGAAGAATCCCGCGCTGGCGAAGACCCTGCGCGAGATCGCAGAGGGCGGCGCCGAAGTCTTCTACACCGGCCGCATCGCGCGCGACATCGCGGCCAAGGTGCAGGGCCACCCGACCAATCCGGGTCTGCTCAGCGCCCTTGATATCGCCGCCTACCAGCCGAAGGTCCGGGTGCCGGTCTGCAGCGACTATCGCGCATACACCGTGTGCGGCATGCCGCCGCCTTCGTCCGGCGGCATCGCCGTGGCCCAGATGCTGGGCATGTTCGAGACCATCGACATGCGCGCGCTGGCCCCAGCGAACGGCGTACCGGGACCGGATGCGCTGCACGTCTTCAGCGAAGTGGGGCGGCTGGCCTACGCCGACCGCAACCGCTACGCGGCCGATACCGACTTCGTCCCGCTGCCGGGGCGCGGCATCCCGAGCCTGATCGACAAGGGCTACCTCGCGCAGCGCGCCAAACTGGTAGGCCGGCGCTCGATGGGCGAGGCGCCGGCCGGCAAGCCGCCAGGCATGGAGGTCGCCTGGAGCTGGGGCAAGGACAGCGCCATCGAAACGCCGTCCACCTCGCACGTGGCGGTGGTGGACGGCTACGGCATGGGACTGGCGATGACCACCACCGTCGAAGACGCGTTTGGTTCGCGCCAGATGGTCAACGGCTTCATCCTGAATAACCAGCTCACCGATTTCTCCTTCGCTTCGCGTGATGCGGACGGCTTGGTCGCCAACCGCGTCGAAGCGAACAAGCGCCCGCGCAGCGCGATGTCGCCGACCGTGGTATTCGATAAAAAAACCGGCAAGCTGGTGCTGACGGTCGGTTCACCCGGCGGCCCGGCCATCATCAACTACGTCGCGAAAGTCCTGGTCGGCACGCTCGACTGGGGCCTGAACGTGCAGCAGGCGATTGCGCTGCCCAACTTCGGCAGCCGCAATGGGCCGACCGAGCTGGAAGCGGGGCGCTTCCCGTCGGCCACGATCGAGGCGCTGAATGCGCGCGGGCACAAGGTGCGGCTGGGCGAGCAGACCTCGGGGCTGCATGGCATCCAGCGCATCGAGGTGCATGGGGTGCCGCTGTGGTATGGCGGGGCGGATCCGCGGCGCGAGGGTGTGGCGAAAGGGGACTGAAGAAAGGTGGCCACTCATCTGGCACGGTCCACCCCAGGCAAGGGTTGGACGCCGATGGGACGCACCGCGCCGAGGAAACAATTCGCGCCTCTGGATTGTGCAATCGCATCCTGGAAGGGGCCAGGGCCAAAACCGTCCGCAAGTACCGCGATCTGCTCACGGAAGAACTCGAGGAGCTCGCTTCCTGGGACGAAGCCTCGCGCACCCAGTATATGCTTGGCGAGATCGAGAAGACCCGGTGGGAACCGTATGCCACTGCCATCAAACACTTTTTCCTGCCAAACACCGTCTGATTCTTTCTCTCCTGCAGGTTCACACGCGGTGCAGGCGGGCAGCCAGCCCTGGCGCCAGACCCGGTTAACCACACCAAAAGTCGGCGTAAAAGCAACTAAAATTCATTTAATTTCCCTAGGGCACCCCGTTTTTTGCTAACCTTACCGGGTGGACAGTAAAGAGAAAACAGGCCTGATCCTCACAGGCGGTGGAGCACGCGCCGCCTACCAGGCTGGCGTGATGCATGCGATCGAGCGCATTCTCGCCGACGCCGGCCGTCCGGCCCTGCGTTCCCCCTTCGACATCATTTGCGGCACCTCGGCCGGCGCCCTGAACGCGACCGCGCTGGCCTGCCGCGCCGACGACTTTTCCAGCGCCGTGCGCGGCCTCCTTAGCGTGTGGGAGGGCATGGCTGCACACCAGGTGTACCGCGCCGATTCGCTGGCCGTGCTGCGCTCGGGCGCGCGCTGGCTCTCGCTGCTCTCGTTCGGCTGGATGCTGCGAAAATGGCATGCGGCGCCGCCCCAGTCCCTGCTCGACAACACCCCGCTCGCCGGCCTGCTGCACCGCGCGCTCGACCTGCCGCGCCTCGATGCCGCGCTGGCCGACGGCGTGCTGCATGCGCTGGCGATCACCGCTTCGTCCTACAGCAGCGGCCACCACATTACCTTCTACCAGGCCGCGCGCGAGATCGTGCCGTGGACCCGGCACCAGCGCCTGGCCCTGTCGACCCAGATCAGCATCGAGCACCTGCTGGCCTCGAGTGCGATTCCCTTCATCTTCCCGGCCGTGCCGCTCTACCTGGGCGGACGGCGCGAATACTGCGGCGACGGCTCGATGCGCCAGCTGGCGCCGATAGCGCCCGCCATCCACCTGGGCGCGACGCGGGTGCTGGTGGTGGGGGGAGGGCGTATGTCCGAGGCAGCAACCGATCCCGCGCCGGATTCCGGTTATCCGAGCCTGGCCCAGATCGCCGGCCATGCGCTGTCCTCGATCTTCCTCGACAGCCTGGCGGCCGACATCGAGCGCCTGCAGCGCGTGAACCAGACCCTCGAGCGCGTGCCGCCGGAGGCACGGGCGGCGCTGCCGCTACGGCGCCTGGAGCTCCTGGTGATCTCGCCGTCCGAGCGGCTCGACGACATCGCCAGCCGCCACGTCCACACCTTGCCGGCGCCGGTGCGCACGCTGCTGGGCGGGATCGGCGCGCTGGAGTCGCGCGGCGCGGCGCTGGCGTCCTACCTGCTGTTCGAAGGCAGCTATACGCGCGAGCTGATCCGGCTCGGCGAACACGACACCCTGGCCCGGCGCGACGACGTGCTGGCGTTTTTCCCGCAATGAGGGCGCTGCTGCGGATGCTTGCGGCAGCGCTGCTGCTGGCGCTGTGCGCGAACGGCTTGGCCGCGGCGCCGCGTCTGACCCTGCGCTTCGAGCACCTGTCGGTGGCCGAGGGCCTGACGCAGGAAACGGTGCTGGCCGTGGTCCAGGACCGCGACGGCTTCATGTGGTTCGGCACCCAGAACGGGCTGTCGCGCTTCGACGGCTACCGCTTCATCAATTACCGCAGCGTGCCGGGCAAGGCGCGCACCCTGTCGAACAACTGGGTGCGCGTGCTGCACCTCGACCGCCACGGCCGCCTGTGGCTGGGCACCGACGGCGGCCTGAATCTGTACGACCCGGTCACCCGGACCTTCACCGTGTTCGTCCCGAACGAAACCGCAAGGCGCGGCAACGGCAACCGCCATATCACGGCCATCGTCGGCGATGGCCGCGACGGGCTGTGGATCGGCACCAGCGACGGTCTGCAGCATTTCGACACCGTGCTGCGCCGCTTCACGACCTGGCACCACGAAAACGGCAACGAGCGCACGCTGAGCGACGACAGCGTCAACGCCCTGGCGCTGGACGCGGGCGGGCGGCTGTGGGTTGGGACCAGCGCGGGCCTGGACAGCCTGGGCCCCGCGCGCGAAGGTTTCGAGCACCATGCGTCGGGGCTCGGCCCGCGCGAGAATCCGGTGCGCGCGCTGATGATCGACGGCGCCCAGCGCCTCTGGGTGGGCCGGCTGGGCGGGCTGGAACGGCGCGATCTGGCCGGCAAGACGGCCGGCGCGGTGCGCCGCTTCAGCCAGGCCGACGGCCTCGGCCCGTGGTGGATCACGGCGCTGTACCAGGACGCCGGCAACGAGATCTGGATCGGCACCCACGATCATGGTCTGCTGCGCTGGCGCGGCCGCGAGGACGCGTTCGAGAGCCACCGGCACGCCGTCGCCGACCGCCATAGCCTGGCCGACAACCAGGTCTCGGCCCTGTACCGCGACCGCCTCGGCACCTTCTGGGTCGGCACCTGGTATGCCGGCGTGTCGCGGGTGGACCTGGGCAGCGGGGGCTTTGCCCGCATCGTTCGCGGCGACGAAGGGCCTGATGCGCTGGCCGACAGCAAGGCGCTGGCGCTGCTGGCCGACGGCGACAAGCTGTGGGTCGGCACCGGATCCGCGCTGAACCACATCGACCCGGCGACCGGACAAGCCACCGTCTACCGCCACGACCCGCGCAACCCGAACAGCCTGGTCGACATGCCGGCCACCGCGCTGGCGCGCGACCGCAAGGGCCTGCTGTGGATCGGCAGCCGCACCGGCATCACCTCGTTCGACCCGGTGTCGCGCCGGTTCGTGCGCCAGCTGCTGCCGGGCGATGCCGACGCCAACAACGTGCGCGGGGTGACGGCCGGGCCGGACGGCTTCATGTGGATCACCACCCGCGGCGGCCTGCACCGGCTCGACCCGGTCACGCGCAAGGTCGAGAGCTACCGCCACGACCCCGCCAAGTCCACCACCCTGGCCGACGACACCGTGCGTCCGGTGCTGCACGACCGGCGCGGCCGGATGTGGGTCGGCACCTTCGACGGCCTGGACCTGATGGACCGCGCCAGCGGGCGCTTCCGCCACTTCCGCCACGACCCGTTCGACGCGGCCAGCCTGAGCCACGACGAAGTCCATTACCTGTTCGAGGACAGCCGCGGCGACGTCTGGGTCGGCACCGCCGTCGGCCTGAACCGCATGGTCACGGCAAGCGACGGCTCGGTGAGCTTCGTGCGCTATACCACCCGCGACGGCCTGGCCGACGATGCCGTGGCCGGCATCCAGGAAGACGGCGACGGCCGCCTGTGGATCAGCACCAACAACGGGCTGTCGTGCTTCGACCCGGTCAGCAAGCGCTGGCGCAGCTACGCGGCAGCCGACGGCATCACCGAGGGTGCCTTCATCGACGGCGCGGCGCTGCGCGGACCAGACGGAACCCTCTACTTCGGCGGCTTCAACGGCATTACCGCATTCGATCCGCGCGCCATCCGCGACAACCGGGTGCCGCCGCGTCCCGTCATCACAGGCCTGCAGGTATTCAATCGGCCGATCGAGCAGGAGCTGCCCGGCGTCTTGAACCGCCCGATCGAGCATGCCGAGGCGGTGACCTTGCCGGCCGGGGCCTCGGTGTTCTCGCTCGAATTCTCGGCCCTGCACTTCGCGGCGCCGGCGCGTAACCGCTTTGCCTACCGCTTGGATGGCTTCGACAAGGACTGGGTCCAGGCCGATGCCGGCAAGCGCTTCGCCACCTACACCAACCTGGACCCGGGCACCTATGTGTTCCGGGTGCGCGCCGCCAACAAGGACGGCGTCTGGAGCGAGCAGGCGGCCGCGCTGGCGATCACGATCGAGCCGCCGCCCTGGGGCACGCCCTGGTTCCGCGCGATCGCCGCGCTGCTCCTGATTACCTCGGTGTATGCCGGGGTGCGCATGCGCATGTCAGGCCTGCGCCGCCAGAAAGAGCAGCTGGCGCGCCAGGTCGGCGCGCGCACCGAGCAGGTCGAGCAGCAGAACCGCGTGCTGGAAAGCCAGACCCAGGCGCTGCGTGAGCAGGAAATGCGCGTGCGCCAACAGTCCAACGAGCTGGCGCGCGCTTACCGTGCGCTGCAGGAGAACGAGGAATTCCTGCGCCAGGCCAAGCAGCGCGCCGAGGATGCGACGCGCCAGAAGTCCGAATTCCTGGCCAACATGAGCCACGAGATGCGCACCCCGCTGGCTGGCGTGATCGGCATGCTCGGCTTCGCGCTGCGCGACGGCGCGCTGCGCGAGAACACGCGCGACCAGATCGGGCGCGGCCAGGCCAATGCCCAGGCCCTGCTGGCGATCATTAACGACCTGCTCGATTTTTCCAAGATCGAGGCGGGCAAGCTCAGTATCGAGAACATCGACTTCGACCTGCACGGCACGATCCGCGGCGTGGCCAGCCTGTTCGAAGAGCAGGCGGCGGGCAAGAGCGTGGGCTTCGACGTCAGCCTCGA
Organism: Telluria sp. ZB4P37; assembly: GCF_059685855.1. Classification (NCBI taxonomy): domain Bacteria; kingdom Pseudomonadati; phylum Pseudomonadota; class Betaproteobacteria; order Burkholderiales; family Oxalobacteraceae; genus Telluria; species Telluria sp. ZB4P37. The sequence continues at coordinate 73,116 of NZ_JCASID010000011.1, forward strand.
CGCCAACCTGCCGCGTTACGTGGTGGGCGACCCGACGCGGGTGCGCCAGGTGCTGGTCAACCTGGTCGGCAATGCCTTCAAGTTCACCAGGTCGGGCAGCATTTCGGTGGAAGTGGAACTGCGCACGGAAGACCAGGTGCGTGGCGACGGCTGGAACATGGTGCGCTTCACGGTGCGCGATACCGGCATCGGCATCCCGGCCGCCGCGCTGCCGCGCCTGTTCCAGAAATTCGAGCAGGCCGACACCACCACCACGCGCCGCTACGGCGGCACCGGCCTGGGACTGGCGATCTGCCGCCAGCTGGTCGCCCACATGGGCGGGTCCATCACCGTCAACAGCCTTGAGGGCAAGGGCAGCACGTTCAGCGTGGTGCTGCCGCTGGCTGACGGCGTCGAGCCTCTGCACCTGGAGCACGAGGCGCTGGCCCCGCATACGCACAAGCTGCGCATCCTGTGCGCGGAAGACTACCCGACCAACCAGATCATCGCGCGCGTGATGATCGAGGAGATGGGCCACCAGGTCGATATCGCCGAGAACGGCACCCAGGCGGTGGCGGCCTGCGCCCGCACCCGTTACGACCTGGTGCTGATGGATGGCCGCATGCCCGAGATGGACGGGGCCACCGCCACCCGCCTGATCCGCGCCGGCGGCACGCCGGACGCCCGGGTGCTCGACCAGCACCTGATGATCGTGGCGCTCACCGCCAACGCCAGCGACGAAGACCGCGCCCGCTACCTGGCCTGCGGCATGGACGCCTTCCTGACCAAGCCGATCGACGAGGACGCGCTGCACCAGCAGATCTCGCGCGCCATCGAGCGCCAGCTCCAGCGCGGCATGCCGTTGGCGCCCATGCCGCCGGCCCCCGCGAGCCCGGACGCGGAACAGGCCCCGATGGCGGCGCTGGACGCGATGTTCGGCGTGGCGCCGGTCCTGGATGCCGTGCCGGCGCCGGTCAATCCGGGCCGCCGCGCCGACGACCTGAAGGCGCGCCTGCAGGCAGCCTTCAGCGCCGACCTGCCGCGCCGCCGCGGCGAGCTCGATGCGGCGCTGGAGGCGGGCGACATGGAGGCCGCGGGCAGGGTGCTGCACGGCCTGCGCGGCAGCGCCGCCCACCTGGGCGAAGCCGCGCTCGAATCCTTGTGCGGCGACCTCGAGGTGGCAGCCGATACCGGCGACCGCGCACGGGTCGTGGCCGGGATGGCGCGTCTGCGCATGCTGCTGGCCGCGTTCCAGGCGTCCGGGGCTTGACCCGGCTCCTGCATATAATGTCGGCATGATCCTTGCAACGACGGTGGATTGAATATGGACACAGGCATGAAGGTTCTGGTGGTGGACGACGACGTGGTGTCGCGCATGATGCTGATGCATCTGGTCGACAGCTGCGGGCAATACGCAATCGCGGAAGCAGAAGACGGCGAGGACGCTTGGGGCCAGCTGGCGGCCGGCTTGCCGCCGGCCATCGTGTTCTGCGACCTGCGCATGCCGAAGCTCTCCGGCATGGAGCTGCTGGCGCGCATGCGCGGCGATGCGGCGCTGGCATCCATGCCCTTCGTGCTGGTGTCGGCCGCGTCCGACGCCGAGACCATGGCCGAAGCCGGGCGCCTGGGCGCGGACGGCTATATCGTCAAGCCCTTCGCACTGGAGCAGGTACGCGCCCAGCTGGCGCGGGTGGCGCAGGCGGATGCAGCGCCGGACGAAGCACCGGCCGAGGTGGCGCAGCGCCTGGGCATCGCGCCCGAGCGCCTGCTGGTCTACCTAGCCGGCCTGCAGCGCCAGCTCGGCGAAGCGGCCGCGGAGCCGGCCACCGCGCCCCTGCTGCGCCTGGCCGAAGGCTGCGCCACGCTCGGGATGCATGCCGGCGCGCTGCGGCTGCGCGCCGCTGCGCAGCAAGCAGGCAGCCAGGGCGCGAGTACCGCCCTCGCATTCGCGCTGGACGCCGCCCGGAGCCAGGAACGACGCACGCAGGCTTGAGGACGATTCCGCTTGCTGACGTATTACTTTAGATTTAAAGTACCTGCGGACTGTTGCCTGAATATCTACAGGAATCCGAGATGACCGCATCCGTAGCACTCCAGCCGTCCGGCTACGCCGACGGCTTCGCCCGCGCCAAGCTGCCGCCCCCGGGCGAATGGCCGGAATTCCTGTTCGACCTGCCCGAACTGCAGTACCCGCCGCGGTTGAACTGCGCCGCCGAACTGCTGGACGGGGCCGCGCCGCGCGGCTGGGATGCCCGCACCGCCCTGGTCGGGACGCGCGAGCGCCTCAGCTATGCGCAGCTGCGCGCGCGGGTCGACCGCATCGCCCACGTTCTACGCGACGACCTCGGCCTGGCCACCGGCAACCGCGTGCTGGTACGCGGCGCCAACTGCCCGACGATGGCGGCCTGCATCCTGGCCGTCATCAAGGCCGGCTGCATCGCGGTGCCGACCATGCCGCTGCTGCGCGCCCGCGAGCTGGGCACGATCGCCGAACGCGCGCAGGTCGACGCCGTGCTGTGCGCGGCCTCGCTGCGCGCCGAGATCGACGCCATGGGGCGCCCCGGGCTGCCGCTGCTGCTGTTCGACGACCCGGGCGCGGCCGATTCGTTAGAGGCGCGCATGGCCGGCCACGACGCCCCGTTCGCGGCGCCCGATACCGCGGCGGACGACGTCTGCCTGATCAGTTTTACCTCGGGCACCACCGGTGTGCCGAAGGGGACGATGCATTTTCATCGCGACCTGCTGGCGATCTGCGACTGCTTCCCGCGCCATACCCTGGGTTCCAGCATCGACGACGTCTTCATCGGCACGCCGCCGCTGGCCTTTACCTTCGGCCTGGGGGGGCTGCTGCTGTTCCCGCTGCGGGTCGGCGCCGGCGCCGTACTGATCGAGAAACTCAGCCCGGAAACGCTCTTGGGGGCCATCGAGCAGCACCGCGCCACGGTCTGCTTCACGGCGCCGACCTTCTACCGCCAGATGGCGCAACTGGCGCCGCGCTTCGATCTCGCGAGCCTGACCCGCACGGTGTCGGCCGGCGAGGCGCTGCCGCTGGCGACGCGCGAAGCCTGGCAGGACGCCACCGGCCTGGCCATGATCGACGGGATCGGCGCCACCGAGATGCTGCACATTTTCATTTCCGCCGCCGGCAGCGAGGTGCGCCCCGGCGCTACCGGCAAGCCGGTGCCGGGCTATGTCGCCTGCATCCTCGACGAAGACGACCAGCCGGTCGCACCGGGCACCATCGGACGCCTGGCCGTGAAAGGGCCGACTGGCTGCCGTTACCTGGACGACCCGCGCCAGCGCGACTACGTGCACGCCGGCTGGAACCTCACCGGTGACGCCTACGAGATGGATGCGGACGGCTATTTCTATTACCGCTCGCGGCTGGACGACATGATCATCTCGGCCGGCTACAACATCGCCGGCGCCGAGGTCGAGGAAGCACTGCTGCACCACCCGGCGGTGGCCGAGTGCGGGGTCGTCGGTCGGCAGGACGCGGAGCGCGGCCAGGTGGTCGAAGCCCACGTGGTGCTCAAGCCCGGTGTGGAAGCGTCGGGCGACACGGCGCTGGCGCTGCAGGAATTCGTCAAGGCGCAGATCGCTCCGTACAAGTATCCGCGCGTGGTGCGCTTCCGCGAACAGCTGCCGCGCACCGAAACCGGTAAACTGCAGCGGTTTAAACTTCGTAACGATGCAGTGTGAGGAAACTATGGCGGATCTGGAAGAGCAGGACCTCGGCAAGGGGCCGGAGCAGGGCAGGGCACCCACGGAGCAGGAGCGCGTGGCCGGGCTGGACCTGGCGAGCCGGCTGACGAGCGAGCACCACCAGTCGCTCAAGCTGTGGCTGCGCATGCTCTCCTGCACCGTGCGTATCGAAAACGAGATCCGCAGCCGGCTGCGCGCCACCTTCAACATCACGCTGCCGCGGTTCGACCTGATGGCGCAGCTCGAACGCTATCCCGACGGGTTGCGCATGGGCGAGCTGTCCAGGCGCATGATGGTCACGGGGGGCAATGTTACCGGCATCACCGACCAGCTCGAACGCGAGAAGCTGGTGGTGCGGGTGCCCGATCCAAGCGACCGGCGCGCCTGGGCGGTGCGCCTGACTCCGGCCGGCCGCACCGCCTTTGCCGAGATGGCGGCCGTGCACGAGCGCTGGATCGACGAGATGCTGGCCGATATCCCGGCCGAGGACAAGGCCGGCCTGATCGCGCAGCTGGCGTCGATGAAGCGGCGCCTCAGGATCGACGAGAATGCCCCCGGTGGCCAGTAAGAGAATGCCGGCATAGAGCGAACCCGTAGCGTGGGCAAGTTCCTTGTCCAGCGCGCCCGGGGAAATAAGCGTTGCAAAAACAAAGTCTTGGGAAGGCGCGACAGTCGGTGTTGGACGCGCCCGTAAGATTTTTCGACAGGAAAAATGGCGGAGTGTTGAGCGGCAAGGCGGCTGTTCTGCTTTGGCTGGACCGCTGGTACAATAGCGGGCTGCAAGACCCGTCTTGCAAATGTGTCGCCATAGTACAATGGATAGTACAAGGTCCTCCTAAGACTTAGATGCAGGTTCGATTCCTGCTGGCGACACCATCTCTTGCGCCCGTGCGGGCGATCCGTGCAAGTTCGGCCCGCATTGCCCTTATTCCCTTCATCGCCGCGTTCCGGTGCTTGCATCGTGGATGCCGAATGGGCGTCGGCGGGCGGCAGCCGCCGGAAACTGCCGGTAGCACGCGCCCAGTCGGTACAATGGGCGCTTCTTTCAATTTTTTTGCCTGTGGCCAGGTCCTGGCGGTGGGCAGGTACATGGATCATGGCTGTCATTTCTCTCTCATCCGCGCAACTGGCCTTTGGCCACGTCGCGCTGCTCGACCACGCTGATTTCTCCCTCGAATCCGGCGAACGCGTCGGCCTGATCGGTCGCAACGGCACCGGCAAATCGTCGCTGTTGAAAGTCATTTCGGGCCGCTTCAAGCTCGACGACGGCCTGCTCGTCATGCAGCAGGGCATCAAGATCGCCTATGTCGAGCAGGAGCCGACCTTCGACCCCGAGACCACCGTGTTCGACGCGGTGGCCGGCGGCATGGGCGACCAGCTGGCGATGCTCAACGAGTACGAAGCGCTCACCGGCCAGTTCGGCGGCGACAACGACGAGGCGCTGATGGAGCGCATGCACGACATCCAGGTCAAGCTCGATGCCACCGACGGCTGGAACCTGCAGCACAAGGTCGACACGACCCTCGACCGCCTGGGCCTGGCTGGCGCGGCCAAGATGGGCACGCTCTCGGGCGGCATGCAAAAGCGCGTGGCGCTGGCCGTGGCGCTGGTGTCGGCGCCGGACGTGCTGCTGCTGGACGAGCCGACCAACCACCTCGACTTTACCTCGATTAAATGGCTGGAAAGCCTGCTGCGCGAATACCGCGGTTCGGTGCTGTTCATTACCCACGACCGCAGCTTCCTGGACAATGTCGCCACGCGCATCCTGGAGCTCGACCGCGGCAATCTGTTGTCGTTCCCGGGCAATTTCACAACCTACCAGGAGCGCAAGCGCGAGCTGCTGGCCAACGAGGAAGTGGAAAATGCCAAGTTCGACAAATTCCTTGCCCAGGAAGAAGTCTGGATCCGCAAGGGCGTTCAGGCGCGCCGCACCCGCGACGAAGGCCGCGTGCGCCGCCTGGAAGCGCTGCGCCTGCAGCGCACCGCGCGCCGCGAGCAGCAGGGCAATATCAAGCTGGACGTCGGCATGGGCGAGCGCTCGGGCAAAATCGTGGCGGACATGGAAAACATCTACAAGGCCTATGGCGAGAAGACCATCGTTACCAACTTCTCTGGCACCATCCTGCGCGGCGACAAGGTCGGCCTGATCGGGCCGAACGGCGCCGGCAAGACCACGCTGCTCAAGATCATCCTGGGCGACGAGACCGCCGACAGCGGCAAGGTGCGCCTCGGCACCAAGCTGAACGTTGCCTATTTCGACCAGATGCGCGCCCAGCTCGATGAAAACGCCAGCTTGGCCGACACCATCGCGCCGGGCAGCGACTGGGTCGAGGTCAATGGGCAGAAGAAGCACGTGATGACCTATCTCAACGACTTCCTGTTCGCGCCGGAACGCGCGCGTTCGCCGGTGAAATCGCTCTCGGGTGGCGAGCGCAACCGCTTGCTGCTGGCGCGCCTGTTCGCCAAGCCGGCCAACTGCCTGGTGCTGGACGAGCCGACCAACGACCTCGACATCGAGACCCTGGAACTGCTGGAAGAACTGCTCGAGGAATACACCGGCACCGTGTTCCTGGTCAGCCACGACCGCACCTTCCTCGACAACGTCGTGACCCAGGTGATCGTGGCGGAAGGTAACGGACTGTGGCGCGAATACGTCGGTGGTTATAGCGACTGGGAACGCGTGCGCGCCAGTGCGCCTGCCATGGCAGCGGTCGCTGCTGCCGCTGCGGCAAACCAGCTTGCCGCCGCCAAGCACGAAGTCGCCAAAGCTGATGAAATATCATTTGCCGCACAGAATACACCTGCTAAAAAGGTAAAGTTGAGCTATAAGGAACAACGTGAGCTGGAAGAGCTGCCGAAGCTGATCGCTTCCCTCGAAGACGAGCAGTCGGCGATTACGGCCCAGCTCAATGCACCTGATTTCTACAAAAAGAACCCGGCCGACGCGCGCCGTATCAACGAGCGCTTTGCCGAGATCGAGGAATTGCTGCTCGACGCCCTGGACCGATGGGAGCGCATGGAAGCCCGCGCCAGGGGAGAGTAGCCTAACCATGGGGGCAAGCAGGCCAGGGCCTGCCAACACGGACATGACCGAGCACAACGATTCCCGTACCGCTCCACCTGTCCGTGGCCCCCATCCTGGCCAAGGCGCCGGCCGCCAGTCCGGCGGGCAACCGGCCGCTCATCCTTCCGCGCATCCTTCCACGGCTGCGCTCGTTACCCCCCTCCTTAGCCGCGCCGCCTGGGTACGCATCCTGCCTTTCGGCGTCTTCATTTTCTTCATCGTCCTCGGTGACATGCTCGAGCGCGCCGGCATCGAACGTGCCGCGCTGCGCTGGCTTTACCCGGTCCAGGCAGGCAGCGTCGCGCTGCTGCTGGCCGCCTTCTGGCGCCATTATCACGAACTCCATGTGCCTCTGCCGAAGCCGGAAGTCCTGCTGGGCAGCGTCGGCGCCGGCCTGCTGGTGCTCGTGCTATGGGTCAATCTCGACACGCCCTGGATGACGGTCGGCGTGAGTGAAGGCTATAACCCCTCCACGGACGGCAGCATCGACTGGCTGCTGGTGGCGGTCCGCATTGCCGGCGCCGCCCTGGTCGTGCCCCTCATGGAAGAGCTGTTCTGGCGCTCCTTCCTGATGCGCTGGGTCGAAGCATCCGATTTCGAGGCGGTCGAACCGGCGCGCGTGGGCCTCAAGGCCGTGCTGGTGTCGAGCCTGCTGTTCGGATTCGAGCACAACCTGTGGCTGGCCGGCATCGTCGCCGGGCTGGCCTACGCCTTTCTTTATATTCGCTACCGCAACTTGTGGTCGGCGGTGCTCGCCCATGCTGTCACCAACGGCGTGCTGGGCGTGTGGGTCGTCGGCACCGGCAACTGGACCTTCTGGTAAATCCCGCCAAGCGCAATGACTTCAGAAAAGACAAACAAGATGACGCTCCTACGCCTACGCCTACGCCCCGTCGCCGCCGCCCTCGCCGGCGCCTTGATCATCTTCCCGGCCGCCCAGGCCCTTGCCCAGCAGCAGGAGGAAGGGCTGCGCCTGTATGGCGGCATCGGCTGGGGCTATGACGACAACCTGCTGCGCGTGCCCGACGACCGTCCTGCTTTTGGCGGCAAACGCAGCGACCGCTGGCGCCAGCTCGATGCCGGCGCCGTCTACAACAAGCGCATCAGCCGCCAGCGGGTAGCAATCGTGGCCAAGGCCTCGAAGGTGAAGTTCGATTATTTCAAGCAGCTCGACTACGATGGTCGCGACCTGCAGGGCACCTGGTTCTGGGAACTGGGCAACAAGTTCGAAGGGCAGGCCGGCGCCAAGTATGAGCGCACCCTGGCGCCGTACACCGACTTCTTCAGCGACGAGCGCAACGTGCGCGAGCAGCGCCGCCAGTGGTTCGACGCCGGCTACAAGATGCACCCGAGCTGGAAAGTGCGCACCGGCTTCACGCGCGACCGCTTCGAGTACGAGCTGCTGCGCCAGCGCTTCAACAACCGCACCGAGCGCGCCAGCGAGGCCGAGCTGCTGTACACGCCGCGCACCGGCAGCTCGATCGGCCTGGTGGCGCGCCGCCTCAAGGGCGAATACCCGTTCCGCCGCCCGAACGCGGTCGCCGGCGCCCTGAACGACGACTTCACCCAGGACGAGCTGAAGGTGCGCGTCAACTGGATCGGCACCGGCACCACCCGGCTGCAAGCCCTGGCCGGCTATGTGCGGCGCGAGCAGCCGTCTTTCGGCGAAGGCAAGACCAGCGGATTCAACGGCCGCCTGAACGCCTTCTACACCCCGCGCGGCAAGCTCGCCTACGAGGCTTCCCTGTGGCGCGAATTCGCACCGATCGAGAGCACCATCGTCAGCTATACGCTCAACCGCGGCGCCAGCATCGGCGCTACCTGGTTTGCTACCGGCAAGATCAAGGTCGAGGCCGACGCCGCCTATGAGGAGCGGGCCTACAACCCGCGCGCCAGCTTCAACGGCGGCGGCGACCTGACCGACTCGCTGCGCCGCGCCAGCGTGCGCGCCACCTGGCAGGTCAAGCGCAAGGTGGCGGTAACGGCAGGCTGGCAGCACCAGCAGCGCAGCGGCTCGCAGGCACTGGGCCTGGGGAGCTTCGATGCGAACACCGTGATGGTGAACGCAAATGTGCTGTTCTGACGCACAGCCTGCAAAGTAAGATATGACGGTCAACGATATCCCGATTATCTCGTTTTTCCAGCGTGTACTCGACCCCCTGATCATCATGGGGGCCCTGTACCTGGCCACGCTATATTACGGCGAGCCATTCTCGGGGTATTCGCTGGTGCTGATGGTCCTGGCCTTCTTCATTTCTTCTTCGGTCTACCAGCATGTCGACCCTTACCGCACCTGGCGCAGCGGCCGCATGCTGGCGTATGCGCGCGATACCATCTTCGGCTGGTGCCTGACCGTCGCAGTGCTCTACTTTCTGGGCTCGGCCAGCGGCCTGAAATATTTCTACGACGAGCGCGTGCTGCTGGCCTGGTTCGTCGCCACGCCGCTCGCCATCCTGGCCAGCCACCTGGCCGTGCGCCAGGCCACGGGCAGCCGCGACCGTTCGCGCGAGGTGCGCTCGATCGTGGTGGTCGGCTGCAACGACGTCGGCATCAAGTTCTCCAAGGTGTGCGACCAGCAGCCGAATTTGTTCATGGACGTGAAGGGCTTTTTCGAGGACCGCGCCGACGAGCGCCGGCCGGCCGCGCTGTGCTATCCGGTGCTGGGCGGCATGGCTGACGTCTGCGCCTATGTGCGCCAGCAACATATCAAGATGATCTTTGTCAGTCAGCCCATCTCGGCCCAGCCGCGCATCCGCAAGCTGGTCGACGAGCTGAAGGACACCACGGCCTCGGTGTATTTCCTGCCCGACGTCTATGTGTTCGACCTGATGCAGGCGCGCTTCGACACCGTGGGCGGGATGCCGGTGATCGCGATCAGCGAGACGCCCTTCATGGGCTTCAACAGCGTGCTCAAGCGCGGCAGCGACGTCGTGATCGGCAGCATAATCCTGCTGCTGCTGGCGCCGCTGATGGTGGTGACCGCGGTGGCCGTCAAGCTGACTTCGCCCGGTCCCGTCATCTTCCGGCAGCGCCGCTATGGGCTGTACGGCGAAGAAATCTATGTCTACAAGTTCCGCTCGATGACGGTGACCGAGGACGGCGCCAACGTGGTGCAGGCCAAGGCCAACGACCAGCGCGTGACCCGCATCGGCGCCTTCCTGCGCCGCACCTCGCTCGACGAACTGCCGCAATTCATCAACGTGCTGCAGGGACGCATGAGCCTGGTCGGCCCGCGCCCGCACGCCGTGGCCCACAACGAGCAGTACCGCAAGCTGATCAAGGGCTACATGCTGCGCCACAAGGTGCGCCCGGGCATTACCGGCTGGGCCCAGGTGAACGGCCTGCGTGGCGAAACCGCCACGCTCGACAAGATGGAAGCGCGCATCCAGTACGACCTTGACTACCTGCGCAACTGGTCGCTGTGGCTGGACCTGTGGATCATCCTGAAGACGGTGAAGGTGGTGCTGACCCGCGAGAACGCGCACTGAACTTGCACGGCAAGGCAGGCATCGAACCAGGGTCGGGGACGGTAGCGGATTTGATGATTATCAATTAACTGTATGCAACGTGCTCCTATTTTTCGCTAACTCTGCAGTAAGTTCGGGAAAGTAAAAAAACGCTTAAACTCGCCTTAAAACTGGTGCGCACGATTGGACAGTTGTTTGCAGGGCCACCAGGCCTGCGTAGAATCGTTGATGAGTTTGCAACTTGCCGGTTCGCCTTCCGGTCCACGCTCATTGCTGAGCAGGGTACAACAGGGACAACAAGATGAAGAAAGCACTCGTTACGGGAGTTACCGGCCAGGACGGCTCCTACCTCGCCGAGCTCCTGCTCGAGAAGGGCTACGAGGTGCATGGCATCAAGCGCCGCGCTTCCCTGTTCAACACCGCCCGCATCGACCACATCTATCAAGACCCGCACGCCGACAACCCGCGCCTCATCCTGCACTACGGCGATCTGTCCGACACCTCGAACCTGACCCGCATCGTGCAGCAGGTCCAGCCCGATGAAATCTACAACCTGGGCGCCATGAGCCATGTGGCGGTGTCGTTCGAATCGCCCGAATACACGGCCGACGTCGACGGCATCGGCACCCTGCGCCTGCTCGAAGCCATCCGCTTCCTGGGGCTGGAAAAAAAGACCCGCTTCTACCAGGCCTCGACCTCCGAACTCTATGGCCTGGTGCAGGAAACGCCGCAGCGCGAAACCACGCCCTTCTATCCGCGCAGCCCGTATGCGGTGGCCAAGCTCTACGCCTACTGGATTACCGTCAACTACCGCGAAGCCTATGGCATGTATGCCTGCAACGGCATCCTGTTCAACCACGAGTCCCCGCGGCGGGGGGAGACCTTCGTCACCCGCAAGATCACGCGCGCCCTTGCGAATATCGCCCAGGGCCTGGACCGGCAGCTTTTCCTGGGCAACCTCGACGCCCTGCGCGACTGGGGCCATGCGCGCGACTACGTCCAGATGCAGTGGCTGATGCTGCAGCAAGACCACCCGGAAGACTTCGTGATTGCCACCGGCCGCCAGTATTCGGTGCGCGATTTCGTCGAGGTGGCCGCGCGCGAGCTCGGCATCACGATCGCCTGGCAAGGGCAGGGCGTGGACGAGCGCGGGTTGGTGGCGGGCGTCGCGGGCGACCGTGCCCCAGGGGTGGCCGTGGGCCAGCCGATCGTCGCGGTCGACCCGCAGTATTTCCGTCCCACCGAGGTCGAGAGCCTGTTGGGAGACCCGGGCCGCGCCCGCGAGCGCCTGGGCTGGGAACCGACCACGAGTTTCGAAGCCATGGTGCACGAGATGGTGGCGCATGACCTTGACACGGCGCGCCGCCACAAGCTGCTCGCATCGCATGGTTACAACGTTGCACTTTCACTGGAGTAAACGTGTTGAACAATCCGCAGCCCTCGCCGCAACAAAGCACACAACACAGCAAGCCGCGCATTTATGTCGCCGGCCACCGCGGCCTGGTCGGCTCGGCCATCGTGCGCGTCCTGCGCGCCCAAGGCCAGGCCGACATCGTCACCCGCAGCCACGACGAACTCGAGCTGACCGACCAGGCCCAGGTGCGCGACTTCTTCCGCAGCGAGCGCATCGACCAGGTCTACCTGGCCGCAGCCAAAGTGGGCGGCATCCATGCCAACAATACTTATCCGGCGGAATTTATCTACGACAACATGATGGTGCAGGCCAATGTCGTTCACGAAGCCTGGCGCGCCGGGGTGCAGAAACTCCTGTTCCTCGGCTCCTCCTGCATCTACCCGCGCCTGGCAGCCCAGCCGATTCGCGAGGAATATCTCATGAACGGCATCCTTGAGCCGACCAACGAGCCCTATGCGATGGCCAAGATCGCCGGCATCAAGCTGTGCGAGAGCTATAACCGCCAGTACGGTACCGACTACCGCAGCGTGATGCCGACCAATCTGTACGGCCCCGGCGACAACTACCACCCCGAGAACAGCCACGTGATCCCGGCGCTGCTGCACCGCTTCCACGAGGCCACCGTCAACAATGCCTCGGAGGTCGTGATCTGGGGCAGCGGCAAACCCATGCGCGAATTCCTGTATGTCGACGACATGGCGGCCGCCAGCGTCTACGTGATGAACCTGGCGCACGAGGTGTATGCGGCCAACACCGACCCGATGCATTCGCACATCAACGTGGGCACCGGCCAGGATGTCACCATCGCCGAACTGGCCCGGCTGGTGGGCGACACGGTCGGCTACCGCGGCCGCATCGTGTTCGACGCCAGCAAGCCGGACGGCACGCCGCGCAAGCTGCTCGACGTCTCCAAGCTGGCCGCGCTCGGCTGGCGCGCGTCGACTGCGCTGCCGGATGGGCTGTGCCGTGCCTACGAGGCCTTCCGCGCGGGTCAGCAGGGCGATGCGGCGCCCGCCCAGGAGCCGGAGCCCGCCCCGGCGGCGGTCGCGGCATGGATGCGCCCGCTGTCAGCGGTGCGTCAGCAAAGTGTTAATTGACGTACAGAGGATGGAACACGCGAACACAGAATGGTCGAGTCCTGATCCTGGGGCGGATCACGCGTAAAGGGTAACGAATAACAACAGACGGGCTGGCGCCCGACACCAACGTCGAGGAAACTATCTTGAAAACCTTTCATCTTGCAAGCAAGCACCCATCCCTTTCCACCCCGCGGCGCCTGCTGTCCACCGCCGCGCTGGTGCTCGCCGCGGCCACCCTCGCCGGCTGCAGCAACGACAAGGCGAAGGAAACCAAGCCGGGACAGGCCCTGGCCAGCGTCAACGGAGAAGAGATCACGGTGCTGCAGCTGAACGAGGAGATGCAGCGCGCCGGCGTGCCGGCGGCGCAGCAGGCAGTGGCCAGCAAGCAGATCCTGCAGGCGCTGATCGACCGCGAGCTGCTCGAAGGCGAAGCGGCCAAGGAAAAGATCGACCGCGACCCGAAGGTGATGCAGGCCATCGAGCGCGCCCGTTCGCTGATCATCGCCCAGGCCTACATGCAGAAGCGCCTGGGTGAACCGGTGCGCCCGACCCCGGCCGAGGTGGAAGACTATTTCAACAAGAACCCGCAATTCTTCGCCAACCGCAAGCAGTTCGGCATGAACGAGCTGATCCTCGCTGCCGCCGACCTGACCCCGGAAGTGCGCGCCGCCGCCGACGGCGCCAAGTCGCTGGAGGAAGTCGCGGTCTTCCTCGATGCCCGCAACATCAAGTATGGCCGCGCCCAGGTTACCCGCAGCACCGCCGACCTCAATCCCCAGCTCTCCGGCAAGCTGCTTGCCATGCCCAAGGGCCAGCTGTTCGTGGTCAAGGAAGGCGACCGCGCGATGCTGATCTCGATTGCCGAAGTGCGCGACGCGCCGGTCACGCTGGCCGTGGCCGCCCCGCAGATCGGACAGTACCTGATGAACAAGAAAAACAAGGAACTGGCCGCCGCCGAGATCCAGCGCCTGCGCGGTACCGCCAAGGTCGATTACCTGAACAAGGAATACGCCCCGACCGCCACTACGCCGGGCGCGACCGTCCCGGCGACGGCTCCCGCGACCGGCGCGCCGGCCGCGCCTGCCGTGGGGCCGGATGCGGCCGCCGTTGCCGGCCAAAACTCGGTCGCGCCGGCGGCCGACGCCTCCGGCACCGACAAGGCCGCGCTCGATCGTGGCGTGGCCGGCCTCAAGTAGTCGCACACCAAACCGTCTGATAACCCTGAACTGAAGGAGCAATCATGAAACGATTCATCAAGTGGATGATGGCCACGGCGCTCGTACTGACCATGGGAATTGCCGGCGCGGCCGAAATCTTGCTGGGCCCTGGCGACGTGGTCAAGCTCTCCGTCTACGGCAGCCCCGACCTCTCGATCGAAACCCGCGTCAGCGAGACCGGCAACATCACGTTCCCGCTGCTGGGCCAGGTGGCCGTCGGCGGCATGCCGGTGGCGGCGGCCGAGAAGAAGATCGGCGACCTGCTCGAGAGGGGCGGCTACCTCAAGAAGGCCCAGGTCAACATGCTGGTGACCACGCTGGCAAGCCAGCAGGTCTCGGTGCTGGGCTATGTCAACCGGCCGGGCCGCTATGCGGTGGACGGGCGCCGCAAGGTGCTCGACCTGCTGGCCATGGCCGGCGGCATGCACGGGGAGGGCGGCGACATCATCAACCTGGTGCGTACCCGCAACGGCAACACCACGCGCGAGACCATCGACGTCATCGAGATGGTGCGCACGGGCGAGCTGAACAAGGACTACGAAGTGGCTGGCGGCGACATCATCTATGTCGAGCGCGCCCCGCGAGCCTACGTCACGGGCGAAGTCGCCCGTCCGGGCCCGTTCCGCCTCGAGCGCGGCATGACCGTCCAGCAGGCGGTCTCGGCCGGTGGCGGGCTGAGCCTGCGTGGCAGCAATAACGGCATGAAGATCACCCGCCGCGATGGCAGCGGGAACCCGGTGACGATCAATGTCAAGGCCAGCGATCCTGTTCAAGTCGACGATGTCATCATAATTCGCGAGAGTTGGTTCTAACAGCTCGACCTGAGCTGGCTGCTTCTGTCCACCCGCTGTCAAGGCAACTGATGCAAAGGTAAGGCCATGAACGTTCATCAATTCCTGCTGATTCTTCTTGCCAGGAAGAAGATCATCCTGTCGACGCTGCTGGTGACGGTCTTGCTGGCGCTGGGCTGGAGCCTGGTGCAGCAGAAGACCTACAAGGCGACCGCATCCGTACTGCTGAACTACAAGGGGGTGGACCCGGTGAGCGGCCTGACCATGCCGGGCAACCTGATGCCGGGCTATATGGCGACCCAGATCGACATCATCAGCAGCAAGAACGTGGCGCTGCGGGTAGTCGATTCGCTGCGCCTGGCGTCGAGCCCGGCGGTGCAGGCCCAGTGGCGCGAAGCCAGCGAAGGCAAGGGTTCGGTGCGCGACTGGCTGGCCGAGCTGCTGCTGAAAAAGCTCGAGATCCTGCCTTCGCGCGAATCGAGCGTGGTCGAGATCAGCTTCAAGGGCGCCGACCCGGCCTTTGCCGCGGCGGTGGCCAATGCCTTTGCCGACGAATACCAGAAGATCAGCGTCCAGCTCAAGACCGAGCCGGCCAAGAAAGCCTCGTCCTACTTCAACGAACAGACCAAGCAGCTGCGCGACAACGTCGAAGCGGCCCAGGCGCGCCTGTCGAAATACCAGCAAGAAAAAGGCATCGTCAGCCTCGACAACAACCGGGTCGACGTCGAGCTCTCGCGCCTGAACGACTTGTCGGCCCAGCTGGTCGCCGCGCAAACCCAGGCGATGGAAGCGAACTCGCGCGAGCAGAATGCCAATGGCCTGGGCTCGGCCGACGTCGCCAACAATGCCCTGATCCAGAACCTGCGGGTGAGCCTGGCCAGCGGCGAAGCCAAGCTGGCCGAAGCGGCCTCGCGCTATGGCCGCAACCACCCCGTCTACCAGTCGGCCAGCGCCGAGGTCGGCAAGATGCGCTCGGAACTCAATGCCGCAGTGGGCAGCATCACCCGCAGCGTCGGCTCCAATGCCCAGGTCTTCCGCCAGCGCGAAGCCCAGCTGCGCGCCGAGCTGGCCGCGCAAAAGACCCGTGTGCTGGAGCTCAACCGTACTCGCGACGAGCTCGGCGTGATGCTGAAAGACCTCGACAGCGCCCAGCGCGCCTTCGATTCGGCCAGCCAGCGTTTCTCGCAGACCCGCATCGAGGCCCAGTCCGAGCAGTCCGACATCTCGATCCTGAATCCGGCGGTGGCGCCAACCGATCCGTCCGGCCCGCGCGTGCTGCTCAATACCCTGGTCTCGATCCTGCTGGGCACCATCCTGGGCGTCGGCCTGGCCCTGCTGCTCGAGCTGCTGAACCGCCCGGTGCGTTCCAGCAGCGACATGAAGGACATGCTGGGCATCCCGGTGCTGGGCACCATCGAATGGCGTCCGTCGCGCCCCCGTGGCGGCGGCATCCGCGCCTTGATGGCCCCGCGCCGCCTGCTGCGCCTGAACTGAAGGCCGGCCCGGTAAGTAAAGCACATCGAGGACTCCGAGGACCGATTATGAATTCATCCGTGCTATCCGCCCTGCCGCTGGACCCCGCCGCCGATTCGAGCATGGGCGCGCTGCTGCTCGACTCGGGCAAGCTCACGCCCGAGAACGCCGAGCGCGTGCTGCGCATGCAGAAAGACCTCGGGATCCGTTTCGGCGAAGCCGCCGTGCGCCTTGGGCTGGTGAGCGAGGACGACATCCAGCAGGTGCTGGCGCGCCAGTTCTCCTATCCCTATCTGCAGAAAGGGCAGGCCAACCTCTCGCCCAAGCTGGTGGCGGCCTATGAGCCGTTCTCGCCCCAGGTCGAGGCGCTGCGCGCGATCCGCAGCCAGCTGATGCTGCGCTGGTTCGCGCGCGGGCGCCGCTCGCTGGCCATTGCCGGCGTGACCCCGGAAGACGGTTCCAGCCTGTTCGCCGCGAACCTGGCGGTGGTGTTCTCCCAGCTCGGCGAGCAGACCCTGCTGGTGGATGCCAATTTGCGCAGCCCGCGCCAGCAAGAAATGTTCGGCGTCAAGCCGCGCCAGGGCCTGTCCGACCTGCTGGCCGGCCGTGCCGACCTCGACGTGATCCAGCGGGTGCCGGCCTTCGTCGATTTGTCCCTGATGCCGGCCGGGACCTTGCCGCCCAACCCGCAGGAACTGCTGGCGCGCGAGGGCTTCCGCAACCTCAATACCCAGCTGGAATCCCGCTACGACGTGGTCCTGTACGACCTGCCGCCGTTCGCGGCCGGTGCCGACGCACTGGCCGTGGCCGGGCGCGCCGGTGGCGTGCTGCTGGTGGCCTGCAAGCACCGTACCCGCGTGGCGAGCATCAGCCGCATGGCCGAGCAGATGGCCGAGTCCGGCGCGGAAGTGGTCGGTTCCGTGGTGGTGGAGTTCTGAGATGGCCACGGCGACCCCGCACGATGCGGCGGCCCGGCCAGCGCCAGGCCCGGCCGGCAACCTGCGCACGGCCTTGCCCGAATGGTGGCCGGTGCTGGCCGGGCTGGCGGCGCTGTTCATTCCCACCTTCTACCGGCTGTTCACCGGCGCCTGGGTCGGCGAGGAACAGGGCCATGGTCCGATCATCTTCTTCCTGGCCGTCTGGCTGATCTGGCGCAAGTGGCTTGACGCGATGGCGGTGGCCGATCCGGCACGCCCGAACTGGCTTGGGTGGCCGGTGCTGGCCGTAGGCCTGGTGATCCACCTGCTGGGCCGCTCGCAGAACATCCTCATGTTCGAGGTCGGCTCGATCATGATGGTGATGGGCGCCGTCGTGCTGCTGAAATTCGGCGCAAAAACGCTGCGCCTGCTGTGGTTCCCTTTCTTCTTCATGCTGTTCATGGTGCCGCTGCCGGGCGAACTGGTGGCCGCCGTGACCATGCCCATGAAAATGGCCGTGTCCTGGGCGACGGAAAGCATCCTGTTCGGGCTGGGCTACCCGATTTCGCGCTCCGGCGTGGTGCTGCAGATCGGCCAATACCAGCTGCTGGTGGCGGACGCCTGCGCCGGCCTGCAGACCCTCCTGACGCTGGAAGCGCTCGGGCTGTTCTACCTGAACCTGATGCGTCACCCCTCGGCCTTCCGTAACATCGGCCTGGCGATCCTGATCATCCCGATCTCGTTCTTGGCCAACGTGATCCGCGTGA
This sequence comes from Telluria sp. ZB4P37, assembly GCF_059685855.1. Classification (NCBI taxonomy): domain Bacteria; kingdom Pseudomonadati; phylum Pseudomonadota; class Betaproteobacteria; order Burkholderiales; family Oxalobacteraceae; genus Telluria; species Telluria sp. ZB4P37. Next base: position 90,989 of record NZ_JCASID010000011.1, read on the forward strand.
TCACCTTAACCTTGATTACCTATTATTTCGGCGACGCGGCAGGGCAGGGCTTCCTGCACGGCTTCGCCGGCATGGTGCTGTTCGTCACCGCGCTGCTCTTGATCCTGGCGGTCGATTCGAGCCTGCAGTGGTGGATCAAGCGGCGCGAAACGCATGGCGGCAGCGGCGGGGACGGCCCCGACAGTTCCACGCGCAGGCCCGCCATGAAGGAGGCGACATGAACCGCCGTTTCGCCATCAGCCTGGTGCTGGGCGCGGCCATGGCCGGCACCTCGGCCCTGACCGTGGCGCTCACGCCCAAGGCGCGCGCCCCGCAGGCCCACGAGCGCTTCAGCCTGGAACAAATGATTCCCACCCGTTTCGGCGACTGGACCATCGACCCCTCGGTGGTGCCGCTCGCCCCGGACCCTGAGCAGCAGGGCATGCTGGAAAAAATCTACGACCAAACCCTGTCGCGCACCTATGTCAACCGCCAGGGCCAGCGCGTGATGCTGTCGATCGCCTACGGCGGCGACCAGAGCAAGTCGCTGCAGCTGCACCTGCCCGAGGTCTGCTACGTGGCCCAGGGCTTCCAGATGCTCAAGCAGGGCGACGGTGCGCTGCCCACCAGCTTCGGCGAGGTGCCGGTCAAGCGCCTGGTCGCGCGCCTGCACGAGCGCAACGAGCCGATCACCTACTGGATCACGATCGGCGAGCATGCCACCAAGGCCGGCCTGCAGCAGAAGCTGCGCAAGCTCGCCTACGGCCTGTCGGGCGAAGTCCCGGACGGCATGCTGGTGCGCGTCTCGACCATCCAGGCCGACGAGACCCAGGCCTACCGGGTGCAGGACCGCTTCGTCACCGAAATGCTGGGCGTGATGGCGCCGCGCGACCGTACCCGCCTGGTCGGCGCCGGCCCGGCCCAGGGCTAAGGCAAGGATCGTCGGCAAGCCCATGAACGAGATCCTCCCCTATATCTATTATTCGCTGCCCTGGGCCTTCGTGCTCCTGCTGTCGGTCGCGGCCGTCGCGGGGATCGGTATCGGCCTGGTGTGGCCGCGCTTTCTGGTTTATCCCTACCTGGCGGTGTATTTCTGCATGAACTCGACCAGCTATGGCAGTCTGGCGGTGTTCTCCAGCAGCGCCATCTACAGCCGCGGATCGGGCCTGCTGCTGTTCGGCATGGTGCTGTGGTGCATGCTGGGCGCCTGGGCCTGCGCCAGGGCTGCCGCCGTCTTCCAGCGCTACCCGGCACCGGAATGCAACCTGCGGCCCTGGTTCTGGGCCTGGTGCGTACTGCTGGCGGTCCACGCTGGCGTGGGCATGGTGTCGGGGGTGACGCTGCGCGAGTCGCTCTCGCCCCAGGGCTTCTCGAACATCATCTGGATGGCGCCGCTGATCTCGCTGATCTTGCTGTCCTTCCGCACCCGCGAGCACGTGCAGGAACTGAGCCATTTCATCCTGCTCGTCGGCCTGGGGCGGGCGCTGTTCGGGCTGGTGCGCTGGGCGGCCTTCGGGGGCGACCCGAACAATGTCTACGCGAACATGAACGCGATCAAGATTCGCCTGACCTTCTTCGACATCAACGACAGCCTGGTGTGCACGGTCGCCTTCGCGATTGCCGCGGTCCACCTGTTCCAGGCGCACAAGACCGACCGTCCCGCCTTCTGGCGCGGCATCGAGTGGATGACCCTGGTGTCGACCGCGCTGTGCATCGTGCTGTCCTACCGACGCAGCGCCTGGATCGGCTTCGTGCTGGCCTTCCTGGTCATCATGATGCGTTTCCCGGTCAAACGCCGGATGAAGCTGTTGAGCGCCGGCCTGCCGCTGGTCGGGGCCGCGCTGGCCTATGTCGGGATGGAGCGCATGACCCAGACCAAGGGCGCGGCCGGTGGCCTGTCCAGTCTGGTCTACGACATGCAGTCGCGCCGCTTCGGGGCCGAGAGCGAGCGGGTGATGGAACTGAAGTTCGCCATGGCCGACTTCCTGGCGCAGCCGATCACCGGCATCGGCTCCTGGGGCCGCTACACCGGCTACCAGTACATCTCGTGGCAGAATAACGCGGACGGTGGCCTGTTCCTGCACAGCGGGGTGCTGCACATCGCGCTCAAGAGCGGCCTGGTGGGCACCGCGCTGCTGTTCGGCACCATCATCGCTTTTGTCCTGTTCGCTCGTCGCGCCTTGAAGCAACTGCCGCCTGAATTGCTCGGCATCGGGACGGCCGGCGTGGCCGGCATCGCCTTCATGATTCCCGACCTCCTGATCGGCACTCCCTTCCCGCAGGTGCGCACCACCCAGATGCTGGCCTTCTGCCTGGCCTTGCCCTACCTGGCGATGGCGGTGAGCAAGATGGTGCCGAGTGCGCACCCGGCGTACAAGCCCTCGGTGCCGCGGCCGCACCTGGTGCCCGCCTGATGAGCGCGAACCTGTCCCTAAAACTGGTGCGCAACGCCTGGTCGAACCTGCTGGGCGGGGCGATTCCCGCGCTGGTCATGCTGGCGACCGTGCCCCTGGTGGTGAAGGGGCTGGGCGAATCCAGCTATGGCGTGTATTCGCTGGTGACGGCCATCGTCGGCTATTTCGCCGTAATCGACATCAACCTTACCGCCGGCTCGGTCAAGTACATCGCCGAACACCATGCGCGCGCCGACCAGGACAAGGTTGTAGAGACCATGTCCTTCGGCCTGATGGTGTATGCCCTGATCGGCCTGCTCGGGGCGCTGGGCCTCTTCGTGGGAGCAGGGTGGTTCATCACCGGGGTGTTCTCGGTGCCGCCTGCGCTGGTGCCGGAAGCGATCGCTACTTTGAAACTGGCGGCGCTCGGCTTCCTGCTCGGCCAGGTCCAGGTCTACCTGAACAGCGTGCCGCAGTCGCTGATGCGCTACGACATCTCGGCGCGGGTCGAGATGGTGTTCGGCAGCCTGGTGCCGCTGGCGACCGTCGCCGTGCTGCTGCTCGGTTACGGCCTGTTCGAAGTGGTGCTGCTGCGGGTGGTGGCCAGCAGCCTGCATTGCCTGGTCCTGTGGCGGGCGATCCGGCGCCTGGTGCCGGGCTTCCGCTGGCGCTGGCCGCGCGCCCGCATCCGCAACGAGCTGCTGGGTTTTTCGGCCTATTCTTTTTTATCGCGCTTTGCCACGCTGTCTTACGTGCATGCGGACAAGCTGATCATTGGCGCGCTGGTGGGCGTCACCGGCCTGGCCTATTTCACGGTGGCGGCGACGCTGGCCAACCGGGTGCTGGGCCTGAGCTTTCGCCTGTCCGGCGTGCTGTTCCCGGCCGCCAGTGCCCTCGCCGCATCGGGCGAACTGGCACGCCTGGACCGCCTCTACCTGAAAGCCACGCGCTACGTGGCGTTCTTGAACGCCGCGATCCTGGTGCTGGTGGCGGTGTTCGCCCACCAGATCCTGCGTTACTGGATGAACGAAGATTTTGCCCGGAATGGCGCCCTGGTGCTCGCCGTGATGGCGCTGGCCCAGTTCGTCGATTCGCTCACCAGCCTGCCGTCGCTGGTCAACGACGGCATGGGCCATCCGCGCATCTCCGGCCTGTTCGCCGTCGCCAGAGCCCTGGCCGGCCTGGGCATCGTGTATGTAGGCGTGGCCGGCTGGGGCATCGATGGCGCCGCCTGGGGACATTTAATAGGCTCGCTGCTGTTCACCTGCGCCTTCCTCGCCTACGTGCACGGGCGCACCGTGCCGACCCGGCTGGCCCGCCTGGTGACGCAGGGCTATGCGCCCGGCCTGCTGGGGGTGGCGCTGGTGGCGGTGGCCGCCACCACGGCCGAGCAGCTGTTCGATGGGGGCGCCTGGGACTTCGTGCTGATCCTGGGCATGACCGCGCTGCTGCTGGGGATACACGGCCTGCTGTTCGTGGTCGAGCGCGACGACCGGAGGCAAGCCTGGGCGCGCCTGAAGACCTGGCGGGCGCGCGTCCAGGCGGCGGGAAGCTGAATGAAGATCCTCATGGTATCCGAAGACTTGCCGGGCGAGCAGCTCGGTGGCCTGGCCAGGCATGTGGTCACCCTGTCGAATGCCTTGCTCGAAGCGGGGCACCAGGTCGACATCATGGGCCGCTCGGACCGGGCGCACGCCGATAGTGCGGCCGAGATCGGTTTCCAGGGACGCTTCATTCCCGGCTTCGATTTGCGCCGGGTCGGCTGGAAGGAAACCCAGCTCGGCTTCTTCAACCCGGCCAAGCGGCCCTGGTTCGCGGCCAAGGTGGCGCGCGCCTTTGCCGGCCATGCGCTTGACTACGACGTGGTGCATTACCATGGCCACCTGCCGATGATTGGCCTGTACGTCGACCCGGCCCTCAATTTCGTCCAGACCCGCCACGACCAGGGCAGCGAATGCGTGATCCACCTGCGCTTCAAGGAAGGCGCCGTGTGCCTGGACACCGCCAGCCGCGCCTGCGCCGGCTGCGCCCACCCGGCGCCGGGGCTGCTGCGCAGCGCGCTTTCCAGCCATGCGGTCACGCGATACCGGGGCGAGACCGCACGCGCCTTTGCGCGCCACAAGACCATCTTCGTGTCGGACTTCCTGCGCCGCCAGTTCCTGCGCACGCTGCCGGGAGCCGACCTGTCGCGCTCGCGCGTGATCCACAATTTCATTCACTACCGCAAGCTCGCCGCGCTGGCAGGCAAGGGCGCCGCGCCCCGTCCGGGCCAGGTGCTGGCGGCCGGACGCATCGACACCGGCAAGGGTTTCGGCGAATTCCTGGCCGCGGCGCGCGGCCGCCTGCCGCCCGATGCACAAGTGCTGGTCGTGGGCGACGGCCCGCTGCGCGCCCAGTTAGAGGCCGAATATGCGGGCGCGAAGGTGCGCTTCCTCGGCTGGCAGCCGAACGCCGAGGTCGTGGCGCTGGCAGCAAGCAGCCATGCCTGCGTGGTGCCCTCGGTGTGGGAAGAACCCTGTGGCACCACCATTCTCGAAGCGCTGGCCCTGGGGCGACCTTGCCTCGCGCTGGCGCGCGGCGGCAATCCCGAGCTGTCCATCTACCAGTCCTTTCCCGGCCAGCTGCGTCTTGCCGGCTCGATGGATGAGCTGGTGACGCAGTTGTCCGCCACCCTGGCACAGCCGGCCACGGCGCGGCCCTTGCCGGCCACTGCCGGGATGGACGTTTTCCAGGCCCTACCCACTATCTTGGAGTTCTATGCCCAATAAGCCTACCTTTTCGATCGTCACCTGCACCTGGAACAGCGCCGCCACCCTGGCCGACACCCTGGCCTCGGTGCAGTCGCAGACCTGCCAGGACTTCGAGCATATTTTCGTGGACGGCGGCTCGCTGGATGCCACACTGGACATGATCGCCGCCTATCCCGGCAACAAGCGCGTGCTGCGCGATATCAAAGGCGGCATCAGCCGCGCCATGAACCAGGGCATCGAGGCGGCCAGCGGCGACATCATCGCCCACCTGCATTCGGACGACTATTACAAGGGTCCCGAGGTGCTGGCCACCGTCAGGCGCGCCTTCGAGCAGGCGAGCCTGGCCGGCGAGCCGGTGGACTGGGTGTACGGGAACATCCAGATCCTCAAGGACGGCAAGATGGCGCCGCCGTATGCGATGCCGGCATTCTCTTACCGCGCCTTCGTTTCCGGGAGCAGCTCGATCCCGCATCCCGCCGTGTTCGTGCGCAAGTCGGCCTTCGAGCGGGTCGGCATGTTCGACGAAACGCTCAAGTACGCCATGGACATCGACCTGTGGCTGCGCCTGGGCGCCACGGCGCAGCCGGCGATGATCGACCAGCCGCTGACGGTGTTCCGCGACCACGCCGGCAGCGTGTCGTCAGCCAACCGCCTCAAGGCACGCCAGGAAGAGTTCGACGTGCGCCGCCGGCACATGGACAAGGCGCCGCTGGCTTTCGGTATTTACTGCCTGCGCTACCTGAAGCGCCTGCGCGGGCTTCAGGCTGCCCAACCCCTGCCGAGCCCATAGCAATCCGACAGCATTGCGCTTTTGTCTTTGCAGTCCGGTTACGACCGTTAAAAGCCTGCAAATATTGTTCGGTAAAGTTGAAATTTTGTCGTGGTATTTCTGCAGGGCAAGAGAAAAATCTGTGTTTTCTTTGGGGAATTTGCCTGTGTTCAACTTACTTTGAGATACTATAAATCTCATCAAGTAAGCCGCTGCACCAAACAGGCAAGTGTTCTTCAGCCCACCGGCGTTGCCGGCGCGGCGCAAGAATGTCAGTTATTTTTCTCGGAGTACCCACAATGCAATTTCATCGGAAGAGCCTCGTCTGGGCCGCTGCATTCGCCTCGCTGTTCGCAAGCGTCGCCGCCCGCGCCGACTGGGTCCAGTCGAACGACCCGCTGGTCATCCAGGCCAAGCCCGAGATGAACCAGGTACAGGCCCAGAATCCGCCGGGCTTTACCTGGTCGCGCCACGCCACCGGCCCGGCCAGCTACGAACTCGAGATCACCCCGGTAGGCGGTACGCCCACCAAGGTCGTGGTCGAGCGCAACTGGCATTTGCCGACCAAGGCCATGGCCCTCGGTAACTACACCTGGCGCGTGCGCCCGGTCGGCACCAGCGACTGGTCCAACCCGCGCACCTTCTCGATCACCAGCAAGTCAGCGGTGTTCGAAGTGCCGGACAACGCCACCGTGCGCAACCGCATCCTGTCCAAGGCCCGCCCGCGTTCGCTGCCGGCCTCGGTGACCCCGTTCTCGACCTGGAGCACGGCCAAGAAGACCGACCTGGAATCCTACCTGAGCCGCCTGGGCAATGAAGTCAAGGCCCAGATCACGGCCGTCCCGGCACTGTCGGACTCGCGCTGGTCGATCGTGATCACCAGTCCGCTGACCGCCGCCATGGCCGCCCAGCAGACCGACGTGCGCCAGCGCATCAACGAGGCGACCCGACAGCTGGAAGCGGCGGCGCTGATGTACCGCATCAAGGGCGAGTCCATCTACCTGACCGAAGCGCTCAAGCGCGGCGACGAGCTGGCCGCCCTCGACCCGAAGGGCCCGACCAGCTATGTCAACCAGGACCAGGCCACGCGCCAGATCGCCTGGGGCCTGATCAAGGGTATCGACTCGCTGGCCGGCGCGCTGGACGCGACCCGCAAGGCGCGCTGGCTGGCCTCGGTCAAGACCCGCACCACCGTCATGTATGACAACCTGGCCGGCGATAATGGCCGCCTGGACCAGTTCCCCTTCGATTCGCACGGCAATACCAGCCTGGTGTTCCTGGTCTTGATTTCGAGCCTGTCGCTGGGCGACATCCCGGAAGCCCAGAAGTGGTTCGACTTCTCGTTCCGCGCCTATGCGCTCAGCCCGAACCCATGGAGCGGCCCGGAAGGCGGCTACGCCAACGGCACCGCCTACGCCGAATACTCGGCCGCCTACCTGCTGGCGCTGTGGGACCCGCTGTCGCACGCCAGCGGCGTGAACTTCTTCGGCAAGCCCTGGACGCTCGGCTTCCTCGACTTCGCGATGGAGTTCATCCCGCCGGGCGCGCGCGTGCACGCCTTCGGCGACGCGTCCGAAACCAAGCCGGACGCCCGAGTGTTCCGCGCCTTTGCCTCGCGCATGTGGTCCCCGCGCGCGGCCTGGTTCGTGAAGAACACCACCGGCATGGAAGACGCGATGTCGCTGCTGTCGGCCCAGTATCCGCTGCCGGTGAAGGACACGACAATCTACCAGGCGCCGTCGAACTCGGCCTACTACCCGAGCATCGGCTGGGTCGCGATGCACAGCGACCTGGCGTCGACCTTGCGCGTCTCGACCTTCTTCAAGTCCAGCCCGTACGGCTCGTTCAACCACAGCCACGGTGACCAGAACGGCCTGCTGCTGTCGAGCGCCGGCCAGCCGCTGCTGGTCAAGGCCGGCTGGTATGACTGGTATGGTTCGCCCTACTGGAGCGACTGGTACCACCAGACCCGCTCGCAGAACGCGATCACCTTCGACGGCGGCAAGGGCCAGATGGTGAACGGCTACCGCGAGCAGTTGCAGCGCAACGGCAAGATCACCGCCTTCACCGCCCAGCCGACCTATGACTATACGGAAGGCGATGCGACCCCGGCCTACGGTGGCCAGCTGACCATGGCCAAGCGCCAGGTCTGGCACCTGCGTAACGCCGGCAATGCCGTGCTGGTGCGCGACCGCCTGTCGAGCACCGTGGCCCGCACCTACGAGTGGAACATGCACACCCCGGCCATCATGGCTGTGGAAAACCCGCTCAACGTCAAGGTCGCGGCCGGCACCCAGACCCTGTGCGTGCGTTCGCTGAACACCGCGGCGACCTTCGCCAAGTGGATCGGCCCGGGCGCCAAGGCCAACGTGGTGGAAGACCACGGCGCCTTCTACCTCAAGGGCGAGGCCAATGCGACGAGCGAGTTCATCGTGCTGCTCGACGTCGGCTGCAAGAAGCCTGCGGTGACCATGGGAAGCTCGGGTTCGGTGCGCACCATTACGGTGGGTGGGCAGACGGTGACGCTGAACTAAGCGCCCGACCGGCGCGACGCGCCCGGGCAGGGACAACCCCGCAGCAGATGCCGCGGGGGTTTTTTTTGCTACTGGTCCAGCGGGATGGCGATCCCGATGACGCGGTATTGCGCCGGGAACATGCCACGCAAGGTCGCCTTGCCGGTTGGCAGGTTAATGCTGAACAGGCTGCTCCTGCCGTCCGCGCCCGTCAGCGAGGCCAGGGCCTGCACCTCCACCGTCACTCCATTGCGCACGCTGCTGTAGATGTCGAAGCCGGTCTCGGCGGCGGCATCGAGGCCCAGCTTGCCGGTGGCGGCCAGGGTGCCGTCATTCGGCGGCGACTGCAGGGCGACCTGGTCCAGCATGGTGTCGAGCGCGTACAGCGTGGTGGCCGTCGTGCTTGATAAGTCGTTATTGGTATAGGCCGAGCCGGTCACCATGACAGCGTTTGGCCCGACGGCATTGGCCGGCGTCGCGGGCGGGTAGTCCAGCGGATCGTCGGCGATCGTGGTGCCGCCGGAATTGATGTTGTGGCGCAGGTTCTGCCCGGTATCGCTGACGATGCGCAGGCGGTCGGCGGCAGGATTGAAATCGACGCCGAACGAGGTCCCCTCGAGGGCAACCGTCAGGGTGCTGACGCGGGTCGCCACGGCGGTGCCCGGATCGATCCGGTACACGCCGCCGCTCCGGCTGACGCCATACAGGCCGCCATCCTGGACCCGGTAATCGATACCCACGAGCACATCACCACGCATCAGGCCGCTGATCGTGCCGATGGCGCGGGCCTTGCTCGGACGCTTTTCGCGGAAACAGACGAGTTGCATGTCGGCGGTCAGTCCGACCACCGCGAGCGGGCCGCCCTCGCGGTGGTCGCTCAGGCAGGCGGGGCGGGCTCTTTCGGACGGGGCGGCCTTGTCGGCCGACACGGCTGGGACCGCCGACAGGGCGGCAAGGGTGGCGGCAAGCGCCAGGATAGCTGGTTTTCTCACGGTGACTCTCCTCTACACGCCGCTCGATCGTTAGCGAAGCGGCTTTGGTTTCAGTGAAACGCGCGGTGCATTGCCCCAGGCGTGAGCCTGGATAGCGGCAATACGGGATCCGGATCGCCATCGAACCGGTCTCCACTCTACGCACGGCGGGGGGCGCCGGATGCAGGGATTGCAAAATATTTTTTCGACAACGCGGGTGGCGGGGGCGAACGCTGTTTTTCCCGTAGATGTGCTGAACCGCAGATTCTGGCCGCGCCGCCGAACCGTGCATGCCCGTTGCTGGGCTAGAATCGGCTGGCCTGTCCTATCGGAATGAGCCCGCATGCGCACACCGCTGTCGATCGCCTACATCATCCGCGACCCCTTGCCGCCGGCCCGCGCCGACGTGCTGACGCTGTTCGGCGAGGAAATGCCGCGCTACGGCGTGCACAGCGAGATCGTCGGCCAGGCGGGCGGCGATCGCCCTGCGGCGCCGTGGGCGGCCGGCGGCATGCACGCGGTCGGCAGCCTGCGCTCGCGCTTTGCCAGTGTGCTCTCGCCGCTATGGGACCTGCGCGGCCTGCTGCAGGCGGCGCGCCGGGTACGCCCCGATTGCATCCAGGTGCGCGACAAGATTGCCTCCGGCCTGCTCGGCCGCCTCGCCGCCGCGTGGCTGGCCGTTCCCTTCGTGTACTGGATGTCCTTCCCGATCGTGGAAGGCTTCGAGGTGCGGCGCGACGAGCTCAAGCAGCGCAAGCGGCGCCTGGCCTGGTTCGCGCATGCGGTGCGCGCCCGCGCCTCGCGCTTCGTGATCTACCGGCTGGTGCTGCCCGGCGCGCGCCACATCTTCGTGCAGAGCGACGCCATGGCGGCCTGGCTGGCGGCCCAGGGTTTCGACCGGGCCCGCATGACAGCGGTGCCGATGGGCGTGGATGCGGCCCTGTTCGACCGCGGCACGGTCGAACCAAGCACGGACCCGCGCCTGGAGGGCCGCCGCGTGATCATCTACCTCGGACGCATCGCCCAGGCGCGCGACTCCGGCTTCCTGCTCGAGGTCGTGGCCGAACTCAGGCGCGAGGTCCCCGGCATCCTCCTGGTGATCGCCGGCGACGCCGCCTCCGGCGACGAAATGGCCTGGATGCGCGCCGAGATCGCGCGCCGCGGTGTGCAGGACCATGTGCTGCTGACCGGCTGGTTGCCCCAGCGCAGCGCGCTCGGCTATGCGGTGCGGGCCGAGGTCGGCCTGTCGCCGATCCCGCGCGGCACCTTGTTCGACGTGTCGTCGCCCACCAAGCTGGTCGAATACCTGGCGCTGGGCATTCCCAGCGTCGCCAACGACATTCCCGACCAGCAGCTGGTCATCGAGCAGAGCGGGGCAGGGCTGTGCGTGCCGATGCAGGCGGCGCCGTTCGCCGCCGCCGTGCGGCGCCTGCTGGATGAGCCGGAACTGTCCGCCACCCTGGCGCAACGTGGTCCGACATACGTCCGGCGGCACCGGACCTATGCTATTCTCGGTCAAATAGTTGCAGAAACGTACACAAAAATCCTGCGTGAGAGGAAATAAAGCTGTCCTCATTGCGTTATGCGCATGACATTGAATCGTGCGCAACCCGGAGACAACACTGTTGTACTATTCAAAAAAATTTCTATTTTGCAAACTTCAGTCGGCAAGGTGTCAGGCGTGAAGGAGGCGCCGCGGGTGCTGATGCTCGGCACCGAGCCCGGCGGGCGAGGCGGCGTCGCCACCGTGGTCTCGCTCCTGCGCCAAAGCGGCCTGTTCGAGCGCGAAGGCGTGTGCTACGTGCCGACCCATGCGGAAGGCTCGCGCCTGGCCAAGGCCGGCACCGCCCTCAAGGGCCTGGTGCGTACGCTGGCCTGCCTGGCGCGCGCCCCAGGCCGGCGCCCGCAAGTCATGCACGTGCATGCCGCCTCGAAGGGCAGCTTCGTGCGCAAGTCGGTGCTGCTGGCACTGGGACGCGCGGCAGGGTGCAAAACGGTGTTCCACCTGCACGGCGCCTGTTTCGACAGTTTTATCGCCGGATCGAATCCCCTGATGCGGCGCTGGATCCGCCATACGCTGGAAAAGAGTTCGGTCGTGATTGCCCTGTCGACCCGCTGGGCCGGCTTCCTGCGCGAGTTCGCGCCCGGCGCCCGGGTGGTGGTGATCCCGAATTCGGTGCCGCTGCCGCCACCCGCGGCGGCGGGGTCCGAGCCGGGGCGCATCCTTTTCCTCGGCCAGGTCGAGCCGCGCAAGGGGATCTTTGAACTGGTGGAAGCGGTGGCGCTGCTGCGCGAACGCTTCCCGCATATCGAACTGGCGGTCGGCGGGCAGGGCGCATTGCCGGAACTGCGGCGCCGCGCACAAGAATTGAACGTGGCCGACCGGGTGACCGAGCTGGGCTGGGTGGGCGCCGGGCAAAAGGCCAATGAACTGGCGCGCGCGGCGATCTTCTGCCTGCCCTCGCATGCCGAGGGCTTGCCGATGGCGATGCTGGAGGCCATGGCGTCGGGCAAGGCGATCGTAGTCACTGGCGTGGGCGGTATTCCGGATGCGGTGCGCGATGGCGAGAACGGCCTGCTGGTGCCGCCGGGCGACGTGGGGGCGCTGGCGGCGGCCCTGGGGCGCCTGCTGGGAGACGAACAGGAAAGGCGGCGCCTGGGAGAACGGGCGCGCGCCACCATACAAGAACAATTCGAGTCCGGCGTGGTGATCGGACGGATAGCCGCAGTCTACGAACAACTTCGCGACACGAGCGCGAGCCGGGGGGATCGATGAACGCAACAGTGAGGATAGGGTGGCTGGTCAACCGGCTGCGCTGCATGTCGGTGGCGGAACTGGGCTACCGGGTACGCCAGGCAGCCACGACCCGCATGGGGCGGCGCATGGCGGGCCGCACGGCGCCCGCGCCGCTGCCGCGCGCGCTGACCCTGGCCGTGCACGGCGCCCCCACGCTCGCCCCAAGCGAAGTCGAGGCCTTGCTGCTCGACGCCGACCGCATCTGCGCCGGCCACGTCGTGCTGTTTGCCGAACGCCGCTTCGACGTCGGCGTGCCCACCGCCTGGAACCGCGACCCCGAGACCGGCGTCACCGGCCCCGCCCTCTACGCCGGCGACATCGCCATCACCAATCGCGAGCAGGTCGGCGACATCAAGCACGTGTGGGAGCTGAACCGCCACCTGCACCTGGTGCGCCTGGCCCAGGCCTGGGCCGTCAGCGGCGACCTGCGCTGGCTGCATGCGCTCGAGCAGCAGTTGCGCAGCTGGCTGGACCAATGCCCGCCGCTGACCGGCCCCAACTGGACCAGCTCGCTGGAACTGGGCATTCGCCTGATCAACTGGAGCCTGCTGTGGCAGCTCGTCGGCGGCGAGGCCAGCCTTCTATTCGCCGGCGAATCCGGCCAGAAGCTGCGCGCCGACTGGCTGGACAGCATCCACGCCCATTGCCGCAGCATCGCGCGCCACCTGTCGCGCCATTCCTCGGCCAATAACCACCTGATCGGCGAACTGGCCGGCCTGTATGTGGGCGCCAGCACCTGGCCATGCTGGAAAGAGTCGAGCGAGTGGTGCGCCCAGGCACGCCGCGAACTCGAGCATGAAGCCGTGTTGCAATTCTCGCGCGACGGCGTCAACCGCGAGCAGGCCTTTGCCTATCATGTGTTCTCGAGCGAATTCCTGTTCGTGGCCGGCCTGTTCGGCCAGGCCAGCAAGAATCCTTTCCCGCGCCCCTACTGGGCCGCGCTGCAGCGCGCGCTGCGCTTCCTGCGCTCGGTCCGCGACGTCGGCGGCAATCTGCCGGCGGTGGGGGACGCCGACGACGGCTGCGTGTTCCGGCTCGACGCCTCCGGCATGGACCGGGCCGGCCAGCTGCTGGCGCTGGGCGATACGGTGTTCGGGGCCCAGGCCGACAATCACGCCGGCGTGCGCTGGCTGCTGCATGCGCTGCCCGGCACGCGTCCCGATTGCGACCCGCACGAAGTCGCGACAAGCTGGGCTTTTCCGGACGGCGGCTACCTGTTGTTCGGAAACCACTTCGGCGAAGCGAGCGAAATCAAGGGCATGCTCGATTGCGGCCCGGTGGGCTACCTCGGCATCGCGGCCCATGGCCATGCCGATGCGCTGTCCCTGACCCTGTCGGTGGCCGGCGAGGAATGCCTGGTCGACCCCGGCACCTTCTCGTACTGGCAAGAGCAGAAGTGGCGCGACTATTTCCGAGGCACCTCCGCGCACAACACCGTGCGCATCGACGGACTGGACCAGTCCGTCAGCGGCGGGCGCTTCATGTGGGTACGCAAGGCCGAAGCCCGCATCGAGCGCATGCCGACCTCGCCGCATGAATTCGAGTTCCGCGGCTCGCACGACGGCTATACCCGGCTGTCGGATCCGGTGCGGCACCTGCGCAGCGTGCGCTTCGACGGCGCCGGCAACTCATTGATCGTGCGCGACGAGGTGTCGGCGCGCAAACAACATAAAGTCGAGCTGTTCTGGCATTTCGCCCCGGAACTCGACGTGCGCCTGACCAGCCACGGGCTGTCCGTGCGCGGCAAGCGTTTCGTGCTGCAGCTGCAGGCCAGCGGGGCCGACCTGCAGCTCGAACTGGTGCGCGGCGCCGAGAATCCGCCGCTGGGCTGGTACTCGCGCACCTATGAATCGAAGCGGCCCTGCGAAGTGCTGCGTATCACTACCGTATCGTCCGCCGTCCCAGTCGAATGCAGGTTTACAATAACGTTCTTGCATTAACAATTCCTTAACGATTGGAAATGTCATCATGCTAATTTACCTCGTTGCCGGCGCGCGCCCGAACTTCATGAAGATCGCGCCAATCGTGCGCGCGCTGCAGGCCCAGTCGGCGCTCAGCTTCAAGATCATTCATACCGGGCAGCATTACGACCGTGACATGAACGAGGTCTTCTTCGACGAGCTGGGCATTCCGCAGCCGGATGTGTTCATGGCAGCCGGCGGCGGCAGCCATGCCCAGCAGACCGGCAAGATCATGGTCGGCTTCGAAGAGCTGTGCACGGCCGAGCACCCGGCCGCGGTGCTGGTGGTGGGCGACGTCAATTCCACGCTGGCCTGCTCGATCGTGGCCAAGAAGCTGTGCATCCCGGTGGCCCACGTCGAAGCCGGGCTGCGCAGCGGCGACATGTCGATGCCGGAAGAAATCAACCGCCTCGTCACCGACGCGATTTCCGACTGGTTCTTCGCCACCGAACCGGCCGCGGTGGATCACCTGCGGCGCGAAGGCAAGCCGGACTCGGCCGTCCACTACGTCGGCCACGTGATGGTCGACAACGTGCTCTATCAGGCGGAGAAGCTGGGGCGTACCGATACGTCCGGCTTCGAGACCAGCGCGTATAAGGCAGCACGGCAGGCGGCAGGTGGGCGCTACGGCGTGGTGACCCTGCACCGCCCGAGCAATGTCGACGAGCCGGCGACCTTTGCCCGCATCGCGGGGGCGCTCAGGGAGATCTCGAACGAATTGCCGCTGATCTTCCCGGTGCACCCGCGCACCCGCGCGAACATCGAGAAATTCGGCATCGACCTGGGCCCGAACGTGACCCTGGCCGGCCCGCAGGCCTACATGGCCTTCCTCAACCTGTGGAAGGACGCGGCCGTGGTGCTGACCGACAGCGGCGGCCTGCAGGAAGAAACCACGGCGCTGGGCGTGCCTTGCGTGACCATCCGCGAGAACACCGAGCGTCCGGTGACGGTCGACGAAGGCTCGAACGTACTGGCCGGTACCGACCCCGTCGTGATCCTGCGCGAGGCGCGCAAGGTATTGGCGGGCGAAGGCAAGCAGGGCCGCCGCCCGCACTTGTGGGACGGCCGCGCGGCCGAACGCATCGTGGCCATCCTTGCAAAGGAATTGCAGCAGGTCTAGTGGAGGAAAGCGCATGACTGAACGCATCACGTTGATGGGCTGCCAGGTCGACAACCTGACTATGGAAGAGACGCTGGACAGGGTCGAAGGTTTCATCGCGACCGGCTTGCCCCATCAGCACGTGGTGGTCAACGTGGACAAGCTGGTCAAGGCCAGCCGCGATCCCAAGCTGTGCCAGATCATCAACGACTGCGCGCTGGTGAACGTGGACGGCATGCCGGTGGTGTGGGCCTCGCGCCTGCTGGGCAAGCCGCTCAAGGAGCGGGTCGCCGGGGTCGATCTGTTCGAGGCGCTGATGGCACGTGCGGGCGAGAAGGGCTGGCGCGTGTTCCTGCTGGGCGCGCGCGAGGAGGTCGTCAGTAAAGTGGCCGAAACCTACAGCCGCAAGTATCCGCTCCTCGTGCTGGCCGGCTACCGCGACGGCTACTGGAAGGGCGAGGAAGAAGAAGCGCTGGTTGCCGAGCAGATCCGTCTGAGTGAGGCCGACCTGCTGTTCGTGGCGATCAGCTCGCCGAAGAAGGAGCAGTTCCTCGGCCAGTACCAGGCGCACATGCGGATTCCCTTCGCGATGGGCGTGGGCGGCACCTTCGACGTCGCCATCGGCAAGGTCAAGCGGGCGCCTGTATGGATGCAGCGCGCGGGGCTGGAATGGTTTTACCGCTTCCTGCAGGAGCCGCGCCGCATGTTCCGGCGCTATTTCATCGAGGACATGGCGTTCATTCGCCTGTTCATCAAGGAAGCCCTCAAGGGCAGGCAGGTCAGGCAGGGATAGGGCGGGAGCGGAAAGCCGCCGTCGAACAAG
Source organism: Telluria sp. ZB4P37 (assembly GCF_059685855.1). Lineage (NCBI taxonomy): Bacteria > Pseudomonadati > Pseudomonadota > Betaproteobacteria > Burkholderiales > Oxalobacteraceae > Telluria > Telluria sp. ZB4P37. Next base: position 107,044 of record NZ_JCASID010000011.1, read on the forward strand.
AAACGCGAGGGCCGCGCGCCCGCCGCCTTCAGGGCCGGCGCGCTGCGCAGTGCAAGGTCTGGAGAGACTGTGATTCGCGGAAGCACTGACAGGCACTTAATTGATACCTATTACATATTACAGAGAGCGAAACGACATGAAGATTCTGGTTACTGGCGGCATGGGCTATATCGGTTCGCATACCGTCGTCGAACTGCAGAACGCGGGCCACGAGGTGGTCGTGGTCGACAACCTGTCGAACGCCGTCGCATCGGTGCAGGAACGCGTGCAAACAATCAGCGGCAAGACCTTCATCTTCGAAGAAGCCGACATCCGCGACCGCGCCGCCCTCGAGCGCGTGTTCGGCACCCACCAGGTGGAAGCGGTGATCCATTTCGCCGGCCTGAAGGCCGTCGGCGAATCGGTGGCCCAGCCGCTGCGCTACTACGACAACAACGTCAACGGCAGCGTCATCCTGTTCGAGACGATGGCCAGGTTCGGCGTCAAGTCGCTGGTGTTCTCGTCCTCGGCCACGGTGTACGGCGACCCGGCCTCGGTGCCGATCCGCGAAGACTTCCCTTTGTTCGCCACCAATCCCTACGGCCGCAGCAAGCTGATGATCGAGGACATCCTGCGCGACCTGGCCAAGGCCGAGCCCGACTGGCGCATTGCGCTGCTGCGCTATTTCAACCCGGTGGGCGCCCATGAGAGCGGCCTGATCGGCGAAGAGCCGAACGGCATTCCGAACAACCTCGTGCCCTACATTGCCCAGGTCGCCAACGGCCAGCGCGAGAAGCTGTCGGTCTTCGGCGGCGACTACCCGACCCCGGACGGCACCGGCCTGCGCGACTACATCCACGTAGTGGATCTCGCGATCGGCCACGTGAAAACCCTGGACCGCCTGGCCAAGGGGCCGGGCATCCTGACCTATAACCTCGGCACTGGCCGCGGCAACAGCGTGCTGGAAATGGTGCGCGCCTTCGAGGCAGCCTGCGGACGCCCGATCGCCTACCAGATCGTCGATCGCCGCCCGGGCGACGTCGCCAAGTGCTACGCCGACCCGGCCAAGGCGCGCGAAGAGCTGGGCTGGACTGCCGGGCGCGATGTCGCTCAAATGTGCGCCGACGTCTGGCGCTATCAAACCACAGCCAAATAATCCAAAGGACAGTCCCATGAAAGCCATGATTCTCGCAGCAGGCAAGGGCACCCGCGTACGCCCGCTGACCTATGACCTGCCGAAACCGATGATTCCCCTGCTGGGCAAGCCCGTGATGGCTTACCTCGTCGAACACCTCAAGAAGCATGGCGTGACCGAAATCATGGTCAACGTCAGTTGGCTGCACGAAAAAATCGAAGAATACTTCGGCGAAGGCGAGCAGTTCGGGGTCCAGATCGGCTATTCCTTCGAAGGCTATATCAAGGACGACGGCGAAGTCGTGCCCGAGCCGATCGGCTCGGCCGGCGGCATGAAGAAGATCCAGGAATTCGGCGGCTTCTTCGACGACACCACCATCGTGCTGTGCGGCGATGCCCTGATCGACCTCGACCTGAAAGCGGCCCTGCTCGAGCACCGCCGCAAGGGCGCGATGGCCACCGTCATCACCAAGGAAGTGCCTTGGGACAAAGTTTCGTCCTACGGCGTAGTGGTGACCGACGGCGACGGACGCATCACCGAATTCCAGGAAAAGCCGAGCGAAGAAGAAGCGAAGTCCAACTTCATCTCCACCGGCATCTATATCTTCGAACCGGAAGTGATCGACCTGATTCCGTCCGGCGTGGCCTTCGACATCGGTTCCGAACTGTTCCCGCTGCTGGCCGAGCGCGGCCTGCCGTTCTATGCCCAGGGCCGCCCGTTCAACTGGCTCGACATCGGCACCATGAGCGACTACTGGGAAGTGCTGCAGACCGTGCTGACCGGCGAAGTCAACCATATGGACGTGCCGGGCATCCAGATCGAGCCGGGCGTCTGGACCGGCCTGAACACCAGCATCAACTGGGAAGGCACCACCATCGAAGGCCCGGTCTACATCGGCTCCAACGTCAAGATCGAAGCCGGCTCGCGCATTGTCGGCCCGACCTGGATCGGCCACGGCAGCCACATCTGCGAAGGCGCGGAGGTGATTCGCAGCGTGTTGTTCGAATACACACGGGTGTTGCATGATGTAACATTGCATGAAATGATCGTTTTCAAGGACTACAGTGTCGACCGCAAGGGCGAGATGAAGCATGCTTCCGAGTATTCGTCGCGCGAGTGGCTCAATGCGCGCGACCGCCGCCGTTCGGGACGGTCTGAAAACGATGGCCAGAACGAGAACGAATCCGAGAAATTGAAAGAGAAAGTCAGCGCATGAAAATTTATCCAGTCATCCTCTCCGGCGGCGCGGGCACCCGCCTGTGGCCGTTGTCGCGGGCCGTGCTGCCCAAGCAGCTGCTGCCGCTGGTTGCCGACAAAACCATGCTGCAGGAAACTGCGCAGCGGGTGGCCGGCTGGCCCGGAGTGATGGCGCCGCTGGTCGTGTGCGGCAATGACCACCGTTTCATGGTGGCCGAACAAATGCGCGAGATCGGCATCACGCCGCTCGGCATCCTGCTCGAGCCGGTCGGCCGCAATACCGCTCCGGCGGTCGCGGCGGCGGCGAACTTCCTGAAGGCGATCGATCCGGAAGCGCTGATGCTGGTGCTGCCGGCCGACCACGTCATCGAGAACGGCGCCGCCTTCCGCGACGCGGTCGAACGCGCCGTGAGCCTGGTGGGGCAGGGCGCGCTGGCCACCTTCGGCATCGTGCCGACCGGCCCGGAAACCGGCTACGGCTACATCCGCCGCGGCGACGCCGTTGCCAATTGCGGCGACTGCTACCAGGTGGCGCGCTTCGTCGAAAAACCGGACGCCGCAACCGCCCAGTCCTTCCTCGACGAAGGCGGCTATTACTGGAACAGCGGCATGTTCATGTTCGGGGCCCAGCGCTTCCTCGATGAACTGCAGCTGCACGCGCCGAATATCGCCGAAGCGGCCGAGAAGGCCGTGCGCACCGGCTACCGCGACCTCGACTTCTGCCGCCTGGAAGAAGAAGCCTTCTCCGGCAGCCCGTCCGATTCCATCGACTATGCCGTGATGGAAAAGACCCGCCACGCGGCCGTGGTGCCGGCCGATATCGGCTGGAACGACGTCGGCTCGTGGTCGGCGCTGTGGGAAGTGCAGCCGAAGGATGAAAACGGCAACGCCCGGCGCGGCGACGTCTACCTCGATGGCGTGAAGAATTCGCTGGTGCGCGCCGAAAGCCGCATCGTGGCCGTGGTCGGCGTCGAAGACCTGATCGTGGTCGAGACCCAGGATGCGGTGCTGGTCACCCACAAGAGCCAGGTCCAGCGCGTCAAGCAGGTGGTCGACCACCTCAAGTCCAAGTCGCGTACCGAGCACCTGCACCACACCAAGGTGTACCGCCCGTGGGGCCACTACGAAGGCATCGATGCGGGCGACCGCTTCCAGGTCAAGCGCATCACCGTGAAGCCGGGCGAAAAGCTCTCCCTGCAGATGCACCACCACCGCGCCGAGCACTGGGTCGTGGTGTCGGGCACCGCGCGCGTGACCTGCGGCGAGAAAGTCAGCCTGCTATCGGAAAACGAGTCGACCTATATCCCGATCGGCATGAACCACCGCCTGGAAAATCCGGGCAAGCTGCCGCTGCACATCATCGAAGTGCAGTCGGGCAGCTACCTCGGCGAGGACGACATCGTCCGCTTCGAGGACATTTACAAACGTGCCTGACGAGCGGGGGGCGTTGCTCGGTCGTCGCATGGCTTGCCATGCGCCTCCTCGCGCCTTGCCCGCACTCGCCAGGCATCGCCTGTTAGGGGTGCTGCCAAACCACATCGGGCCTGCCGCCAACATGGGGCAGGCCTGATTGCTTTGTGCTTGAATTTGAATAATTGCACCCCGTAACCGTACATACCCAATCCGGGTAGCGGGCATACAATGCCCTGACGGGAACCGAGCGGGAGATCATCATGAAATCGATCGTTGCGGCGGGAAGCCTCGCCTTCGTCCTGGCGGCGCCGGCGGCGCAGGCGCAAGACAGCGCGCCCTTGCTGGACCTCACGCTCTACGGCCAGCTCGAGCGCTGGCTCGGGGCTGGCCGGCTCGACCTGCAAAACCTCTACACGCGCCGGGCGGGCGACGATTCGCTCGACTTCCACGCCGCCGTGGACGGTCGCGGCACCACCTTCACCCTGATGCAGGTGAGTAATGCCAGCGGCGACAGCTGGCTGGTCGGCGGCTACAACCCGCAAAGCTGGTCATCAAGCGACGGCTGGCACGTCACCGAGCGCTCCTGGCAGCGCACCGCCTTCATCTTCAACTATACCGATCCGCGCGTCTGGCGCCAGGTGGCATCTGACGACGTCCTGCCGAGCCGGGGCGCACGCCAGACCTATAACGTGCCCGACCACGGACCCACCTTTGGCGCCGGCCCCGACCTGCTGGTCAACGACCGGCTGGATACGGCCCTGTCCTGGCAAGTTTCGTACGGCCTGCTCGCGGGCGAAGCCGAGGGGCGCAGCATCATCGACCTGAGCAGCGGCGGCCAGCTGTTCCGCGTCGATGCGCTCGAGATGTACTCGGTCTCGGTCGTCCCGGAACCGGCAACTGGCGCCATGCTCGCCGCCGGCCTCGGCGTGCTGGGCTGGGCCGGAATGCGCCGCCGCCGCGCCCGGGGCTGAGCGGCAGGCAAAGCCGGGCAGGGCGCCTCCTCATCCGTGAACGGGGCGGGCAGTCCTTGTGGCATGATGGCGCCTGAGCCCGGCCTTGCCTTCCGTTCATCCTGCGACCCTCCATGCGACCACGCTTATCCGCCGTCCTGCCGTCCTGCCTGTCTTTCGCCTTTGCCCTTGGCGCCCTCCCTCCTCGTGACGCCGTCGCCGCGCTCAAGCCGGCCCAGCTGGCGATCGTCATCAACGACGAAGACCCGGACAGCGTGGCCGTCGGCGAGTACTACCGCAAGCGGCGCGAGATCCCGGCCGCCAACGTGGTGCACGTGCGGATTCCGGGGAAGCCGCGCAGCATCGGCGCCGCGCAGTTCCGCCTGCTGAAAGAAGAGATCGACAGCAAGCTCGGGCCCGAAGTGCAGGCCGTGCTGATGGTCTGGACCGCGCCGTATGCGGTGGAATGCAATTCGATTACCAGTGCCTATACCCTCGGCTTCGACGGCAGCCAGTGCATGAAAACCTGCGCCGCCGGCCAGCCCAGTCCCTATTTCAACAGCAGGTCGGCCCGTCCTTACAGCGAGCACGGCTTGCGCCCCTCGATGCTGCTGCCGGCCAGCTTGCAGGCGGCCGGTTCGCAAGCGGGGCCTTCGCGCCAGGGCGCGAAAGACCTGGTCGACCGTGGGATCGCGGCGGGTTTTCGCACCGTACCCGCTACCGCCTACTACCTGGTGACGTCAAACAAGGCACGCAACAGCCGCACAGGCTTCTTCCCGCCACCGGGCCGCGTGGTCGCGCATCGCCTGGCAATCAAGCAGGTACAGGGCGATGTGCTCGAAGGCGCGCAGGACGTGCTGGTCTACCAGACCGGCATGGCCGAGGTCGCCAAACTCGACACCCTGAAATTCGTGCCCGGCGCCCTGGCCGACCACCTGACCTCGCTCGGTGGGGACCTGCTGGGCAGCAGCCAGATGAGCAGCCTGCGCTGGCTCGAGGCGGGCGCCACGGCCAGCTATGGCACCGTGAGCGAACCCTGCAACCACTGGCAGAAATTCCCGAATCCCTCCGTGCTGCTGCGCCGCTACCTCGGCGGCGACAGCGCCATCGAAGCCTACTGGAAGAGCGTGGCCTGGCCCGCCCAGGGCCTGTTCATCGGCGAGCCGCTGGCGGCGCCGTATCGTGGCCGCTAGCGCCTGGCGCTTCCCTGTCCCCGTATTCCTTCTTGAACTGTCGCGCTTTCCCGACAGTTCTGGCGTGCGCAGGGCATTCCGCCCATGTGTTCGGGTATCGTTTTCTTTCTTGTCATCAAGTTGTCAAATAATTTATTTACTATGCATTTTGCTAATGGTAAATTGCGTTCTGCTAACAAATGTTCTGTGACAATTATCCGCCCTACCTTACCAGGATCCCCATGAACAAGTTCCTCGCTTCGATACACACTCCCGGACGGCGCACCGTGCTGGCCGCAGTTCTTGCCAGCCTGTCGGTTTCGGCTTTCGCCGAACCGGCCAACGTCGTCATCAGTCAGGTGTATGGGGGCGGCGGCAACAGCGGCGCGACCTTCCGCCACGATTTCATCGAGATCTTCAACCGCGGCAGCACCGCGGTGCCGATCGGCGGCTGGAGCGTGCAGTACGCATCGAGCACCGGCAACACCTGGCAAGTGACGGCGATCCCGGACGGGGTGGAATTGCAGCCGGGCCAGTACTACATGATCCGCGAAGCGGCGGGCACGGCCGGCACGGCCGACGTGCCATCAGACATCGTGGGCACGATCCCGATGTCCGGCACTGCCGGCAAGGTGGCGCTGGTCAGCGTGAAGACCGCACTGAGCGGCACCAATCCAACCGGCGCCCCGGTGGTCGACCTGGTCGGCTTCGGCGGCGCCAACGGCTTCGAGGGCAGCGCCCCGACCGCCACCCTGTCGAGCACCACCTCGGCTTCGCGCAAGACCGCGGGTTGCGTCGATACCGATTCCAACACCGGTGACTTCACCGTCGGCACCATCACCCCGCGCAAGAGCGACAGCCCGTTCAATGTCTGCGGCGGCGGCGTGATCGCGGAGCCGATCATCGCCACTTGCCCGGCATCGATCCTGCGCCCTTATAACGAAAGCGCATCGGGCGCCCTGAGCGCCATCGACAAGGATAGCCGCGTCACCGGCGCCGTCATCAGCGCCGGCGCCATCGCCGGCATTCGCCTCGAGAACTTCACGGCATCCGGCAGCAACAACAGCACCGCCTCGGTCACGCTGGTGGCCGACGCCTCGGTGGCTGCGGGCAACCATGCGGTAACCGTCAACTTCACCAACGACGCCAACCAGTCCAAGAGCTGCACGGTCACCGTGCGCAGCAGCGGCAACCTCAGCATCCCGGTCATCCAGGGCGCGGGCGCAGCCAGCAGCTACACCGGCACGATCCAGACCACCGAAGGCGTGATCACCGCCAAGGTCGGCAGCGGCTATTTCATCCAGGATGCCGCCGGCGACCAGGATTCGACCACCTCGGACGGCATTTTCGTGTTTGGCACCACCGCAGGCAAGGTGGGCGACCTGGTGCGCGTCACCGGCCTGGTGACTGAATACCTGCCGTCGGGCTCGGCCAGCACCTATACCGAACTGACCAATACGACCTCGTCGGTGGTCGGCGCCGGCCCGGCGATCAGCGCCACCAACATTGCGCTGCCCGCGGCCAGCCTCGAGCCCTTCGAAGGCATGCTGGTGCGCTTCACCGGCCCGCTGACGGTCAACCAGAACGCCTATGTCGGCGCGCGCGGCGAGCTCACGCTGTCGAGCGGCCGCCGCGAAATCCCGACCAACCGCTACCGCCCGGGCACCCCGGAAGCGCTGGCGCTGGCCGCGGCCAATGCCAACAACGAGATCGTGCTCGACGACGGCCTGTTCGTCACCCCGACCATCATCCCCTACATCGGTGAAGACGCCACCGTGCGTGCCGGCGACACCGTCACCGGTCTGGAAGGCGTGCTCGATTTCGGCGCCCTCGGCGGCGGCGGCGGTGGCTTCAAGCTGCAGCCGACGATTGCCCCGGTGTTCTCGCGCACCAACCCGCGTACTGGCGCACCGGAGCTGCCGGCCGGCGTCAAGGTGGCCAGCGCCAACGTGCTGAACTTCTTCACTACCTTCGTCGACGGCACCACCGTGGAAGGCGCCACGGGGCAGGGCTGCACCATCGGCTCGAGCACCCGCGCCAGCAACTGCCGCGGCGCGAACAACATGGTCGAGTTCGCGCGCCAGCGCGACAAGATCGTCAAGTCGCTGGCCGCCCTGAACGCCGACGTGGTCGGCCTGATGGAAATCCAGAACAACGGCGATACCGCCCTGTCTTACCTGGTTGGCAGCCTCAACAAGGCGCTGGGTGGCACGGTGTACGCGATGGTGCCCAAGCCGCCTGCGACCGGCACCGACGCCATCCGCGTCGCCATGATCTACAAGCCGTCGGTCGTCACGCTGGCAGGCGCGTCGATGTCGGACGGCGACCAGGTCAACAACCGTCCGCCGATGGCGCAGACCTTCAAGGCCAGTAACGGCGCGAAGTTCTCGGTGATCGTCAACCACCTGAAGGCCAAGGCCGGCTGCCCGGGGGGCACCGGTGTCGACACCGACCGCGGCGACGGCCAGGGCTGCTGGAACGCCACGCGCGTCGGCCAGGCCCAGCGCCTCGCTACCTTCTTCATCCCGCAGGTCAAGGCCAGCGCGGGCGACGAGGACGTGCTGGTGATCGGCGACATGAACGCCTACGGCTTCGAAGACCCGATCGACTACCTGACCGGCACCGGCCTGGTCAATGAGCTCGAGCGCTTCGTGCGTCCGCACGGCATGGCGTACTCGTATGTGTTCGGCGGCCAAAGCGGCTACCTCGACCACGCGCTGACCACCCCGTCGCTCAGCGCCCAGGTGGCCGGCGCCGCCGAGTGGCACAACAACGCCGACGAGCCCGAGGTAATCGACTACAACCTGGAAGCCAAGCCACAGGACCTGTACGCCAACAATGCCTACCGCGCGTCCGACCACGACCCGGTGATCGTCAGCCTGAACCTGGCCCCGACCTTCTCGAACGTGACGGCGAGCTTCTCGGTCTACCGTTCGGGCCTGGCACTGAACCGCAGCACCGGCCAGTACAGCGGCACCTACCGGTTCACCAACACGACGGGCGCGGCCATCAACGGACCCTTCCAGGTCGAAGTGGGCGGACTGCCTGCCGGCGTGACCCTGGCCAACGCCAGCGGCACCCGCAACGGCATGCCCTACATCACGGCCAGTGCGGCCTCGATCGCGCCCGGTGCGAGCGTGACGCTGACCACCGTGTTCAACAACCCATCCAAGGTCGGCATCAATTACAGCGCGACCATTTATTCCGGTTCATTCTAAGGAAGACACACCATGTTCAACGCAATGCATTTCCTGCGCCAGGCCGCCGTGGCCCTGTTCCTGGCAACCAGTTCGGTCGCAGCCCTGGCCGCGCCGATCAGCTTCCACGTCAGTGTCGACACGAGCACGCTGGCCGACGGCGGCTTCCTCGACCTGCAGTTCAACGGGCTGCTCCCGGCGACGCCGGCAACGGCCACGTTCTCGAATTTCAGCGGCGCCTTCGGTGGCACCGACATCCTCGACAACGTCGTCCTGAACGCCGACGGCAGCTTCACGCTCGCCAACGGCCCGGACTTCGGCAGCTACCTGAGTTTCAATGTCGGCTTCGGAGGGCTGTTGGGCTTCGACGTGCTGTTCAGCGACGACTACAGCCTGGATACCGGCACCGACGGCAGCACGCTGACGGTCGGCCTGTTCAATGACGCCGGCGCCCTCGGCAGCATGGACGGCATCATCGCCCGCTTCGACCTGATCCCGGGCTTCGGCGTCGATGCCGCCGTGACCGGGGACTTCGCCACGATCGGCGCGGTTGCCGCCGACGTGCCGGAGCCGTCGGACTGGCTCTTGATCGCAACTGGACTGGCCTTGCTGGGCTTTACGCTGCGCCGTTCGGTCCGTTAAGCAGCGCCAGGCGGCTGCGCGCCGCGGGAATAAAAAAACACACCATGCCGCAAGGCTGGTGTGTTTTTTGTTTGGAGCCGGGCGCCAGTGTGGCGCGGGGAAGGAATCAGGACTGGCTGCTGTCGTCGGCGGCAGCGCGGCGCATGGCGTCGATGCGGTAGGCTTCGGCATTGCCGTCGATGATGCGCAGGCTGGCGCAGCCTTCGGCGGCGCAGTCCGGCGTCGGGCTGTTCGGGCCGCCGGCGGCAGCGACCATGCCGCCACCTCCGGCGCTGCTGCCGGAGGCCAATGCGGCAACAGGGCTTTGCACCGTCGCAGCCAACTGCATCGTGGCAAACTGGATCGCGGTCTGGGTGTCTTGCTGGCCTGCACCGCAGGCGGTAAGGAGGGCGCTCAAGGCAATGATGGAGACAGTACGGAGGCTGAAGAGGTTCATGATCGTTTTAGAGCAAGCTCGTCGGTAACAGGTTCTATTGTAGTGAGTAAATTTTTCCTATGCTCAATTTATTTTGATAAATAATTTGCAATATTAAGATTTGGAAAGCAAATTGAACGAAGTTTTCAGACGTTAATGCTATTTAGGTGATATATCTCCGGTGCAACAAAAAATTCTGCATGGAAAATAATGTGCTGAGTCAACGGTCGTATGTTGCAGGTTAACGACGGAGGGAATATGTTTTTCTCTTTGGAAAAGAAGTCCTGACAACTCTGTGATTCGCTTGACCACACCCCGGTAGCGGGGCGAAGATGTGGCCATGCGAAAACTCCTCCTACTCCTCATGCTCGGCTGCACTGCCTGCACTTCCCAGGCGCAGGATCCGGGCCGTATCGATCCGCCGTCGACCCCGCCGGCTTCTTCCACCGCACCGGCCCCGGGCCAGGACACGCTGGCGCGCCTGCGCGCCGCCGTCGGCAACGCAGCCTGCACCGACAGCGGCCAGTGCCGTACGCTGCCGATCGGCGCGCGCGCATGCGGCGGCCCCGAGGGCTACCTGGCCTATTCGACCGCGGGCAGCAAGGAGGCGGCGCTGCGCGCGCTGGCCGAGCAGCACCAGCAGGAAGCGCGGGCAGCCAATGCGAAGTCGGGCATGGTGTCGACCTGCCGCTTCATGCCCGACCCGGGCGCGGTCTGCACGGCCGGCACCTGCCAGCTCGGCAGCGCCCTGACCGCGGCAAGCTGACCGCCAGCCGGTGCAGTGGGCGCCGCCTGCTGCCGCGACCGGAACCAGGGTCTTTCCACAGACATGAAAAAAACGCTGCGTGCCCTGGGGCACGCAGCGTTTTTTTGTGTGTACTACAACCCGGCCGGCAGGGCCGGCCGGGCCAGGCGCTTAGTTTGCGCCCGACAGGACGTTGCCGTTGGCTGCCACTTCCTTGCCTTCGGTCGCAGGGACCGGGACCGGGTTGGTCGCGTCCACGGTCACCAGCGAGGTGCCGATGTTGGTGGTGCCGTTCATCAGGTAGTCCACCGCGCCCAGGTAACGCTGGCCTGCGACCAGGTTGCCCCAGCTGACGCTGGCCGACGAGGTGCCGCCGACGAAGACGCTGGCTGGCACGCTGACCTTCATGTCACCGCCGGTATCGCTGCTGCCCACCACCCACGATGCCAGGGTGTAGGTCGCGCTGCCGCCGTTCGGTGCATAGCCGGCCACGCAGACACGGTAGGTGCCGGCTGCCGGAGCGGCCAGGGTGACCATTTCGTTCGAGGTCGCGTTGCCGCTGTAGCCAACCTGGACACCGGCCGCATTGAACACGATCAGGTCGAGGTCGTCCGACTTGCCGGCTTTGAAGCCGCTGGTGTCGATGTCGCGCAGCGAGAAGCGGGCCACCATCGTATTCGCAGGGACGGTGACGCTGGTGGCGATCACGCCGGCTGCGCCGCCGTTCTTGCACTCGAGCACGCCGCCATCAGCTGCCAGGGTACGGCCAACGGTCTGCACCGCCAGCGTTGCCGGCTTCAGGCCGCCCTTGACCACGCTCAGCTTGCCGCTGAAGCCGGTACCGACGGTGAACACCTGGTTGCCGGTGACTTGCTCGCTATGCAGGGCAGCAGGAGCCGAGAACGCCTGTGGACGGGCGGTCAGCGGGCTGCGCACGACATACTTGGCGTCCGGGGTGCGCCATTCGAGTGCGCCGAAGCTGTAGGCGTTGATCACGGCGTCGGTGCGGGTCAGGCTGACATTGAACGTGCCCTTGGCGCCCGGCGCCAGGGTGAGGCTGGCCGGACTGACGGTGACAGTGAAGCCCGGCAGCGATGCGGTCGCGTTGAAGGTCTGCGGCTGGCCGCTGACGTTGGTGACGGTACGCGTCATGGTCAGCTTGCCCAGCACGCTGCCCGAGGTCAGCGACGGCAGGTTCAGGTTGTGCGCCGCGATGCTGCCGGTCTGCGAGCAGGTCGCAGCGCCGACGATGCCGCCCACACCGCACATGAAGCGCAGGTAGTCGACGGTGCCGGCGTCGTACACCAGGCCCGGGTCGGTTGCCTTGTTCGGCACCACGTGGCCGGCGCCCTGGCCCCATGGCAGGCGGCCCGAACGTGCGTCGGTCAGCAGGTAGGCGTCAGCAAAGGTGCCGGCGGCGGTGGTCATCAGGGCCGACTTGATGGCGGCTGGCGACCACTCAGGGTGCTGCTGCCTGAGCACGGCGGCCAGGCCGGCCACGTGCGGGCTCGACATCGAGGTGCCCTGGTAGGACGCCCATGCGGCGCCCGGCACTGCGCTGCCGTTGGCGATGGCATCGCGCTCGGACTGGGTCTTGACCGGGCTGACGCCGGCGATGACGTCCACGCCAGGCGCGGTCAGGTCAGGCTTGAGGATGCTGGCGTAGCCGCGGTTCGGGCCACGCGACGAGAAGCTGGCAATGACCGGCGCCGGGGCGGTGCCGACCTGCGCACTCCAGGTGCCGATGGCCACAGTAGCAGCAGGGTTGGCCAGTACATAGTTGTTGACGGCAGTGCCGTTGGCCAGGCTCAGGTGCACGGTCGGGACTGCGTGCACTTCGGCGACCGGGCCGGAACCATTGTCGATCAGGACCATGCCGACGCCGCCGGCTTCGGCCACGGCGCGGCTCTTGTCGGTACGGGCAGTCACGCCGCGTTCGCAGACCACGACCTTGCCTTCGGCCTTGCTGCGGTCCAGCAGCGCAGCCGGAGTTGCGTTGGAGGCAGGGTAGGTGGTGATGTCGGACGGGATGAAGCACTGGCGGCGTGCCACCTTGTCGGCGGCGCTCAGGCTGGCGTAAGGCACCACGCCGGCGTCGCGCGCCGAAATGGCGGCGGTGGCCGGCAGGGCGGTCGTGTTGAGCGACGCGCCGACGTAAGCAGTTCCGGTGCCGATGGTGGCGGTAGCGCCGTTCAGGCGGTTGTGGGTCGATGCGGCAACCGTGGTCACCCATGGGCTCAGGTGGGCGACGGCATTGGCCGGGCCGCTGTTACCGGCCGAAGCGGCCACGAAGACGTTGGCGTCGGCGGCGCCGAAGAAGGCCAGTTCGACCGCATCGGCCACGCTGGTCTGCGAGCCGCTGATCGAGAAGTTGATCACGTCCACGCCGTCGATGACAGCCTGGTCGATCGCGGCCACGGTGTCCGAGTTGTAGCAGCTGTTGCGGGTGCCGGAACCGTCAGGGTTGGTGGCGTCCGGGAAGGTCCAGCACACTTTGTAGGCGGCGATACGGGCGCGTGGCGCCATGCCGCTGGCCTTGCCCATCGCGATGCCGTTCATGGTGACGGCGACATTGCTGTTGCCGCCGGCAGTGCTGGCGGTGTGGGTGCCGTGGCCGCCGTGGCCGCTTGGGCCGTCCACCGAGTCGCGTGGCGACACGAAGTCGGTCCAGTGCATCGGGCGGCCGCTGGCGACGAAGCCCTTGTTGAAGTAGCGCGCGCCGATCAGCTTGTTGTTGCAATGCGAAGCGGCGAAGCCTTCGCCAGTCACGCAGGCGCCGTTCCAGCCGGCCGGAGCCGCGCCGAAGGCCAGTTCGCCCGAGGCGTCGAAGGTCGGGTCGCCATTGGCGTCCACGCGGTCGGCGAACGACTTGTTCTCAGGCCAGATGCCGCCGTCGACGATGCCGATGATGACGCCTTCGCCGGCCTTGCCGTCCGCGGACTTGCTCCACAGGCCGGTGCCGTCTTTCTTGTCGATGCCGAGGAAGGTCGGGGTGAAGTTGGTGTCCGGGGTGCGCGCTTCGTCGGCGGTGATGTTGGCGACTGCCGGATTGCCCTTGAGCGCCTTGACTTCGTCCTCGGTCATCATGGCCGAGAAGCCGTTGAAGACGACCTTGTACTTGTGGGTGACCTGGGCCGCGGTGACGCTGGCCAGCACGCTGTCCTGCTTCTGGTCGAGGTAAGCGACATAGGCTTGCACGTCGCCTGCGTTGACGTTGAGCTGCTGGCCGGCGGCCGGCTTGGTTGCAGGCAGGCCGGCGACGCCGCCGGTGTAGGAAGCAACCGGCTTGTCGGCCAGTTGCACGATATAGGAGCGGCGCACGTCGTCGGCGGAGGCGCTCATTGCCACGCTGGAGAGCAGCGCGAGGACGGCGAGGGAAACAGGACGCAGTTTCATGTGATTTTTTCCTTGTTCTATGAGGTCGGCAGGCGCTTACTTGGCGCTCTTGCGGCGACGGGCGGCAGTCAAGCCGGCAACGCCCATCAGCATCAGGCCGATGGTTGCCGGCTCCGGCACTTCGGACAGGGTGATGTTGTCCACGCCGAACTGGGCCTGGTTCTGGGTGAAGTCGCGCGCCTGCTGGCACCCGCCGGTTTCGTCGAACAGGCAGGAGCTGATGGTCAGGCTGGTCAGCACGCTGGAGCTGAAGACGTTACCGACCGAAAAGTCCCCGAACACGAAGTTGCCGCTGGCGTTCTGGCCCGGGAAGTCGGCATTGGTGGAGATCGTCGCGCCGGTGTTGGTGGTGCCCCTCAGGAGCAGGCGGCCGTAGCTGGCGTTCATCAGGCCGGGAATCGGGCCAATGAAGGCGAACGACAGGCCTTGCAGCTGGAACCAGCTGTTGGCCAGGGTGCTGGTGATCCGTACCGAGCCGTCGTTCAGGCCGGCGTAGTACATGCCGTCGCCGCCGGTCGGGCAAGCCGTGACCGTGCAGGCGTAGGGGTTGCTCGACTGGATCTGCGCGCCGACCAGGCCGTATTCGCCGGCGTCCGCCGTCGGGCTGTTCTGCACCTGCAGCAGGAAATGCTGGTCCATGAACTGGTCGCCCGTGTTGTAGGCGGTGTCGAACTCGCCGAGCGCCGAGGTGACGACGTTTTCGACATTCTCGAAGGTGAGGATGGTTGCCTGGGCCGGAGCGAAGGCGCCCAGGGCGGCAACGACCGATGCGCACAGCAGGTTTTTCAGGACAGCGGGCACGGCGTGGGCGCGCGCAGTAGTTTGGTTTTCGCGTTTCATCAGTCTGGTTACCTTTATTGGTTGGTATGTTTGGTAGTGCCGATTGCTGTGCCGGTCCCCGGCGTTTTTTTTCCGCCCCGCATTTTCCGTTACGGGTTGCAACCGAATATAGCAAAGGAAATAATGATCATGTAAAAAATTTTAACGTAGGAAATTTTTTGCATGAGCAAATGTGCCGCAGAAAATTTTGTTTCTCCTAACAAAGTGCAGTGTCAAGTAATCAGGCTTTTTGTCCGAAATTTGCGACAAGCGTGAGAACCCGGGTAGCGAATCCAAGAGATTTATGGCAAGCCCGGCTCTCCTTGCCCCAGTGTTTCTCATAGGTAATTCAGCGCATGCTTCAAGGCTGAAAGAAAAGTTGTCTCAACTATTCCCGCCGTGGTAGCCTGCTCGGCGCAGGGCGTCCCCGCCTGCCGCCCGGCCGCCAGGCCGGCGCGGGGTCACACTACAAAAAGTCTTATTGGTCGAGCAACAGAGGAGTCCGTCGGATGTATGCAGTAATGAAACAAAATCAGACCCAGCGCACCCGCGGCTTCACGCTGCTCGAACTGCTGGTGGTGATCGTGATCATCGGCCTGCTCGCCGCCTATGTCGGTCCGAAGTATTTCTCCCAGCTCGGCAAGTCCGAAGTCACCGTCGCCAAGGCCCAGATCGAGGCCTTCGACAAATCGCTCGACACCTACCGCCTCGACGTCGGCCGCTACCCGAGCGCCGAAGAAGGCCTGGGCGCGCTCATGACCGCGCCGCCGAGCGCCGGCGCCAAGTGGAACGGCCCCTACCTGAAAAAAGGCGTGCCGCAAGATCCGTGGGGCCGCGCCTACCAGTACCGCTCGCCGGGCAGCAAGGCCGAGTACGAGATCCTCTCGCTGGGCAAGGACGGCCAGCCCGGCGGGACCGGCGACAACGCCGACATCTCGTCGCAATAAGCAGCCGTCGCCTTCGCGCCATCATTTCCCAGTACTGAGCCGGACACGCCTCCATGCAGTTTGCCGTCCGCACCCTTGCGCCCGACATGTCGATCGCGAACATCGTCGTCGACGCCGCCGATGCGCTCGAGGCACGCCGCCAGGTCGAGGCGCGCGGCCTGTTCGTCAGCGCCATCGAACCGGCGCGCGGCGGCACCCGCCTGGCGCGCCAGCGCGCCGGCAAGCTCTCCATCGTCCTGTTCAGCCAGGAGCTGCTGGCCCTGCTCAATGCAGGCCTGGGCATCGTCGAAAGCCTGGAAGCGCTGCTTGAAAAAGAAGCCAGTCCCGGCGCGCGCAGCGTGCTCGAGCGCCTGCTGGGCGGCCTGCGCGAAGGCAAGCGCTTCTCCGCCGTACTGGCGGCCCAGCCGGACCTGTTCCCCCCTTTATATGTCGGCATCGTGCGCGCCGCCGAGGGCACCAGCGATTTGCCGCGCGCGCTGACCCGCTACATCGACTACCAGCAGCGCATCGACATCGTGCGCAGCAAGGTCGTCAGCGCCTCGATCTATCCGGTCATCCTCCTGATCGTTGGCGGCGGCGTGAGCGGCTTCCTGATCGGCTACGTGGTGCCGAAATTCGCCGAGGTCTACCAGGGGGCAGGGCGCTCGCTGCCCTGGATGTCCCAGCTGCTGCTCGACTGGGGCCAGTTCGCGTCCAGCCATGGCAGCGCGATCGCGATCGCGGCGCTGGCGCTGGTCACTGGCCTGGTTGCCGGCGTGCGCCATGCCTTGCGCAGCGGCGGCATCACCCGTCTGCTGGCGCGCATTCCCGGCATCGGCGAACGCGCGCGCATCTACGAACTCTCACGCCTTTATCTCACCCTGGGCATGCTCACCGAAGGCGGTATCACCATCGTCAACGCCATCGAGACCGTGCAGCCGATGGTCTCCGGCACGGTGCGCAAGGGCCTGGCCAATGCACGCGCCGCCATCGAATCGGGCCAGCCGCTGTCGAATGCCTTCGAGGCCAACGGCCTGACCACGCCGATTTCTCTGCGCATGCTGCGCGTGGGCGAGCGCACCGGCGACATGGGGCCGATGCTGACCCAGTCGGCCGCCTTCTACGACGGCGAGATCACGCGCTGGATCGACCGCTTCACCCGCACCTTCGAGCCGCTGCTGATGGCGGCCATCGGGCTGGTGGTCGGCGCCATCGTGGTCCTTCTATACATGCCGATTTTCGACCTCGCAGGAGACATGTCTTGAGCGCCGTACTGGATGCGACCCTGCTGGCGCGCGCCCGCGCGCTGGCCAACGGCTCGCGCCGCGGCCTGGTGGCCGAACTCGAAGGCCTCACCGGCCAGGAGCCGCGCCAGATCGTGCGCGACCTGGCCGCGCCCTTCGGATTGCCGGTGATGGAAACCGCGGCCATGCTGGCCCAGTCACCGGCCTTCGACCTGCTGCCGCTGGCCTCGGCCATGTCGCGCCACTGCGTGCTGCTGCGCGGCCTGGACGGCCGCCTGACCGGCGTGCTGGCCGATCCCTTCGACCTCGACTTACAAACATGGCTCGGCGCCCAGGCGCGCGCCACCGCTAGATCTCCGCTGGATCTGTGCCTGGCGCTGCAGTCCGATATCCAGGCCTATTTGTCGAAGCAGGAAGAATCCGCGCGCGCCGTAGACAGCCTGGTCGGCGGCGGTGCCGAGACGCGCCGCGACGGCAAGGCCAACCAGGTGCTCTCCTTTGCCTCGGTCTCGGAAGCGGGCAGTCCGGCGGTCAAGGTGGTCAACTCGACCCTGTACGACGCGCTCAAGGCCGGCGCCTCGGACATCCACCTGGAAAGCACCGCCGGCGGCCTGTCGGTGAAATACCGGGTCGACGGCGTGCTCGATCATGCGGCCACGGTGGGCGGCATCGAACTGGCCGAGCACATCATCTCGCGCATCAAGGTGCTGGCCGAACTCGACATCGCCGAGCGCCGCATCCCGCAGGACGGCAGCTTCCGGGTCGAATCCGGCGGGCGCGACATCGACTTGCGCGTGTCGATCATGCCGAGCATCCATGGCGAGGACGCGGTCATTCGTATCCTCGACAAGCGCGCCATGATCGAATCGTATGGCTCGCTCACGCTCGAAGCGCTGGGCTTCGACGCGCCATCGCTGGCGACCTTGCGCACGCTCGCGCAGGAAGCCTACGGCATGCTGCTCGTGACCGGCCCGACCGGCTCGGGCAAGACCACCACGCTGTACGCGGCCCTGACGGAAATCCACAACGGGCGCGAGAAGATCATCACCATCGAAGACCCGGTGGAATACCAGCTGCCCGGCATCCTGCAGATTCCGGTGAACGAAAAGAAAGGCCTGACCTTTGCAAAGGGCCTGCGCTCGATCCTGCGCCACGACCCCGACAAAATCATGGTCGGCGAGATCCGCGACCGCGAGACCGCCGAGATCGCGGTGCAGTCGGCGCTGACCGGCCACCTGGTGCTCACGACGGTCCACGCCAACAACGTGTTCGACGTGTTCGGCCGCTTCACCCACATGGGCATCGACCCGTATGCCTTCGTGTCGGCGCTGAACGGCATCTGGGCCCAGCGCCTGATCCGCATGAACTGCCCGCACTGCGCCGTGCAGTACGAACCGGACGCGCTCGAACTGGCCTCGGTGCACCTGGAGCGCGCGGAAGTGCTGGATTACGTCTTCATGCGCGGCAAGGGCTGCGGCGACTGCCGCGGCACCGGCTACCGCGGGCGCCGCTCGATCGCCGAGATCCTTACGCTCAACGACGAGATCCGCGAACTGATCGTGGACAAGCAGCCGATCCGCCGCATCAAGGCCGCGGCCCATGCCAACGGCACCCGCAGCCTGCGCCTGGCCGCCCTCGACCTGGTCAAGCGCGGCGCCACCACCATCGACGAAATCAAACGGGTGACCCTTCATGCTTAGGCGTTTCGGACAATCCCTGCGCCTGGGCATCGCCGCCGACGGCCTGGCGCTGCTACGCACGAGCGGCCTGGTGACGCAGTCGGCCGAGGTGCTGGCGGTACAGCCGGTGGAAGCCGGCGCGCCCGACGCGCTGGCCAACGGCCTGCGTGCGCTGCTGGGCGAACATGCCCCGCGCGGCCTGGCCGTCAGCGTGGTGCTGGCCGATGAACTGGTGCACCTGTGGCAGGTGCCGCCCCCATCCGGCGCCTCGCGCCTGGGCGACCTGCAGGCCGCCGCCGCCTTCCGCTTCCAGGGCCTGTTCGGCGTGCCCGCGCACGAGTGGCGCATTAGCGCCGACTGGCATGCCACCCGTCCGTTCCTGGCTGCCGCTGTTCCCGCCGGCCTGGTGGAACTGCTGGAGGCCCTGGGACGCGAGCACCGGTTTACCCTGGTCGAGGTGGTGCCGCAGTTCGTCGCCGCGATGAATGCGTGGCGCCGCCTGCGCCGTCCGGGCACCTGGTTCGGCCTGGTGCACGGCGGCGTGCTGTCGCTGGCTGCCTATGACGGCATGGCGCTGGCTGCGGTGCGCACTGCCGTGATCCCGGAGGGAGCAGGGCGCGACTGGCTGGAAGCCCACGTCGCGCGCGAAGCGTTGCGGGTGGGCGTGGAGCGCCCCGAACGCTTGCAGCTGTGCGGGGCGGTGCCCGCCGGCTGGGCCAGTTCGGCCGGCCGCCTGAAGTTTGCCTGCACCCTGCTGGAAGACGACAGCACGGGCCACTGGCCGCTGCATGTGCGCCTGGCGCGCACAGGAATCCCCGCATGAAGCCTGTCCGTATCGATTTCGCGCCGCCCTCGCTGCGGCGTACCCTGTTCCGGACCCCGGTCAGCAGCGCCGCGCTACTGTTTGCCATCGCCTCGCTGTGCTTCGGCGCGGCGATCCAGTTCAAGGCCTACCAGGAAGAGCGCGAGCAGCTCGACGCCCTGCATGTGGCGCTGGCGGCGCGCAGCCAGGCCGCGCGCCCGGCGCTGGCGGTCCAGCCGAAGCTGGCGCTGCCGGAAGCCCAGGTGCAGGCCGTCAACGACGCCGTCATGCAGCTCAATGTGCCCTGGCGCGACCTGTACGAAGCCGTGCGCGCGGCCACGCCTTCCAACGTGGCCCTGCTGGCGCTGGAGCCCGACGCCAAGCGCCGCACCCTGCGCATCACCGCCGAGACCCGCAACAGCGACGACATGCTGGCCTATGTGGCGAGGATGCAGGAGCAAAACTGGTTCGGCTCGGTCGTGTTGACGCGCCATGAGATCGCGGAGCAGGATCCGAACCGTCCGCTGCGTTTCCAGGTCGCCGCCCAATGGGGCACGCCATGAAGCGCGCCGGCTTGAATACGGCCGCCGTGCCGACGCTGTGGCTGCGCGTGCAGCTGGCGCTGCGACGCCTCAATCCGCTCGTCACGGCTGCCGTCGTGCTGCTGCTGGCAGCGCTCGGCGCCATGATGTGGACCGCCATGGCGCGCGCCGAGGTGGAACGGGAATACGCAACGGCGCGCCTGCAGGCGGCGGTGCCTGCGCCGCCTCCGGCGCCGGCGCCGCCGCCGAGCGCCGACCAGAACCTCGCGCATTTCTACGGCGCGCTGGGCGAACGCAGCAAGGCCGAGCGCCAGCTCAAGGCGCTGTTCGCGCTGGCGGCAAAGAATGGCCTGACGCTGCGCCAGGGCGAATACCGCAGCAGCTACGACCGTACGGCCAGGCTGTATACCTACCAGATCAATTTGCCGGTGACCGGAAAATATGCGGCGATCTGGCAGTTCGCCTTCGATGCGCTGCGCGCGGTGCCGCATGCCTCGCTCGACGATGTGAGCTTCCGGCGCGATGCGATCGGCATCGATACCGTCGAGGCGCGCCTGCGCATGACGCTCTATTTGTCGGCAGCGCCGGGAGTGCCGCGATGAAGCCGCGCCACCTTGCCATGGGCGCGGCGCTGGTGCTGGCCGCCGGCCTGGTCGTGTTCGGCGACCGCACCCCCGACGACGCAGTGGCCGAACCCGTCGAGCGTGCCGCGGTCACGGTCGCGCCGGCGCGCATTGACGCCGTGCCTGCAGCGAAGGCCGGTGCGCCGGCCATCCTGCGCCTGGTGCCGCGCGAGACCCTGATCGGCGGAGACGAGGACCGCTTCGGCGCCGTTGACGGCGGCGACAAGGGCGCGGTATTCGGCCCCCAGGACTGGACCCCGGCACCGCCGCCACCACCACCGCCCGAACCGGCGCCACCGCCGCCGGCCCCCGTCGCGCCACCGCTGCCTTTCACCTATATCGGCAAGTCGCTGCAGGACGGCGCCTGGGAAATCTACCTGGCGCGCGGCGACCGTACCCACCTGGTGCGCGAAAACATGGTTATTGACGGCACCTACCGCGTCGACGCGATCAAGCCGCCGGTGCTGACCCTGACCTACCTGCCGCTGAACCAGGTTCAGCAGCTTAATATTGGAGTATTCGACTGATGGTTCCTTTCCGGAATACTGCGCTGGCAGCCTGCATGACGATCGTGCTTCTTGCCGGCTGTGCGGGGCAGCGCGCCTACCAGGAGGGCAATGCCCTGGTAGCGAAGGACCAGGTCGCGGCCGGCCTGGTCAAGTACCAGGAGGCGGTGACCGCCGACCCGAACAACGCCCAGTACAAGACGGCCTATCTGCGGGCGCGCGACAGCGCCGCGGGCCGCCTGCTCGGCCAGGCCGATGCCAGCCTGGCCGCCGGCCAGGTCGAGCTGGCGCTGCAGGACTACCGCCGCGTGCTGGCCTTCGACCCGGCCAACGAACGCGCGCGTGCCGGCCTGCGCGCGGTCGAGGCCGACCGCCGCCACGCGCGGCTGATGGAAGCGGCGCGCGCCGCGCTGGACAAGAACGAGCTCGATACAGCGCGCCAGAAGTTGCAGGCCATCCTGAGCGAACGCCCCGGGCACGAGCCGGCGCGCCTGCTGCTGGGCGAGGTCAACGACAAGGCCGAAGCGGCGCCGGCCGGCGAAGCCGCGCTGGCCGCGAGCTTTCGCAAACCGATCAGCCTGGAGTTCCGCGACGCCCCGCTCAAGCAGGTGTTCGAGATCATCTCGCGCCACTCGGGCCTGAATTTCGTCTTCGACAAGGACGTCAAGGCCGACACGCGCACCTCGATCTTCTTGAAGAACAGCACGGTGGAAGCGGCGGTGTACTACCTGTTGATGACCAACCAGCTCGAGCGCCAGGTCATGGACGGCAACACCATCCTGATCTATCCGAACATCGCGGCCAAGCTGAAGGAATACCAGGAGATGACGGTCAAGACCTTCTTCCTGGCCAATGCCGACGCCAAGAACATCGCCAATACCTTCAAGACCATCCTGAAGTCGCGCGACGTGGTGGTGGACGAAAAGCTCAACCTCGTGATCCTGCGCGACAGCCCGGAAGCGGTGCGCGTGGCCACCCAATTGGTGGCCTTGCAGGACGTGCCCGAGCCGGAAGTCATGCTCGACGTCGAGGTGCTCGAGATCAAGCGCAGCCGCATCACCGACCTTGGCATCTCCTGGCCCGGTTCGCTGTCCTTTGCCCCGCTGGCGGGCCTGGACGGCGCGCCGCTGACCATCGACGACCTGCGCGGCCTGAACCGCGGGAACATCGGCGTGATCAGCGAATTGAGCGCCACCGTCAACGCCAACAAGACCGACGGCGACTCCAATACCCTGGCCAACCCGCGCATCCGCGTGCGTAACAAGGAAAAGGCCAAGGTCGTCATCGGCGACAAGATCCCCAACATCTCGACCACGATCTCCTCGGGCGTCGGCGGCTTCGCGTCGGAATCGGTGAATTACGTGGACGTGGGCCTGACCCTGAACGTCGAGCCGACCATCTACCTGAACAACGAAGTGGCGATCCGCATCTCGCTCGAGGTCAGCACCCTGGGCGAGTCGGTGACGACCCGCTCGGGCACCGTGGCCTACCGGATCGGCACGCGCTCGGCGACCACGCTGCTGCAATTGAAGGATGGCGAGAACCAGGTGCTGGCCGGCCTGATCAGCAACGAAGACCGCTCCAGCGGCAGCAAGGTGCCGGGCATCGGCGACCTGCCGATCGTCGGCCGCCTGTTCGGCAGTACCCGCGACCAGAATGACCGCACCGAGATCGTGCTGTCGATCACGCCGCGCCTGGTGCGCACCGTGCAGCGTCCGCCGGCGTCCGCATCGGAATTCGGCGCCGGCACCGAGGCGAGCTTCCGCCGCCGTCCCGACAGCACGGTGCGCGCACCGGTGCAGCTGCCGGGCGTGGCCGGCGCCGCCGCTGCCGCCGCTGCGGCGCGCGCCGCGGGCACGGCGCAGGGCGCGGCGTCCGGTACGGTGCAGCCTCCGGCAGGCGCTGCGGCTACCCCGGGCGCGCCGGCTGCGCCGGTCTCGGTGCCGCCGTCCGAATTGCCGGTGACGCCGCAGGTCGGCTCGCCGCCCTCGGCGCCGCCCGGTGCCGTTCCCGCGCCGGCGCCAGGCACCGCGCCTCCAGCCGCGCCGGCCGTCACCATCCAGGTGGTCCCGGTCCCGCCGCCTCCGCCGGCCACGCCTCCTGCCCAGCAATGACGCAATGAGAACGCGCGGCTTCACGCTCATCGAGCTGCTGGTGACGCTGGCAATCCTGGCCCTGCTGGGAACGCTGGTGGTGCCGGTGGCCCAGGTCACGGCCCAGCGCCGCGACGAGGTGGAACTGCGCCGCGCGCTGCGCGAGATCCGCGCCGGGATCGACGCCTACAAGAAGGCCAGCGACGAAGGGCGGGTGGCCAAGACCGCCGGCGCCACCGGCTATCCGCCGCGCCTGGAGATGCTGGCCGAGGGCGTGCGCGACCTGCGCAGCCCCAGGCAGGCCAGGATTTACTTCATGCGGCGCCTGCCGCGCGACCCCTTCAATTCCGATCCGGAACTGGCGGACGCCGCCACCTGGGGCAAGCGCAGCTATGCCAGCGAGCCGGACGAGCCGAAGGAGGGCGACGACGTCTACGACGTGTACTCAAGCTCCGAAAAGCTTGGCCTGAACGGTATCCCTTACAAGAAGTGGTGAGCACGATGCGCATTGTCCCGCGGCGCCCGCGCGCCTTTACCCTGATCGAGCTGCTGGTGGTGCTGGGCATCGTGGCGCTGCTGCTGACGCTGGCGGTGCCGCGCTTCTTCCCGAGCATCGACAGTAGCAAGGAGACCATCCTGCTCGAGAACCTGCGCAATACGCGCGCCATCATCGACCAGTTCCACGCCGATACCGGGCGCTATCCGGAGTCGCTCGCGCAGCTGGTCGAGAAAAAATACCTGCGCGAGCTGCCGATGGACCCGATCCTGGAGTCGCGCGAAGGCTGGATCGTCGAGCCGCCGCCGGAAGGCGAGCAGGGCGCGGTCGGCAATGTCCGCAGCGGCGCGCCTGGCGCCGGCCGCAAGGGCACGGCCTACGCGGAGTGGTGAGGTGCGGGCAAGCGCGCGCCGCCACCAGGCCGGGTTCACCTACCTCGGCCTGATCATCTTTGTCTTCATCATCGGCATGGTGGGCGCCGCGACCCTGAAGGTCGGCGCGCTCCTGCAGCGCGCCCAGGCCGAGCAGGAGTTGCTGGAGATCGGCGCGCAGTTCAGCGCCGCCCTCAAGAGCTATGCCGAGGCCACGCCGCGCGGCCAGCCGCCGCAGCCGCTGTCGCTGCAGGAACTGCTGCGCGACCCGCGCTTCCCGAATCCGCGCCGCCACCTGCGCAAGATCTTCGTCGACCCGGTCACCGGCCAGGCCGAGTGGGGCCTGGTGCGCGCCGGCGAGGCGGGGCGCATCCTCGGGGTGCACAGCCTGTCGCAGGCGCAGCCTTTGAAGCTCGCGAAGTTCGACGAACGCTTCGCCAATTTCGAGAACAAGGCGCACCTGGCGGACTGGAAGTTCATGGCCACGGGGCAGGGCGCGGCGCCGGCCCCACGGCCGGGTATGCCCCAGCCGCAGGTGACGATGGCGCCGCCGCCGGAACTGCCGGATGCACCGGCCGCCGCCCCGGTCGCGGCCCAGGCGCCGATGCAGGAAGTGGCGCCGCCGCCCCCCCAGGCCGAACCCGAGCCGGAACCGGAGCCCGAGCCGCCCGCAGAAGCACCGCCCGAACAGGACGAGTCCGACGACGGCAGGAAGGACAAAGAGGACAAGGACGAGCCGAAGGAACCCCCGGCCCGGGACTCGGGGCGCTAGGCCCCTTGTCGCTTACTTGGCGCGGCGCTTGAAGTCGCGCGGGCGGAAGCCCAGCGCCATCAGCACGGCGAAATAGGCCAGGGCGGCGGCCGTGATGATCGCCGCCAGGAGGCCGGCGCGCAGAAGCGGCGTGGCGCGCAGCGCGATCCAGTCGAATTGCGCCTGGGCGAACCACGAGACCGCGCCCATCACGGTCACCGCAACAAACAGCTTGAGCAGGAAGCTGCCCCAGCCCGGCTGCGGCACGTAGATCTGGCGACGCCGCAGGCCGGCATACAGGAAGGCCGCATTGATGCAGGCCCCGACCCCGATCGACAGCGCCAGGCCGGCCACGCCCAGCAGCGGCACGAACACCAGGTTCATCAGCTGGGTCGCCACCAGCACGCCCACCGCGATCTTGACCGGCGTACGCACTTCCTGGCGCGCGAAGAAGGCCGGCGCCAGGGTTTTCACCAGGATGAAGCCGAGCAGGCCGGCGCTATAGGCCATCAGCGGCATTGACGAGGCAGCGACGTCGACGGCGTCGAATTTACCGTAGTGGAAGAGGGTGGCAATCATCGGCGTGGCCAGGGTGGCCAGGCCTACTGCCGACGGGATCGACAGCAGGAAGGTCAGGCGCAGGCCCCAGTCGAGCAGGGAAGAGTATTCGTGGGTGTCGCCCTCGGTATTGGCCTTGGCCAGGCCCGGCAGCAGGATGGTGCCCAGGGCCACGCCCAGCAGCGCGGTCGGCAGCTCCATCAGGCGGTCGGCGTATTGCAGGGCCGTGACGGCGCCGGCGGCCAGTCCCGCCGCGATGGTGGTGTTGATCAGGAGGCTGATCTGGGCCGCCGCGACGGCGAACACGGCCGGCCCCATCTTGCCGAGCATGCGATGCACGCCGGCGTTGCGCAGGCCCACCAGCGGATTGAGCGCGATGCGCGGCAGCATGCCGAGCTTGATCAGGGAAGGCAGCTGCACTGCCACCTGCAGCAGGCCGCCGATGCACACGCCCACCGCCATCGCATAGATCGGCTGTTCGAAATAATCGGACATCACCAGGGCGGCAAAGATGAACGACAGGTTCAGCAGCACCGGGGTGATGGCCGGGATCTTGAACTGGTGCCAGGTGTTGAGGATGCCGCTCGACAGGGCCACGAAGGCCATGCAGGCGATGTAGGGGAACATCATCTGGGTCATCACGATCGCGGCGTCGAAAGCCGCCGGCTCGCGCTGGAGCCCGCCGCCGATCCACAGGATCAGGACCGGGGCGGCCACGATGCCGGCGATGCTCACCAATATCGTCGCCCAAATCAGCACCGTGGCGACATGGTCGACCAGGGTCTTGGTGGCGGCCAAGCCGTGCTTGGTCTTGTATTCGGTCAGGATGGGCACGAAGGCCTGGGAGAAGGCGCCCTCGGCGAACAGCCGCCGCAGCAAGTTGGGCAGGCGGAAGGCGATGTTGAAGGCGTCGGTGAAATTCGAGGCGCCGAAGGCGGCCGCGAACAGGCTGTCGCGCAACAGACCGGTGACGCGGGACACCATGGTCATGCTGGAAATGGCAGCGAGGGTACGGAGCAGGTTCATGGGCGGGGATTATACTTGGGCAACACCAAGCCGGTCCCGGCGCACGGGGGCGCAAGAGCAGTTTATTCGTTTTACTGGCGTAGTGTGGACGACAATTATTGATTTATGAATTGCCGATACCCGATTCCTTCGCTATAATCGTGGGCTGTACTGAATTCTGTTAGCAGACACCAATCGTTGGGCAGGCACTGAAAGCGCCGGTTTCACTCGCTAATGTTTGCCAACGCAACTTGACCCCGATTTAGGAAATTTCATGGCAAATACCGCACAAGCGCGCAAACGCGCTCGTCAAGCAGTTAAGCAAAACGCACACAACTCGGCACAGCGTTCGACCCTGCGCACCGCAATCAAGGCGGCTCGCAAGGCCATCCAGGCTGGCGACAAAGAAGCTGCAACCCTCATCTTCCAGCAATCCGTGTCGAAAATCGACAGCATCGCTGACAAGAAGATCATCCACAAGAACAAAGCAGCGCGCCACAAGAGTCGCCTGGCTGCAGCCCTGAAAGCACTGTCGGCCTAAAAGCCCCGTGCGTGCGGCCTCGGCCGCGCAGGCAGTTCTGTGCAGAAGAAAGACCCGCCCGACCATTGGTCCGGCGGGTTTTTTTGCTTGTCGCTCCCATCGTTTCCCCTGCGTGGGGAGCCCCTGTACCAGCGTAACAGGCGTCCCTCCCGCCCGATGGCGGATATCCTAAAACCGTGGCGCCCAGTAAAATACTGGTGCATAATGTGAAACGCCCGTCTTATGTCTTATAGAAGACCTGAGCAATTACACCTGTTTTAGACACCGCGCCAACCCGCGCGCATCGAGGAAAAAGCGTATGAGCAGTGATCAGACCATCATCTACACCCTGACCGACGAGGCGCCGCTGCTGGCGACCCACGCCTTCCTGCCAGTGGTCAGCACCTTCACCAAGCCGGCCGGCATCACGGTCGAGCAGAGCGACATTTCGGTCGCGGCCCGTATCCTGGCTGCCTTCCCGGAAAACCTGACGCCAGAACAGCGCGTGCCGGATTCGCTCGCCGAGTTGGGCAAGAAGACCCTCGAGCCAAGCGCGAACATCATCAAGCTGCCGAACATCTCGGCGTCGGTGGGCCAGCTGGTCACCGCGATCGAGGAACTGCAGGCCAAGGGCTACAAGCTGCCCGACTACCCGGCCAACCCGAAGACCGACGAAGAAAAAGCCGTCAAGGCACGCTACGGCAAGTGCACCGGCTCCGCGGTCAACCCGGTGCTGCGCGAAGGTAACTCGGACCGCCGTGCACCGCGCGCCGTGAAAGAGTACGCACGCAAGAATCCGCACTCGATGGCCCCATGGTCGGCCGCGTCGCGCACCCACGTGTCGCACATGACCCACGGCGACTTCTACCATGGCGAAAAGTCGTTGACCATCAACGGCGCCCGTGAAGTCAAGATGGAACTGCTGACCAAGTCGGGCCAGACCATCGTCCTCAAACCGAAGGTCGCACTGCAGGATGGCGAGATCATCGATTCGATGTTCATGAGCCGCAAGGCCCTGCTGGACTTCTACGCGGCCCAGATCGAAGACGCGAAAGAAACCGGCGTGCTGTTCTCGCTGCACGTCAAGGCGACCATGATGAAGGTCTCGCACCCGATCGTGTTCGGCCACGCGGTGCGCATGTTCTACAAGGAAGCGTTTGAAAAGCACGGCGCCCTGTTCGACAGCCTCGGCATCAACGTCAACAACGGCATGGCCGACCTGTACAACAAGATCGCCGACCTGCCGGCCTCGCAGCGCGAAGAAATCGAGCGCGACCTGCACGCCTGCCAGGAACACCGTCCGGCGCTGGCCATGGTCGACTCGACCAAGGGCATCACCAACTTCCATTCGCCGAACGACGTGATCGTCGACGCGTCGATGCCGGCCATGATCCGCGCCGGCGGCAAGATGTACGACGCCAACGGCCGCCTGAAGGAAGTCAAGGCGGTCATTCCGGAATCGACCTTTGCCCGCATCTACCAGGAGATCATCAACTTCTGCAAATGGCATGGCGCTTTCGATCCGAAGACCATGGGCACCGTCCCGAACGTGGGCCTGATGGCCCAGCAGGCCGAGGAATACGGCTCGCACGACAAGACCTTCGAAATCCAGGAAGACGGCGTCGCCAACATCACCGACCTCGCCACCGGCGAAGTGCTGCTGTCGCAGAACGTCGAGACGGGCGACATCTGGCGCATGTGCCAGGTCAAGGACGCGCCGATCCGCGACTGGGTCAAGCTGGCCGTGACGCGCGCGCGCAACTCGGGCATGCCGGCCGTGTTCTGGCTCGACCCGTACCGTCCGCACGAGAATGAACTGATCAAGAAGGTGCGCACCTACCTGAAGGATCACGACACGACCGGCCTGGACATCCAGATCATGTCGCAGGTCCGTGCGATGCGCTATACCCTGGAGCGCGTCAAGCGCGGCCTGGACACCATCTCGGTGACCGGCAACATCCTGCGCGACTACCTGACCGACCTGTTCCCGATCCTGGAACTGGGCACCAGCGCCAAGATGCTGTCGATCGTCCCGCTGATGGCCGGCGGCGGCATGTACGAAACCGGCGCCGGCGGCTCGGCTCCAAAGCACGTGCAGCAGCTGACCGAAGAAAACCACCTGCGCTGGGATTCGCTGGGCGAGTTCCTGGCACTGGCCGTGTCGCTGGAAGACCTCGGCATCAAGACCGGCAACAACAAGGCCAAGGTGCTGGCGAAGACCCTGGACGCCGCCACCGGCAAGCTGCTGGACAACCGCAAGTCGCCATCGCCGAAGACCGGCGAGCTGGATAACCGCGGCAGCCAGTTCTACCTGTCGATGTACTGGGCCCAGGAGCTGGCCGCGCAAACCGAGGACGCCGAACTGGCAGCCAAGTTCGCGCCGCTGGCCAAGCAGCTCACCGAGAACGAGGCCAAGATCGTCGCCGAGATGCTCGAAGTGCAGGGCAAGCCGGCCGACATCGGTGGCTACTACAAGGCCGACGAAGCCAAGGTGAAAGCCATCATGCGCCCGAGCGCCACCTTCAATGCGGCGCTGGATGCGTTTGCTGCCTGATCGTTAGCGTGGGCTGATACGAGAACGCCGACCCGAGGGTCGGCGTTTTTTTTTGGCACTCCGTAGGCTGGGCGGGTTTCCCGCCCAGCCTACGGGTATCGGACTTCGATGAATTCGCCCGGCATCAACGGATGCGTCGCCAGCGAAAACGGCCCGATGCTGCTGCGCACTAGCCGCAAGGTCGGCAGCCCGACCGCCGCCGTCATCCGGCGCACCTGCCGGTTCTTGCCTTCTTCCAGCGTGATCGCGATCCAGCTCGTGGGCTTGTCGGCGCGCGCGCGGATCGGCGGGTTGCGCGGCCACAGCCATTCGGGCTCGGCGATGCGCACTGCCTTGCATGGTTTGGTCACGAAGTCGCCCAGGTCGAGCGGCGCCTGCAGGCGCGCCAGCGCAGCCGCATCCGGCACGCCGTCGACCTGCACCAGGTAGGTCTTGGCTTCTTTATGATCGGGGTGGGCGATCTTGTGCTGCAGCTTGCCGTCGTCGGTGAGCAGCATCAGGCCTTCGCTATCCGCATCCAGGCGGCCAGCAGGGTAGATGTTCGGAATATTCACGTAATCGGCGAGGGTCTCGCGGCCGTCCTGGCTGGAGAACTGGCACAGGACCTGGAAAGGTTTATTGAAGAGTATCAGTGCCATGAATTGCAAATGCGTGTGAATGGATGTCGAATGGGGCAGGGAAGAGGCACGGCATGGCGCCTCGGAAAATACTGGTGCATAATGCAAGACGGAACGAGGATGTCTTATACAAGACTTGCAGCTGCAGGTTTTGTCAGTCCGCGCACGGTAATTCCGCATTTTAGTTCATCTGGCAGGCCTAGCCTGACGCCACGCCGGCGGCCTGCCCCGCGACCACTTGGGAGACGACGATGTACCAACATATCAAGGTCCCGGCCGACGGCCGGAAAATCACCGTCAACGCCGATTTTTCGCTGAGCGTGCCGGATAACCCTATCCTTCCCTATATCGAGGGCGACGGCACCGGCGTGGACATCACCCCGGTCATGATCAAGGTGGTCGATGCCGCGGTGGCCAAGGCCTATGGCGGCGCGCGCAAGATCAGCTGGATGGAAATCTATGCCGGCGAAAAATCGACCGGCGTGTATGGCCCGGACGTGTGGCTGCCCGCGGAAACCCTCGAGGTGCTGAAGGACTACGTGGTCTCGATCAAGGGCCCGCTGACCACGCCGGTCGGCGGCGGCATCCGCTCGCTCAACGTCGCGCTGCGCCAGGAACTCGACCTGTACGTCTGCCTGCGCCCGGTGCGCTATTTCGCCGGCGTGCCTTCACCGCTCAAGAACCCGGAGAAAACCGACATGGTCATCTTCCGTGAGAACTCGGAGGACATCTATGCCGGCATCGAATGGGCCGAAGGCTCGCCCGAAGTCAAAAAGGTGATCAGGTTCCTGACCGAAGAGATGGGCGTCAAGAAGATCCGCTTCCCGGAGTCCTCGGGCCTGGGCGTCAAGCCGGTCTCGCGCGAAGGCACCGAGCGCCTGGTGCGCAAGGCGATCCAGTACGCGCTCGACAACGACAAGCCTTCGGTCACGATTGTCCATAAGGGCAATATCATGAAGTACACCGAAGGCGGCTTCCGCGACTGGGCCTACGCGCTGGCGCAGAAGGAATTCGGCGCCGAGCTGGTCGATGGCGGCCCATGGTGCAAGATCAAGAACCCACGGACGGGACGCGAGATCACGGTTAAGGATTCGATCGCCGACGCCTTCCTGCAGCAGATCCTGCTGCGCCCGGCCGAGTACAGCGTTATCGCCACCCTGAACCTGAACGGCGACTATATTTCGGACGCGCTGGCGGCCCAGGTCGGCGGCATCGGCATCGCGCCGGGCGCCAACATGTCCGATTCGGTGGCGATGTTCGAAGCCACCCACGGCACCGCGCCGAAGTATGCCGGCAAGGATTACGTGAACCCGGGTTCGCTCATTCTCTCGGCCGAGATGATGCTGCGCCACATGGGCTGGCTGGAAGCGGCCGACCTGATCATCAGTTCGATGGAAAAGGCGATCACGTCGAAGAAAGTCACCTACGACTTCGCACGCCTGATGGAAGGCGCGACCCAGGTCTCGTGCTCGGGCTTTGGCGAAGTGATGATCGAGCAGATGTAAGGTCCACCATGCCTTGCCTTGGCCGGGCAGGGCGAAAAAAAACCCCGCAGCAGCGGGGTTTTTTGCTTCCGGAGGGGAACTATTAGGTACCCTGGATGTTGGAAGCTTGCTTGCCTTTCGGGCCTTGCGTGACTTCGAATTGGACTTTTTGACCTTCTTTGAGGGTCTTAAAACCGTTCATGTTGATTGCGGAAAAGTGCGCGAACAGATCTTCGCCGCCGTCATCAGGAGTGATGAAGCCAAAGCCTTTGGAATCATTGAACCACTTAACAGTACCAGTTGCCATAAAAGAACCTTCAAGTAAAAACAAATCACACGAGCCATAAAAGCAAGAAGCCTCTTGCCCCCTCCTAGCCTGCTCACTTCTTATCAACAAGACCATAAGTGCAATGCTGATAACTGCATTGTTGGTGGAATAACCACGCAAGTCAAGCGCTTTTGAGCGGCTGTTGCCAAATTTCCTACAGCAGAGCTAACCCGGCTCTTGATTTCGCCAATTGGATCGCCATCTGCGCATTCAAGAGAAAACAAGTAAGATGGAAAGCACATGAGAACGAGCTGATGTTTACGCTTGGCACCGATACCGAAAGCATTAGAATACGCCCATGGCTACGAAGCATGACACCGAACAGCTGCTGGAGCGGCAGACCGTAAAACCGCCACCTTTGTACCAGGTGGCATTGCTGAACGACGACTACACGCCGATGGAATTCGTGGTAGCGGTGATCCAGGAGTATTTCAACAAGGACCGCGAGACGGCCACCCAGATCATGCTTTCCGTACACCGTCACGGGAAAGGGGTTTGTGGGGTGTTTTCCAAAGATATAGCGTGTACCAAAGTGGAATTTGTCTTAACGCATGCGCGTAAGGCGGGGCATCCCCTGCAATGCGTGATGGAGGAAGTATGATTGCGCAGGAACTTGAAGTATCCCTACACATGGCCTTTGTCGAGGCGCGCCAGGCACGCCACGAGTTCATCACCGTGGAGCACCTGCTGCTCGCGCTGCTCGACAATCCTTCGGCCGCCGAAGTCCTGCGTGCGTGCGCGGTCAATATTGAAGACCTGCGCAAGACCCTGACTAATTTTATCGGGGATAACACCCCGACCGTGCCGGGCACGGGCGAGGTCGACACCCAGCCGACGCTCGGCTTCCAGCGCGTGATCCAGCGTGCGATCATGCACGTGCAGTCGGCATCCAACGGCAAGAAGGAAGTTACCGGCGCCAACGTGCTGGTGGCGATCTTCGGCGAGAAAGACTCGCACGCCGTCTACTACCTGCACCAGCAGGGCGTGACGCGCCTGGACGTGGTCAATTTCATCTCGCACGGCGTGCGCAAGGACCAGCAGCTCGACACCTCCAAGGCCTCCGAGGGCGTGGAAGAAGCGCAGGTCGAAGGCCAGGCCAAGGAAAGTCCGCTCGACCAGTTCACCCAGAACCTGAACAAGGCGGCTGCCGACGGCAAGATCGACCCGCTGATCGGGCGCGAGGAAGAAGTCGACCGCGTGATCCAGATCCTGTGCCGCCGCCGCAAGAACAACCCGCTGCTGGTCGGCGAGGCTGGCGTGGGCAAGACGGCGATTGCCGAAGGCCTGGCATGGCGCATCGTCCAGGAAGACGTGCCCGAGATCCTGCAGAACGCCGTCGTGTATTCGCTCGACATGGGCGCGCTGCTGGCCGGCACCAAGTACCGCGGCGACTTCGAGCAGCGCCTGAAGGCCGTGCTCAAGCAGCTCAAGGACACCCCGAACGGCGTGCTGTTCATCGACGAGATCCACACGATCATCGGCGCCGGTTCCGCCTCGGGCGGCACGCTCGACGCGTCGAACCTGCTGAAGCCGGCCCTCGCCAACGGCCAGCTCAAGTGCATCGGCGCGACCACGTTCACGGAATTCCGCGGCGTGTTCGAGAAAGACCATGCCCTGAGCCGCCGCTTCCAGAAAGTCGACGTCAACGAACCGTCGGTCGAGCAGACCGTGGCGATCCTGCGCGGCCTCAAATCCCGCTTCGAAGAGCACCACGGCGTCAAGTATTCGGCATCGGCGCTCACCACCGCGGCCGAGCTGGCGGCGCGCTTCATCAACGACCGCCACCTGCCCGACAAGGCCATCGATGTGATCGACGAGGCCGGCGCTGCCCAGCGCATCCTGCCGAAGTCGAAGCAGAAAAAGACCATCGGCAAGACCGAGATCGAGGACATCATCGCCAAGATCGCGCGGATCCCGCCGCAAACGGTCAACCAGGACGACCGCAGCAAGCTGCAGACCATCGACCGCGACCTGCGCAACGTCGTGTTCGGCCAGGACCCTGCGATCGACGCGCTGGCCTCTGCCATCAAGATGGCGCGTGCCGGCCTCGGCAAGCAGGACAAGCCGATCGGTTCCTTCCTGTTTTCCGGCCCGACCGGTGTCGGCAAGACCGAAGTGGCCAAGCAACTGGCCTTCATCCTCGGCATCGAGCTGATCCGCTTCGACATGTCCGAGTACATGGAGCGCCACGCGGTGTCGCGCCTGATCGGTGCGCCGCCGGGCTATGTCGGCTTCGACCAGGGCGGTCTGCTGACCGAAGCCATCACCAAGAAGCCGCATGCGGTGCTGCTGCTGGACGAGATTGAAAAAGCCCACCCGGACATTTTCAACATCCTGCTGCAGGTGATGGACCATGGCACGCTGACCGACAACAACGGACGCAAGGCCGACTTCCGCAACGTGATCATCATCATGACCACGAACGCAGGCGCCGAAAGCCTGACCAAGCGCTCGGTGGGCTTCGTCGATTCGAAGCAGGCCGGCGACGAAATGGCCGACATCAAGCGCATGTTCACGCCTGAGTTCCGCAACCGCCTGGACGCGACCATCAGCTTCCGCGCGCTTGACGAGGACATCATCCTGCGCGTCGTGGACAAGTTCCTGATGCAGCTCGAAGAGCAGCTGCACGAGAAGAAGGTGGAAGCCATCTTCACCGAGAAGCTGCGCAAGTTCCTGTCGAAGAAGGGCTTCGATCCGCTGATGGGCGCGCGCCCGATGTCGCGCCTGATCCAGGACATGATCCGCAAGGCGCTGGCCGACGAGCTGCTGTTCGGCCGCCTGGTCAACGGAGGACGCATCACGGTGGACCTGGACGAGAAGGACGACGTTGTCCTCGAGTTCCCGGAAGGCGACGCATTGCCGCCGCCGGCCCCGGCCGAGACGGTCGAGATCGAGTAAATCGGTCTTGTAGAGAAAACCGCGCTTTCATGGCGCGGTTTTTTTTGCGCCGCGGGTATGCGCGCAAATGTGGTTCCCGCCTGCGCGGAACGACGTTCTTCAGTACAGGCCAAAAGAATTTGCCGGTAGCTCGCAACCGATAAACCGTCGTACGCACCACTGGCGCCTACGACTTCCGGCGAAGGCCGGAACTTAATTTTCCAAGCACCTCGCTAACGCCAATTTTTTGCACGTATGCACGTCGTGCACACCGGCGACCTGTGGCAAACTCTTCCTCTTCAGCAACCCTCGCCACCCTTCACATGACCGTGTCCCGCACCATCCTCGCCCTGTCCCTGGCGCTCATCGGCAGCCAGGCTGCCGCCGCCGACCCTTATTTCCGCTTTCCGGCCGTACGCGGCGACACCATCGTGTTCACGGCCGAGGGCGATTTATGGCGCACCACGACGGCGGGCGGCAAGGCCACGCGCCTGACCACCCACCCGTCGGCGGAAACGCATGCGGCGATCTCGCACGACGGCAAGTTCGTCGCCTTCGCCGCCTCGTACGAGGGCGCGCAGGAAGCCTATGTGATGCCGGTCGAGGGCGGCCTGCCCAAGCGCATCACCTTCGAGAACGGTGGCGTGACGGTGCTGGGCTGGACCGCGCAGGGCGAAGTATTGGTCAGCACCGAGAACTCAGTCGGCCCCTCCAAGCACCGCGTGGTCGCGGCGCTCGATCCGGTGAAGCTGGCGCGCCGCGTGCTGCCGCTGGCCGACGCCAACGACGCCGTACTCTCAGACGACGGAAAAAGCGTCTTCTTCACGCGCATGGGCCTGTCGATGACCAACGATAACGTGCGCGCCTACCGTGGCGGCGCGCATGCCCAGCTTTGGCGTTTCGACCTCGGCTCGAAGCTTGAAGCGACCCCGCTGTTCAAGGGCGACACCGGCAACAACCGCCGCGCCATGTGGTGGCAGGGCCGCATCTATTTCATCAGCGACAGCGACGGTGCCGACAACATCTGGTCCGCGCTTCCGGACGGGAGTGACCGCCGTGCCCACACCAAGCACAGCGACTGGGACGTGCGTACCGCCTCGCTGGGGGACGGCCGCATCGCCTACCAGCTGGGGGCCGACCTGCGCGTGTTCGACATCGCCAGCGGGCTGGATACCCGACTCCAGGCCGGCCTGGTCTCGGACTTCGACCAGCAGCGCACGCGCCGCGTGCGCTCGCCGCTCGACGCGTTGACCGGCATCGAGCTGGCCAACAAGCTGGAGCGCATCGTGCTGACCGCGCGCGGGCGCGTGACCATCGCCGGCACCGGCAGCCACCGCCGCGTCGAGATCGCCGTGCCGGAAGGCGCGCGTGCCAGGTCCGCCGTGTTCAGCCACGACGACAAGTGGGTCTATGCCTTTGTCGACAGCACCGGCGAGAACGAGATCTGGCGCTATGCGGCCGATGGCTCTGGCAAGGGCGAGCGCCTGACCATCGACGGCGCCAGCCACCGCTCCGGCATCTATCCTTCGCCCGACGGCAAATGGCTGGCCCACACCGACAAGAAGGGCCGCACCTGGCTGTTTGATGTGGCGGCAAAAACCAATGTCATCATCGACGACGCCAAGCAAGCCGGCGCCGACCGCCCGGACCAGGTGGTATGGTCTCCCGACAGCCGCAACCTGGCGTTTGTGCGGGTCGGCAGCAGCGAGCAGCGCGAGCAGATCGGCATGTATCACCTGCCCTCGAAGACGATGGCGTTTGTCACGACCGACCGCTACACAGCCGATTCGCCGGTGTTTTCCTCGGACGGCAAGTGGCTGTACTTCCTGTCGGCGCGCCATTTCAACGTCGGTAATTCGGGACCCTGGGGCGACCGCAACATGGGACCGGTGTTCGACCGCCGCGTCGGCGTCTACGCGCTGGCCTTGCAGCCGGGCGTGCGCTTCCCGTTCAAGCCCGAAGATGAACTGACCAAGCCGGAAGCGGCGTCGCCCGAGGCCGCGGCCAAGGCGGCCGTGAAGGCGCCCGGCACGGACGAAGCGGATAGGAACGCGGCGGTGGCCGCCGCTGCCGCCGCGGCCACAGCAGCCACGGCCGCCGCACCCGACAAGGCCAAGGCGCCGGTGCCGGCGGTCGACTACGCGGGCCTGCGCGAGCGCCTGTACGAAGTGCCTATCGTGCCGGGCAACTACCGGGCACTGGCCATCGACGACAAGCGCCTGTACATCCTTGAGTCGGACAATGGCCGCAGCGGCGCCATCAAGACCCTGGAGATCGCCCGCAGCAGCCCGCAGCCGGAAGTCTTCGCCGCCAACGTGCGCGAGTTCGGCCTGAGCACGGACCGCAAGCACGTGTTTTATCGCACCTTCTCGGCCGCCGGTCCCGGCGACATGCTCATCGTGGCGGCCGGCGCCAAGGCCCCGGCCGACCTGGCCAAGGCCAAGGTCAAGATCGACGACTGGGCGGTGAGTACCAACCCGCGCCTGGAATGGAAGCAGATGTTCAACGACGCCTGGCGCATGCACCGCGACTTCCTGTACGACGCCAACATGCGCGGCGTCGACTGGAATGCCGCGCGCGCGCGCTACGCGCCGCTGGTCGAGCGCGTGACCGACCGCGCCGAGCTGGACGACGTGCTGGGCATGATGGTGGGCGAGGTCGGCGCGCTGCACTCTCAGATCCGTCCGGGCGACGTGCGCCGCGCCGTCGGCGAGGGCGTGCCTTCGAGCCTGGGCGCCGTGCTGGCGCGCACGCCTGAGGGCTTCCGCGTCGAGCGCGTCTACCGCAGCGAACCGGAACTGCCAAGCGAGCGTGGCCCGCTTTCCGCGCCCGACGTCGGCATCAAGGAAGGCGACATCCTTTTGGCCGTCAACGGCAAGTCGCTGGCAGAAAGCAGGGACATCGCCGACCTGCTGCTCGACCAGGCCGACAAGCAGGTGCTGCTGCAGGTGAAGACACCTGGCGCCAAGCCGCGCGCGACCATCGTCACTCCGGTCTCGATGGCGCGCCACGCCGCCCTGCGCTACGCGGACTGGGAACAGGGCAGGGCGCAGCAGGCCGATGCCCTTTCCAAGGGCAAGATCGGCTACCTGCACCTGCGCGCGATGACGGCGCGCGACATCAACGCCTTTGCCCGCGACTTCTACGCCAACATCAACAAGGAAGGCCTGGTGATCGACGTGCGCCGCAACAACGGCGGCAACATCGACAGCTGGATCATCGAGAAGCTGCTGCGCCGTTCATGGGCCTTCTGGAGCGCGAACGGCAACCTGCCGCAGTCGAACATGCAGAATACCTTCCGCGGCCATCTGGTGGTGCTGATGGACGAGCTGACCTATTCCGACGGCGAGACCTTCGCCGCCGGCGTCAAGGCCCTGAAGCTCGGGCCCCTGGTGGGCAAGCGCACGGCTGGTGCCGGCGTCTGGCTCAGCGACGGCAACGGCCTGTCGGATAACGGCATGGCGCGCGTGGCCGAATTCGGCCAGTTCGGGGCGGACGGCGAATGGCTGATCGAGGGTGTCGGCGTCTCGCCTGATGTCGAGGTCGACAACCTGCCGCACGAGACCTTCACGGGCCGCGACCGCCAGCTGGAAGTGGCAATCGAGCTGCTGCAGAAGAAGATGCTGGAGCAGCCGGTGAAGCAGTGGAAGCCGGCGGTGATTCCGGCGCTGAAGCGCTGATCCTGCAGGGTGGCCGGCTTTGCCGGCCGCGCGTTCAAACGGTAGTGACTTCGTGTCGCGGCGATTCTGTCCCTACGCCGGTTCAACGCGTGGGCAGAATCTGCCAACCCTACGGTGCGCGTGGCATTTCCCCGATCGGCTAAGGGCACATGGCATCTTCCTACCGGATGTCATCCGAATTCATCACCATGTCACACTAAGTTTCTAAACTGCAAGTATCCGATCCACTCCGATACCTGCCATGCACCTCGCGAAACTCCAGACCGGCACCAAGATCCTCGGCGCCTTCGGCATTGTTTCCTTCCTCCTGCTCCTCATCTCCGCCGTCGCCCTGTGGCGCATGCAGGCCACCGACGCGCTCACCACGGACCTGGTCCACGACAAGCTGGCCAAGCAGCAGCTCACTTCGGACCTGCTCGGCGTCGAGCGCCTGAACGCCTCGCGCACGGTCTCGATCGCGCGCAGCGACAGCCTCGAGCTGGCCGATTATTTCCAGGCCGAGCTGGCGGCCGGCGGCAAGGCCGCCGCCGCGATCGAGGCCAGGTTGACGCAGCTGCCGCGCAGCGAACACGAGCGCGCCCTGATGGACACGGCAGCTGACAACAAGGCGGCGCTGGCGAAGGTCCAGGCCGCGCTGTTCCAGGCCAAGGAGTTCGGCCAGACCGGCGTCGTCGACCAGCTCGTCACAGGCAGCTGGGAGCAGGCCGGCAAGGCGCACATCGCGGCACTGGAAGCGCTGCTCGCCTTCGAGACCTCCGAGGCGCACCGCCTTGCCGAAGAGTCGACATCGGCCTCCACGTTCGGCAAGGCCTTGCTGCTGGGGCTGGGACTCGGGGCGCTGGTGGTCGGCGTGCTGCTGGCCTGGACGCTCACCCGCAACATCGTCGGCCCGCTGCAGCAGGCCGTCCTGCTGGCCGAGCAGGTGGCGCACGGCGACCTGCGTCCGCTTATCCATCATGATCGCGGCGACGAGATCGGCCGCCTGTTCGATGCGCTCAACGGCATGACGCAGGATGTCTCCAGCACGGTGTCGCAGGTGCTGCAGGGCGCCCAGGCCATCGACGCGGCCTCGGGCGAAATCGCCGACGGTAACCACGACTTGTCGCGCCGCACCGAACGGCAGGCCAGCGCGCTGACCCAGACCGTCGGCGCGATGCAGGAACTCACCGAGGCGATCGGTCGCAACAATGCCAGCGCCCGTGACGCCAACCTGCTGGCGCAATCGGCCTCGAGCGTCGCAACCCAAAGCGCGCAAGCCGTCGAGCAGGTCGTGGCGCGCATGGGCGCCATCAAGGCCGCGGCCGACAAGATCGTCGACATTACCGGCATGATCGACAGCATCGCCTTCCAGACCAATATCCTGGCCCTGAATGCAGCGGTGGAAGCGGCGCGCGCCGGTGCCGAGGGACGCGGCTTCGCCGTGGTGGCGGCCGAGGTGCGCAACCTGGCCCAGCACTCTGCAACGGCGGCGAAGGAAATCAAGAAGCTGATTGGCGAATCGAGCCAGGAGATCAAGGCCGGCACCAGCATTGCCGGCACTGCCGGCGACACCATGCGCGCGGTGCTCGAGCACGTACACGATGTGGCCGGCATCCTCGGCGCGATCCACACGGCCAGCGCCGACCAGGCCCAGGGCGTGGCGCAGGTCAGCCAGGCGATCGCCGAGATGGACGAATCGACCCGGCAAAACGCGGCGATGGTCGAGCAGGCCGCGGCGGCGGCGCAATCGATGCGCCGGCAGGCGGCCGACCTGTCGGAACTGGTCGGCACGTTCAAGCTGCGTGCGGCCGCCCCGGCGCCGCGCGCCCTGGGCTTGGAAGCTTAAGCTTCGACGTCGCAGACCCGGTCGCGCCCCGCCGACTTGGCTTGGTACAGGCGGCGGTCGACCCGGTCCAGGAAGACTTCCGGATCGTCCTGGGCGCCGGGCACGATGGTGCCGACCCCCATGCTGATGGTCACCAGGCGGCCCACGCCGGAACGGGCATGCGGGAGCTCGGCCTGCCTGAGCATCTTGCGGCAGCGCTCGGCCACGTTGCGCGCCGCTTCCGCATCGGTGGCCGGCAGCAGCAGGACGAATTCTTCGCCGCCGAGGCGCGCGCACAGGTCGCGCGAGCGCGATGCGGCCACGTCGATCGCCTGGGCCACCCGGCGCAGGCATTCGTCGCCCTGCACGTGGCCGTAATGGTCGTTGTACTGCTTGAAGTAGTCGATGTCGATCACGA
The DNA here is from genome assembly GCF_059685855.1 of Telluria sp. ZB4P37. Classification (NCBI taxonomy): domain Bacteria; kingdom Pseudomonadati; phylum Pseudomonadota; class Betaproteobacteria; order Burkholderiales; family Oxalobacteraceae; genus Telluria; species Telluria sp. ZB4P37. The sequence continues at coordinate 147,982 of NZ_JCASID010000011.1, forward strand.
CCAGCGACAGCGGCTCGCCGACGGCGCGCGCCTTGGCCCACTCGACCGGATACAGGGTGTCGAACATGCGGCGGTTGGCCACGCCGGTCAGGCTGTCGCGGTAGGACAGCACTTCGAGTTCGCGCTGCAGCTGCAGGATCTTGTCCTCGGCCTGCTTGCGCGCCGTGATGTCGAACATGAAGCCGACCAGCGAATCGACGCTGCCGTCCGGGCGCCGCACCACGTGCACCACGTCGCGGATCCAGACGGTGTCGCCATCGCGCGTCAGCGCCCGGTAGTCGGCTTCATGGTCCACGCCCTGCTGCGACTGGGCGACGCAGAAGTCGACCGTCTTCTGGCGGTCTTCCTCATGGATGCGCTCGGCCCAATCGTTCACCGAAATCCAGCTCGTTGGCGTCCAGCCGAGCAATTCCTCGATTTGGGGGCCGATGTAGGTGAAGCGCATGGTGCTCCAGTCGATGCGCCAGGGGATGGCGCGGGTCGATTCGAGCAGGGTGCGGTAGACGCCGGGATCGTCGCAGGCGACAGGGGCAGGATCGGGAAGGGGAGCGGTCATGGAGGAAGGCATGCAGGAAGGATGCTTATTGTAAATTGTGATGCCGGCCGTGGCGCGGCGGCGAAGGCGGCCGTTTAGATTGTTCAGTTGACTAGCGGGTCAATCGTGCCGAAAATGGGCTGGGCATCGTGCAGCTTCCGCCATGGCCGGCGCTGCCGCCGGCAAACCATGCGAGTCCGCCAATGGTAACGAATCAACCCGGTTTTCTCTTTGCAACCGGCATCGAGAACAGCATCCCCACCATCGATGGCGGCAGGGTTCGCATGGATGAGATGGCCTTGTGCGGCCACTACCGCCACTGGCGGCGCGATTTCGACCTGGTGCAGGACATCGGCATCCGCTTCCTGCGTTACGGCCCACCGCTGCACACGACCCTGCGGGGCGCCGGCCGCCACGACTGGTCGTTTGCCGACGAGGTATTCCCCGACCTGCGGCGGCGCGGCCTGGTGCCGATCGTCGACCTCTGCCATTTCGGCCTGCCCGATTTCCTCGGCAGTTTCCAGAACCCGGACTTTCCGCGGATTTTCGCCGACTATGCGCGCGCTTTCGCGCAGCGCTATCCCTGGATCCAGCTGTACACGCCGGTCAACGAGATGTCGATCTGCGCGCTGTTCTCGGCCCTGTATGGCTGGTGGAACGAGCAGCTGCGCAGCGACCAGGCCTTCGTGACGGCCCTCAAATACATCGTCAAGGCCAACCTTCTGGCCATGCGCGCGATCCTGGAAGTGCGCCCGGATGCGTTGTTCGTCCAGAGCGAATCGACCGAGTATTTCCATGCCATGTCGCCCGCGGCGATCGGCCCAGCCGAGACCCGCAACGCGCGCCGCTTCCTGTCGCTGGACCTGAACTACGGCCGCCGCGTGGATTCCACCATGTACGAATACCTGCTCGACAACGGCATGACGCGCGAGGAGTACCACTTCTTCCTGAATAACAACTTGAAGCACCACTGCATCATGGGGAACGATTATTACCAGACCAACGAGCACCACGTGTCGGCCGACGGCTCGACGGTGGCGTCCGGGGAAATCTTCGGGTATGCCGTGATCACGCACCAGTACTACAACCGCTACCGGCTGCCGGTGATGCACACGGAAACCAATTTGTGCCAGGGACCGTGCGGCGACGAGGCGGTCAAGTGGCTGCGCAAGGAATGGGCCAACGTGCTCCGGGTACGCAACAACGGCGTGCCCCTGGTCGGCTTTACCTGGTATTCGCTGACCGACCAGGTAGACTGGGACACGGGCCTGCGCGAGAACAATGGACATGTGAACGCCCTGGGCCTGGCCGACCTCGAGCGCAAGCTGCGTCCGGTCGGGCTGGCCTACCGCGACCTGATCCGGGACTGGACCGAAGTCCTGCCGACCCAGAGCGTCTGCCTGCAGGTGCCGCTGGCGCTGGCCCAGGACTATCCCGCGCTCGACCTGACCTGCCCGCATCCATTGCCGCATCCGGACGAGGCGACCGGCGCGCCCCGGAATGCGGAATAGGCCCGGCCGGCCGCGCGCTTCAAATCGCAGCGAGCGCCCGCCGCAAATCCTCCTGCTGGTCTGCCAGGTGCTCGATGCCCACCGACAGCCGGATCAAGCCATCGCCGATGCCCAGCTCCGCGCGCTGTTCAAACGGGATGCTGGCATGGGTCATCAGGGCCGGGTGCTCGATCAGGCTTTCCACGCCGCCCAGGCTTTCGGCCAGCGTGAAGACTTCGGAGGTTTCCAGGAAGCGGCGTGCGCCTGCCAGATCCGTGGCCAGGTCGATCGACACGATGCCCCCGAAACCGTTCATCTGGCGCCGCGCCAGCGCGTGCTGGGGGTGCGATTCCAGTCCCGGGTAGAACACCTTGCGCACCTTCGGCTCGTGCTCTAACCACTGGGCCAGCGCCAGCGCATTGGCGCTGCTGCGCTCCACGCGCAGGGCCAGGGTCTTGATCCCGCGCAGCACCAGGAAGCTGTCGAAGGGCCCCTGGATGGCGCCCACCGCATTCTGGATGAAGCCGAGCTGCTCGCCCAGTTCCTTGTGGTGCGCCTGCGTGCCGACTACCGCCACGCCGCCGATCACGTCGGAGTGGCCGTTCATGTACTTGGTGGTCGAGTGCACGACGATGTCGAAGCCCAGTTCCAGGGGGCGCTGGACGATTGGACTGGCGAAGGTGTTGTCGCAGACCGTGATGATGCCGCGCGCGCGGCACAGCGCGGCGATTGCCGCGAGATCGGCGAGTTTGAGCATCGGGTTGGTCGGCGTCTCGACCCACACCAGTTTGGTCTCGGGCGTGAGGGTGCGGGCCAGCGCGTCCGGATCGGTCAGGTCGGCATAGGCGAAGCTGTGGCCCGCGCTTTTCCGGCGCACGCGCTCGAACAGGCGGAAGGTGCCGCCGTACATGTCGTCGCCGGCCACGATGTGCGAATTGGCCGGCAGCAGTTCGAGCACCGCCGCGATCGCGGCCAGCCCCGAGGCAAACGCAAAGGCCGCGCCGCCGCTTTCGATATCGGCCACGCAGCGCTCCAGCGCCCAGCGGGTCGGATTGTGCGAGCGGCCGTAGTCCAGGCCCTTGTGCACGCCGGGGCTCTCCTGGCGGAAGGTCGAGGTGGCGAAGATCGGCGGCATGACGGCGCCGGTGCTTGGCTCCGGCGACTGGCCGCCGTGGATCACGCGGGTGGAGATGTGTTTTTTCTGTTCAGTCACGACAGGGTCCTTCGGAGATGGTTGAGCAGGTCGAAGCGGGTGATCAGGCCGTAGAAGCGGTCGCTGTCCGCAATGACGGCGGTCAGCCCGCGGTCGAGGATCTCGCGCAGCTGGCCCATGCTCGCTGATGGGTGCAGGGTCTGGAGCGTCGAGGTCATGGTGGTGGAGACCGGCGCATTGAACTGGCCGGCTTCCTGAGTCGAGCTTACGTGCAGCAGCAGGTCCGATTCGTCGATCAGGCCGGCCAGGCGCCCACCGCGGTCGATCACCGGCAGCTGCTGCAGGTCGCTGCTGCGCATGCGGTTGAAGGCGGTGAGCAGGGTGTCGGTGGGCGAGACCGTCACCACTTCGCCGTCATCGAAGCGGCGGCCGATCAGGTCGCGCAGGTCGCCCAGTTTGGGGCGCGTGAGCAGGCCCTGGTCGACCATCCAGCCGTCGCTGTATACCTTGGTGAGGTAGCGGGTGCCGGTGTCGCAGACAAAGGTCACGACCCGCTTGGGGCGGGTCTGCTCGCGGCAGTAGCGCAGCGCCGCCGCCAGCAGCGTGCCGGTGGACGAGCCGCCCAGGATGCCTTCCTGCTGCAGCAGCAGGCGTGCGGTGGTGAAGCTTTCCTCGTCGGTGATCGTATAGGCCTTCTTCACGCGCGACAGGTCGGCGATGCCCGGAATGAAGTCTTCGCCGATGCCCTCGACCGCCCACGAGCCGGCATCGGTGCGCAGCACGCCGGTGTTGATGTAGTCGGCCAGGATCGAGCCCTTCGGGTCGGCCAGCACGAATTCGAGGTTCGGCTGGATCTTGCGGAAATAGCGCGACAGGCCGGTCAGGGTGCCCGACGATCCGACGCCGACCACGATGGTGTCCAGCCGGTGGTTGACCTGGTCCCAGATCTCCGGGCCGGTGGTGGTTTCGTGGGCGCGCGGGTTGGCCGGGTTGTTGAACTGGTCGGCGAACCAGGCGCCCGGAATTTCTTTGGCCAGGCGCGCCGCATAATCCTGGTAATACTCGGGATGACCCTTGCCGACGTCGGAGCGCGTCAGGTGGATCTCGGCGCCGAGCGCCTTCAGGTGCAGGATTTTTTCGGCCGCCATTTTGTCCGGCACCACCAGCACCACGCGGTAGCCCTTGATGCGCGCCACCAGCGCCAGCCCCAGGCCGGTATTGCCGGCCGTGGCTTCGACCACGGTGCCGCCGGGCTGCAGGTGGCCGTCGTGCTCGGCCTGCTCGATCATGGCGCGCCCGATACGGTCCTTGATGGAGCCGCCGGGGTTTTGCGATTCGAGTTTCAGGAATAACTGGCAAGGACCGGTGTCGATCCGGGTCACCTCGATCAGCGGGGTGTCACCAATCAGCGAAAACAGTGCAGCTTGCGACGCATGTTGCATATTGCCTCCGGAAGGCCGGGCCGTGGCCCGGGCAGTGCTTGCGAAGAGCTGGCGCTTCGTGGGTAGGTATGGGCGCCAAGCCATGTAAAAAAGTCATGATAATGCGTTTGCGTCTGCTAGTGTTGATCTCGTAGGGGCAAGCATACGGCCGACTTCAGATCCGTCGATATTCGTAGGGTGGGCGAGTTCCTTCCCGCGCGGTTAACCAGCATGTAAACAGACGCGTCGCCGATTTCCCGGCGTGATCTGAGCGGGTGGGCAGAATCTGTCCACCCTACGGGTTCTCGGCTTTCAAACGGCGCCACAAGGTTGTGCGGCTAATGCCCAAATGTTTTGCGGCTGCATCGCGCTGCCCGCCGTAGCGTGCCAGCACGGCGGCGATGCTCTCGCTACCCGGCGCCGAAAGGGGCAGCGCAGCCAGCATGCCAAGCTCAGGAGCAATCGTCAACAGGAAACTCGGCGTCAAGGCCTGCAGCGGTTCGGCCGCCAGGAACAGCGCCAGCCGCTCCATCAGGTTGCGCAGTTCACGCACATTGCCCGGCCAGTCGTAGGCTTCCAGCAGCGGCGCGCAAGCCTTGACCTCGGCATGCGAATTCGGATGCGGCCTTGCGTCCAGCGCCGCCAGCGCATGCTTGAGCGACCATTCGGCCAGCGGCACGATGTCAGCCAGGCGCTCGCGCAGCGGCGGCAGCCGCAAGCGCAGCACGGCCAGCCGGTAGAACAGATCGGCGCGAAACCGCCCTTCACGCACGCGCGCTTCCAGGTCGCAGTGGGTGGCGCTGACCACGCGCACGTCGATCGGCACCGGGCGCGTGCCGCCGACGCGCATGACTTCGCGTTCTTCCAGCACCCGCAAGAGCCGGGTTTGCAGGCCGAGTGGCATCTCGCCGATTTCATCCAGGAAGAGGGTGCCCGTATTGGCCGCCTCGAACAGGCCTGCATGGCCGCCGCGGCGGGCGCCCGTGAACGCGCCTTCTTCGTGGCCGAACAGTTCGGATTCCAGCAGCGATTCGGCAATCGCCCCGCAGTTCACCGCCACGAAAGGCCGGTTGGCGCCACGGCGCGGCCCCTCGCGGTGGATGGCTTGCGCCACCAGTTCCTTGCCGCTGCCGGTTTCGCCGTGGATCAATACCGTGGCGGGCGAGCGCGCATACAGCACCACCGTCTGGCGCAGCCGCTCCATGGCGGCGGACTCCCCGCGCAGGTCGTGCAGGCCGCGCCGCGCGCGCCGGGTCTCGAGAGCCGGCGTGCGGCGCCCGCGGTTGGCTTCGAGCTGGGTCAGGCGCGCCATTTCGAGCGCGTCGTCGAAGGCCTGGCGGATCGAGGCGGCCGAATACAGGAAGACGGCGCCCAGGCCTGCTTCCTCGGCCAGGTCGGTGATCAGGCCGGCGCCCACGATGACCTCGATGCCGGCCGCCTTGAGGGCCTGGATGCCGGCGCGTGCATCTTCTTCGGTGACATAGGTGCGCTGGGCAATGGCGATGCCGAAGGTGGTGGCGAACTCGGCCAGTTCGCGCAGGGGTTCCTGGTAGGTGATCACGCCGATGCGCTCGGACACTTGCCGTGCGCGCGAGAGTGCCTGCATCACGTCGAAGCCGCTGGCCTTGGCCACGACCACCGGCGCCGAGACCCGTCCCTTGAGGTAGGCGGCGTTCGATCCGGCCGCGATCACGACGTCGCAACGCTCGGTGGCCATGCGCTCGCGCAGATGTCGTGCAGCTTCATCGAACCCGAGGTGCAGTGGTTCGATCAAAGCCAGGTGATCGTATTCGAGGGTGATGTCGCGGAACAGGTCGGACAGGCGCGATACCGACACGGTCCAGATCACAGGCTTGTCGCTGTCGGCGGCGCCGTTGGCCGGATTGCGGGAGGGATAACTCATGTTTCAAGTGTAGTCGATTTCATGTGCGGCGTTTCAGCCTGAAACATTGTTGCAATATAGCCTAAGGCGGCGTCTGCGTAAGTAAATGGTAAGCGCGCGGGGGTAGGCTGGGACTAGCCCTTGACAAGGCAACACAAGAACATCAGGAGACAACATGGAACAAGACCTCGTACGGCGGGTCAAGGCTGACCCCGACTACCACAAGCTGGTCAGGATGCGTTCGCGCTTCGGCTGGACCCTCACCTGGGCGATGATGATCGTCTACTACGGCTTCACGCTGCTGGTTGCCTTCAATAAAGAGTTCCTGGGCACCCGCATCGGCCAGGGCGTCATGACCTGGGGCATCCCGCTCGGCCTGTTCGTCATCGTGTTCACCATCGTGATCACCGGCATCTACGTGCGCCGCGCCAACGGCTTGTACGATGAACTGACCGACGCCATCCGCAAGAAGGTGGGAGCATGACGCGCCGCATGCCACGGCTTCATCGCAGCGCTGCTGCGCTGGCCCTGTTCGCGCTGTCCGGCATCGCCGCTGCCGCACCCGACCTGGGCCAGGCCGCCAAGCAGACCACCAACTGGACCGCGATCATCATGTTCGCGGCTTTCGTCATCTTCACGCTCTTCATCACCAAGTGGGCAGCGTCGAAAACCCGTTCGGCCTCGGATTTCTACACCGCGGGCGGCGGCATCACCGGTTTCCAGAACGGGCTGGCGATCGCGGGCGACTTCATGTCGGCCGCTTCCTTCCTCGGCATTTCGGCGGCCGTCTTCCTCGACGGTTTCGACGGACTGATATACGCCATCGGCTTCCTGGTCGGCTGGCCCATCATCACCTTCCTGATGGCCGAACGCCTGCGCAACCTGGGGCGCTTCACCTTTGCCGACGTCGCCGCCTACCGCTTCCACCAGAAGCCGATCCGCGTCTTTGCCGCCTCGGGCACCCTGGTCGTGGTGCTGTTCTATCTCATCGCCCAGATGGTCGGCGCCGGCCAGCTCATCAAGCTGCTGTTCGGCCTTGACTACTGGATCGCGGTGGTGATCGTCGGCGTGCTGATGATGGTCTATGTGCTGTTCGGCGGCATGACCGCCACCACCTGGGTGCAGATCATCAAGGCCGTGCTGCTGCTCTCGGGCGCCTCGTACATGGCGTTCGCGGTCCTGGCGCAATTCAACTTCAGCCCGGAAAAGTTGTTCGCCACCGCGACCGAGCTGCACGCCAAGGGCTTCTCCATCATGGGGCCGGGTAACTTCGTCAAAGACCCGATCTCCGCGATTTCCTTCGGCATGGCCTTGATGTTCGGCACCGCCGGCCTGCCGCACATCCTGATGCGCTTCTTTACCGTCCCGAGCGCCAAGGAGGCGCGCAAGTCGGTGCTGTGGGCCACCACCTGGATCGGCTATTTCTACATCCTCACCTTCATCATCGGCTTCGGCGCGATCGTGCTGGTCGGGACCAATCCCGAATTCAAAGATGCAGCAGGCAAATTGCTGGGCGGGAACAACATGGCGGCGGTGCACCTGGCCAAGGCCGTGGGCGGCGACATCTTCCTCGGCTTCATCTCGGCGGTGGCCTTCGCCACCATCCTCGCGGTGGTGGCTGGCCTGACCCTGTCCGGGGCCTCGGCCGTCTCGCACGACCTGTATGCCACCGTGTTCGCCAAGGGAACGGCCACCAGCAGCAGCGAGCTGCGGGTCTCGAAGATCACCACGATTTGCCTCGGTTTCATTGCGGTGCTGCTCGGTATCGCCTTCGAAAAGCAGAACGTGGCCTTCATGGTGTCGCTGGCGTTCGCGATCGCGGCCTCGGCCAATTTCCCGGTACTGTTCATGTCGGTGCTATGGAAGGACTGCACCACCCGCGGTGCGACGGTCGGCGGCTTCCTTGGCCTGGGCACGGCGGTGCTCCTGACGGTGGTATCGAAGTCGGTCTGGGTCGACGTGCTGGGCAATGCGGCGGCGATCTTCCCCTACACCTCGCCGGCGATCTTCTCGATGCCGATCGGCTTCTTCGGCATCTGGCTGTTCTCGGTGACGGACAAGAGCCCGCGCGCGGCCATCGACAGGGCCGGCTTCGAAGCGCAGGAAGTGCGGTCGGAAACCGGCATCGGTGCCTCGGGCGCCAGCGGACATTGAGCCCCTGCTGCCACTGACGGGCTGCAAACGTCTTTCCAACCCCGCTACGGCGGGGTTTTTTATTGATATCATGTTCCATTCTGCGTTTCATCGTGAAACATGATGAAACGCAATAGACGAGAAAAACCGCCGACGGTGCGCTGAAACGCGGCCAAGTGCTTGAAATTCGTTGCAATCGTCCGCCCGCACGCGCTGGCACGCCCCTTGCATCAGAGGGTTGGTATTCGTTCAACGTATCAATTGAAAGGTTTAGCATGAGCCAGTATTCCGCCGGTGCGGCATTCCGCAAGGCAGTCCAGGAAGAATCCCCGCTGCAGGTCGTCGGCGCCATCAATGCCAACCACGCCCTGCTGGCCAAGCGCGCCGGTTTCAAGGCGATCTACCTGTCCGGCGGCGGCGTCGCTGCCGGCTCGCTGGGCCTGCCGGACCTGGGCATCTCGAACCTGGACGACGTACTGGTCGACGTGCGCCGCATCACGGATGTGTGCGACCTGCCACTGCTGGTCGACATCGACACCGGTTTTGGCGCCTCGGCCTTCAACGTCGCCCGCAGCGTGCGTTCGCTGATCAAGGCCGGCGCGGCGGCTTGCCATATCGAAGACCAGGTCGGCGCCAAGCGCTGCGGCCATCGTCCGGGCAAGGAAATCGTCGACCTGGACGAAATGGTGGACCGCGTGAAAGCGGCTGCCGACGCTCGCACCGACGAAGACTTTGTCATCATGGCGCGCACCGATGCGCTGGCCGTGGAAGGCCTGGACGCCGCGATCGAACGCGCCGTGGCCTGCGTCGAAGCCGGTGCCGACATGATCTTCCCGGAAGCCATGACCAGCCTCGAGATGTACAGGCAGTTCGCCGACGCCGTGAAGGTGCCGGTGCTGGCCAACATCACCGAATTCGGCGCGACCCCGCTGTTCACCGTCGAGGAACTGAAAAGCGCCCACGTCGCCCTGGCGCTGTACCCGCTGTCAGCCTTCCGCGCCATGAACAAGGCGGCCGAAAACGTGTATAACGCCATTCGCCGCGACGGCACCCAGCAGAACGTGCTGGACACGATGCAGACCCGCGCCGAGCTGTACGACCGCATTGATTATCACAGCTTTGAAGCTAAGCTCGACGCTTTGTTCGCCCAGAAAAAAACCAAGTAACCAGGAGACCGCATGAGCACCCAGAACAACGACATCCCGACCTTCAAGCCGAAGAAATCGGTGGCCCTGTCCGGCGTCGCCGCCGGCAATACGGCGCTGTGCTCGGTTGGCAAGTCGGGCAACGATTTGCATTACCGCGGCTATGACATCCTGGACGTCGCCACCAGCTGCGAATTCGAGGAAATCGCCTACCTGCTGGTGCACGGCAAGCTGCCGACCCAAGCAGAACTGAAAGGCTACAAGGCCAAGCTGAAATCGCTGCGCGGCCTGCCGCAGGCGGTCAAGAGCGCGCTGGAAGCGCTGCCGGCAGGCGCCCACCCGATGGACGTGATGCGCACCGGCGTGTCGACCCTGGGCTGCACCTTGCCCGAGAAGGACGACCACAATATCCCCGGCGCGCGCGACATCGCCGACCGCCTGATGGCCTCCTTCGGCTCGATGCTGCTGTACTGGTATCACTACAGCCACAATGGCAAGCGCATTGAGGTAGAAACCGACGACGATTCGATCGGCGGCCACTTCCTGCACCTGCTGCACGGCCACGCACCAAAAGAAGAGTGGGTGCGCGCCATGCACACCTCGCTCATCCTGTATGCCGAACACGAATTCAACGCCTCGACCTTCACCGCGCGCGTCATCGCAGGCACCGGCTCGGACATGCACTCGGCCATCACCGGCGCGATCGGCGCGCTGCGCGGCCCGAAGCACGGCGGCGCCAACGAAGTGGCGCTGGACATCCAGAAGCGCTACGAGAACGCCGATGAAGCCGAAGCCGACATCCGCAACCGCGTGGCCAACAAGGAAGTCGTGATCGGCTTCGGCCACCCGGTCTACACCATCAGCGACCCGCGCAACGTGGTGATCAAGGAAGTGGCGCGTTCGCTGTCCGCGGAAGGTGGTTCGATGAAGATGTTCGACATCGCCGAGCGTCTTGAGTCGGTGATGTGGGAAGTGAAGAAGATGTTCCCGAACCTGGACTGGTTCTCGGCCGTCTCGTACCACATGATGGGCGTGCCGACCGCCATGTTCACGCCGCTGTTCGTCATCTCGCGCACCTCCGGCTGGGCCGCGCACGTGATCGAGCAGCGCATCGACAACAAGATCATCCGCCCGAGCGCGAACTACGTCGGTCCGGAGGACCTGCAGTTCGTGCCGATCGCGGATCGGAAGTAAGAAGCAAGCAGGGCCGGGCAGGATTGGTTGATAGCGCGAGACGCACACCGTGAACGCTGATACCGGCCTGCACCCTTGGCACGTCGTTCCCGCGCAGGCGGGAACCAATTTGCTTGCGGACCACTCGCACAAATTCAGGCGGCCCGCAACAGCAGCCCGTCGTACCGGCGAAGGCCGGTACCCAAGTTTGTGTGCAGGCCACTCACGCAGAAATTGGATCCCGGCCTTCGCCGGGATGACGGTTGTTAGGGCGGCTAATCAATCGAGCACCATCGAGTAATCGAACACTTCGAGCAAACGAGCCTCATCATGAACACCAATCACCGCAAACCCCTCCCTGGCACCAGCCTGGACTATTTCGACGTGCGCAGCGCGATCGACGCCATCCAGCCCGGCGCCTACGACACGCTGCCCTACACCTCGCGCGTGCTGGCCGAGAACCTGGTCCGGCGCTGCGACCCGGCCACCATGACCGACTCGCTCAAGCAGCTCATCGAGCGCAAGCAGGATCTCGATTTCCCCTGGTTCCCGGCGCGCGTGGTCTGCCACGACATTCTGGGCCAGACGGCCCTGGTCGACCTGGCCGGCCTGCGCGACGCCATTGCCCTGCAGGGCGGCGACCCGGCCCTGGTCAACCCGGTGGTGCCGACCCAGCTGGTGGTCGACCACTCGCTGGCCGTGGAATGCGGCGGCTTCGATCCGGACGCGTTTGCCAAGAACCGCGCCATCGAAGACCGCCGCAACGAAGACCGCTTTCACTTCATCGAGTGGACCAAGAAAGCCTTCCAGAACGTCGACGTGATCCCGCCGGGGAACGGCATCCTGCACCAGATCAACCTGGAACGCATGTCGCCGGTGATCCAGTCCGAAAACGGCGTGGCCTACCCGGACACCCTGGTCGGCACCGATTCGCACACCCCGATGGTCGACGCCCTCGGCGTGATCGCCATCGGCGTGGGCGGATTGGAAGCGGAAAGCGTCATGCTGGGCCGCGCCTCCTGGATGCGCCTGCCGGACATCATCGGCGTCGAACTCACTGGTAAAGCGCAGCCAGGCATCACCGCCACCGACATCGTGCTGGCGCTGACCGAATTCCTGCGCAATTCGAAAGTCGTATCGAGCTACCTCGAGTTCTACGGTGCCGGCGCGTCCAGCCTGACCCTGGGCGACCGCGCGACGATCTCGAACATGGCCCCGGAATTCGGCGCGACCGCCGCGATGTTCTACATCGACGAGCAGACCATCAAATACCTGCGCCTGACCGGCCGCGAAGAAGAGACCGTGCACCTGGTCGAGACCTATGCGAAAGAAGCGGGCCTGTGGGCGGACAGCCTCAAGACCGCGCAGTACGAGCGCACGCTGAGGTTTGATTTGTCGAGCGTTGTGCGCAACATCGCCGGCCCGTCGAACCCGCACAAGCGGGTGCCGACTTCCGAGCTGGCCGCGCGCGGCATTTCGGGCGTGGTCGAGAACCGGGTTGTGAACGGAAAGGGCCTGATGCCGGACGGCGCCGTGATCATCGCGGCGATCACCAGCTGCACCAACACGAATAACCCGCGCAACATGATCGCGGCCGGCCTGATTGCGCGTAACGCCAACCGCGCAGGCCTGCAGCGCAAGCCCTGGGTCAAGAGCTCGCTGGCGCCGGGATCGAAAGCCGTGGCGCTCTACCTGGACGAAGCCGGCCTCACCCCCGAGCTCGACAAGCTGGGCTTCGGCGTGGTGGCCTTTGCCTGCACCACCTGCAACGGCATGAGCGGCGCGCTCGACCCCGTCATCCAGCAGGAGATCATCGAGCGCGACCTGTACGCGACTGCGGTCCTGTCGGGTAACCGCAATTTCGACGGCCGCATCCACCCGTATGCCAAGCAGGCCTTCCTGGCTTCGCCGCCGCTGGTGGTGGCCTATGCGATTGCCGGCACCATCCGCTTCGACATCGAGAAGGACGTGCTGGGCATCGACGCTAGTGGAAAAGAGATCCGCCTGGCCGACCTGTGGCCCTCGGACGAGGAAATCGACGCCGTCGTGGAAAGCAGCGTCAAGCCGGACCAGTTCCGCAAGGTCTATACGCCGATGTTTGCGCGCGTCGCGGACGATGGCGTCAAGGTCAGCCCGCTGTACGACTGGCGCGCGCCGAGCACCTATATCCGCCGTCCGCCCTACTGGGAAGGCGCGCTGGCCGGCGAACGTAGCCTGGCCGGCATGCGGCCGCTGGCGGTCCTGGGCGACAACATCACCACCGACCACCTGTCGCCGTCGAACGCCATCATGCTCGACTCCGCCGCCGGCGAATACCTGGCGAAGATGGGCCTGCCGGAAGAAGACTTCAACTCCTACGCCACCCACCGGGGCGACCACCTGACCGCGCAGCGCGCCACCTTTGCCAACCCGACGCTGAAGAACGAGATGGTGCGGGGCGAGGACGGCAGCGTGAAGGCCGGTTCCCTGGCGCGCGTGGAGCCGGAAGGGCAGGTTACCCGCATGTGGGAAGCCATCGAGACCTATATGGAGCGCAAGCAGCCGCTGATCGTGATCGCCGGCGCCGACTACGGCCAGGGCTCCTCGCGCGACTGGGCAGCCAAGGGCGTGCGCCTGGCGGGCGTGGAAGCGATCGTGGCCGAAGGCTTCGAACGCATCCACCGCACCAACCTGGTGGGCATGGGCGTGCTGCCGCTCGAGTTCAAGCCGGGCGTGAACCGCCTCACGCTTGGCATCGACGGCACCGAGACCTTCGATGTGGTGGGCGAGTGCACGCCGCGTACCGACCTGCTGCTCGTGATCCATCGCCGCAGCGGCGAGCGTCTCGAGGTGCCGGTCACCTGCCGTCTCGATACGGCCGAGGAAGTGGCGATCTACGAGGCGGGCGGCGTGCTGCAGCGCTTCGCGCAGGATTTCCTGGAGTCGTCGGCGCCGAAAGCCGCCGCGTAGGCAGGTGACGACGCACTTTATTTGAGCTGCCCTTTGCACGTCGTTCCCGCCAATCTTGCACGCGTCGCTACAACGCAAGCCTGCGCGGGGGCGACCCTCATATTGTAACGATGAATATCACCTGAGTTACCGATGCCACACATCCCCCAAATCAAAATCCCCGCCACCTACATGCGAGGCGGCACCAGCAAAGGCGTCTTCTTCCGTCTCGACGACCTGCCGGAAGCGGCGCGCGTGCCCGGACCGGCGCGTGACGCCCTCTTGCAACGCGTGATCGGCAGCCCCGACCCCTATGCCAAGCAGATCGACGGCATGGGCGGCGCCACCTCGAGCACCAGCAAGGCCGTGATCGTCGCCAGAAGCACCCGCGAAGGCCATGACGTCGACTACCTGTTCGGCCAGGTCTCGATCGACAAGCCCTTCGTCGACTGGAGCGGCAACTGCGGTAACCTGTCCTCGGCGGTCGGGTCGTTTGCCATCGCCAGCGGCCTGGTCGATTCACAGCGCGTACCGCAGGACGGCATGGCCAAGGTGCGCATCTGGCAGGCCAACATCGGCAAGACCATCATCGCCCACGTTCCGGTAGTGAGCGGGGAAGTGCAGGAAACCGGCGACTTCGAACTCGACGGCGTGACCTTCCCGGCGGCCGAAGTGCAGCTCGAATTCCTTGACCCGGCAGCCGAGGAAGAAGGCGCGGGCGCGGGTGTGGCAAATTCGATGTTCCCGACCGGAAACCTGGTTGACGAGCTCGACGTCCCCGGCGTCGGCACGCTCAAAGCGACCATGATCAACGCCGGCATCCCGACCATCTTCGTCAATGCCGACGCGCTCGGCTACGACGGCACCGAGCTGCAGGACGCGATCAACGGCGACGCGCGTGCGCTGGCCATGTTCGAGACCATTCGCGCCCATGGCGCGCTGCGCATGGGCCTCATCAGCAGCATCGAGGAAGCGGGCAAGCGCCAGCACACGCCCAAGGTGGCGTTTGTCGCCAAGCCGGCCGGCTATGTCGCCTCGAGCGGCAAGCAGGTGGCGCAGGGCGACATCGACCTGCTGGTGCGGGCCCTGTCGATGGGCAAGCTGCACCACGCGATGATGGGCACGGCCGCAGTGGCGATCGGCACCGCCGCCGCCATTCCCGGCACCCTGGTCAACCTGGCGGCCGGAGGCGGCGCCCGTACGGCGGTGCGTTTCGGCCACCCGTCCGGCACCTTGCGCGTCGGCGCCGAGGCGGTGGAAGTGGACGGCCAGTGGAGCGTGTCCAAGGCCATCATGAGCCGCAGTGCGCGGGTGCTGATGGAAGGCTGGGTGCGGGTGCCCGGTGACTGTTTCTGAGCAGTGAATTGACCTTGCGAGTGAGGGGCCGTAACAACATGGTCCCTCCCTCGTGCTTGTTAGTTTTGGAACATCGGCCATTTGTGGATTATGATTGCCAAAAGGCAACGTAGCCCTGGCAGACAAGAATCACCATGGACCGACTCTCGACCAAGCACCCGCACACGGCAGGGAGCACCGCCACCGCCACCGCCATGCCCCGGCCTTCCGCCCTCGAGGCGGCTGCCCTCGAGCAGGAGATGCTGCAGATCGCGCTGCGCGAGCAGCGTGCCATCCTGGAGAACGCCCCGGTCGGCATCGTCTTCACGCTGCCGGGCCAGTTCAAGTCCTGCAATCCGCGCATCTGCGAGATGCTGGGCTACACTTATGCCGAGATGTCGCGCCTGCACCCGGTCGAGGTCTTCGGCTCGCCGCGCGATTACCAGGTGCTGGTGGCCGAAGCCTATCCGGTGCTGGCCGCCGGCGGCCTGTTCGAAAAAGGCGAGCATCCGTTCCGCCGCCGCGACGGCTCGATGATGTGGGCGCGTCTGCGCGGCCGCGCCGTCGATCCCGGCGCGCGCGAAGCCGGCACCATCTGGATCGCGGAAGACGTCACCGACGTGCGCCAGACCCAGATCGAGGTGCAGGCGATCATGACCAATGCGACGGTCGGCATCATGTTCGTCCGTAACCGCATCATCCAGCGCTACAACCCGGCCTTTGCCCGCATGTTCGGCTACCGCGACGGCGAGGCGCTGGGCCGCTCCACCCGCATCGTCTACCCAAGCGAGCAGGCCTTTCAGGATTTCAGCGCCACCGCCTACCCGCAGCTGGCGCGTGGCATTCCCTACCGCAGCGAGACCGAGCTGGTATGCAAGGACGGCTCGCGCATCTGGGGACAGCTCAACGGCTGCCTGTTCAACCAGGACGATCCGGAACTGGGCACGATCTGGATGTTCGAAGACCGAAGGCGCGAGCGCTTCGACGAGATTCAGCTGCGCAACGCCCTGCTGGAGAACCGCGCCATCCTCGACAACGCGGTGCTCGGCATCGCGGTGGTGGAAGAGGGCGCGACCCTGCACTGCAACGCCAAGATGGAAGAGCTGTTCGGCAGCCCGGCTGGCGGCATGGACGGCACGCCGGTGCGCGCCCTGTATCCGGACGAAGCCACCTGGCGCCTGGCGCGCGTGGAGACCGCGCGCAACTTCGGCGCGGGCCAGGTGCATACCGCCGAATACCAGTTGACGCGGCGTGACGGCACGCGGTTCTGGGCGCGCCTGTCGGGCCGCCTGTTCGACGCCGCCGACAAGCGCGGGCGCAGCGTCTGGCTGTTAGATGACGTCACCGCGCGGCGCGAAGCCGCCGATGCGATCCGCCGCGCGCGCGACGAGCTGGAAGTCCGGGTGGCCGAACGCACCGCCGAACTGGCCGGGGCCAATGCGCTGCTGCAGGAAGAAATCAACGAGCGGCGCCAGGCCGAGGCGCGCGTGCACCACATGGCCTACCACGACAGCCTGACCGGGCTGCCCAACCGCGCGCTGCTGTCCGACCGCATCGACTGCGCGCTGAAGGCAAGCCAGCGCAACGGCCGCAAGCTGGCCGTGATGTTCCTCGACCTCGACCGCTTCAAAAACATCAACGATTCGCTCGGGCACGCCACCGGCGACCATCTGCTGCGCGAAGTCGCGCGGCGCCTGTGCGCGGCAGTGCGCGACAGCGACACCGTGGCACGCCTGGGCGGGGATGAATTCGTGGTGCTGCTGCCCGAGGCCGGCGGGGCCCAGGAATGCGCGCAGGTCGCCGACAAGATTATCCAAGCGCTGGCCACGCCTTTTGCGCTGGACGGCCACAGCCTGCACATCACGCCCTCGATCGGCATCTGCCTGTGCCCGGACAACGGCGAGGATGTGGACACCCTGATGCGCCATGCCGACGCGGCGATGTACCACGCCAAGGCGGCCGGCCGTAACAACTACCAGTTCTTCGACCAGCGCCTGAACCAGGCCGCCGCGCACCGCTTCGAGCTCGAATCGAACCTGCGCAACGCGCTTGCGCTCAGCGAGTTCGAGCTGCATTACCAGCCGATCATCGACACCGCCACGCGCCGCCTGCATGCACTCGAGGTGCTGCTGCGCTGGAGGAAGGGCGGCAGCCACCTGCTGGTGGGGCCGGACGAATTCATCCCGATCCTGGAAGAGAACGGGATGATCGTACCGGTCGGCGAGTGGGTGATCCGCAGCGCCTGCGAGCAGAGCATGGCCTGGCAGTCCCAGGGGCTGGCCGCGGTGCCGCTCGCGATCAACCTGTCGGCGCGCCAGTTCATGCACGACGGGCTGGTCGACTCGATGCGCCGCATCCTGGACGAGACCGGCATCGACCCGTCGCTGGTGGAGTTCGAGATCACGGAAACGGCGCTGATGCAGCATGGCGGGCGCACGCTCGAGATCCTGCGCCAGATTAACGGCATGGGCATGCGCCTGTCGATCGACGACTTCGGCACCGGCTATTCGAGCCTGGCCTATCTGAAGCGCTTCCCGGTCCGCAAGATCAAGATCGACCGCGCCTTTGTGCGCGAGATCGAGGCCAGCGCGGAAGACCGCGCCATCGTCGCGGCCGTAATGGCACTGGCCAACAGCCTGCAGCTGTCGGTCGTCGCCGAAGGCGTGGAGACGGAAGGGCAGTACGCGCTGCTCAGCGGCTACGGCTGCCAGTTCGCGCAGGGCTATCTGTTCGCGCGGCCGCTGCCGGCGCCGGACGCGGCGCGGCTGCTGGGCGCCCTCGAGCGCTGACCTGCTTATCCTAAGGTCGCCACCACCGGCGCGTGGTCCGACGGCTGCTCCCACTTGCGGGTCTCGCGGTCGATGTGGCAGGCCGTGCAGCGCTTGGCCAGCGCCTCGCTCAAGAGGATGTGGTCGATGCGCAGCCCGCGGTTGCGGCGGAAGGCCATCTGGCGGTAATCCCACCAGCTGTATTGCTTCTCGGGCTGCTCGAACAGGCGGAAGGCGTCCGCCAGGCCGAGTGCCATGAAATTCTGCAGGATCTCGCGCTCGGGCGGCGTGAAGTGGATATGGTTTTCCCACTCCGCCGGGTCGTGCACGTCGCGTGCTTCCGGCGCGATGTTGTAGTCGCCCAGCACGGCCAGCTGCGGGTGCGCGCGCATCTCTTCAGCGACCCAGGCGTGCAGTCCCGCAAACCACGCCATCTTGTAGGCGAATTTGTCGCTGCCGATTTCCTGGCCGTTCACGACATAGGCGCAGATGATGCGCATGCCGTTGATGGTGGCGGCAATGAGGCGCTGCTGCGCGTCCTCGAAATGCGGATTGTTCTTCTGCACGTCTTCGATCGGGTGCCTGGACAGGATCGCCACGCCGTTATAGGTCTTTTGTCCGCTGAAAGCGACCTGATAGCCCGCCGCATTGATTTCCGCGACCGGGAACTTATCGTCGGTGAGCTTGGTCTCCTGAATGCAGAGCACGTCGACCGGGTTGGCTTCGAGCCAGGTGAGCAGGTGCGGCAGGCGCACTTTCAGCGAATTGACGTTCCAGGTAGCGATCTTCATGGGTCAGCGGCATGTCGTGATGTAAAAGCGGCATGATAACCGGTAGCCGGGCAGGGCGGACAGGCCATATTCCCGGCCTGGCCGGTGTGCAGGCTCATGTCGCTGCCGGCACCAGGCCCGGTTTTGATCGGCCGTTATTCCTTAAGTCTAGGCCGCAGCAATAATCTGCATGATGTGACGCTTGTATTAATACAAATCTACCTATTATTGTTGCTAATGCGCCTATAAGCTTGTACCGCCAGCAAGCTGCTGTGCTAGAATAAATTAATAGAATAATAAATCTTCTTGCTGAATCTTTCGAATGGGACTGTAAAACCATTCGCAAAAGCATTAAACTAGCTTTGCAGAATTTAACACTGTTTCTGCGAGGGAATAAAGTTATTGCGTTGGTGCAACTAACCTTGTATTATTTGCAGATTGAAACATGTTCGGACGCCATCATGCTTTTGTGCAATCGTGCGGACCCTTTGGCACAATGCAACATGGTACTATTTGAAAACATTGTTTTTTCGATAGCAAATGAAACCGAACGACGATTTACAAAGGACTGAAATGCGCACTGCATTCGAAGCGTGGGCCCAACGCGAAGGCCATATCGTTCGCCGCCGCGAAGACAAGCCCGAGGAATACCTCGTGTACGAAACCCAGCGCCGCTGGGTGATCTGGCAAGCGGCCCTGACCCATGGCGCCAAGGCTGCGGCCGAAGCACCGTCGAAGTTCGTCGCCAAGGAGCCCGAGCACAAGCCTGCGCTCACGCAGGATGAAGCGATGGTTCGCAACCGCGTGCTCAACGAAGTCCTCGACGCCTTCAGCGAACTGGATGAGGCCGCCGGCATCGAAGGCGTGCTCAAGGTGATCCAGGGCCTCAAGAAGAAACAGAAGGCGCTGGAAGAAGCCAAGGCTTGACGAGGTACCGCCACTACAAGGGCGGTCTCTACGAGCTGATCTGTGAAGCCGTGCTGGAAGCGGACCATGCGCCCGTGATGGTCTACCGCGGCGTCGATGGAGCC
The DNA here is from genome assembly GCF_059685855.1 of Telluria sp. ZB4P37. Lineage (NCBI taxonomy): Bacteria > Pseudomonadati > Pseudomonadota > Betaproteobacteria > Burkholderiales > Oxalobacteraceae > Telluria > Telluria sp. ZB4P37. The sequence continues at coordinate 167,746 of NZ_JCASID010000011.1, forward strand.
GTCTGGGTGCGTCCGAAAGTCGCATTCTTCGAGACCGTCATGGTCGACGGCGTGGCCGTACCGCGCTTTGCGCCATGTGAATCCTGAGCCACCCTTCAGCATTTGCCATCGCCTGCCGTTAATAGGGGCATGAAGCCTTATCTTTCCCTTTTGCTCGCTGCGCCGCTCGTCCTGGGCGGCTGCGCGACGCTGTCCGATTCTCCCCAACAGCAACTCGAACTGCATGCCGTGCTCGACTATCAGGAAGTCGGCGGGGTAGGCTGCGTGCTGAGCAACGACCTGGGCCGCTGGTTCGTCGTCCTGCCGGGACGGGTGACCGTCAGCCGCAGCACGAAGCCGCTGGCCGTCAGCTGCAAGAAGGAGGGCCTGGGGCTGGCCCAGGAATCGGTCGGCTCGCGCGCGGATGCGGGCAGCCTGATGGGCAATGTCGTCTTCACCGCCGGGCTGGGGCAGCTGGTGGACCGGCATTCGGGGGCGGGGTTTTCGTATCCGGCCAATATGACCGTGCTGATGGTGCCGGTGAAGCCGCGCGGCGAGCTGGCGGCGGCGCAGCGGGTGGAAAGTCCGGTGTTTTGATACCTGCGTTGGCTGCCTGGCGAAATTAGGTGCCGGCAAAGGCCGGTACCCAATTTACGCGTCGCAGCCACGCACCTAAACAAAACAGCCCCGCAAGCGGGGCTGTTTATATTGGTGAAATAAAATTTCACCTATGGCTGCGGGATGAAAGAATATTTCACCCCGCAAGCTGCACTTCGATCACACGCGATTCATCAGGAAAGTCGTCAGCAGCGGCACCGGGCGGCCGGTCGCGCCCTTGGCCGCGCCCGACTTCCAGGCCGTGCCCGCGATATCCAGGTGGGCCCAGGTGTAGTTGCGGGTGAAGTTCTCGAGGAAGCAGGCCGCCGTGATCGAGGCCGCGCCCGGGCTGCCGATATTGGCCAGGTCCGCGAAGTTCGACTTGAGCTGCTCGTTGTAGTTCTCGCCCAGCGGGAAGCGCCATGCCACGTCGCCGGCCTGGCGGCCGGCGTCCATCAGCTCCTCGGCCAGCGCGTCGCTCGCGTCGTCATGGCGGGCGAACAGGCCGCTGGTGTGATGGCCCAGCGCGACGATGCAGGCGCCGGTCAGGGTCGCGATGTCCACGACTGCTGCAGGCTTGAAGCGCTCGGCATAGGTCAGGGCGTCGCACAGGATCAGGCGGCCTTCGGCGTCGGTGTTCAGGATTTCGATGGTCAGGCCGTTCATCGAGGTGACGATGTCGCCCGGCTTGGAGGCGCGGCCCGAGGGCATGTTCTCGCAGGCGGCCACGATGCCGATGACATTGAGCTTCAGGCCCATCTCGCCGATGGCGCGGAAGGTGCCCAGCACCGAACCGGCGCCGCACATGTCGTACTTCATCTCGTCCATGCCGGGACCGGCCTTGATCGAGATGCCGCCGGTATCAAACGTGATGCCCTTGCCGACCAGGACCACCGGCGCATCCTTCTTGTTGCCGCCCATGTGCTTGAGGACGATGAACTTCGGCGCTTCGTCGCTGCCCTTGGCCACCGACAGGAAGCTGCCCATCTTCAGCGCCTCCAACTGCTTGCGCTCGAGGACTTCGATGTCGAAGCCGAATTCGCCGGCCAGCTCGCGCGCGGTGTTCGCCAGGTAGGTCGGGGTGCAGACGTTGGGCGACAGGTTGCCCAGCTCCTTGGTCAGCGCCATGCCGTTCGAGATCGCCACGGCCTGCGCCAGCACGGGTTTCAGCTGGGTGACGGCGTTGGCGGCGTCCGCCGCGATGGTGATCTTGCGTACGCCGGCGATGGCCGGATCCTTCTTGCTCTTTTGCGTGTCGGTGCGGTGCTCGGTTTCGTTGGCCGCGATCACGAGTGCGCGCACTGCCCAGTTGATGTCGCGGCCTTTCACATCCGCGACCGGGAATGCGATAATGGCATCCTGGCTGCCCAGGGTGCCGAAGACCTTCATGGCGGCGCCGATGGCGGAGCTGAAGCTTTTCTCGCTCACGGCTTCGTCGGTGCCCATGCCCACCAGCAGCACGCGCGTCGCGGCCACGCCGGCGACGCCGCGCAGCAGCAGGGTGGAACCGGCCTTGCCGCTGATGTCGCCGGACTTGACCGCCGCGGTGATCTCGCCGCTGGCATCCAGGGCTTTTGCAGCCTGCGACAGTTTCTTGTTTTCGAACACAGCCACTGCCAATACGCCGGCTTTTGCAGCGGCCAGGGTGTTCTTGGTGTCGAATGCTTTTATGCTAAAGTCCATTTTTGGTTCTCCGTTTCGTGATTTTGCGGCCCTGCGAACTGTCATTGAGCCGGTCGTGCTGCCACCGCCGTGCCTAACCTGCAATTATATCTATTGAATGATCTTTCGACGCGCCCTGCAACGTGAATTGGCCAGTTCGGCCGGCGCCACCTTTACGGTGCTGTTCACCGTTCTCGTGACCTGGACCCTGATTTCCGTCCTCGGCAAGGCCGCCGGCGGCAAGGTCGCCTCGAGCGACGTGCTGGCCCTCATCGGTTTCGCCATCCTGAATTATCTGCCAACCATCCTCACGCTCACCACCTTTATTTCGGTGCTGGCCGCGGTCACGCGCAGCTACCGCGATTCCGAGATGGTCGTGTGGTTCGCCTCGGGCATGTCGCTGCGGCGCTGGATCCGCCCGGTGCTCGGCTTCGGCCTGCCGATCATGCTGCTGGTGGCGGTGCTGTCGATGTATGTCGCGCCCTGGGCCGCGTTCAAGCGCACCGAATTCGTCGAGCGCTTCCAGAAGCGCGAAGACCTCAAGCGCGTGGCGCCGGGCCAGTTCCGTGAATCGTCGTCCGCCGACCGCGTGTTTTTTGTGGAGCGCTCCACCGCCGGCGCCACCGTGGTGCAGAACGTCTTCGTCAACTCGAATGACGGCAAGGCGAACTCGATCGTGGTGGCCAAGGAAGGCGTGATCGAGTCCGACGCCAAGGGCGGCCAGTACCTGGTGCTCACCAACGGCCGTCGCTACCAGGGCACGCCAGGCCAGGCCGATTTCCAGTCGATGGAATTCGAGCGCTACAAGATGCGGGTGGCGACCAAGGTGCCGGTGCTCGGCGCCGACACCCCGATCAATGCGCTGCCCACCTCCGCGCTGCTCAAGGTCGAGAACCAGTACACGCGCGCCGAACTGCTGGCGCGGATGTCCGCGCCGATCGTCTGCCTGGTGCTGATGCTGCTGGCGATCCCGCTCGGCTTCGTGAACCCGCGCGCGGGCAGCTCGGCCAACATGATCCTGGCGCTGCTGATCTTCTTCACCTATAACAACCTGAACAAGCTGCTGGAGAATAGCGTCAAGCGCGGCAAGCTCGAATTCGCCGTGGCCTGGTGGCCGCTGCACCTGGCCGCCGCGCTTACCGTGCTGGCGCTGTTCGCCTGGCGCCTGAACGTCAACCACCGCTGGCATCCGCTGGTGCTGCTGAACGCCTGGAAGCGCCGCAGGATGATGAGAACCAGGGCCCGGGCAAGTGCGCCGCTGGCAAAGGCGGAGGCCGAATGAAGACCCTGCAACGCTATTTCGCGGTCAGCATCGCGCAGGCGGTCGCCTTCGTGCTGGTGGCCTTCCTGGCCCTGATCTCCTTCATGGACCTGACCGGCGAATTGCCGTCGGTAGGCAAGGGCGGTTACGAGATCCAGCATGCACTGCTCTACGTGCTGCTGCTGGTGCCCGGCAACGTCTACCAGGTGATGCCGGTGGCGGCCCTGATCGGCACCATCTACACGATGGCGCAGTTCGCGGCCAGCTCCGAGTTCACCATCATGCGCGCTTCCTCGATGTCGACCCGGATGGCGGCCTGGATGCTGTTCAGGATCGGCATCGTGTTCGTGGTGATCACCTTCGTGTTCGGCGAGCTGATTACGCCGCGCACCGCGCCGCTGGCCGAGCGCGTGCGCCTGGCCGCCAAGGGCTCGACCCTGTCGGCTGATTTCCGCTCCGGGATGTGGACCAAGGACAGCATCCATGCCGAGGGCGTGCGCGGCCCGGTCATCGGCACGCGCTTCTTCAACGTGCGCCAGATCCGTCCCGACGGCCAGCTGGTCGACGTGCGGCTGTACGAGTTCGACGCCAACATGCGCATGCGCGCCCTGATCACCGCCAGCGGCGGCAACTACAGCGGCAACAATACCTGGCGCCTGACCGGGGTTACCGAGACCATGTTCTCGAACAGCCGCAGCCTGCCGGCGCCGGGCAGCCCGCGGCCCCAGGGACAAAGCCTGCAGGCCAGCTTCGGCCAGGACACGGCGGCCGTCAGCACGCGCAAGCTGGCCTCCTTCGACCTGGCCTCGGAAATCACGCCCAAGATCCTGTCGGTGTCGCGCTCCGACCCCGAGCGCATGTCGGCCAACGAACTGGCGGTCTACACAAAGCACCTGGCCGAGAATCGCCAGGAGACCGAGCGCTTCAAGATGGCCTTCTGGAAGAAGATCATCGACCCGCTGTCGATCCTGGTGCTGATGGCGCTGGCGCTGCCCTTCGCCTACCTGCACACGCGCAGCGGCGGCGTGAGCCTGAAGATTTTCGTCGGCATCATGATCGGCGTGAGCTTTCTGCTGCTCAATGCCTTGTTCGCCCACCTTGGGGTGCTGGCCATGCTGCCGGCCTTCTTCACGGCCGCCGCGCCCAGTACCCTGTTCCTGCTGCTGGCGCTGGGCGCCCTGTGGTGGGTGGAAAGGCATTGATGAAGCGCGCCCTGGTCCTGTTCGCCCACGGCGCCCGCGCCGCCTCCTGGGCCGCGCCCTTCGAGCGCCTGCGCGACGCCACCCAGGCGCGCCTGCCGGATTGCCGCGTGCTGCTCGCCTTCCTCGAACTGATGGAGCCGCGCCTGCCGGCCACGGTCGACGCCCTGGTGCAGGACGGCGTCGACGACATCACCGTGGTCCCGGTCTTCCTGGGGCAGGGCGGGCACCTGCTGCGCGACCTGCCGCTGCTGGCCGACGCCATCCGCACAGCGCATCCCGGCCTGCGCCTGCAGGTGGCCGGGGCGATCGGCGAAGACGCCGGCGTGCAGGCCGCCATGCTTGACTATTGCCTGCGTTCGCTGGGGTAGCACAAAGCACCGGGCGTGTCCGGTTTCCCGATAACGGGTCGTTAACACCCTTGGCAAAAGGGGCAAGATTCCGTTGGATCGGTGCCATATTGCCGAAAAGAATTTAATTTCCTTCTTCAAATTAAAGTTGTCATCGGGCATCATCGTTTCTGTTGCGGCCCCTGCTTCCTGCGCGGGCCCGGTCCTCCAGAAACGCGCCCCCATGAGCACTACCGACACTACTGATTACGCACCAGCCGGCATCGTCGACAACCGCGACGTCCTGTTAACCACCCTGCGCACCGGCGAGGTCGCCGCGACGCTGACCCCGATCGACTGGGGCCAGTTCTGGGGCGGGCGCTGGGTGATCGACGCGCAATCGGTGCCGGGCCTGTTTTCGCTCTCGTACAACCCGGCGACGGATGAAACGGCGCGCCTGGTGATCAACAACGCCAACCTGCTGCCCGAGCCGGGCAGCGCGGCGACGATCACCGTGCATTACTACGACCGCTACCAGCTCGACAGCAGCGGCAACCCGCTGCCCGGCAAGGGCGTCGCCGAGACCCTGGTCTACACCTTTGAAGCGGGCAGCATGCGCGCCCTGGCCGGATTCGGCAGCGACTTCACGCTCGGCGCGGCCACCCCGGCCGCGGGCCCGGACCTTGCCACCCTCAGCACCGGCGGGTTCATGTCGGTGTGGCAGGCAGCTAGCGGCGGCGGCGCCATCATGGGCCAGCTGCGCACCGCGTCCGGCGTGGCCAGCAGCGCGACCTTCGCCATCAGCTCGGCCATTGATGCCGCCGTCGAGGGCGCGCCGGCGCTTGCCGCGCTCCCGGGCGGACGCGCGGTGGTGGCCTTTACCAGCACGGTCGCCGGCGGCACCCACATCGCCTACCGCGTCGTGGACGCCAACGGGGCCGCGGGTGCCGAGATCGGCGTGAGCGGCATCACGGCGGACACCGCCATGCCAGACGTGGCGGTGCTGGCCGACGGCTCGTTCGCCATCGCGTGGCGCAGCAGCGGCCAGGTGCACGTGCGCACGGCCGACGCCAACGGCAAGCTGATGGGCGGCGAACAGGTCTACGGCACGATCGGCAGCGCCTTCAGCCCGAGCATCGCAGCAAGCGGCAACAGCTATGTGGTGGCCTGGGGCGAGATCAACGACGGCAACGTGTATGCCGCCACCGCCGGCGGCGCGCCGCTGCTGGTCAGCAGCGACGGCCTGGCCGCCAGCCTCGCGACGGCAGCCCCGCTGCCGACCGTCACCGGCCTGGCCGGCGGCGGCTTCGTCGTGGCCTGGGACAGCTATGCCAACAACCCCTGGGGTTTCGGCGGCAGCGACATCTTCTTCCAGCGCTTCAATGCTGGCGGCGAGCGGGCCGGCGAGGTGACGCAGGCGAACGTCGACGCCGGCGCCGGCCGCTTCGATGCGTCGGCAACGGCCCTGGCCGATGGCGGCTTCGTCATCGGCTGGCAGGCGCAGTCGGGCGACTTCGACGCCAACGGGGTCTTCGGCCGCCGCTTCGGCGCCGACGGCAGCGCCTTCGACGCGCGCGAATTCGCGATCAACGAAATGCGCCAGGGCGACCAGACCGCCCCGGTGCTGACCGCCCTGGCCGACGGCGGCTTCGCCGCGGCCTGGATCGATACCCAGGCCGATGGCACGGTGCAGGTCGAGGCACGCGTGCTGCACGGCGCCGTGACCGTGGCGACCCTGCCAAGCGTGGTGGTGTCGCAGGCGCCGGCACCGGCACCTGCGCCCGCACCGGCACCGGCGCCGGCGCCGGCGCCGTCTCCTGCCCCTTCGGGCAGCAGCGCACCGGCCCCGGTCAGCTCCGGCGGCGGCTCGTCCACCGGTGCGGCCGTCAGCGGCAGCAATGGCGCCAACCTGCTCAAGGCAGCCGCAGGAAGCCAGAAGATCGATGGCCTGGGCGGCATCGACACGATGGAATACCTTGGCTACAAGGGCCTGTTCGACATCCAGCGCACCGCGGCCGGCGTCACCGTCAACGACCGCCTCGGCAGCGGCGGCATCGACACCCTGGTCAACGTCGAGCGCCTGCAATTCCTGGATACCGCGGTCGCACTGGACGTCGACGGCATCGCAGGCCAGGCCTACCGCCTGTACACGGCCGCCTTCAACCGCGCCCCCGACAAGGGCGGGCTCGGTTACTGGATCAAGATGATGGATGGCGGCCAGGCGCTGGACCAGGTGGCGGCGGGCTTCACCAACAGCCGCGAGTTCGCGGACCTGTACGGCGCCAACGCCAGCGACGCCCAGTTCGTCGAGCTGCTGTACCAGAACGTGCTGCACCGCAGTGCCGAAGGGGCCGGACGCGACTACTGGATGGGCGTGCTGGCGGGTGACATGCCGCGCGAGCACGTGCTGGGCCTGTTCAGCGAAAGTGCGGAGAACCAGGCGCAGGTGATCGGGTCGATCACGAACGGGATCGAGTTTACGCCCTGGGGATAGGATGTTCGTAGGGCGGGCGGGTCTCCCGCCCGCGCGGGGATCACCCTACGGTTGATGTTCGCGTTTAGCCAGCGCCTCGCCCAGCATCACCAGCACCGGCCCATGCCCCGGCTCCAGCCCATGTGCAAGATCCGCCAGGCTCAAGCGCAAGATGCGTTGATCCACCCGGCTGCAGTTCTCCACCACGACAACAGGCAAATCCGGCCGCCGTCCCTCCGCCAGCAGCCGCTCGGCAGTGGCCGCGGCTTCGCGCCCGCCCATATATTGGACAAGGGTGTCGGTCTCCGGCAGGGCCGGATGGTCGGGGTGGTCAGGGGCAGTACTGGAGGTGAAGAAGGCGACGCTGCGCGCCACCCCGCGCTTGGTCAGCGGCTGCTTGGCCGCCGCCGCCGCCGCCACCGCGGTGGTGATCCCGGGGACGACTTCGACGTCGATCCCGGCCGCTTCCAGCGCGCGCAATTCTTCGTCGGCGCGCCCGAAAAGCATCGGGTCGCCGCCTTTCAGGCGCACGATGCGCTGGTATTTGCCGGCGCAGTCGACCAGCTGCTCGTTGATCAGGGTTTGGGCCATCGAGCGCTGGCCCGAGCGCTTGCCGACCGCGATCAGGTCGGCCTGGCTGCACAGCGCCAGCATCTCGGGGATGACCAGGGCGTCGTAGAGCACGACGTCGGCCTGGGCCAGCAGGCGCGCACCGCGCACCGTGATCAGGTCTGCCGCACCGGGGCCGGCGCCAACCAGATAGACTTTCCCCAGCGCCTGCGCCATACCTCTCCTTCGCCCGTTAAGCCTGATCCAGACGGATCATACCTGCTGCGACGGTCTGGTGCGTGACTTCGTCGATCAGGATGAAGGCCCCGGTGGCGCGGTTGTCGGCATAGGCGTCGGCCGCCAGCGGCTGCTGCACGGTCAGGTGCACGCGCGCGATGTCGTTGAGCTTCAAGCCATCCGCGGCATGGCGCTGCTGGGTATTCACGTCGAGGATGCTGTCGACCTTCGTGACCTTGGCGCCGGTCTGGCGGGTGCCGTGCTTGATCCAGTACTTGCGGCGCGCATCGAGCGGCTCGTCCGCCATCCAGCATACGTCGGCCACGACCTGCTTGAGCTGGGTGGCGGCTTGCTCGCTGCTGGCCAGCAGGTCGCCGCGCGAGATGTCGAGGTATTCGTTCAGCAGCAGGGTCACCGACTGGCCGGCCGCGGCCGACGGCAAGGAGCCATCAAAAGTAACGATCTCCTTGACGGTGGCCGTCTGGCCGGACGGCTGCACTACCAGCTTGTCGCCCACCGCCACCCGGCCTGATTCGATGCGGCCCATGTAGCCGCGGAAGTCGTTCGCTTCGTGGCCATTGTGGCGCGCCACCAGCTGCACCGGGAAGCGGAAGGGCGCGGCGTGCGACTCGTCGTAGACCGACAGCGACTCCAGCAGCTCGATCAGGGTCGGACCCTGGTACCACGGCATCTTGCTCGACGCATCGACCACGTTGTCGCCGCTCAGGGCCGACAGCGGGATTGGCGTGACGTCCTTCAAACCGAGCGAGGCGGCGAATTCGCCATAGGCCGCGACGATCCGGTCGTACACGCCCTGGTCGTAATTCACCAGGTCCATCTTGTTGACGGCGACGATCACGTGCTCGATCTGCAGCAGCTTGGCGATGGTCGAATGGCGCTTGGTCTGGGTAAGCAATTCGACACTGCCATCCATACCCAGCTTCACCTTCGAGACGTCGACCAGGATGATCACCGCGTCGGCGGTCGAGGCGCCGGTGACCATGTTGCGGGTGTACTGCTCGTGGCCCGGGGTGTCGGCGATGATGAACTTGCGCTTGGGCGTAGCGAAATAGCGGTAGGCCACATCGATGGTGATGCCCTGTTCACGCTCGGCTTCCAGGCCGTCGGTCAGCAGCGACAAGTCGATGGTGTCGCCCACGGTGCGCTTGTGCTTCGAGCGCGAGACGGCGGCCAGCTGGTCGGCGAAGATGCCCTTGCTGTCGAACAGCAGGCGGCCGATCAGGGTGCTCTTGCCGTCATCGACCGAGCCGGCCGTAATGAAACGAAGCAGCCCGGATTGGTGCAGATTGTCGGTCATGGCATTCATCAGAAATATCCTTGCTTCTTGCGTTTTTCCATCGAGGCTTCGGAGGTCTGGTCGTCCATCCGGGTCGCGCCGCGCTCGGTCACGTCGGTGACGGCGGTTTCGGCGATGATGTGTTCGACCGTGCTGGCATGCGAGGCCACCGGACAGGTGCAGGAGATGTCGCCGACGGTCCGGAAGCGCACGGTGCGGGTTTCAACGGTTTCGCCTTCGCGCGCCGGGGTCAGGGGCGTGAGCGGCACCAGGAGGCCGTTACGCGGGATCACCCGGCGCTCGTGGGCAAAATAAATCGGCGGCAGCGCCAGCTGTTCGCGGGCGATGTACTGCCACACATCCAGCTCGGTCCAGTTCGAGATCGGGAACACGCGCATGTTCTCGCCCGGGTGCACGCGGGTGTTATACAGGTCCCACAGTTCCGGGCGCTGGGCCTTCGGGTCCCACTGGCCGAATTCGTCGCGGAAGGAGAAGATGCGTTCCTTGGCGCGCGCTTTTTCCTCGTCCCGGCGGGCGCCGCCAATGCAGGCATCGAAACCGTGTTCGGCGATGGTTTCCAGCAGCGTCACGGCTTGCGCCGCATTGCGCGAGTCGGTGGCCGGGTTGCGCAGGCGCACCGTGCCGCGCCGGATCGACTCGTCGACCGAGCCGACGATCAGCCGCTCGCCGAGTTCCGCGACGCGCGCATCGCGGAAGGCGATCACTTCGTCGAAATTGTGGCCGGTATCGATGTGCACCAGCGGGAAGGGGAATTTGCCGGGGCGGAAAGCCTTCTCGGCCAGGCGCAGCAGCACGACGGAGTCTTTGCCGCCCGAGAACAGCAGGGCAGGGTTGCTGCATTCCGCCGCCACTTCGCGCAGGATGTGGATGGCCTCGGATTCCAGGGCGTCGAGGTGGCGCGCGTTCACCGCGGTGAGTACGCCCGGGTTGTCGAATACTGTCGTCATGTTGTTTGCCTTGTTGTGAATGCTTACGCAGCCACTGGTTTGATGCGTATGAGTTTGCCGTCGACCACGTGCAGGCCGCATTCCTTCGATTCGGGGTTTTCCCACCACCAGCGCCCGGCGCGCACGTCCTCGCCCGGCTGGACCGCCCGGGTGCAGGGCTCGCAGCCGATCGACGGATAGCCGCGGTCGTGCAGGGCGTTGTACGGCACGCCATTGGTGCGCAGGTAGTCCCAGACGTTGTCCTCCGACCAGTCGGCCAGCGGATTGAACTTCTGCAGTCCGTGCGCCGAGTCAATCTCCTGGACCGCCAGTTCGGCACGCGTCGTCGACTGCGAACGGCGCTGGCCGGTGAGCCAGGCCTGCTTGCCGGCCAGGGCACGGCCAAGGGGCTCGACCTTGCGGATGCGGCAGCATTCCTTGCGCATCTCGACGCTGTCGTAGAAGGCGTTCAGGCCGTTCTGCGCCACATAGGCCTCGACCGCGTCAGGCTGCGGCTTGTACAGCGCGATCTCATATCCGTAGGTCTCGTGCACGCGCGCCAGCATGTCCAGGGTCTCGGCGTGCAGGCGGCCGGTCTCGAGCGAGAAGATCGCGATCGGCAGTTTGGCCTTGAGAATCAGGTCGGTGAGGACCATGTCCTCGGCCGCAAGGCTGGACGCAAACACGGCCGGGGAAAAATCGCGGGCGATGCGCGCCAGGATGGCCTGGGTTTCTTCGACGCGGCGGTGGAGATCGCTCATCTCGATATCCTCAGATGCCCGCGCCGACGTCGTTCAGCTCGCGCGGCGCGCCGCGCGGCGCACGGCGGAACAGCGGCTGCGGCTGGTCCACGGAGCCCTGGTAGGTTTCCGAGAACACGGTCAAGCCCTTGAGCGCGTCGTGGATGCTGCGGTCCTGGCGGGTAGCAAAGGCGTCGAAGCCGACCCGCGACAGGGGCCACAACTGGTCGCGCAGCACGTCGCCGATCGCGCGCAGCTCGCCCGTGTAGTTCAGGCGGCGGCGCAAGTTGAAGGCGATCGAATAGCCGCGGCCATCCGAGAATTTCGGGAAGTCCACCGCGACCACGGCGAAACGCCCCAGGTCGTCGCGGAGCGCCGCAGCCTGCTCGTCAGCCGCCAGCCAGACGCCGACTTCGGCGCGCTTGTCCAGCACTTCGCGCTGCGCCTGCCACACGGCGAGCGGCACGACGATCCTGCCTTCCGGGACAGCGACGGTGTCGGGCGTGTCGCCCTCGTCGAGCCGCAGCACGCTCCAGTCGTCGTCGACAACTTCACGGCCCTTGATGATCTGCTTGTGCGTATTAAGCATAGTGGTCTTCCCCAGCCAGTGCGCCCGCCACGATCGGCGTGGCATAGACGTGTTCCTTGAATGGCGCAACCCCGAGGCGCTGGGCCGTGTCGACGAAACGCTCGCCCTCGAAGCGCTCGCGCACATAGACCTCCAAGAGGCGGCCGACCACTTCCGGCATCTGGAGGGCCGAGAACGAGGGCCCGATGATCTTGCCGATGGCGGCGTTGTTTCCCTGCGAGCCGCCGATCGAGACCTGGTACCACTCGCTGCCATCCTTGTCCACGCCCAGGATGCCGATGGCGCCCACGTGGTGGTGGCCGCAGGCGTTGATGCAGCCCGAGATGTTCAGTTCGATGTCGCCAATGTCGTGCTGGAAGTCGAGGTTGTCGAAGCGCTCGCCAATCGCGGCGGCGATCGGCAGCGACTTGGCGTTCGCCAGCGAGCAGAAGTCGCCGCCCGGGCAGGCGATCATGTCGGTCAGCAGGCCGATGTTCGGCGTGGCCAGGCCCTTGGCCTTCACCAGCTGCCACAGCTCGAACAACTTGCTCTGCTCGACGTCGGCCAGCACCAGGTTCTGCTCGTGCGTCACGCGCACTTCGCCGAAGCTGTAGCGGTCGGCCAGGTCGGCCACGAAATCCATCTGCTCGGCGGTGGCATCGCCAGGCGGCACGCCGGTTTTCTTGAGCGACAGCAGCACGGCCGCATAGCCCGGCATTTTGTGCGGCTTGACGTTGCGGTTGAGCCAGTTGGCAAAGGCCCGGTTATCCGGGTGGGCAGCGGTCGGATCGCTGTCTTCCAGCTGGGCATAGCCATGCGGCTGGAACCAGGCGGCCACGCGGTCGAATTCTTCCTGGGACAGGGTTTCCGGACCGTCTTTCAAATCGAGCCATTCGAGCTCGACCTGGCGCGTGAATTCCTCCACACCCAGGGCCTTGAGCAGGATCTTGATGCGGGCCTTGTACTTGTTGTCGCGGCGGCCGTACTGGTTATACACGCGCATCACGGCTTCGGTATAGGTCAGCAGGTGCTGCCATGGCAGGAAGTCGCGGATGACCGAACCCAGGATCGGGGTGCGGCCCATGCCGCCGCCGGCCATGAACTTGAAGCCGACTTCGCCCGCCTCGTTGTGCACGAGGGTCAGGCCGATGTCGTGGATGGCGATCGCGGCACGGTCCTCTACAGCACCGTTGATGGCGACCTTGAATTTGCGGGGCAGGGCGATGAATTCCGGGTGGAAGGTGCTCCATTGACGCAGGATTTCCGCGAACGGACGCGGATCGATGATCTCGTCGGCCGCGACGCCGGCGAATTCGTCGGTGGTGATGTTGCGGATGCAATTGCCCGAGGTCTGGATGGCGTGCATCTCGACCGATGCCAGGTCTTCCAGGATGTTCGGGGTTTGTTCCAGCTCAATCCAGTTGTACTGGATGTTCTGGCGGGTAGTGAAATGGCCGTATCCGCGGTCGTACTTACGGGCAATATGGGCAAACATGCGTACCTGGGCGGAGGACAGCAAACCGTAGGGCACGGCGACGCGCAGCATATAGGCGTGGCGCTGCATGTAGAGGCCGTTTTGCAGGCGCAGGGGCAGGAATTCTTCTTCAAGCAGCTCACCGTTCAGGCGGCGCTGCACCTGGTCGCGGTATTGTGCGATGCGTTCGCGCACGATGAGATGGTCGTAGTGGTCGTAGCGGTACATGGTCTCTTCCTGAGGGGCGGACCTTGCCAACGCGGCAAACATTGTCCACCCATTAAATGGTTGGACCCAGTGTACGGACCGCTCTATATATTCCAAACTACGGAGAATTCATTTGCTTATATGCGTAACTTGAATAAGCATCTTAAAATGTCATCTGATGCAGGATTTGCAAAACATTGCTACGCGAACAGTCAACAGGCCACCACCACTTCATGAATCTTCACCAGCTGCGCTTCGTGCGCGAAGCCGTCCGCCAGAACTACAACCTGACCGATGCGGCCAAGTCGCTGTTCACTTCCCAGCCGGGCGTCTCGAAAGCCATCATCGAACTCGAGGAAGAGCTCGGCGTGGATATCTTTACCCGCCACGGCAAGCGCATCCGCGGGCTGACCGAGCCGGGCCGCCTGGTGCTGCAGTCGGTCGAGCTGATCATGCAGGAGATCGAAAGCCTCAAGCGCATCGGCAAGGAATACGCCGCCCATGACAGCGGCAGCTTCACGATCGCCACCACCCACACCCAGGCACGCTACATGCTGCCCAAGGTGGTGCAGGCCTTCATGCAGAAATACCCGAAGGTGCGCTTGTCTTTATTGCAAGGTAATCCGAAGCAGATCGCCGACATGGTCAAGAACGACCAGGCTGACCTGGCGATCGCCACCGAATCGATCGCCTCCATCGACGGCCTGATCACCTTGCCCTGCTACCAGTGGGAACACGTGCTGGTGGTGCCGCACGAGCATCCGCTCACGCGCTCGAAGGCGGTATCGCTGGAAGAGATCGCCAGTTACCCCGTGATTACGTATGATGCCGCCTTCGCCGGGCGCAGCAAGATCGACCACGCTTTCGGGCTGCGCAGCCTGAAGCCGGACGTGCTGCTGGAAGCGATCGATGCCGATGTGATCAAGACCTATGTCGAGCTGGGCATGGGCGTGGGCATCATCGCCGGCATGGCCTTCGACCCCGAGCGCGACCGCAATCTGCGCGCGATTCCCGTGGGCCAGCTATTCGGCATGAACATTTCGCGGGTGGCGGTCAAGCAGGGCGCCTACCTGCGCAGCTATATCTATACCTTCATTGAACTGCTGGCACCGACGCTCAACCGCAAGATGGTCGAGTCGGCGATGCGCGGCGGCGAGAACTATGAACTTTGAGAACCAGGGAAACACCATGAATACGAATCCGGTCGCGGAATTCTTCACCGCCATCGCGGACCACTACGACAGCCAGTTCCACGACGAAGCCGATGAGGACCGCCAGGACGACCTCGACGACGTGGCCGAGCAGGTCACCGAACTGATGCGCGGGCACACCGTGTTAGAGCTGGGCTGCGGCACCGGCTACTGGACCGATGTGCTGGCCGAGAGCGCCAGGTCGGTGATCGCCACCGACATCAGCGAGGCGATGCTGGCAGTGGCGCGCGAGCATGGCGACGGGCTGGACAACGTGCTGTACCGCGTGGTCGATGCGCTGGACATCCCGGCGGATATCGGCGCCGACGAAAAGATCACCGCCGTGTTCGCCGGCTTCCTGTGGTCGCACTTGCGCCGCGAGCAGCAGGATGCCTTCCTGGCCGGCCTGCGCGCCCGCATTGGCAAGGACGTGCTGCTGGTGCTGATCGACGACGAATATGTCGAAGGCGTGAGCCCGACGGTGGCGCGCACGGATGCCCAGGGCAATACCTGGGCCAATTTCGTCGACGCCGAGGGCAATCGCCACGAGCTGCCGAAGAACTACCCGACCGACAGCGCCCTGCGCAAGCGCCTTGGCACGGCGGTCCGCGAGATCAAGATCGGGCGCTGGGATTCGTGCTGGGCGCTGACCTGCCGGTTGAAATAGGAGGTAGCGGCAAGGAAGGATGGCGATACGGTGGACGTGAGCCGGCCTTGCCATCCGCTGTAATTCTCGAAGGGCGCCTGCGTGAACTGAACCCCAAAAGTTGGACACCAACTTTTGGGGTTTTTTCATGTCGAAGTACAGTGAGCAATTTAAGCTCGCCATCGTCCAGCAGTACCATTGCGGCACTGCGGGTTACAAA